>JBGVGF010000001.1:0-2944 GCA_045121495.1 Faecalimonas sp.
TTTTTTAATGGTAGAAATGATTTTTATGGTGTTACAAAAGAAATGGTTTCTGACAAAGCAGGAAACTTGAATATGAATAAAGCAAGTTATGATTTCGTATATTCTAATTATGGTTATGCAGTATTAGGACTTGTTCTTGAGGTAAGCGATTCAAAACAAGGCGTATCGCTTTCTACCATTCATTCTGCTAAACTACATCCAAAAGAAATAAAAGGGAGGAGTTTCATGGATGAAGAAAAAGCGATACTATGGCAACAACGCATACAAGATTGTATGTCCAGTGGGCTTTCTGTAAAGAGATGGTGTAAAGAAAACCATGTGTCATCGCCAACTTTTTATTATTGGAAAAATCGATTAGAGAAGGAACAGGGTGAAATATCAGAAAAAACAATGCCTGTTTTTGTAGATGTTACACCAACTGCACCACTACAGGCAGACCACTTCGGTTCTTCTCTACATATCACATGGAATGAGATGCATTTTGATATTACGTCAAAGGAGGATGCAGACCTGGCAGCATATTTTATACGTCAGGTACAACATCCATGTTAGAGTCATTTACAAACACAGCCACACATATTTATTTCGCATGTGGACCTACAGATTTTAGAAAACAAACGGAGAGCTTATCCGCATTGGTATCCGCACAATTCAAGTTGGACCCCTATGTTGGAAACTGCGTCTTTGTTTTCTGCAACAAAAGGAGAAATGCAATCAAGATCCTACGATATGATCATAATGGTTTTATACTTGCCAGCAAGAAACTTTTGGATGGTATGAAGTTTCAATGGCCAAGGACACCGGATGAAGTAAAAGAAGTAACACAACAACAGTTAAAATGGCTTTTAGATGGACTTTCCATCGAACAGAAAAAAGCACATCATGATGTGAAAATGTCAATAGAAAACTGCTGTTTTTAGCACCATCAAATCAACGAAAATATCGGCTCAAATCCTTATAAAATCGGCGTTTTTAAGGGCTTGAGCCGTATCTTTTTGGGCAGATTTCTGGTATAATTATCTTAGAAAATTTTAAGGCAGGTATTCCAATGACAGAACAAGAAGAACTTATCATGCTCCGTGCATTAGTCGAAAAACAGAAGCAGGAAATTGCACTTCAGCAGAAAGAAATCGAAAAAAAGGATGATACCATCCGCAGACAGAATATCCAGATTGAAGGTATGCTACAGGCATTATTACATGCGAAAAAGCAGAGATTTGGACGTTCGTCAGAAGCAACCCAGTTTCCGGGACAATTAAGTCTGTTCGAAACAAATGAAGAACTGGCAAAAGCTTTGGAAAAGGATGAGAAAAAGATCGTTGTTCCTTCCTACACAAGAACCCCCCGTAAACCCGGTGTACGTCAGGAAATGCTGGACGGGTTACCAAAAGAGATTGAGGAATATATTATCAATGAGGAAGATACCTGTAGTAAATGCGGAAGTTCTCTTAAAGTCATCGGAAAAGAAGTTGTGCGGACAGAAGTGGAATTTAAACCTGCAAGACTGATTGTAAAACAGATCGTTCGTCAGATTGCAAAATGTACCAAATGCGGAACCGATGGAAGTGATAATCCGAACCAGCATTTTGAAAAAGCAGCCATCCCTGCAAATATTCTATCTCATTCTATTGCTACTCCTTCGCTTGTGGGACACATCCTGCATCAGAAGTATGTTATGGGCATTCCTCTGAACCGTATGGAAAAAGAACTTTATGCTATGGGACTTGTAGCATCCCGTGCCCAGTTGTCACACTGGGTCATCCGATGCTGTGAGGAATGGCTCGCCCCAATTTATGACCGTATGCATGAAGTACTCATGTCATGTGAGATACTGCATATGGACGAAACACGGATTCAGGTAAATAAAGAGGAAGGACGTGCACCGAGTACCAATTCCTATATGTGGGTGATTCAGAGTGGTGCATGCGAAGCATTAAATGCCACCTACTTTTTTTATTCTAAAACCCGCAATAAGGAAGTTGCCCGGAAGTTGCTGAAAGACTTCCATGGATACCTGACCACGGATGCTTATAAGGTCTATGAGTATCTTGGAAATGAGGATATCAGGCATAACTTTTGCTGGTCTCATTGCAGACGGTACTTCATAGAAAGTATCCCGCTAGACACAAAAGGAAAGGAGATACCCGGATCCAAAGGTGCAGAAGCAAGGGAATATATAGACACCCTGTTTCGTATAGAAAAGAAAATAAAAGAACTCTCTTACGAAGAGAAAAAAGAAAAGCGTCAGACTGCATCACGTGCAGCTCTAGATGCCTTCTGGTCGTGGTGTGATAAAACAGATAATATCCCAACCACAAATGAAAAGCTTACCAAAGCACTAAATTACGCAAACGGTCACAGAGCACAGTTAGAAACTTTCCTCGAAGATGGGCGATTGGAAATTTCAAATAACTTATGCGAATCCCACATCCGCCCATTTGCAACAGGCAGACGATCCTGGTTATTTGCAGACACTCCTAAAGGAGCCACAGCAAGTGCTGTTGCATATACATTAGCAGAGAGCGCAAAAGCGAACGGATTAAATGTATATGAATACTTCCGTCACATATTGATGCAAATGCCCAACAATGATTTTCAAAATCATCCGGAAGAAATCGAACGATTACTTCCGTGGTCGGATGAACTTCCGAAAGAATGCCGATTGGCACAGAACTATAAGAAACACCTAAATAAATAGGCGTGTGGCTATTGTAGCATGTAATTGCTGTGATAGCCATACGCCTTGTTTTGAATCGCTTACCAGATGTTCAAATCAAATTATATTCTCGAACTATTCTTTCTTATTTTTAATATAATAAAAGCCACCAGATTATTTACTGATGGCTTTTAATCAACTACGATATTCACTTTTATTCATTATCTGTACTTTCCGTTCCTAATGTTCTTGTTAAACTCTCTCTGTGACATTTGACCAAATCGTACC
>JBGVGF010000002.1:0-4166 GCA_045121495.1 Faecalimonas sp.
GAAGGAATTCTTCCTCCTGATGAACCGATAGCTTCTTGATCTGATTTTCAAAAATCTATATTACTTCAAAAAGTTGTCTATTTTAGACAGCTTAGATAAGTGCGCCATTTATTGGCTTACCTCTACTTTCTTTCACACTACCCTCCTGTTATTTCGTCTCCAAATTTATATTCACTATTTTACCACTGTCAATACTATATAAAAAGGGTGAAATTCAAATGAATCTCACCCCTAACTATATCTGATTTTATTCTGTCTGATATAATTCTTCTGCCATCTTTTTAATCGTATCATAACACTCTAGATTTTGTTTCCATTTTTCTGGAATACGCTCATATCCAACCCATGCTCCTAAAATATTTCCTGTCACAGCTCCTGTAGAATCGCTGTCTCCACGGTGATTAACTGAAACACAAAGTGCCTTTGAAAAGTCATTCTGATATTTTAGTGCACAGTAAACTGCAATTGCAAGTGTTTCTTCTGCAACCCACCCTTCTCCAAGAATATGGATGTTATCCAAATCATCTTCTTCATTCTGCGACAAATCAATTGCTTTCTGAATCAGATCACACAACTCTCTGGTATGCTCTTGCTCTGAGTAATATCCTTTCAGATATTCTATACTTTCTAATACAATGTCTTTTAAGCCATCTCCAAATGTACAGCCTCCGTACACAATACGGTTCACAATATGTGCAAGGACTGCTGCCGTGAGATATCCTAGTGGATGACCATGTGTCAGTGCAGCTGCCTCTGCAGCTAGTCGATCTACAAATACAATCTCATCCTTCAACTCTGGATGTCTATTGTAAAAGAGTCCAATTGGCGCAACACGCATGACACCACCGCAGCCTTTGCTGTGATTAATAGATTCTCCCGTGCATCCTGCCTGTTTATTTCCTAGCGTATGCAAACAGGTGATTCCTGGTGCTCTTGACGCAGCCATTTCCGGAACGCGGCATAACCAGCCACTTTTTGCATTCTTAATGGTATTGCCACATTGTAACTCATACCATTCCAGATATGCATCCCAGATAGCACTTTCAGGTCTTACGCTAAGATTGCCGCCTGCACTTTTTGCCTGAAAATCAGACAACAATCCTGCTGCCGTGAATAATGTCATCTGTGTATCATCAGAAATTCTTGCCTCACCTATATGCAATACATAATCCTGAATTCCTTCCTTACCAAAATTACGGAAAATAGTATCTTCCCCTAAAAATTCAATTTCATATCCTAGCGCATCACCTGCTGCGCCTCCGATCAAACATCCGTAAAATTTATCTAAACTCATGTCATCACTTCCTCTTTCTTTAACTTGTATACAGTATCTCACATGTCTTTGTTTTATTTTTTTCATCTTTTATGAGTAAGTGGTGATCCTAGGATGTTCTTTGCTCTGACGGAAATGCTCTGGGCATATAGTGAAAAAGTTTACTCTGGCGGAAATGCTCTGGGCATATGATAGATTTTACAAATCTGCTTGTCCAAAAACTTGTTAAAATAACCCAAAAGAACATCGAATTGGTCGTATACATGAAAACAAGCTTGCACTACCGTCACTTTGACCGAATTCATGGGCAGTATTACTTTCTTTTTTTACATTTAGAAAAAAACACATTATTTAGAGTTATTTTAGCAAGTTTCTTGGCAGTGAATTTGCAAAATTTGATATATACCCAGGGCATTTCTTACAAGCTTAACTTTTCTTGCATATGCCCACAACATTTACAATATGCTATGCGCTGCCAAAAGCCTTACAAAAAAAGTAGACAAAAATGCACTCTACATTTTTGACTACTTCTTTTCCTATCCATTTGCATAAATCTCCATTTTGCGGACACCGCTTGATTCACGTTTTTTTATTCTATGACAAATAACCATGTATATTTTCTACAAACTCGGTAAACTCCTTATCTTTCCATCCCTGATGAATCTGGGACTCCTGAAGTAAGAATTGAAATTTAGTTCCTATTTTATAATCATACAATTGATACGGAAGAATCACCTTATTTGCCCCAATCGCCGTTCCAATCTCTTTTGGTACCCATGGAGAAGCTTCTGCTTCTGGAGTTAAAAGTAGTGCCACCAAAGAAACCTGTGTCAGTGCAAGCGGTATTGCTTCCTGATAACTCGATCCTGCACGAATCGATTCTGGGGCCATCCAGCATGAAATGCCATTTCGTGTAACTGCGTCTCTCATTTGATATGCAATCCTTGACTGTGCATTACAATAACTGATGAACACCTCCGGAACTGCCTCATTCTTGGCATCCACCGTTTCTTTTAGGATTTGTATCAATTCTTCTGCTTTAAATGGATTTCTCTCAAAGAAAGTGATCTCTTCTAATCCTTCTATCGTCTCTAATGCGCGAATACATTGATGAATCAGTGGTACTGCAATGTAATACAGTTCTATTCCCTGATTTCCTGTCCCAAGAATCGGAAGTGCAACGGAACGGACCGGAATCTGACGAATCGCTGCCTGTTCTAGCATGAACCGCATGGTAGAAAAGGTACTTTTCAGCGTAATTTCCGTTAAATATGCCTTATCCAATCTCTTTTCCGGATCGATCAATTCCACACAGCCAATTCTTTTAAAATTACCCGGAATTTCTTTCGACAACCAACATCCCATACTTCTCATATCGAGTTCCGGATATTTTGCCAATTCCTGTACAGATATTCTTTTTTCACTCCATAATCCACCAATCAGAGTCCGCCAGACTGGATAATAGTCCCCTTTATATGCAGAACAAAACAGTACATCGTATTCGCCTTGCTCCTGACACAAATCTCCGCAGCAGACCCGAAGCTTTTTCATTTTCCCTGATGATAAAAACTTATATTCCCATAGTACACTATCATGTCTCATCCTATGCATTCTCCTGTCTTTTTCCGAAATCATTCTAATTATTCTCAAAATACTACATTTTTTCCACAAATTCAACTCGTATTCTTGCTTTTTCTTCAGCGCTACAATATATGATAAAAAGGTTGGAGCTTCATTTTTATAAGCTCCAACCTCATCCTTTATCGATTCAATTTTTGTTTTCTCTTTACAACACAATTCTTTAAATAGGAAACCGTAACCATCAGCCAGATAATTCCTGTGAAAATAACTGCTGTAATCCCTGTATTCCAGAACATATGCATAAACAACGCAATCTGAGAACTGCAATAAGCACAGGTTTTGCAGTCCGTTCTGTGCATCAACTTTGAGTGTAGTTCTTTATCCAACGGCAGAACAGACCGCTTGAAGTAATTGCAGAAGTTTTCCATATTCCATCCCTCAAGAATAAAGTAAGCGAGAAGCCGTGTGCTTCATAACAACATAATCGATTTTAATACATTACGCAGGGTTACAAGCGATCCCTTACGCAGGGTAATTTTAAAATTTTAATGAAAAAACTATGTTTTTTCGGCTATAATGGTCTCATAAATTAAGACACTTTTTCGGACAGATTTTAATGAATCTGATATACTAAAATCAGTATGAAAGAGAGAATTCATTAACATGTCCAGACAAAGAAGAAATTTTAGTGCCAAATTTAAATCAGACCTTGTAATCGAGTTGCTTAAGTGAGAAAAAGATCTCAACACCCTGGCAACTGAAAATAATATCCAACCAAATCTGCTCCGTAACTGGAAGAAAGAGTTCCTGAACAATGCTTCTGTTGTGTTCGACGACAAGCGTGAGGAAAATCTCAAGGAAAAACTTGCCGAAGAGCGCAAGGAAAAAGCGGAGTATGCCAAAAAGATTGGTCAGTTAACCATGCAGATTGACTGGCTCAAGAAAAAATCTGAAGAAATTTGCGGACCTGACTATGAGAGTAAATTTAGTCCAAAGCCTTTTGACGACTAAGGAAATCCCGGTTTCCGTTGGTGCCAGGCTACTTGACATCAATCGCACAAGTATTTATTACAAGGGTACGCCTGTATCAGAAGAAGAACTTGCTTGCAAAGAGATAATTGATCATCTTCATACGGACAATCCTACTTGGGGTGCAAGACAAATGTCTGCACAGCTGAAAGCCCGTGGCTATCATGTTGGTCGCCGCAAGGCAAGACGCTACATGAATGAAATGGATATTTATCCGATTTATCCAGAGATGAATCTTTCCAAGCGGATGAAACAGGCCAAGGTATGTCCTCATCTTCTTCGC
>JBGVGF010000003.1:0-7339 GCA_045121495.1 Faecalimonas sp.
AAAAATGGATGCGAGCCTCTCACGGCAAGCATCCTTTTTTGCTTACAGATACTAGATGAAGTTGAATGCAGTGGAGCATTGAAGCAGAGGATAATAAGCAACGAATTCGTAAGTAGATAAAATCAAACAAATCCCCATTTATTCGCCGCCCAATTTGCTTGCGGCAACCCATCCTAATATAAACGTACCTGCACTTATTAACATTGCTGAAACACTTAATCCATCCCAGTTTGTATTGATTAAAATGGCAATTGGTGATGCCAAAATAAGTCCAATAATTGCATAATATGCATGGATCTCAGCTTTCGAGAAAATAAATTCGATAATCTTAGCAATCACGAAAATTCCAAATACAACTCCAATTCCAAATGGTGCAAGTACACCAACTGCTGTCATAATTCCAGCAATATCAAATGCAAGAAGTGCATCAATTATGTCATTGATGGTTGCAAGAATCACATCATAATACCCTAAGAGCATCAGCATCATGGAACCACTTACTCCTGGAACTACCATTGTTGCTGCAGCGATGATGCCAACAGCAAACAACTTAATCACGTTGATTACCGAAAAGCTCACATCTGCCGCTGCTCCACTTGTTTCGCCCATAAGCGCCATTGCAATTACGATTGCAAAGAACACCAGAAATGGAATGATTTTACCAATTGTCAAAGAATGCCCTTTTACCTTTTTAAAAATAAATGGAAGGCTTCCTGCGATAAGTCCACAGAATGCAAAATTCGTAGGAATCGGATGTGCTGTCAGTAAATACTCAAATAATCTCGATAAGACAACGATTGCAATTCCTGCACCTGCAAAAATTGGTACTAATAGTTTTACTGCTTCTTTAAATTCGCTCTTTAAATGTGTGATGCAATGAATCAATTTGTCATACAATCCCATTGCTACCATCATGGTTCCGCCACTTACGCCCGGAATGATATTTGCAATACCAACTGCCATCCCCTGTAATATCAGTTTTAACATATTTTTTCTCCCCATTTTATTATCATTTTCTGCTCATTCCCAGCCCCAAAGAACTTACATATTTCAAAGTTCCAGCTAACTCTGAGCAGCTACATATTTTTTTAAGAAGGAAATCAAAGTCTCCATCTCTTCTTTTGTGCCGATTGAAATACGCAGGTATTCCTGTATACGTGCACCGCCTAAGAATCTAACATAAATATTTTCATTTTTCAATGCTTCGAATAATTTCTTAGCCGAATATTTAGGATGTGTCACAAAGATAAAATTCGATTTTGAATCAGGGAATGTGAATCCCAAAGCACGAAGTTCTTCTTTTGCCCATTCTCTGGTATCGATGATTTTCTGAACCTGCTCTTCAAAATACGCTTTATCTTTCACTGCTTCTACACCACAGATCAAAGAAGTCTGATTCATTGTATAAGAGTTAAACGAGTATTTCGCATCATTTAGATACTTAATCAATGTAGGATTACTGATTGCGTAACCAATGCGCATGCCAGCCATTGAGCGCGCCTTTGAAAATGTCTGTACTACGATCAGATTGTCATATTTTTCAATCAATTCTATCGCTGACTTTCCTGCGAAATCAATATATGCTTCATCAACAATCACTATGACATCTTGATTGCGCTTAAGAATGTCTTCAACAAAATCTAACTCTTCATATATAGAAGTCGGCGCATTCGGATTTGGGAAAATAATTCCCCCGTTTTCTTTGTAGTAATCTTCTTTTACAATTCTAAACTCCTCATCGAGTGCAGGGCATTCATAAGGAATGCGGTACAATTCCGCCCATACTTTATAGAAAGAATACGTAATATCCGGAAATAAAATAGGTTTGTCCGAATTAAAAAATGTCAGAAAACACATTGCAAGTACATCATCAGAACCAACCCCTACAAACACCTGATCATCCTGAACGCCATAATATTCTGCTAATGTATGTACAAGACTGCCTGCTGTCGGGTCCGGATAGAGTCGCATTCGATCCACATCCATATTCATCAGTGCCTGTTTTACGCCTGGTGCTGGAGGGTATGGATTCTCATTGGTATTTAACTTGATTACTTTGTGTTGTGGTTGTTCTCCTGGAACATAAGGTTCTACTTTACGAATATTTTTTTCATAAGCCTTCATATTTTCAGTCCCTTTCGCTGTCTATTTTATCTGGTCAAGATTTCCTTCGCCAATGCTCTGAATTTTGGTAATGAATTTACGATTGTTTCATAAGAAACACAGTAAGCCATACGCACATATCCTGGGCATCCGAAAGAACTTCCTGGAACAATTAAGATATTATATTTTTTAGCTGCAGCACAGAATTCTTTTTCGTCTGCAATTGGTGATTTAACAAATAAATAGAATGCTCCTTCTGGTTTAATGCATTCAAATCCACATTCTAACAATCCATTATATAAAGTCTCTCTATTTCTATCATAGTACGAAATATCCGTCTTTGCATTTAAACATTTTGCAACCATTTTCTGCTGTAATGTTGGTGCGTTTACGAATCCCAAGATACGTGTTGCCACACTTGCAGCTGATAATAAATCTTCACTGTCAGCCGCTTCATCTGGAATCACAAGATATCCAATACGTTCTCCTGGAAGGGAAAGCGATTTACTAAATGAGTAACCAATAATTGTATTAGCATAATACTTTGTTAAATATGGCACCTCCACACCATCGTATGCAAGCTCACGATAAGGTTCGTCCGAAATCAGATAGATGTCTGTACCAAATTCTTTTTGCTTCGCTTCCATGATCGATGCCAATTTCTTAACCGTGTCTTCGGAATATACAACACCAGTTGGATTGTTTGGAGTATTTACGATGACAGCTTTTGTTTTTGCTGTGATCTTTTCTTCAAATTCATCAAGCTTTGGTTGAAATGTTTCTGTATTTGGTGAAATAGCAACTAAAACACCATCGAAGTTTGCAGTGTAGCTTCTATACTCTCCAAAATATGGTGCAAACGTAATTACTTCGTCACCAGGATTTAATAAAATCTTGAGTGCAACGTTAAGTCCGCCTGCTGCTCCTACTGTCATTACAATATTTTTTCCTTCTAAGTGTGTATCAAATCGCTCATTAATTGAGTTTGCAACAGCCTCTCTTACATCAGCATATCCTGCATTGCTGTTCGTATAGCCATGAAGTGCAACTGGATCTTCTTCGTTTAAAATTTCAAGGATTGCATCTTTTACTTCTTGTGGTGCCGGTACATTTGGATTACCAAGACTGAAATCATATACATTTTCTCTTCCATAAATCTGTGCCAATCGATTTCCTTCTTCAAACATAGCCCTGATCGCTGAACTGTTTGCTACCATGCTTTGCATTTTTTTTGCAATCATTGTTCTCTCTCCTTTACTCTTCGTTTTTCTACTAATTCATGTAGTATAACACATTTTTTTTATTTTTTGCATATTCTTTGAAATTTTATAAATTGTTCCTCATTGTCATGCATATTTATTTGTGTTATGATTGTTTTTACTAAATTGCATATGCATTTTGACATATGAGAAAGAGGTAATATATGGATACAAACGAATCTTACAACACACCTGAATATTCTCAGACCCCACAAAGTGAGAATATGAATTCCACAAGACCACAACCAAAAATGAAATGGTATAATTTTTTAATTTATTTCAGCTTATTTTTCTCTGCTGTAATCAATTTAGGATCCGGCATCATGCAGATCACTGGTCTTAATTACAACATTTCAGGGGGCGCTGCTTCTACAGTATATCTCTACTACGGAGCAGGACTTAAGATTATCGACGTATTATTTGGTATTTTTGTCATTGTTCTGGCTGTATATGCTGTTTATGTCAGATTTCGTCTTGCACACTTCAAAAAAAATGGACCTATGAGCTACTATATTTTGCTCGCGGCAAATGCAATTGGATCCACTATCTACTATATTGTTGTCAGTTTTGTTACTGGAATCATGATGTTGGATTCATCTACAATTACAACACTGATAAGTTCAATCGTTATGCTTGCATTAAATGTTGTATATTTCAACAAACGCATCCATTTATTTGTGAATTAGAATCTTCAAAAGGGACGTCATCGCGACGTCCCTTTGCTATATTTATCGAAATTGTAATTTATATAATGCTTCATAAGCACCTTTCTTTTCCATCAGTTCTTCATGCGAACCCTCTTCCTCTATTCCCTTTTCTGTCAGAACTAAAATACGCTGCGCATTGCGAATTGTGGAAAGCCTATGTGCAATTACAAACGTTGTTCGATTTTTTGCTAACTCCTCAAGTGAATGCTGCACAACTTGTTCACTTTCATTGTCCAGTGCGGATGTAGCTTCATCAAAAATCAATATTGGCGGGTTCTTTAAGAATACACGTGCAATTGATATTCTTTGCTTTTGTCCTCCAGAAAGTTTTGCACCACGCTGCCCTATATCAGTATGATATCCGTCTGGAAAACTCATAATAAATTCATGCGCATTTGCTCTTTTTGCAGCCAGAATCACTTCTTCATCAGATGCCATTGGATTACCATAGCGAATATTTTCCATGATTGTTCCAGCAAACAAATACACATCCTGCTGCACAATTCCAATATGATTACGTAAGTCAGCCAGTTTCATTTTTCGAATATCGATTCCATCTATCTTAATCGAACCATCCGTCACATCATAAAATCTAGGGATCAGGCTGCAAAGCGTTGTCTTTCCTACACCAGATGCTCCTACCAGAGCCATATATTCCCCTGCTTTCACATCCAGCTGAATATGATTGAGTACTTTTTCATTATTCTTTTCATAATAGAATGAAACATTATCAAATGTAATATCACCTTTCATTCCATCAACCGATACAGCATCTTTCGAATCCTTGATGTCTGGAACAATATCTATGATTTCCATAAAACGTTCAAATCCAGAGTATCCGTTTTGGAACATCTCTGTAAAGTTGATCAGTTTCTTCACAGGTTCTGTAAAATTATTGATGTATAACAAAAAAGTAATCAAATCTGCTACATTTAATTTACCCACTGACATAAATGAAACGCCACCAACAAGCACCGCAACAGTCACCATGGTCGTAAGACCACCAAGACCTGAATGGTAACCGGCCATATGCTGATAACTGATTCTCTTTGCTTCCACAAAATTCTCATTACCCTTATGGAATTTTTCAATTTCAATTTCTTCGTTTGCAAATGATTTCACAACACGGATTCCAGAAAGACTATCTTCAATCTGACTATTGATATCGCCAATTTTTTCACGTCTCACTTTGAATGCACGCTTCATTTTTCGATTAAAATGAAATGCATACACTGCCATAATCGGTACAAAAGAAAAAGTAATCAAAGCAAGCGGCACATTTACATTCATCAATACAATAAACGCACCTAGAATCTTAATAATCGAAATAATAATATCTTCCGGACCATGATGTAAAAGTTCTGTGATATCAAACAAGTCACTCGTAATACGCGATAATAGACCACCCACTTTTTGATTATCATAAAAGGCAAACGATAATCTTTGATAATGTTCAAAAATATCTTTTCGCATATTGGCTTCCATATATGTACCCATCATATGCCCGTAATAGGTCATGAAATAATTGCATCCCGCCTCAACGAGTACTAGAACCACCATGACAGCTCCCAGCATAAATACGGTTTGAGTAGCCTCTGACATTTCAAAATAGATAACTTCACTTGTGATATACCGTACAATCAACGGAATAATCAAGGTAACGACTGCCCCGATGATTGCAAACAGCAAATCAGCAAAAAACAGACCTTTGTATGGTCTATAGTAAGAAAATAGTTTCTTTAAATTCTTTTTCACTCTCTTTTCCTCCTCACTAATTTTCTTCCAGCCAACGCAGTGCCAAATAAGCATGAGCAGCGCTGCCTTCCCAAAGAATCGAATCATCTAATTTCATCTTTGGATGATGAAGTCCAAACTCATATCCTTCTTTACTACTTCCTGCTGTTAAAAACATTCCTACAGTTGGTACTTCATGGCTTACAAATGCAAAATCCTCGCTTCCACCACCTTGTTCTGAAATTGCAATCGCACCTTGTCCGATCAATTCCTTCATATACCTTAAGGTGCTATCTGACAATTCACGATTTACCACCATGCAAGGACAATAATCATAGAATTCCACCTTTGCCTCACAGCGCATAGCCACACTGATTCCTTGTGCAATTTCCTGCATTCTCTGTTTGATCTGTTCTCCGATTTTTCCTTCTGCATCGGCAGTTCTAATCGTTCCCCACATTTCTGCAGTATTTGGAATCACATTTGAAGTCTCACCCGCTCTAAATTTACAGGTTGTAAAAACTCCATATGCTCTTGGATCAAGCTCTCTGCTATTGATTTCCTGCAACGCAAGATGTACCTGTGCGGCAACTGTTATTGGATCGATCGCCATATGTGGTGTTGAGCCATGCCCGCCTTTTCCAGTAATCGTAATATGATACTGTTCACAGGAAGACATACTGATTCCTCCTGCTGGAATCATAAGCATCCCGGCAGGAATTGGCATGCCAGATGTCACATGTATCATAACCGCCGCGTCCACATGTGGATTTTCTAAGACGCCTGCCTTGATCATATCTAAAGATCCCTGAAAAATTTCTTCCGCAGGTTGAAATACCAATTTCACGGTTCCTTTTATTTCTTCTTCATGTTTCTTTAAAAGCATGGCCGCCCCAAGCAACATGGATGTGTGCATATCATGACCGCATCCATGCATTTTTCCTGGATATTCACTCTTATAATCAATATCAGCCTCTTCTCCTAACGGTAATGCATCCATGTCTGCACGAAGCATCAGTGTCTTCCCCAGCTTTTTACCGCCCACTAAAACTACCAGTCCTGCTTTCCCACAATCGACAGGTTCACACCCGATTTTTATCAACTCTTGTCGTACTTTTTCCACAGTATATTTCAAATCAAATCCTGTCTCAGGATGACGATGTAAATCTCTTCGTATTTCCACTAATTTGGGTTGTATTTCTTGTGCCTGTTTTAACAATACCTCATTCATACTTACTCCTTCTATCTTAAACATTCAAAACTCGCTCGCAAGCCTTAGGGCGAGATTCGAGTCAGCCCAGGCCGACATACTAATAGTATAAACCGTTTTTCGTTATTTTTGCATTGTTTTTTTAGCATTAAAGGCTTATTATAGATATGTGATATATAAGAGGTGTAGTGTGAAAGAAAGTAGAGGTAAGCCAATAAATGGCGCACTTATCTAAGCTGTCTAAAATAGACAACTTTTTGAAGTAATATAGATTTTTGAAAATCAGATCAAGAAGCTATCGGTTCATCAGGAGGAAGAATTCCTTC
>JBGVGF010000004.1:0-4690 GCA_045121495.1 Faecalimonas sp.
AGTCAACATTGTATTTCCTTGCCACCCGCTCAAAGGACTTGATGTTGTTATCCGTAACCTCAATACTCGAAGCTCCCATACCCTGACCTACCAGCTTTTTCACTGACATTTTTCCATGCGTTGCCTGTTTCCCGGCTTTCCGGTGTTCCAGATACATCTTCACGGCTTTTTTCAATACATCGGCGGTCAGCCTTGAGGACTTGAAAACAAGGGCAATCGTTTTCTGTGTAACTTCCTCCTGCATGGTTTTCCTCCTTGATTTTTTGTTGCTGTAATTCCGCTATGGGGGAACATACAGCCTGTGCAGTAAATACATCATAAGCTCTCCTTCCACTTCTGGACATTTTGTCCAAAAGTTCTGTAAACGCAAAAAGGGCAGCTACAAACCTTTACGGTCTATAACTGCCCTTACGCTGTTGTGTTTATGTTCTTTTGTTTCAAATCTGCAAACTGAAATTTTCGAGTGCTTCAATTGTTGTCAATATGCTTTTATAAAACAAACATAAGCAATATCCAAATGTATGCCTTTTTGATATCACGATTTACCAATAAATAAGTAATGCCATATCCTATGCTTATTAAAGACAATGATACACCTGTTGATAAATCACCTTTCGTAAGTATATGTACCATTCCCCAAGTAAGACCTGTCAAAACTCCTCCATAAGGAATCCACACAGCAGAATCTTTATGAAACCATTTTTCAAATGCTTTCTGTCCAAATATAACAATCAACACAACAAGCCCTACTTCAAAAACATAATAAATATACTGAAATATAAACTTAAGCCAACCATTGTATCGAAATTCCTTTAACACTTTAGAACCGTTCCAATCAATATAAGAAAAAACAATCATTAATATAAAAATAATAACCACTGAAACCCACTGCCATATTTTCATAGGTTTTGTTTTTTCAAATAAATTAAAACTATATTTGCTTTTTGCTGTATTAATCAGAACAGCACACATTATCCCCCAGCATATACATGTAATTATCCAGTGGCTTATGTTTTGTGCCGTAGACCACTCATTCATAGAACACCCATAAATTAGCGGCTCCAAAAAGAAAGCAAGCAATACTTCTATGCCCAATCCTGCAAACGCATACAGCGCATATGCAAAATAATCCCATCCCTTAGCTTCTTTTGTTTGTGTACTCATCACTGATAATCTCCTTTATCAACTTCAAATTTACTTTTTCTGTTCTACGTTTTTCAACTCTTGTTCTATCTGAGCTCAATCTAAAAACTCAAACTTTTTTTTCGCCATTTCAAGTGAATCAAAAAATTCTATATCATTATAAGGCATTAAATCTGCTTTCCAATTGCCCACTTTACTCAAAAAGTCATTTCCATTTGTAGCAATCAGATAACACCTCTTCTCTGCATCAATATAACAAACAGGTATATCCGCTTCTAAATCCGTTAATTGACCTACAGAACCAACATATCCTCCAGCGCTATCTACAGCGAAAATATCTACCATCGGCACAGTATAAAAGTCTACTTTTGGAACATCATCCGCAAATATAAAATGTACATCATATTTCTCAGCGAATTTTTGGTACTCACTATTTTTATGCTTAACGGACATAGCATTCACAGATGCCCCAGCCAGAACTACTTCTGCATCGTTCACATATACGCTAATACACATATCCGCTTGTGTTGTATCTAAATAGACTTTTCTCATAACGCACCACCAACTTCAAAGCTTTGCATGTTTTCAGACTAACAGAAGACTGAAATCAGAGTGATACATCAATCTTTACTGCCTTTTTTGATTCTCCAAAATGTTTCTTTTCTAACTCAAACATTTCTTCTAATACCTTTTTTTCGGTTTCTAATGCCACACTATGCTGAGTGTCTTTTATGGTATTTCCGGCATTATCTACGATGTTATCATCTTCCGATATATTAGGCACAACTTGAGTCTCATTATCGCTCTCTGCATTTACTTCTGAATTTTCATCAGCTCCACCTACAAGCTGTTCTTCACGCAACTGGGCTTCTGCCTGTTTCGCTTCCA
Source organism: Faecalimonas sp. (assembly GCA_045121495.1). Taxonomy (GTDB): domain Bacteria; phylum Bacillota; class Clostridia; order Lachnospirales; family Lachnospiraceae; genus Faecalimonas. The sequence continues at coordinate 2,032 of JBGVGF010000004.1, forward strand.
TTACTTCTTCTTCCGTAGGCAGTTCCTTAAACTCAGCACTCTTTGTAAATGTATGAAAAATCTGTGCTGTTTTAGTGGTATCACCCAATATTCTTTGTGCTTCTTTTAATTTTTCGCTCTTGGGAATATTAGGATTATTAACAATCGACTTTAGTTCGGACAATTTACCATTCATCCTGTTTACATGAAGTCTTTCCGCTTCTTCCTTCGTTTTACAGTTTTTCAGCTTTTTCTCATAGGCTTCCTGTTCCATTCTGTCAGCCTTATACTCCATATACATCTTAGGATCTTTTGCACGGAGTTTATCTTCTTCTGCCGGACTTAATTCCTGACCACTTTGAATCTTCGCATAAATGGAACTATATTCATTTCCTTCACGCTCTCTTTCAAGCTGCTCCTGATACATTTTTAGCTGCTGTTCTTCCGGAGATAATTCTTTTACTTCTTTTTTCAAGATATTGCCAGACGATTTCTTTTGCTCCCATTTCTGAGTCATTTCCAGCATTTTTCCTGCATTGTAAATGGTTCCTGTAATCATTGTCTGCCTCCTATCCCTTGAAATCAATCGTTGTTCCAAGATACTTTTCAGCATCCGTCTTTACAGTATCTGCCATCTGTAAATAGTTATAGTCATCTATCTTTTTCTTCAATTCCTCAATAGAATTTGCTGTAATTACTACTTCCTGTGATTCCTTCTTCTTAAGCCTTTTCTCTTCAAGCTGTTCTTCCCGTTCCTTTTTCTCAGCTTTTTTCTGAGCCGCTTTCTTTTCTTCTTTTTTCTCGGCTCTTTGCTTTTCCAATCTATTCGCCTGATCTTTAAAAGACTTATCCATAACTGCAAAGAATGAAGATGCACCGTTATCGTTTACCTGCATACCAAATCCTTTGATATTTGCAGAATTGCCCAATGACTGCTTTAACTCCGGCAATTTATTCTGTGCAGAAGCAATCACGCCTTCGTACTGTTTACGATATTGCTCATCCGTTGCCATACGCTCAATCTTTTCTTCATCAATCAAAACAACCATTTTGTGAGGGTTAGCAAAACTTCCCGCATTCGCTTTTGCCATTTCCTTCATGTCATTGCTTACCAGAATAAAATCCATATTTTGATATTTAGACTTTAATTCCTCATAATACTTCTTTGCATTTTCACTAAGTTTCGGCTGACCAATCGTCTTTCCGGTCACACCATACTTTTTGACTTCATCAGCCTGTTTCGTTTCCTTTGTAGCATAAGTGTTAGCTACTGCATTTGTACTGTTAGTAATTGCTCCTAAATCCATATTAATACCTCCTTGTATTCTGTGTGGTAAATCCGTTTACCTATACTCTATCATTTTGTATATCGACAAAATATTCAAAAATGTTAATATAAAAAATGTAACAGGATACAGCATTAGCCATATCCTGTCATAAAACTCGCTATATTAAACAATTCCACCGTGCTTATATTGCTGTTCCCGAAGCTTATCCAACGATTTTGCTCCATCCGGGCTATACAAATCCAATAATTCCAAAAAATTACCAGACTCCTTACACCCATTCAATATCATACGCATACTATCCGCATCTTTACCGAATAACATACCCAGCAGACTCATATCATACTGATTTTGACTATCACTTAATATTCCCTGCTGATGTAAATTCTCCATAAAACCATAAGTACGAACCTCGGAACCTATTCGCATCGCCACATTATATAAATCCGGATCAACAGTATGAAGATAATTTAGGTAGCGTGTCTCAATATTTCTATTGGGTGTGCCGCTCATCATCCAATTTGCTATATCTTCCAAAGATGCACCTACGGCAGCATCATCAATCAAATGCATCTGCCATCTACCGCTTTCAGTCTTTGTAAAAGTATATTTTCCATCTTCCGAATACAATGTATTTGACCATGAGTTTTTGGGAGCCGCCTGATCTCTGACAAGCACTTCAAATGCATCCATTGCAGCTCTGTCCGGGATACACTTTTTTTCATCTGTTGGTAATTCCATTTTCCCCAATGCTACTGCTGTTTGCACCAGTTCATAATCCGATATGTTTTCTCCATGATAAAAATAAGATTTTTGTTCTTTCAATTTTTCAAATGAAGCCGGTAGTTTTACTTTTGCCAACTGTTCTTTGGATACCTCAGTCCAATCTTCTTTTTTCTTACTACCTTCTGTCTGCCTCTGTACTCTCGGACCATTTGTAATCTTTGTACCATATTTTGCATTTACCATATGTTCCGTTATTGTCACATGTGCAAACTGAAATAAACTCCTTTGGTTTCTTGTATTTCCGTAACCTTCAACTTTCACAGCATATGGAAATGATGACTTCGTATTCAAAACAGAGTAAGTACCTGTATAAAATGTATTTGCCGCTTGTATTCTCATAATATAACCTCCAATCCAAACAGAAACAGCGTCTATTTTCACATTCAATCCCTTGAAAACAGACGCCATCCTTAGCTCATAATATTTATCGACATTTATTCATTTTTCTTTACAGAATGGAACGAAACCTGAAATTTGGGCGTGCCTCTTACTATATCTGTAACCCTATAAGTTTTCGATACTCCTTTGCATTTTCACAATCTGATACAATTCCTGATTGCGCATCCAAGCAAAACGGTAACATCTGCCAATCCTCATTGCCACATGCT
>JBGVGF010000005.1:0-24942 GCA_045121495.1 Faecalimonas sp.
GGCAACAAAATGCGTTATAAAAAAACACACATATTGCTTTTAACGATTCTAACAGTTATAATTTTAGGTTTTTCCTTAGTTCAAAAAAATTCTTCAATACAGGGAACTCAAGTTAATAACCAAACAAAATGTGACTTATTAGAAATCCCTTCTGAAGAAGAAATTCTTACTAATGGATATCCGGTAAATGAAAATGGGCAAACATATGGACCAAATTTACGTGAATTATCATATGGACCAGATTTGATTTTAGCTCAAAACAGTGACGGACTAGTTGGATATGTATATAGTGAACCTTTTAATATAGTCACATGACAAACTTCATAATTCCTATATTTTAACAAATTTTCTTTCCACGCATACTTCCCCCGCTCTCGACATACATTAGAAAGAACAACGAAACGGAAAATGTAGGGGGCAGTATGAAGGAAAAAGAACTGGAAATATTACAGCAATATGATATAGATGTAAGAAGCACCCGAAAAATTCGAGGTGCTATTTTATGTGACACAAATCAGGGATTGTTTCAATTAAAGGAAGTACATTGCTCTGAAAAAAGAATCCCTGTATTATATGAGCTTCAGAATCATCTATTGCAGGAAGGGTATATGAACATAGATATACTCATGAAAAATAAGGAGGATGGACTTTTCAGTATATCAGAAGAGGGTCAGAGATTTATAGTGAAAAAATGGTTTCATGGAAAGGAATGTGACAACAAAAAGGAAATGGATATCATGGAGGCGGTACGAAATCTTGCGCTCCTTCATCGTATCATGAAGAAAAGTTTCAGCACAAGCCTCTCTCCCAAGGAAGATGTGGAAAAGGAATTCCTGCGCCATAACCGGGAAATGAAAAAGGTACGTTCCTTTATTCGCAGCAGAGTCGGAAAGGGGGAGTTTGAACTTCTCTATTTGAAATATTTTGATGCAATGTATGAATGGGCAGTGCAGGCGTGTGAAAATTTAAAATCATCCGGTTATCGGAAATTGCTTTCCGACAGTATGGAAAGTAATGCACTTGCACATGGGGATTACAACTATCACAATATTCTGATGACACCTGGTGGGATTGCGTCGACAAATTTCGACCATTTTTACGGAGGAATCCAGGTAACGGATCTTTACTATTTTCTTCGGAAAACATTAGAGAAAAACCAGTGGAATGTGGAATTGGGAGATAAGATGATTGAGAATTATAACCGAATTCATCCATTGTCAAAAGAAGAACTGCAGTATATTGCTGTTTGTATTGCATATCCGGAGAAGTTCTGGAAGTCTGCAAATTCTTATTATCGTTCCAGTAAAGCATGGATTCCGGCAAAGAGTCTGGAGAAATTAGAACTGGCAATCAGGCAGTCAGAGGAAAAGAAACTGTTTTTAGAGTCCTTGTTTTCATATGCTTTGTAAAAAGTGTGAAATCCTTATAAAATCGGACCAAAGTTGGGATTTTTTGCTTGACAAACGTTTTTCCACCCATTATAACAATATCTAGACGCATTCATTTAGGTAATGTAGATTATAAGGAGGATGTATTGATGAACAGAGCAGAATTAATCGCAGTAATGGCTGAAAGAGCAGAATTATCAAAAAAAGACGCTGAAAAAGCATTAAAAGTATTTACAGATGTAGTTGCAGAAGAACTTAAAAAAGGTGAAAAAGTACAATTAGTAGGATTCGGAACATTTGAAGTAAGTGAAAGAGCTGCAAGAGAAGGCAGAAACCCACAGACAGGTGAAACAATGACGATCGAAGCTTGCAAAGCTCCAAAATTCAAAGCTGGTAAAGCTTTAAAAGATGCTATCAATGCATAATCGCTGATTATAGAATGAGATTTTACAAAGGAATGTGCTGTGCACATTCCTTTTTTGGACGGTAAGGATAGGGGATTCATATGAGATTAGATAAATTTTTAAAAGTATCACGTTTAATTAAAAGAAGAACAGTTGCCAATGAGGCGTGTGATGCAGGACGTGTTCTTGTGAATGGCACTGTTGCAAAAGCATCCGTAAAGGTAAAAGTGGGGGACGTCATCGAGATTCTGTTTGGTACAAAGACGGTGAAAGTGGAGGTTCTGGATATTCAGGATACAACGAAGAAAGAAGAAGCAAAAGATTTGTTCAAGTATTTATAAATAACAAGAACTTGTCATAATTAAAAGCAGCCTTTCATACAATATCATTGAAATGTATGAAAGGTTGTGATTTTTTTTGGAAGAAAGACAAGTGCAGAAAGCACATAAACTGGTAGTAAATAATAGAAAGACAAGCATGATCACAGGGGTATTGGATGTGTTAGCTTTTGATCTGAATGAAATCCTTTTGGAGACAGAACAGGGGATGCTGATGATCAAAGGAAAGGATCTTCATGTCAATCGGCTGAGTCTGGATAAGGGAGAAGTGGACATAGCCGGACATTTTGATAGTGTGGCGTATTCGGATGTGCCACAAAACAGTAAAAAGGGAGAGAATTTCTTTTTGAAATTGTTTAAATAAAACATGCTTGGAATTGGGAAAGAAATGTCGATTTTTGTTGCAGCGTGTCTGGCGGGGAATCTGGTCGCAATGGTCTATTGTGCGATCCGAGTATTCCGCAGAATGGTCAGCCATTCGTTATTTTGGGTTTCCATGGAGGATTTGGTGTTTTGGGTGGCAGCCGGTCTATATCTGTTTATGGAGATGTATCGCACCTGTAATGGAGCGATTCGATGGTACTTTGTGATTGGAGTTTTACTGGGCGGAATTCTTACGCTGAAGCTGTTCCAAAAACTCAAAAAAGGCATTGATAAATCAAGGAAAAAAGGGTAAGATGATATTACGAGTATCGGAGTATAGAATAAAGGGTGAATCAATATGGGACAAATGAAAAAGAAAGGTCGCAGAAGTAAGCGTGCAATGCAGCATAAGCTTAGTATTATGGCGATTTCCGGTGTCATCTTGATGCTGGCGGTTGTACTTATGGTGGGCAGTGTTTCATTACACAAGAAGAATGAGAAGTACAAAGCGCAAGAGGCAAAGTTGGAGGCACAGATTTCGGAAGAAGAGATGCGCAAAAAAGAGATCGAAGACTTGGAAGCGTATGTAGGGACAGATGAGTATGTTGAAGACGTTGCGAAGGATAAGCTTGGCTTAGTGTATCCGGATGAGATTTTATTTGAAGCTGAGTAGCCTGTATGATACATATTGAAATAGAATATAGAGATGCAAAAGATAGCTTTAGGAGTTTTTCCTAGAGCTTTTTTTGTACACTAAGAAAGGAAAACTCGTTTATGAAAGATCTGCAGATGAATCCATATGTGATTCAGATTGATAAGTTTGTGAATTCGATAGAAAAATTGTCGAAGATGTTTCTGGAACTGGAGGAGAAGAAGACCGGTTTTTCGGATGAAGAGCAGGAGGAAATGTTTGAGGAAATCTGCGAAAAGACGTGTAAAAATTGTGGAAATTATGAGATGTGCATGGGGAGAGAGCGCAGACACACATTTGATATGGTAAGAGAGATTTTTCGCACAATCGAACATTATGGAACAGAGCTAAATGTGGAAGTGAAGCGCAAGGTTCAAAAGAATTGTGTACAAGCCCCGAAAATGGTACGTAATGCAATTAATGTATATCGGGAAGGAAAGCAGATGATACTCTGGAATCAGAAGCTGGCGCAGGGTAGAGAGGGCTGCGCTGTTCAATTGGACTCATTTGCACAGATGATTCAGCATGCGACAAGAGAGTTGGATGCAAGTATTTTTGCGGATGAACATTTGGAAAAGAAGATGAAAAGCAGGTTCGCCCGTCTGGGGGTCAAACTGCTTACGACTGTATTTTTTGTGACAGAAGATGGAAGATATGAGATACATGTAACGACAAAAGCAAAGAAAGACCAGTGTATTACAACAAAAGAAGTGGCACAGATCGTGTCGGAGTGCTGTGGGCGCAACATGATTCTGGGAAAAGAGGAAAGACCGGTAGTAGGATCGGAGTATTGTACTGTGACATGTGTAGAGGGACCGCGTTTTTACACGCTGCAGGGAGTAGCCAGAATCGGGAAAGGATGCAGAAGGATATCGGGAGATAGCTTTTCGATGCTTGATCTTCCGGGTGGGAAGCAAGGTGTCATTCTGTCGGATGGCATGGGCGCTGGAGAGACTGCATACCGTGAAAGTGTGATGGTAGTGGAGCTGCTGGAAGAGTTGTTGAATGCAGGGTTTCCAAAGGAGACAGCAATTCAAATGCTTAATACTGCTTTGGTGACAGGAAGGGAAGAAGTGCGTTTTTCTACGATCGATATGGGAGTTTTTGATTTGTACAGTGGAAAATGTGAGTTTGTAAAAGCTGGTGCGTCTACCACATTTATCATCCGGAAGGAGAAGGTAGAGATGATACGATCGACGAGTCTGCCGATCGGTGTTGTTGCCAATCTGGAGCTGGAAAAAATGAAACGAAGTCTGTCAGATGGGGACATTGTGATTATGATGACGGACGGTGTAATGGATGCTCTTCCTGGTGGGGAGCAGGATTTTTTGATGCGCATGATCATTGAAGGAACTAAAAAATCAAATCCAAAGGAGATTGCACATCATATTTTGGAACAGGTACTGGAATGTTCCGGACAGGTGCCCGTGGATGATATGACTGTTCTGGCAGTTGGAATATGGAGTCTTGAAAAATAAAATAGAATAAGATAGAATGAAAGAAATTTACAAAGGAAAATAGGAACATGCTAAAAAAAGTAAGCGATTATGTGTCGAAGTGGCATATGCTGGAACAAGGAGATAAGGTGATTGTAGGCGTATCTGGAGGTGCAGACTCCGTATGCCTTCTTTTTGTGCTGATGGAACTTCAGAAAACGATACCGTTTGAACTGGTGGTCGTTCATGTCAATCATGGACTTCGTGGAGAGACAGCAGATGCCGATGAAACTTATGTAAAGAAAATTTGTGAAGAAAATCACATTTTATGTGTGACCTATTTGGAAAATGTGGAATCAATTGCAAAAATCAGGAAACAATCTATTGAGGAAGCAGGGCGTGAAGTAAGACGTGAGGCCTTCCAGAAGACGATGCGGGTATATGGAGCAAATAAAATTGCAACTGCGCACCATAAGAATGACAACGTAGAGACATTTTTTATGAATCTGAGTCGCGGAACAGGACTTAAAGGGCTTGGAGGGATTGCTCCGGTCAAAGAACAGTGGATTCGTCCTTTACTCTGTCTGGAGCGAACAGAGATTGAAGCATTCTTAAAGCAGCGTCAGATTGGACATTGCACAGATGAGACGAACGCAAGTGATGACTATACCAGAAACCGTCTGCGGAATCATATGATTCCTTTTTTGCAGTCAGAAATCAACCCTTGCGCAGTATCCCATATCAGTGAGACGATGGAGCAGCTTCGGGAAATACAGGGATATATGGAAGAACAGAGGGAATTCTATTTTCAAAGATGTGTTGTATTCCATGAAAAAGAGATCATTGTCTGTGGAAAAGACTGGAAATGGATTCCAAGGGTATTTCAGCCGCTTGTTTTGAAGGAAGCACTCGTCAAGGCTGGTGGAAGAGAAAAGGATATTTCTGCTGTACATGTGAATGCACTTTTTGATTTATTCCAAAAGCAGGTGGGAAGAAAACTGGATCTTCCATATGAAGTAGAGGCTTCCAGAGTTTATGAGGGAATCCTTCTCAAGAAGAAAAGATGCAAAGAACAGATCAAATTACATGCAGACATCCTTCTGAATGAAAAAAAAGAGCAGAAGATTGAGTTGGATGATACTCAGATTACATTTAGATTGCAGGAAAATCTGGAAACACATGGAACGTTTCCACAAAAAACTAACACGAAATGCTTTGATTATGATATAATAAAAAACGGACTATGTGTTCGGACCAGACAGCCTGGGGATTATATTACGATACATCCAGATGGCAAGACGCAGAAGCTGAAAGCATATTTTATCAATGAAAAAATTTCTCAGAGCGAGCGTGATAAAATACTTCTGGTAGCAGACGGGAGTCATATCCTGTGGATTATTGGCTATCGCGTCGATTGCATCTATCAGGCCGGAAGGAATACAAAGCGTGTATTAGAAATACAAATAAATAATAAAAAAAATACTACAAATGAATAAGAAAGGGAAAAGCCATGGCAGAAACAATTAAAGTATTGGTATCAGAACAAGAGGTGGATGCAAGGATCGAAGAATTAGGAAAAAAAATCAGTGAAGACTATGCAGGAAAGCAAGTACACTTGATTTGTATTTTAAAAGGCGGCGTATTCTTTATGTGTGAACTCGCAAAAAGAATTACAATTCCAGTGTCTTTAGACTTTATGAGTGTAAGCAGTTATGGTGATGGAACATCATCAAGCGGAATCGTTAAGATTGCAAAAGACTTAGATGAGTCATTGGAAGGAAAAGATGTAATCATCGTAGAAGATATTATCGATTCTGGAAGAACATTATATTATCTCATGGACATTTTACAGAAGAGAAATCCAAAGAGTATGAGACTTTGTACATTATTGGATAAACCAGAAAGACGTGTAAGAGACGTTAAGGTTGATTATGTAGGATTTAATATCCCAGATGAATTTGTAGTAGGATATGGTCTTGATTATGCGCAAAAATATAGAAATCTTCCATTCATTGGAGTTGTAGAAGGCGTAGAATAATCCGGGACTGGGAAGGAGTAAAAATTGAATAACAAGAATAAGGCAATGGGGAGTGCTACGTCATTTATTATGATCCTGGTGCTCGTCATATTATCGTACTGGTTTGTGTTCCACAACGATTTTAACAGTGACGATTTCACTTACAAAGACTTTATTCAGGCATTGGCAAACGATCAGGTTGATTCCGTGGTGATCAATCAGAACAAAGCTGTTCCGACAGGAACCATTGAGGTTACCTTTAAGGAAGATGCCAGTGGAAAGGAAAAAGTCGAGGAATTAGCGGTATCCAATGTCAATGATGTACAGGATGTCCTGGATGAAGCAGGCATGCGGGATTATGTATTGACGCCTGTACCGGAAGATACCTGGCTTATGACTACATTATTCCCTACTGTATTGACGCTGGGAGTGTTCATATTTATGTTCCTGATGATGAACCGTCAGAGTGGTGCAAATGCGAAAGCGATGAATTTTGGACGCAATCGTGCAAAGATGATCAATCCAGCGGATAAGCACATTACATTTGCTCAGGTAGCAGGACTTCGTGAAGAGAAGGAAGAATTGGAAGAGATTGTAGACTTCTTAAAGAGTCCTAAGAAATACATTCAGGTGGGTGCAAGAATTCCAAAAGGTGTTTTGTTAGTAGGGCCTCCGGGAACAGGTAAGACATTACTTGCAAAAGCAGTAGCTGGTGAAGCAGGTGTTCCATTCTTTACGATTTCTGGTTCAGACTTTGTAGAGATGTTCGTTGGGGTAGGTGCTTCTCGTGTGCGTGACTTATTTGAAGATGCGAAAAAGAATGCACCATGTATTATTTTTATTGACGAGATTGACGCAGTGGCAAGACGTCGTGGTACGGGTCTTGGCGGTGGTCATGACGAAAGAGAACAGACACTCAACCAATTACTTGTTGAGATGGATGGATTTGGTGTAAATGAAGGCATTATCGTAATGGCAGCTACAAACCGTGTCGATATTTTAGACCCGGCAATCTTACGTCCAGGTCGTTTTGACCGTAAGGTTATGGTAGGAAGACCTGATGTACAAGGAAGAAAAGAAATCCTTGAGGTACATGCAAAAGGAAAGCCACTTGGCGATGATGTGGATCTGACTCAGATCGCACAGACTACAGCAGGATTTGCAGGTGCAGATCTTGAAAATTTATTAAATGAAGCAGCGATTCTTGCTGCAAAAGAGAACCGTGTGTTTATTCAACAAAAGGATATTCAGCGTTCCTTTGTAAAAGTTGGAATCGGAGCTGAAAAGAAGAGTAAGATTGTTTCTGAAAAAGAAAGAAGAATTACAGCATACCACGAAGCAGGACATGCGATTTTGTTCCATGTGCTTCCAGATGTGGGACCTGTTTATAGTGTTTCCATTATTCCAACAGGTGCAGGTGCAGCAGGATATACTATGCCATTACCTGAAAAGGATGAGATGTTTAACACAAAAGGAAAGATGCTTCAGGAGATTACAGTCTCATTGGGCGGACGTGTGGCAGAGGAATTGGTGTTCGATGACATTACAACCGGTGCTTCACAGGATATCAAACAGGCAACATCACTTGCAAAATCTATGGTTACAAAATTTGGTATGTCTGACGAATTGGGATTAATTAATTATGACCATGACAATGAAGAAGTGTTCGTGGGAAGGGATTTTGCAAATACATCCAGAGGATATGGAGAAGAAATTGCCGGCAAGATCGATAAAGAAGTAAAACGAATTATTGATGAATGTTATGCAAAAGCGAAAACAATCATCGTAGAACATCATGATGTATTAGAAGCTTGCGCTAACTTATTACTAGAAAAAGAAAAAATTACAGGCGAGGAATTTGGGGCATTATTTTATGAAGAGGGTAGCATTATTTAGTGACGGAACTGGGAACTATGTGATTCCGGCAGAACCAAAAGAATATGAGACAGTTACAATACGCTTCCGTACTGCAAAAGACGATGTGGATTTCGTAAGTGTGGTATCGGAAGATAAAAGTGTTGCAATGAAAAAAGCATACACGAAAGGTGAGTTTGATTATTACGAATTGCCTTGGAAGCTTGAGGAAGAGCCACTAAGATATTGTTTTAGAATATTTTGGAAAAATGAAAATGGAGATAGCCAATCCTGTTACTATAACAGGTTTGGAATCTCTGATGTGATTCAAGATGACTATGCATTCGTAATCGTACCAGGATTTTCTACACCAGACTGGGCGAAGGGTGCGGTCATGTATCAGATTTTTGTAGACCGTTTTTTCAACGGCGATGAAAGTAACGATGTAGAGGATGGCGAATATATCTATATTGGAGAACCTTGTACTCGTGTAAAAGACTGGAACAAATATCCAGCATTTATGGGTGTTAGAGAATTCTACGGCGGAGATTTGCAGGGAGTTCTTGATAAACTGGATTATTTACAGGATTTAGGTGTAGAAGTCATTTATTTTAATCCGCTTTTTGTATCTCCATCAAATCATAAATATGATATCCAGGATTATGATTATATTGATCCGCATTATGGAAAAATCGTGGCAGATGGTGGAGAAGTACTTGCAGAAGGACAAAGAGAAAACCGTTTTGCAACAAAATACAGACAGCGTGTAACAGCAAAAGAAAATCTGGTTGCAAGTAACCAGTTATTTATTCGACTTGTGGAAGAGATGCACAAAAGAGGGATGAAAGTAATCCTTGATGGCGTATTTAATCATTGCGGCTCTTTTAATAAATGGTTAGACCGCGAAAAGGTATACGAGGGTTCTCAAGATTATGCACCTGGGGCTTATGTAGCCGAAGACAGTCCTTATCACAGTTTCTTTAAATTCCATCAAAATGAGTCTTCAAAATGGCCGTACAATGGCAGCTATGATGGATGGTGGGGACATGATACACTTCCAAAATTGAATTATGAAGATTCAGCAAAGTTGGAAAATTATATTTTAAATATTGGTAAAAAATGGGTATCGCCACCTTACAATGCGGATGGATGGAGACTTGATGTTGCAGCAGATTTGGGACAGACACAGAAGTACAATCACGAGTTCTGGAAGAAGTTTCGCCGTGCTGTTAAATTGGGCAATCCGAATGCAATCATCCTTGCAGAACACTATGGAGATCCAAAGGAATGGCTAAAGGGTGATGAATGGGATACCGTTATGAATTATGATGCATTTATGGAACCTGTAACCTGGTTTTTGACAGGTATGGAGAAACACAGCGATGAATACAGACCAGACTTGTATGGCAATGTTCCTCATTTTATTGGTTCGATTAAACATCATATGACACGGTTTTTGACGCCGTCGCTTATGGTTTCTATGAATGAATTGTCGAATCATGATCACTCACGTTTCCTGACTCGCACAAATCATTATGTAGGAAGAGTTCAGAAGCTTGGATATGAAGCGGCGGGCCGCGATATCAATAAAGCTGTCATGAGAGAAGCAGTTATGATGCAGATGACATGGATCGGTGCACCAACTGTTTATTATGGGGATGAGGCAGGCGTTGTAGGGTTCACAGATCCGGATAACCGAAGAACATATCCTTGGGGAAATGAAGATAAAGAATTGATTGCCTTCCATAAAGAAGCAATTCGTGTTCACAAGGAAAGTGAAGCGCTTAGACTTGGTTCGCTGGAAATTTTTGGAGGAACAGAAAATGCGGTTGCATATAGTCGCTTTACCGAAAAAGATAAAGTAGTGGTTGTTGTCAATAATGGTTCAGCACCAATTGAAATCAACGTTCCAGTATGGAGAGCGGAAGTGCCTATGGATTGTACAATGACACGACTTTTATATTCCTATGAAGACGGTTATTCTGCAAGAAAAGGTGAATATAAAGTAGTAGATGGAGAGATTGCTTTGAGACTTGGAAAGCATTCGGCAATAATCTTACAATATAAAAAATAAAAAAGTATTGCAATTCAAAAAGAAATATGATATAAATATAACCTGTCAGGTTGGTAAACCTGACATATGGATGGGTTCCCGAGTGGCCAAAGGGGGCAGACTGTAAATCTGTTAGCAACGCTTTCGGTGGTTCGAATCCACCTCCATCCATTCGCTGAAAGCAAATTTGCAAGAAGCGTATGCCGCAGTGGCGGAACTGGCAGACGCACAGGACTTAAAATCCTGCGGGACTTATACTCCCGTACCGGTTCGATTCCGGTTTGCGGCATTAAGGAATGAGAGTAAAGTTTTGGTAAACACAAAGCTTTGCTCTTTTTTTTGCCTTTTTTTAATGATATACTACAAGAGATTTTAATATTATTAATTTATGGAGGGTGAGATGAAACTGAATTACAAAAGAACTTTTCTAATTGGGCTTGCGTTCTTATCTATCAGTGCATTTTGGCAGATGTATGATAACGTAATTCCGCTGATTTTGAAAAATACGTTCGGCATGGGGGAAACTATAACAGGGACCATCATGGCAGCTGACAATGTTTTAGCGTTGTTCCTGCTTCCGATTTTTGGTGCATTATCGGATAAAGTAAGTACACCAATTGGGAAAAGAATGCCATTTATTTTGACTGGAACGACACTTGCGTTTGTATTCCTTATGATTTTGCCATTTGCAGACAACACAAAAAATATTGTTCTGTTCGTAGGCGGATTATTTATTCTTTTAATCAGTATGGGAACTTATCGTTCACCGGCGGTTGCATTGATGCCAGATCTTACGCCAAAGCAATTACGAAGTAAGGCGAATGCGGTTATCAATCTTATGGGAGCTGTTGGCGGTGTATATACGTTGATCATGATCAAAGTAATGGTAGGTGGAGGCGAAACACCAAACTATTATCCATTATTCATTTCGATAGGATTATTCATGGTTATTAGTGTTGCGATTTTGTTTTTTACAATTAAGGAAAACAAACTTCGTACAGAAATCAATGCTCATGGAGAAGAAGTAGAAGAAAGTGAAAAATTGCCTCAAGGAACAGGAAAATTACCAAAAGATGTAAAGAAAAGTCTGGTATTTATTCTTCTTTCAGTAGCGTTTTGGTTCATTGCATACAATGCAGTAACAACTGCATTTTCACGTTATGCGACACATGTCTGGGGATTGGAAGGCGGTGGATACGCAGACTGTCTTTTGATTGCAACGGTGGCAGCGATTCTCAGTTATATTCCAATAGGTATGATGGCAAGTAAGATTGGACGTAAGAAAATGATTTTGATCGGTATTGTTTTATTGGGAACTTGTTTCTTTGCGGCTGGTCTTTATAATACATATCATTGGTCGATGGTAATTTTCTTTGGAATCATTGGATTCGCATGGGCTTCTATTGGTGTTAACTCGTATCCTATGGTTGTAGAGATGAGCAGCGCAGGAGATGTTGGTAAATACACAGGGTTGTATTATACATTTTCGATGTCAGCGCAGGTTATCACACCAATTCTTTCGGGATTTTTATTAGAAAATGTTTCTTATAGAACATTATTTCCATATTCTGTTACATTCTGTGTACTTGCATTTATCACGATGTCACAGGTAAAACACGGGGATTCAAAGCCTGTTCAAAAGAAAAGTATGTTGGAAAATTTTGATTTAGACGATTAAGGTGAGGTGTTTTATGAAGATCTTGTTCATCTTTTTTGGAATTCTGTTGATACTGGCAGTGATTTATCTTTTTCTGATCTGCCCAAGAGTATTTCATAAACCAGATGTTTCTAAATTCTATGGTGTGCATTATGCGCATAGAGGATTGTTTGATAACAAATCAAATGCACCGGAAAATTCGTTAAATGCGATTCGCAAAGCTGTAGAAGCTGGTTATGGGATTGAATTTGATGTACAACTTAGTAAGGATAACGTTCCAGTCGTATTCCACGATGCTTCTTTAAAAAGAGTTTGTGGAATTGATGGAAAGGTATGGGAATACACATTAGAAGAACTTCAGAAAATAAAACTGGCCGATTCTGATCAGACAATTCCTACATTTGAAGAAGTTCTTAAATTAGTAAATGGGAAAGTGCCAGTTATTATTGAATATAAAATGGATCGCGTAGATACGAAGGTATGCGAACTTGGAAATAAGGTGTTGGAAAATTATCAAGGTACATATTGTATAGAATCTTTTCATCCATTTGCAGTACAGTGGTATCGTAAGAATCGTCCAGATGTTGTTCGTGGCCAATTGAGCGAGAATTATGCAAGAGGCGGAAAGAAGGCTTTTTATCTGAGAGTTATGACTTATTTGTTGACAAACTTTTTGACAAGACCAGATTTTATCGCATACCGCCATAAGGATGCGGATAATATTTCTCGTCGTATCTGCCGGAAGCTGGGCGCACTGTCTGTGACTTGGACAGTAAAGAACCAGAAAGAATATGAAAAGGCAAAGCCGCATTTTGATCTGTTTATTTTCGACAGTTTTATTTTGAAATGACAATATACATTAATTCCCAATTGATTGTATGTTGAATATTAAAATGTATATACTGTATAATATTTACAAATATAGGAGGAAATCATATGAACGATAATAAAATTACAGACTCAATTTTATATGTAGGTGTAGATGATAAAACATTAGACTTATTTGAAAGTCAGTACATCATTCCAAATGGAGTTTCTTATAACTCATATGTCATTTTAGATGATAAAATCACGATCATGGATACTGTAGATGCCAGAAAAACAGAAGAATGGATCGCAAACATAGAACAAGTACTGGGTGACAAAGAACCAGCTTATCTGGTTGTTTCGCATATGGAACCAGACCATGCAGCAAATATTAAGATGTTGATGGACAAATATCCTCAGATGCAGGTGGTTGGAAATGCAAAAACATTTCCGATGATTCAGCAGTTTTTTGATGTAGATCTGACAGGAAGAACTGTTGTTGTGAAAGAAGGAGATACATTAAACCTCGGAGCACATACATTACAATTCTTTATGGCTCCTATGGTACACTGGCCAGAAGTAATGGTTGCATATGAACAATCAGAAAAAATCTTATTCTCAGCAGATGGTTTTGGAAAATTTGGTGCGTTAGACGTGGAAGAAGACTGGGCATGTGAAGCAAGAAGATACTATTTTAATATTGTAGGAAAATACGGTGTGCAAGTACAAGCGCTTCTTAAAAAGGCAGCAACACTTGATATTCAGATGATCTGTCCGCTTCATGGTCCTATTTTGAAAGAGAATCTTGGATATTACATTGGAAAATATGATACTTGGAGCAAATACGAGCCAGAAGACGAAGGCGTATTTATCGCATATGCATCGATTCATGGAAATACAGCAAAGGCTGCAAAAAAATTAGCAGAAATCTTAGAAGAAAAAGGTGCAAAAAAAGTTGCAATTGCAGATCTTTCAAGAGATGATTTAGCAGAAGCTGTAGAAGATGCGTTCCGTTATGATAAAATTGTTGTTGCTTCATCTACTTATGACGGAGGTTTATTCCCATGTATGGAAGATTTCCTCGCACATTTGAAAGCAAAGAATTATCAGAAACGTACTGTTGCATTGATGGAAAATGGAAGCTGGGCACCAATGGCTGCAAAGAAGATGAAAGCTTACTTTGAAGATATGAAAAATATCACAATGCTTGAACCAGTTGTGACGATTAAATCAACAATGAATGCAGCAAATTTAAAAGCTATGGAAGAATTGGCGGAAAAATTAGTATAAAAAATTTTGAAAAAATGTTGACTTTTACGAATTAGCGTGATATCATAAATCCCGTGCTAAAGAACAGCTATAAAGGATGTAGGCCCAGATAGCTCAGTTGGTAGAGCAAGGGACTGAAAATCCCTGTGTCGCTGGTTCGATTCCGGCTCTGGGCATCTCTTTTAAAAGGTTGCTTAGACGCTTACATATAAATAGTCAACATGCGGGTGTAGTTCAATGGTAGAACACCAGCCTTCCAAGCTGGATACGTGGGTTCGATTCCCATCACCCGCTTTTTTGCTGTCTAAAAATAAATGGGGATTTATCTAAGTGATATACAAACAAATAAATCTTCATATATCCTTCACTACAACGCGCCGCTTCCTACGACTAATGCACGTATTCGTAAGAGTTTGGCATGTTCGCCGTGCAAGGCTCTCATGCCAGACTCAAACGACTACGGCATGGATTCTCCGTCGCTTTGCTTAACTTACGTTCAGGAGATACGAAGATTTATTTTGTACGTACATACTTTGATAAATTAAAAATGTGGTGCTGCGCGCCAAAGTTTGTTGGCTTAGGTGGGGTGAATTTCTTACAAGCTATACTTTTCCCGCATATGCCCATGCGATTTACAGCAAGCTATACTTTTTCTTATTTTGTCAACACTTCAACCCCTGTCTCAGTAACCAGTACCATATATTCAATTTGAGCTGACAGACCATCGTCTTCTGTATAAACGGTCCATCCGTTATCTTCATCAATAAAGAAATCAGGACTGCCTTCGTTGATCATAGGTTCAATTGTAAACATCAGACCAGGAACTAAAACCATCTCTGTGCCTTTTTGAGTGACGTAACTTACAAAAGGTTCTTCGTGAAATTCAAGTCCAATACCGTGTCCGCCGATATCTTCCACAACAGAGTAACCATTTGTCTTGGCATGACTATTGATCGCATCAGCAATATCGCCCAGATATCCCCATGGTTTTGCAGCAGCAAGTCCACGTTCTACACATTCTTCAGTAACTCGGAGAAGTCTTTTTGCGTGATCAGGAATTTCCCCAATCGCGAACATGCGGGAAGCATCAGAATAGTATCCGTTCAAAATTGTGGAGACATCTACATTAATAATATCTCCATCTTGGAGAATAATATTCTCATCAGGGATTCCATGACAAATTTCGTTGTTAATTGAAGTGCATACACTTTTTGGGAAACCTTCGTATCCAAGTGGAGCCGGAATTCCTCCGTGTGCAATTGTGTAATCATATACAAGTTTATCGATATCTGCTGTACTCATACCAGATTTAATATGTTTTGCAACATGATCCAAAACAGCGGTATTCAGTGCGGCGCTTTTTTTGATTTCTTCGATTTGTTCCGGTGTTTTTAAAAGGCTCTTGTCAGGAACGATCTTTCCCTGTGCTGCAAGAAGCCAGAGTTTATGTTCAAGCGACATTTTTTTCATGGTAAAATCTCCTTTTTCTTTGTTATTCCTATATAGTATAGCTTATTTTTTTGTTGTTAGCACTTAAAAAATAGGATATAATCTACATGAAGGACAGACAAAATATGCAGAACCCTAGAAAGGACGGATGGATATGTTAAGAATCGGGATGCTTACAAGTGGTGGAGACTGTCAGGCATTGAATGCAGCGATGCGTGGAGTAGTAAAAGGAATTACTGCAAATAACCGAGAAGTAGAAATCTATGGCTTCAAAGATGGATACAAAGGATTAATCTATAGTGACTTTTCAATGTTGACATCCAGAGACTTTTCGGGTATCTTGACTGTTGGTGGTACAATCTTAGGAACATCAAGACAACCGTTTAAATTGATGAGGACACCTGATAAAAATGGCTTAGATAAAGTAGAAGCAATGAAGCACACATATCACAAGCTGAATTTAGATTGCCTGATTGTGTTGGGCGGCAATGGAACACATAAGACTGCCAATCTGCTTCGTGAAGAAGGCTTAAATGTGATTACCCTTCCAAAAACGATTGATAATGATCTTTGGGGTACAGACATGACATTTGGATTCCAGAGTGCTGTTGATATTGCGACGAACACGATTGACTGCATTCATACAACTGCAACTTCTCATAGTCGTGTATTCATTGTAGAAATCATGGGACACAGAGTAGGATGGGTTGCACTCCATGCAGGTATTGCAGGTGGGGCAGATATTATCTTACTTCCAGAAATACCATATGATTTGGAAGTGATTTCTGAAGCGATTAAGAACCGTACAAAAGCAGGAAAGCAGTTTACCATTATTGCAGTAGCAGAAGGGGCTATTTCCAAAGAAGATGCAAAGCTTTCTAAGAAGGAGTACAAGAAAAAATTAGAAAAAAGAAAGTATCCTTCTATTGCATATGAACTTGCTGAGCAGATTCAAGAGAAAACGGATCAGGAAGTACGTATTACTATTCCAGGGCATATGCAAAGAGGTGGTTCTCCTTGTCCATACGACAGAGTGCTTTCGACAAGACTTGGAGCGGCAGCAGCAGAATTAATTCTAAATAAAGAATACGGATATATGGTTGGGATCAAGAATGGAGAGACTGTGAAAGTTCCACTGGAGGAAGTGGCTGGGAAGCTTAAATATGTAAATCCTAACGCTAAGATTATTAAAGAAGCGGAATTGACAGGAATCAGCTTTGGAAATAAACAGACAAAATAAATTATAATATAGAATAAAAATATAGGGAGTCGTCAAAAGACGGCTCTCTACTTAAGAATAGAAGATTGAGAAAAAATAGACAATATAGGAAAGGATGATTGCGTTATGTCATATATGGCCTTATATCGCAAGTTCCGTCCGGGCGGTTTCGATGAAGTCAAAGGACAGGACCATATCAGCAAAACATTACAAAATCAAATAAAGGCAAATCGTATCGGACACGCATATCTTTTCTGTGGAACCAGAGGGACGGGGAAGACTTCCGTAGCGAAGATATTTGCAAAGGCAGTAAATTGTCAGAATCCTGTGGATGGAAGTCCATGTGGTGAATGCGAGATGTGCCGTGCAATTAGTGAAGGACGCTCTATGAATGTGATTGAAATTGATGCTGCGTCCAACAATGGTGTAGACAATATTCGTGAGATTCGTGAAGAAGTTGCTTATCGTCCTACAGAGGGAAAATATAAAGTATATATCATCGATGAAGTGCATATGCTCTCAATCGGTGCATTTAATGCTTTATTAAAAACCTTGGAAGAACCGCCAGAATATGTTATATTTATTTTGGCAACGACAGAATCGCATAAAATTCCGATCACAATTCTCTCCAGATGTCAGCGTTATGATTTTAAACGCATTTCGATTGATACGATTTCAGACCGCTTGATGGATTTAATGGTGCGTGAACAGGTAGAGGTTGAGGAGAAGGCGATTCGTTATATTGCAAAAGCAGCCGATGGTTCGATGAGAGATGCACTAAGTCTTTTAGACCAATGTATTGCATTTTATCTTGGACAGAAGCTTACCTATGATCATGTGCTGGAAGTACTTGGAGCAGTGGATACAGAAGTGTTCAGCAGACTGCTAAGAGAGATTATCAGTCGTGATGTAGTGAAAGTTTTGAAAAGCGTAGAAGACCTTGTAATGCAGGGGCGCGAACTGGGTCAGCTTACAACAGATTTTACTTGGTATTTAAGAAACTTGCTTCTTGTGAAAAGTTCTGATAATATGGAGGACGTGCTAGATGTATCCAGTGAAAATCTGGCACAATTAAAAGAAGAAGCGAAGATGATAGAGAATGATACTCTGATTCGGTATATCCGGATTTTTTCGGAACTATCGAATCAGTTGAAATATGCAACACAAAAAAGGGTATTGCTTGAAGTGGCAATGATTAAACTTTGCAAACCTGCTATGGAAGTAAATCAGGACAGTTTGCTGGAACGTATTCGTGCGATTGAGCAGCAATTGGAGAATGGCTATACAGGACAGACTGCAGAGGTTGTGTATGTAGATCGTAGCAACATTCCAAAACAATCTGCTCCGAAGTTAGAACTTCAAAAGGCATTACACGAAGATGTAAAAGCTGTAACAAAGAATTTTAGAGCGATTGCAAATCAAGCATCGCCGATGGTACGTAGTTATCTTAAGCTGGCAAAGTTGAGTGTCGGTAATCAGGATCAGCTTCTGATTGTCTTACCGGATGAGGTAAGTGCAGGAGTGGTTGGAACCGTTGCTCATAAAGAAGAGATACAGCGGCTTATTGAAGATAAGATTGGCAAAACGGTTGAGATAGAAGTGAGATATGTAGAAGAAGGACGTCGATTTGAAGACAGTTTTGTTGATATAGAAAAAGTAGTGCATATGGATTTAACAATTGACGAGTAAGAATTAGGAGGACAGCCCTATGGCAAAACGTGGAGGATTTCCAGGCGGAGGAATGCCAGGAAACATGGCAAATTTAATGAAACAGGCACAAAAGATGCAAAAGCAGATGGAAGAGCAGGCAAAGGAAATGGAATCAAAAGAATTTACTGCCACATCTGGAGGTGGTGCAGTTGAAGTTACCGTGTCTGGAAAAAGAGAAGTATTAAAGGTGAAATTGGATCAGGAAGTAGTGGATCCAGATGATGTTGAAATGTTAGAAGATTTGATCGTGGCTGCTACCAATGAAGCACTTCGTAAAGTGGAAGAGGCATCAGCATCAGCGATGTCAAAATTGACAGGCGGAATGCCAGGGATGTTCTAGTTCCGACAGCATGCTTTGAATCTGGAACAGGAGTGTATGATGCATGGATTACTATAGTAGTCAAATCAGCAAACTAATAGAAGAATTATCAAGACTTCCGGGAATCGGGCCAAAATCAGCACAGAGGCTGGCGTTTCATATTGTAAACATGCCGGCAGAGCAGGTGGAGAGATTGGCTAATACGATGACGGAGGCACGCAATAACATACGTTATTGTAGAAAATGTTTTACGTTGACTGACCAGGAAGTGTGTCCAATCTGCAGCAGTCAGAACAGAGATGCAAAGACAATCATGGTTGTAGAGACAACAAGGGATCTGGCGGCATACGAAAAGACCGGGAAATATCATGGAGTTTATCATGTGCTTCACGGTGCAATATCTCCGATGCTTGGAATCGGACCTGGAGATATCCGATTGAAAGAATTAATGGAGAGACTTCAAGGGGATGTGGATGAGGTGATTATTGCAACGAATTCCAGCCTTGAAGGGGAAACAACTGCAATGTATATTAGTAAATTGATAAAACCGACAGGAATTAAGGTGAGCAGGATTGCAAGTGGTGTTCCGGTTGGAGGAGATTTAGAATATATCGATGAGGTAACATTGTTACGTGCCCTCGAAGGCCGTACAATTATATAAAACAAATCAAAAGTGGCATAAAACAATAGGAGGACACTATGAACAAATTAGAATTGATGAAAATTGCAAATGAAGTTCGCAAAGGTGTTATTGTTGGAACATACAATGCAAAATCAGGACATCCAGGTGGATCTTTATCAGCAGCAGACATTTTCACTTATTTATTTTTCGAAGAGTTAAATATTGATCCGGAAAATCCAAAAAAACCAGACAGAGATCGTTTTGTTTTATCAAAAGGACACACTGCTCCAGGATATTACTCAGCACTTGCTCTTAGAGGATTTTTCCCAATTGAGGATATGGCAAATTTACGTAAAGTGGGATTCTATTTACAAGGACATCCTGATATGAAAGGAATTCCAGGGGTAGACATGTCAAGCGGTTCGCTTGGACAAGGTGTATCAGCGGCAGTTGGTATGGCTATCTCAGCTAAAATTTCAAACGAAGATTATAGAGTATACACATTATTGGGTGATGGTGAAATTCAAGAAGGTCAAGTTTGGGAAGCTGCAATGCTTGCCGGACATAGAAAGTTAGACAACCTTGTTGTTATCGTTGATAACAATGGACTTCAAATCGATGGCGAAATCGAAAAAGTAAATTCACCATATCCAATCGATAAAAAATTTGAAGCATTTAATTTCCATGTAATTAATGTAGATGGACATGATTTTGATCAATTAGAAGCAGCATTTAAAGAAGCCAGAACAGTAAAAGGAATGCCAACAGCAATTATTGCAAAGACAATCAAAGGTAAAAATGTATCATTCATGGAAAACAAGGCTTCTTGGCATGGAGTTGCTCCAAATGCAGAACAATATGCAAAGGCAATGCAAGAATTAGAGGAAGTAGGTGAAGCATTATGTCAGATGTAAAAAGAATTGCTACTCGTGAAGGTTATGGTAATGCGTTGGCAGAATTAGGTGCTGAGCACGATAACGTTGTTGTATTAGATGCTGACCTCGCGGGATCTACAAAGACAGGGATTTTCGCAAAAGCATTCCCAGAACGCCACATCAACTGTGGTATCGCAGAAGGAAACATGATGTCAGTTGCGGCAGGACTCGCAGCTACAGGTAAAGTCGCATTTGCAAGTTCATTTGCAATGTTTGCAGCAGGACGTGCTTATGAACAGATCCGTAACTCAATCGGATATCCAGGATTAAACGTTAAGATTGGTGCTTCTCATGCAGGTATCTCTGTAGGAGAAGATGGCGCTACACATCAATGTAATGAAGATATCGCATTAATGCGTACAATTCCAGGTATGGTAATTATCAATCCTTCAGACGATGTGGAAGCAAGAGCAGCTGTAAAAGCAGCTTATGAACATGAAGGACCAGTATATCTTCGTCTCGGAAGACTTGCAGTACCTGTAATCAATGACCATCCAGAATACAAATTTGAACTTGGTAAAGGTGTTGTGCTTCGTGAAGGTACAGATGTTACTATTTTTGCAACAGGTTTAGAAGTTGCAGAAGCAACAATCGCTGCAGATTTATTAGAGGCAGATGGTATCAGCGTAAACTTAATTAATATCCATACAATTAAGCCAATCGATGAAGAACTCATTATTTCAGCAGCAAAAGCAACAGGAAAAGTTGTGACAGTAGAAGAACATTCGATTATCGGTGGTTTGGGAAGTGCTGTTTGTGATGTCTTATGTGCAAAAGCACCAACAAAGACGATGAAAATTGGTGTGAACGATGTTTATGGCGAATCAGGTCCGGCATTAGAACTGATTAAGAGATATGGTTTAGATGGACAAAGTATTTACGAAAAAGTAAAAGCATTTGTACAAGAATAATCCGCAAATATGTCGAAAGAAGATTGAAAGAGTAGAGAAATAGTTTCTCTGCTCTTTTTTTGTCGGATATTTATTGGAATTACCGACAGCATATGATAAAATCGGCAAATTTCATGTGTTATCATGATGAAAAATATGCAGATGAGGTGAAATGAAATGAGAAGACAGCTTCCAAAAAATATCAGACAAATTGGTAATGTCAGTGATAGTACAAAAATCTATGTAGAAGACTATGTAGATACATTTTTCAATCAACTGTGTGATAAAGCGGACCAGAGTATGAAAGGTGCATTTCTGGTTGGTGAGGTAGTACAAGAAGAGGAAGAAAACTACATTTATGTTTACGGAGCGATACGTATGAAGGAAATTCAGCAAAAAGGGAGAGATATACATATTAGTGATCCGGTATGGAAGGATGCATGTGAGGTTTGTAAAGAGTTTTTTGGTGATGCAGAAATACTGGGATGGTTCCTTGCAGTGGCAGGGCAGCCACTGGAAATAAATCCGAATATACTTAAGGTTCATCAGAAGTTATTTTCGCGTGAAAAAAGTATTTTTGTCATGAAGGATATGATAGAGAAAGAAGAAAAATATTATGCCTACAAATATCGTGATTTGATGGAATGTGGCGGTCATTATATTTATTACGAAAAAAATATAGAAATGCAAAACTATATGATTTCAATACGAAAGAAAGTGGGGATGACTCCCAGT
This sequence comes from Faecalimonas sp., assembly GCA_045121495.1. Taxonomy (GTDB): domain Bacteria; phylum Bacillota; class Clostridia; order Lachnospirales; family Lachnospiraceae; genus Faecalimonas. The sequence continues at coordinate 22,157 of JBGVGF010000005.1, forward strand.
GAAATTATTGAAGATACAGTTACAAAAAATTTTAGAAGTGTAGTACGTGAAAAAATGGGCAAAGGTGAACAATCGACTCATTCGCGTTTTACATACGCATTCAGTACGTTTTTGATTTTGGTCATTTTAGTAATCGGGGTAACGATGATTAACAATTATGATAAAATGCAGGGAGTTCAGAATTCATTAGATAAGCTTACAGAGAATATGCAGAACCGAGATCAGGATGAGGCAATCGAGACGGTAGGAGATATTATAACTGGAAAAGAAGACGATTCAGAGGAGGAAACAGACGTAGCGGATGAACAGTCGGATGATAAAAACAGTGAATCTAATACAGAAAATGTAGTGGCGATTGGTTCAGATACAAAAGTAGATAGTGTTGCAGATGCAAAAGAAGAGGTATATATTGTCCAGAAGGGAGACACACTTGCTACGATCAGTAAAAAAACATATGGAGATCTGGAACATGTAGATGCAATCTGTAAAATGAATGGATTAGAGGATGGGAATCTCATTTTTATCGGACAAAAATTATTATTACCATAGTATGAAAGTGTGGTATACTAATACACAAGAAAATTGAGGTCAAAGGAACGATTTTATGAAACAATATTGGAAACAGATTTTGATTGTTGGGTTAATAGTGCTTGTGGCGTTGATTGGCTTATATTATGTTTTAGATAACACATCATACAACGCGATTCAGATTGATAAAACACATGGCAGCATCGGAACAGATAATGGTAATTACATACAGTATTCGGACGGAGTTTTAAAATATAGTAAAGATGGTGTTTCAATGTTGACAAAAGAAGGAACCCAGCTTTGGAATCAGTCTTGTCAGATGACACATCCCGTGGTGGAAATGTGTGGAGATACGGTTGCTGTTGCGGATCAGGGAGGGACAAGCATTCTCGTGCTTCAGAAAAACGGTCTGAAAGGTGAGATTAAGACAACAAGACCAATAGAAAAAGTAACAGTTTCAAATCAGGGGATTGTAGGAACGATTTTGCAGGATGAAGAGAATCCACAAGTTGTATGCTACGATGCAAAGGGGAATATACTGGTACAACATAAAGCGACACTGGAAAAGACGGGATATCCTATGGATATTGCTATTTCGCAAGATGGAAATGTATTATTAGTATCCTATTTGTGTATTGATGGAAATGTAATTCGAACAAAAGCGGTATATTACAATTTTGGAGAAAGTGGTGATGACAAAGAAAATCATCAAGTTGCTCAGGGAGAATACGCAGATGTTATTGTTCCGACAACAGCATTTTTGGATAAAGATACCTCACTTTTAGTATCCGAAGGTTCTTTTATTCTTTATGAAGGTTTAGATGAACCAGAAGAAGAGAAGGTAGTCAAATTAGATAAAGAAATCAAAAGTGTAGCATACAATAAAGATTATATAGTATTTGTTTTAAAGAATACGGATAAATCAGCATATGAACTTCGTGCATATGATACAAAAGGCAATCAAATAATGAGCGTTGAATTTGAAGGAGAATATACGAATATAAAATTAACAGAAAAGCAAGTGATTCTTTTCGCGGGGAATGAACTTGCAATCTTCAATATGAAGGGCATCTGTAAATATCAAGGCTCAATTGAAAGCAGTATTATAGAAATGTTTCCTATCAGCGGATTTAATAAGTACATGATGATAAGTACAAGTGGATTTGAGGAAGTTCAGCTTGTAAAATAGGAGAGTGGAATATGAATGAATTATTAATAGTAGTGGGAATTATATTTTTGATTTGTATACTCAATGGAGTTTCGCGTGGTTTTGTCAAAATAGTTGCATCATTAGCCGCAACCATCGCAATTATCGTTTTGGTTGCGATTGCAACGCCATTTGTTAGTGATACAATTTTAAAAGTCACACCGATCGAAGAGTTTACGCAGGAAAAATGCAGTGAAATCCTAGGAATCAATCAAGAGTCACAAGAAGATGAACAAGAAAATATAGAAGAAAAAGAGTTTACGCGAGAAGAACAGATTACAATGTTAGAAAATGCGAAATTGCCAGATTTTGTGAAAGAACTGTTATTAGAAAATAATAATACAGAGATCTATGAATCTTTAGGCGTTTCGAAATTCAGTGATTATGTTGGAAGTTATCTTGCCAAATTGTTTGCCAATATCATTGGATTCCTTCTGGCATTTTTGATAATAAGCATTGTGGTTCGCACAGTATTGTATATGCTGGGAATAATTAGCGATCTTCCGGTGATTGGTGGATTGAATCGCCTGGCTGGCGGAGTGCTAGGATTAGGAACCGGACTGATTGTTGTGTGGGTGCTGTTCATTGTAATTACATTGATGTATGATACAGAGATAGGAAAAATGTGTTTTGAAAATATAGCAGAGAATAAATTGCTCACATTATTATATGATAATAATATCTTAATGAATTATATTACAAAGTTTAGAGTATAAAAAGAAGATATAAGGGAGAGACTGTAAAATAAAAACAGTCTCTTTTTTATGCTAGAAAAACAATCGGATCGGGTTGTATTTTGAATTGTACAAATTGTTTGAAAAAATTTAAAAAAAGGTGTTGACACTTTGAAAAACACGTGGTAATATAAGTTTCGTTGTGAACGACATAACAACTTGAAAAAAGAAAAATAAAAAAACTTAAAAAAGTTGTTGACAAGCAAGTTTAAATGTGATAATCTAAATGAGCTGTCGCGAGACAACAAAAAAGAACATTGATAATTAAACAATAGATGACAATAAAACGAATTCCTGAAAATTTCGAAAAGCTGAAA
>JBGVGF010000006.1:0-24285 GCA_045121495.1 Faecalimonas sp.
TTTTTTTTTCGCATAAAGTATTGTAATGAGAGGAAAATTTCGTGAGGGTATTTCGTGAAAAAAAGTGTGTTGATTATACAGGTGTGTCTCGTCTTAGCAATAGGAGGAATCCTGAGGATGACCATTCATCAAATCGAGACAACCCAGATTCAGAGTGAAGACACGAAGGAAGATTTCATCAAATGGGTGGAATTTAATGTCACCCATGAAGCAATGCAAAAAGCTTACCAGTATGATGTAGATACTTATGGCGAGGAAATCCATTTGAATTGGATCAGCTTGCTGGCATATTTAGGGGCAAAGTATGGTGGCGATTTTTCGAAATATAATGAACAGCATATGACAGAAATAGCAGAGCTTATGTTAAATGGAGAAGTTACAGAAGAAAGACTTATGGAAGAAATGCAGTATTACGCTTATTATAGGGAAGCTTATGGCGCGGTTCTGGATGGTATGGTGGGAGAATACGAAATAGAAATTGCAGAAGAAAACATAGGAAGTGTCAAAGAAGGCATACAGACTGCATGGAAGAGCGTATATGGTTTGAAAGCATATCATCCAATTGCTCAGGGATTTCCATATTCGGACTATGATGATTTTGGGGTATCCAGAACCTATGGATATAAAAGAAATCATTTGGGACATGATATGATGGGGCAGGTTGGAACACCGATCATAGCAGTGGAGTCAGGATATGTTGCGGAACTTGGATGGAATCAGTATGGCGGTTGGCGCATTGGTATCAATAGCTTTGATGGAAGGCGCTATTATTACTATGCACATCTCAGGCAGAACCGGCCTTATGCGGAAGGACTGGAAAAGGGAGATATTGTACAGGCGGGCGATGTGATCGGTTATCTTGGAAGAACCGGCTATAGCACAGAGGAAAATGTAAATAACATTGAGGAATATCATTTGCATTTTGGATTGCAGCTCATCTTTGATGAATCGCAGAGAGAAGGAAATAATGAGATATGGGTGAGTGGATATGAATTAGTGCGGTTTTTATATCAGCATCAGTCGAAGGTGCAGCGTAATGATGAAACAAAGGAGTGGACACGGATATATCAGATAAAAGATCCTGTAACAGAAGAGGAGTAAGGTGAGTTATAATTGATATTATTTGGACGAAGAGGTAAAATAATAAAAATGATTATTTTCTCACTGGAGGTTTTTTATGGAATACGCAGCAATTCGTTTTAGAGGTGATAAAAACTACTGTTATGCATTGGAAAAAGGACATTTTCTTTTCCGATTACAGGTGAAAAGAGGAGATATTCGAAAAGTTATCATGCATTATCAGGATAAGTACATACCGGTCAAATTTATGGATACGAGAGCAGAGATTGAGATGATGCCAGCCTCATGGGATGAGTTCTATGAATATTATGAAGCAGAACTTTATATGGATGTGCGCTGCCTTCGATATTATTTTGAGATTGAAGATATGGAAGGTAAGATTACTTATTATGGTAATTATGAATTTTTGGAGGAGCCAACAGAAAATATCGAGCGTATGTTTAACTGCCCACAGGATTTGCGTGAAGAAGAGATATTCGAAGTGCCGGAATGGGCGGCAAATAAGGTTGTTTATCAGATTTTTCCATCCAGATTTGCCAGTAGTAAAGAAGTGAAAGAAGAATTATGGTACAAAGCACCTATTACATTTAGGGATGATCTAAAAGGTGATATTCGAGGAATTATCAATCATTTGGATCATATACAGGAACTTGGTATTGAAGTAATCTATCTGACACCTATTTTTAAATCGGATTCTACTCATAAATACGATACTATTGATTATTATCAGATTGATCCTTCCTTTGGAACAAAAGAGGATTTGAAGGAATTAGTTGAAAAAGCGCATGCCCATGGTATGAAAGTATTATTGGATGGAGTGTTCAATCACACGGGGCTTAAATTCTTTGCGTTTGCAGATATTATAGAAAAAGAAGAAAAATCAGAATATCTGGATTGGTATTATATTCAGGAATTTCCGCTTCGTATGAAGTTCGGTGAAAAGCCAAGTTTTAAAACATTTGCTTATTTTGGCGGGATGCCAAAGCTGAATTTGTTAAATCCTACAGTGCAGGATTATGTAATTGACGTTGTGAAGTATTGGATTCGCGAGTGCGATGTGGATGGCTGGCGTCTTGATGTGGGAGATGAGATCAGCCATAAATTCTGGAAGAGATTTCGCGAAGAAGTAAGAAAAGTAAAAGCAGATAGTTTAATCGTGGGTGAAGTTTGGTACTATGCACCAGACTTTCTGGAAGGTGACGAATGGGATACGGTAATGAATTATCCATTCTTCAATGCAGTAAAAGATCTTATCGCACATGATAAAATCACAGTATCACAGTTTGCGGAAAAACTTGGATTTTTGAAGGGCAATCTTCATAAAAAAGTGTATCCGTTATTATTCAACCTGATCGATAGTCACGACACACAGAGATTTTTACATAGTTGTGAAAACAAGAAGGAAAAGCAAAGAATTGCGGCTGCAATCCAGTTGTTGTGTCCAGGAATGCCTATGATTTATTATGGGGACGAGTTTGCAATGGAAGGCGGACCAGACCCAGACTGTAGAAGAGGGATGCTTTGGGACGAAAAGCGTCAGGACAAAGAGATGTTCCAGTGGTATCAGAAGTTGATCCAGTTAAGAAAATCTTATCGCAGTATCACAGAAGGTAAAGTTGTCTCATATCAGGCAGATGATGAAAAAGGAATTTTAGCGGTCACAAGAGAACTTGGCGAAGAAAGAGTTACCATTGTATTTAACTGCAAGGCAGAAAATGCAGTATTGTCACAGTATCAAGAAATGAAAAATCTGATAAACGATACCGTGTTTGATGGTGAGTTAGAAGGATATAGCGCAGCAGTATTCGTAAAATAAAGTAGAGAAAAATTACCTCATAGGTAAAAAATAGTAATTGGATTCGTGGAGAATGACAAAAGGGAAACAGAAGGAGAAAAGTCATGCAGGAAATATTGGCACGAGCAGGATGTTTTATAGCGATTATTATTTTGGGATATATACTTCGAAGAATTGGATTTTTTAAGGAAGAGGATTTTAAAGTATTGTCCAAGATTGTGATCAAAATCACGTTGCCGGCAGCAATTGTATCCAGTTTTTCAGGAAAAGAGATTGATCCAACGATGCTTTCACTGGCAATGATAGGTTTGGGCGGAGGCATCATTTATATGATACTTGCCTATGTAATGAACTATAGTCGAGGGAAAGAACAACAGGCTTTTGAAATATTGAATACTTCTGGATACAATATAGGAAATTTTACCTTGCCATTTGTGCAAAGTTTTTTAGGACCAATGGGCGTTATTACCACCAGCCTGTTCGATACGGGAAATGCATGCGTTTGTCTTGGAGGTTCTTTCAGCATTGCAGCAAGTGTGAAAGAGAACAAGGGATTTTCCATAAAGAGAATCCTGAAGGCAATGTTAAAGTCCGTTGCATTTGATAGTTATATCGTGATGATTACATTAAATCTACTGCATATTTCACTGCCGTCTACCGTAGTTTCTTTTGCTGATATTATTGCAAATGCGAATGCATTTATGGCGATGTTGATGATCGGAGTAGGATTTAAACTTAGTGGAGATAAAAAGCAGATTGGAAGCATCGTGAGAATTCTGGCAGTTCGTTATAGCGTAGCACTTTTGATTGCACTTGGAGCTTTCTATTTACTGCCGTTTTCATTGGAAGTGCGTCAGGCAGTGGTGATCCTGGCATTCAGCCCGATTGCCTCAGCGGCACCACCGTTCACAGAAGAACTGAAAGGTGATGTGGGGCTTTCGAGTGCAGTGAACTCGATTTCCATAGTGTGCAGTATAATTTTCATTGTATTGATTCTAGTAGTAATGTTATAAAAGAAAAATGGGATGATAAGAGGTGTATGAATCCACATCTCTTATTTTAATCTTAGTCACAATCTTTGAAATCAATTGGGCTGTCACTTCGTGTACGTGTTTTTGCGTGTCGTAATCTGAAGTATTGTTCTGATTATAGCGTTGGTTGCAATTATACATGGTAAGTTTCTAGCACCATCCTTTCTTTTTTTGGTTTTCGTATAGTTTATAATATGAATTCTTCTTTCAAATGTGAGACAAAGATAGGTATAACATTAAATATATGATGGAAAGTGATGTTATATAACCTCGAATTCTTTTACATGATTCGTGCATACTAATAGAAATAAAAGAGATTTGAGGTTTTTATATGGAATCATTGTGGAAAAAGCAGACGGGAAAAATAAGAGCGAACGTAGAATCAGAACGCATACACTGGGATGTGGTTGTGATCGGAGCAGGTATGGCAGGGATTCTGATCGCATATTATCTGCAAGAGCAGGGGAAAACGGTACTTGTACTTGAGGCAAATGAAGTTGCATCTGGGCAGACTGGGAATACAACAGCAAAAATCACCAGCCAGCATGGCTTAAAATATAGTACGTTAATTAAAACCGTGGGAAAAAAGAAAGCAAAAATGTATGCAAAAGCAAATGAAACAGCGATCGATGAATATGAAAGGCTGATAAAACGTCTTGGTATAGAATGTCAATTTGAGCGTGTCCCGGCATATCTTTATACGACACAAAATGAAAAGAAACTAAAGAAGGAGAAAGAGGCTGCGGCTTCTATTGGAATAGATGTTTTCTTTGAAAGTGAAACGAAGCTGCCATTTATGATCAAAGGGGCAATCGGATTTCCGAATCAGGCACAGTTTTCACCGCTTTTATTTTTACAGCATATTTGTTGTAATCTGAATATAAAGGAACATTCGAAAGTAACGGATATCCTAGAAAATCAGGTATTTACAGAAAAAGAGGTATTTACAGCAGAACAGATTGTGGTTGCGACGCATTATCCTTTTATTGATATTCCAGGGTTTTATTTTCTGCGGCAGCATCAAGAAAGAAGCTATGTCCTGGCACTTTCGGGATGTAATAAAATCGAAGGAATGTATTATGGCATCGATAAAGATACACTCTCGCTCAGACAAGCAGGGGAATACTTGCTGATTGGCGGAAGTTCCCATAGGACAGGGGCAAATAAAGCAGGTGGTGCATATGAATTTCTTGAGAAGGCAAAAAGACACTATTTTTCGGATAGTGAAGAGATAGCCCGTTGGTCCGCACAGGATTGCATACCTCACGATGGAATTCCGTTCATAGGAAGATACTCGATGTTCAAATCGAATCTCTATGTTGCGACCGGATTTCAAAAATGGGGGATGACTTCGTCTATGATTGCAGCGATGCTTCTTCGGGATGAACTCTGTGGCATCCAAAATCCTTATGCGGAACTATTTACGCCGCAAAGAATCAATTTCAGAGCATCAGCAGTAAACTTTATAATTGATATGGGTGTGAGCATGAAAGGATTATTTCAGGGATGGATTTTAAGAAAAAAACCGAAATGTCCACATATGGGGTGTGAACTTATATGGAATCCAGATGAAAAAAGCTGGGATTGCCCATGCCATGGGTCAAGATTTGAAGAAGATGGAGAGTTACTGGATAATCCAGCAGAGAAAGGATTTTAAGAAAGTTTATGGTGGGCACATGCAAAAAATATGGACATAATATAAATGATTCCTGTAAAATAGATTACAGAACTTGTTCATATCAGGAGGAGAACAGTATGAATCAAACAAGAATAGATCGTGTGTTAGACGTATTAAAAGATATGGGAATTTCCCAGATGTTGATTACAGATCCAATGTCGATTTATTATTTAACAGATGTATATGTACATCCGGGAGAACGTTTTTATGCACTTTACCTTCGTGCAGATGGTAATCATATTTTCTTTTTAAATAAATTATTTGTGATCCCAGAAGGTGTTGAGGTTACGAAAGTATGGTATAGCGATACAGATGCGCTTGCCGAAATCGTTGCGAAGCAAATAGACCAGACAGCAGCGCTTGGTGTAGACAAAGACTTGAAGGCAAGATTCTTACTGCCGCTTATGGAAATGAATGCGGCAGCAGGATTTGTGAATGCGTCTTATGCAGTCGATATTACACGTGCCTGCAAAGATGAAGTAGAAAGAGAAAAGATGCGTGTAGCTTCTGCTATTAATGACAAGGCTATGGGTGAATTCAAGAAACTGATTCACGCTGGCGTGACCGAAAAAGAAGTTGCAGATCAGTTAAAGCAGATTTATGTATCGTTGGGTGCGGATGGTTTTTCATTTAGTCCAATTGTTTCTTTTGGGGCAAATGCAGCAGATCCACATCACATGCCAGATGATACTGTTTTAAAAGAAGGGGATTGTGTTCTCTTTGACGTGGGATGCATTAAAGATGGATACTGCGCAGATATGACCCGTACTTTCTATTATAAATATGTGACAGAGGAACACCGCAAGATTTATGAAATCGTGCGTGCAGCAAATGAAGCGGCAGAAGCTAAAGTTAAGGCAGGGGTTGTACTTTCTGAGCTCGATGCGACTGCAAGAAATCTGATTGCAGATGCGGGCTATGGATCAAAGTTTACTCACAGACTTGGTCATTTCATCGGTCTTTCTGTGCATGAATATGGAGATGTATCAGCTGTGAGCGATTGGAAAACAGCTCCAGGTATGATATTCTCAATTGAGCCGGGAATTTATCTGGCAGGCGACACAGGTGTGAGAGTGGAAGATCTGGTACTTGTAACAGAAGACGGATGTGAGATTTTAAATCACTATTCAAAAGAAATTGAAATTATTGAGTAGAGGGAAAAATATGAAAGTAGTTGTGGCCATCGATTCTTTTAAAGGAAGTCTTTCTTCTTTGGAAGCTGGAAATGCGGTCAAAGAAGGAATTCTGGCTGCGATGCCGGAAGCCAGAGTATACATTAGTCCAATTGCAGATGGTGGAGAAGGAACAGTACTAGCACTGGCTTTGGGAATGAACGGCAGGCTGGAACACGTAGAAGTGACGGGACCGATGGGGACTAGAACATGTTGTACATATGGACGAATTCCAGATACCGATACTGCTATTATTGAAATGGCGGGAGCAGCAGGAATTACACTGATTTCAGCAGAAGAAAGAAACCCACTTCATGCGACGACATTTGGTGTTGGCGAGGTCATAAAAGATGCCATTCAAAAAGGCTGCCGCCATTTTATTGTTGGAATTGGCGGAAGTGCGACAAATGATGGCGGAGTCGGCATGCTTCAGGCATTCGGATTTGGAATGTTGGATAAAGAAGGAAAGCAGGTTCCACTTGGAGCAAAAGGTCTGGAAAGACTGGAAGAAGTTTCTGATGAACATGTGATTCCGGAATTGAAAGAATGTACTTTTCGTGTGGCATGCGATGTTACCAATCCATTGTGCGGACAGAATGGATGCAGCAATGTGTTTGGTCCGCAAAAGGGAGCAACACCTGAGATGGTTCAGAAGATGGATGCATGGCTTTCCCATTTTGCAAGATTAACTTCGGAAAAATATGAAAAGGCAGATGCAGAAATTCCAGGAACAGGAGCGGCAGGCGGTCTTGGATTTGCATTTTTGTCATACACCAATGCTGTTTTAGAATCGGGAATTAAGATTATTCTAGAAGAAACAAGACTGGAAGAACATGTAAAGGATGCGGATATAGTGATAACCGGTGAAGGAAGACTGGATGGACAGACAATCTTTGGAAAGGCACCAATTGGTGTTGCAAGGATTGCGAAGAAATATGGAAAAAAAGTGATTGCGTTTTCTGGATCTGTTACAAAAGATGCAAAGACATGTAATGAATATGGGATAGACGCATATTTTCCTGTTTTGCGAAAGATACAGACATTGCAGGAAGCAATGGACAGTTCGAATGCCAGAGAAAATCTGAAAGATACAGCAGAGCAGGTGTTTCGTTTGATAAACAAAATGATTGACTAGAGGAGAACAACAAAGAACCAATCACATCAATCACATTAATTGGCCTTTGCACAGATATCTGTGTGATTTCAAATGCATTTGTTATAAAAGCATTTCTTCCAGAAGTGCCAATTATCGTAGACGCAGAGTGCTGTGCGGGGGTAACGCCAGAATCGCATCTGCGTGCTTTGGAATCTATGAAAACATGTCAGATTCAAATCATAAATGAATAAAGAGAGGTAGACAGAGATGAAAGTATTATTATTAAACGGGAGTCCACATGCAGCAGGCGTAAATTATACTGCACTGCAGGAAATGGTAAATGTATTTGAACAAAATGGAATCGAAACAGAAGTCGTTCAGGTAGGCAATCTGGCAGTCAGAGGATGTGTTGCCTGCGGTTATTGCCGTAACAATGGAAAATGTGTGATGGATGATATTGTAAATGAAATTGCTCCTAAATTTGCGGAAGCAGATGGACTCGTTGTTTCAAGTCCTGTTTATTACGCATCGGCAAATGCGACTCTGGTTGCTGTTTTAGACAGATTGTTCTACAGTACTCATTTCGACAAAACAATGAAAGTTGGAGCAAGTGTAGTCACAGCAAGAAGAGGCGGTGCATCTGCAACTTTTGATGAACTGAATAAATATTTTACAATCAGTGGAATGCCGATCGCATCCAGCCAATATTGGAATAGTCTTCATGGTAACAACGCCGAGCAGGCTGTTCAGGATGAAGAGGGTATGCAGGTTATGAGAACACTGGCAAGAAATATGGCATTCTTAATGAAGAGTATTGCACTTGGAAAAGAAACGTTTGGATTACCAGAAAAGGAAACAAAGGTTGCAACAAACTATATTCGATAAAAGAATTGGATAAAATAGGAAGAGTTTTTGTATTGACAAGAAGTAGTGAGTTAGTATAAACTAACTGAGAAAATTTCGGTTAGAAAAAACTAACTTAAACATGGAGGTCATATGAGAACAAGAAAAATGAGAATGGCAGTAAATTGGGTGATGTTAATTTCCTTGATTGTTGTATTTGTGACAGGTATTTTATTAAAACCAATGCCTGGAATGTGGATGGGGATTACACATGGGGTATCCGGTTTTCTGCTTGTGATTAGTGCAGTGATTCACTGTGTACAAAATCGTATGTTTCAAATACATAAAAAAGCGTAAAGTTATATGAAGTGAAATAGCAGGAGGAATTTGCGGTGAGAGGATTTGGAGTTATTGCGGGTATATTACTTAGTATTCTCGGAGGATATGCATTTTTTATGGAGATGGATATGTTCATAAGACTGGGATGGCTTCTTGGAATCGTTATTGTTATGAATGGTGCAGTGCTGATTATTCCAGCAATCAGAGAGAAGATACAAGAGAAGAAGATTCTTGGTGGAATCAGTATCGGAGTCGGATTTGTTATCTTCCTAAGCGGTGTGACAAAGACATTGACTGACGTAAGTTTGGTATATCTGGCAGGTTCCCTTGTAATGTTCTATGGAGTGATTCAGTTATCAGCGATTACGAAAGAGGAAAAGAAAGAAGGTCAAGCAACAAAGATTGTTTGCTGTGTGATTTCCTTGGTAATAGGAGCATTGGCAGTGTGCCATAATTTCATGGAGACAGTGACAATTGACAAACTGATCTCATACAATCTCGTGATGCAAGGCGTAAACTGTGTTGTGCTTGCCTTGGACATACATAAAAAGAAAATAGGATAGACTTTTATATAAGGCGCGATTAAGATTATAACAGACTTAATCGCGCCTTATATATTTGTTATTTGAGGTGAAAATTATATCAAAATTCAAGTAAAGTAAATAAAGTTAACAAAGTTTATTTATACTGTATGTCTCACTGCATTGTCCTGGAACCTAAAATAGTCTGCTCTATGGCGCGACTGTGTATATTCAAACATCACACCGTCGCCATTGAATGTCTGGCTGGTGACAACGGCAAGACAGTTATAGTCTTCCAAATCGAGATACTTTTCGTCGATTTCGGTCATTTTTTCTACAGTCATAATACGTTTACTATTGACAATAGATACTCCCAGCTCTTTTTCGAGATAAGCGTAGATGGATCTGCTTGCAATCTCAGCAGTAAGCCCTTTTACAACAGACTTTAAAAAGTAGTTGTGGTTGATTATGAGAGCTTTTCCATCTAAATAGTGAAGACGCTGAATATAGTAAAGTTCAGATCCAATAGGAAATCCGGTTTTTTTTGAAACTTTTGGATCAGCAGTAATTTCCGTAAATAACAGAACTTCGGTCTTTGCATCTTGTTTGTTGCGGATCGCCGATTCCTTAAAAGATTCAATTCCGCCAATTGTGAAGGTGGCCTGCATGGTAGGCTGATAAATATTACGGACACCTTTTCCCTGCATGGTCTGTACATATCCGTCGGAAACCAATTCACTGATAGCACGGCGAATTGTGTTGCGTGAACAGTCATATTCTAAAATCAATGTATTTTCTGAAGGAAGCAATTCTTGAAATTCATACTCCCCATTTTCGATTTTATATTTTAAATCCTTGTAGATTTCTGCATATTTTGCTCTTGGCATAGGAAATACCTTCCTTCACTTGTTTAAACAAGATAAATGCGCAAAACCACTAAAAAAGAGAGTTTCAGGAGGAAAAAATGGGAAAGTATACAAAAGATGCACAAGAACTTTTAAAGCTTGTTGGCGGTAAAGAAAACATTGCAGCAGTGTCACATTGCGTAACACGTATGAGATTCGTATTAAACGATCAAAGTAAAGCAGATATCAAAAAAATTGAAGCGATGAAAGTAGTAAAAGGCAGCTTCACACAAGCTGGTCAGTTCCAGGTTATCATTGGAAATACAGTATCAGATTTTTATAATGATTTCACAGCAGTAGCAGGAATCGAGGGCGTATCAAAAGACGCGGTAAAAAGTGCAGCAAAACAAAATCAGAATGTCATTCAAAGAATTTTTACAGCATTGGCAGAAATCTTTGCTCCACTCATTCCAGCAATCATTACTGGAGGTTTGATTTTAGGTTTCCGCAACTGTATCGACAGTCTTTACTTATTTGAAGATGGGACAAAGACTTTATGTGATATCAGTCAGTTCTGGGCAGGAATCGACCATTTCTTATGGCTTATCGGGGAAGCGGTATTCCACATGTTACCAGTTGGTATCTGTTGGTCTGTAACTAAGAAAATGGGGACAACACAAATGCTCGGTATCGTACTTGGTCTTACATTGGTATCAGGACAACTTTTAAATGCATACGGTGTTGCAGGAACAGCAGCGGCAGATATTCCAAAATGGAATTTCGGATTCTTCCAGGTAGATATGATCGGTTATCAGGCGCAGGTAATTCCGGCGATTTTGGCAGCATTTACTTTAGTTTATTTGGAAAAATTCTTCCGTAAGATTACGCCAGCTGTGATTTCCATGATTGTCGTTCCATTCTGCAGCTTGCTTTTATCAGTTGTAGCAGCTCACTTTGTACTTGGACCAATCGGTTGGAAAATCGGTTCAGCAATTTCAGCAGTAGTATACGCAGGAATTACAGGTCCATTAAAAACAGTATTTGGTGAGATATTCGGTTTCGTGTATGCACCTCTCGTAATCACAGGTCTTCATCATATGTCAAATGCAATTGACATGCAGTTGATTGCAGACTTTGGTGGAACAATGCTCTGGCCAATGATCGCATTATCGAATATTGCACAGGGTTCTGCAGTATTAGGTATGATTTACCTTCAAAAAAAAGATGCAGAGGCACAAGAAGTAAACGTACCAGCATGTATCTCATGTTATCTTGGTGTAACAGAGCCAGCCATGTTTGGTGTTAACTTAAAACACAGCTACCCATTTATCTGCGGTATGATTGGTTCAGCTTGTGCAGCAGTTGTTTGTGTGGCAACAGGAACAACAGCAAACGCAATCGGTGTTGGTGGACTTCCAGGTATCCTTTCGATTCAGCCACAATATATGTTAAGCTTTGCAATCTGTATGGTAATCGCAGTTGCAGTACCTTGGTGGAAATGCATGGGAATATGTACCTGAGATGGACGAATATTATCTTCATCTGTTCGATGTGACTCAGCCAGACTTAAACTGGGACAACGAAGAAGTTCGAAAAGAAGTACAAAAAATCGTAAGATTCTGGATGAAAAAAGGCGTGAAGGGATTCCGCTTCGATGTGGTAAATCTGATTAGCAAAAGTGATTATCTGGATGACTATGAAGGAGACGGAAGAAGATTTTATACAGATGGACCAAACATCCACAAATATTTAAGGGAACTCAACGATAACTCATTTGGACAAGATGTGGAAATCGTAACAGTTGGCGAAATGTCAAGTACAACGATGGAAAATTGTTTCAAATATGCAGGAGCGGACAGCCATGAATTATCCATGGTATTTAGTTTTCATCATTTGAAAACAGACTTTGCTGGCAATGAAAAGTGGGTTCTTGTTCCAAATGATTTTATGAAATTAAAACGCATCCTTTTTGACTGGCAGACCGGAATGGCAGAAAGTAATGCATGGAACGCGGTTTTCTGGTGTAACCATGATCAGCCTAGAGTCGTTTCACGTTTTGGCGACGAAGGACAGTACTGGAAAGAGTCTGCAAAAATGCTTGCAACAATCATTCATTGCATGCGTGGAACACCATACATTTATCAAGGTGAAGAAATCGGTATGACAAATCACGGATTTACTGATATTTCTCAATATCGTGATGTGGAAAGTTTGAATCATTTTGAAATCCTACAAAAGAAGGGGCTGACTCAGGCAGATGCATATCGCATCCTCCAAGTACATTCCAGAGACAATGGGCGTACACCAATGCAGAAAGCCAGCTCTCCGATACAGATTCTATCTTTTCCTATTATAAGGAGCTTGTTCGTCTCAGAAAAGAAATGGATATCATCGCATATGGCAATATCAGACCAGTTGATGAGAAGCATCCTTCTGTATTTGCTTACGAAAGAGAGTATAACGGAGAAAAGCTACTGGTTGTATGCAATTTCTATCGCGATGAAGTTTCATGGAATAGTGGAATAGATTTGAATGAGTATAAAAAAGTGATTGGAAATTATACAGAAAACCAAATCGAATCAGGTACGATTAAATTAAGACCATTTGAGGCAATCGTATTATGGAAAGAAAAACTGTCACAGTAATGTGGCAGTTTTTTTGATGAAACTTACAAAATTTTCTTTTGTTTTTATCGGTATTCCGTTATGATACGAAAATAGGATTTATAACAAGGAGGATTTACCGTGAAACAAAAGATGAAATTATCAGATTTATGGAATTGGTGCAAAAAGGAGGCAGTCCTTAGCATTGCGTTTTTGCTTGCAATCATATCTGCATTTATTGTGCATCCAGACAAAGAATACATAGGATATATTGATTTTAGAACTTTGGCAATTCTTTTCTGCCTGATGGCAGTTATGGCCGGACTTCAGCAAATCGGGCTTTTTAACTATGTGGCAGAGAAACTCTTACAAAAAGTAAAAAAGATTCGTGGGCTTATTTTCATATTAATCATGCTTTGCTTTGTTTCCAGCATGCTGATTACCAATGATGTGGCACTCATTACATTTGTACCTTTTACTTTTATTGTACTTAAAATGATCTTACAGGAAAAAGCAGAAAAAGTAATCGTGCCTGTTGTCGTAATGCAGACAATCGCAGCGAATCTGGGAAGTATGCTTACACCGATTGGAAATCCGCAGAATCTGTATTTATATGGAAAGGCTTCAATGAGCTTTGGGGAATTTATCAGATTTATGCTTCCATACACAGTAATTGCATTTTTTATACTAACAGTGTGGACAGTTTTGTTCCCGTATAAAGGTGAAAAAAGAATTAAAGTACAGATGCAGCAGAACACTTCCATTTCTGCTTATAAAAGAAAATTGATGATGTATGGGATCTTGTTTGCCATATGTCTGTTAACGGTAGCTCATATCATTCCATATGAAGCAACACTTTTGATTGTGTTGACCGTTGTATTTTTCGTGGATAAAAAGGTACTCGGAGAGGTAGATTATGCATTGCTCTTTACCTTTGTAGGATTTTTCATTTTTATTGGAAATATGGGAAGAGTAGATGCGTTTCAAGCATTTATCCAAAAAGTAATCGTAGGAAATGAGATTATGACAAGTGTTGTGGCAAGTCAGTTCATGAGTAATGTACCTGCGGCGCTTCTGCTATCAGGCTTCACAGAACGATATGATTTGTTGATAATCGGGACAAACCTGGGCGGCCTTGGTACGATCATTGCATCTATGGCAAGCTTGATTTCTTTCAAATATATAGGAAAAGAATATAAACATTTACGAGGAAAATATCTCTTATATTTCACGATTGCAAATATCGCTTTTTTATTACTCTTATTGATATATGTATATAGATAATAATTTATAGAATGTTTATGAATAAAATGCAGCAAATATGGTAAACTATACCGGTAGTTTTAAAGTCGGCTGGAGGAAAATGTAAAATGCTGCAGATCAAAAACATATCAAAACAATATAAAACGGGGGATTTGGTTCAAAATGCATTAAGTGGTGTCAGTTTGAACTTTCGTGACAACGAGTTTGTGTCAATCTTAGGACCATCAGGTTCTGGGAAAACGACGTTGCTCAATATTGTAGGTGGTCTGGACCGCTATGATAGTGGTGATTTGATTATTAACAATGTTTCTACAAAAAATTATAAGGACAGGGACTGGGATTCTTACCGAAACCATACGATCGGATTCGTTTTCCAAAGCTATAATCTGATTCCGCATCAGACTGTTCTTGCAAATGTGGAACTGGCGCTGACAATAGGCGGTATCTCGAAGAAGGAACGAAAGAAAAGAGCTTTAGAAGCACTGGATGAAGTAGGGCTGAAAGAACAGGCTCATAAAAAGCCGAATCAGATGTCAGGCGGGCAGATGCAGAGAGTTGCAATCGCCAGAGCATTGGTGAATAATCCGGATATTCTCCTGGCAGATGAACCGACAGGCGCACTTGATACGGAGACGAGTGTACAGGTTATGGAGCTTCTTAAGAAGGTTGCAAACGACCGACTGGTAATCATGGTTACACACAATCCGGAGCTTGCAGAAGAATATTCTACGAGAATTGTAAGACTCAAAGACGGAAAGATCATCGACGATTCAGATCCTTTTGTACCGGATGACAAAGATTTGCTGCCACCAGAACATAAGAATCTTGGAAAATCATCCATGTCGTTTATGACGGCGATGTCGCTTAGTTTTAATAACCTGCTGACAAAGAAAGGACGTACGATTCTTACCGCATTTGCTGGTTCCATCGGGATTATCGGGATTGCGCTTATCCTGTCACTTTCGACCGGATTCCAAAATTATATAGACCAGATTCAGGAAGATACCCTTTCTTCTTATCCGCTGTCGGTTACTTCGGAGACGGCTGATATGACGACGGCTCTGCTTTCCATGGCATCTCAGACGGGAGAAGGAACAGGCGAGGGTCTTGTAGAGGAAAAGCAATATATCAGTACCATGTTTTCGTCGATTGGATCAAACGATCTGAAATCTTTTAAAGCATATTTAGAAGAAAATGATGATAAAATAGACGAAATGGTATCATTAGTTCGTTATCAGTATAGTGTAAGTCCAATCATCTATACAGAAGATGCTGCGGATAAAATTACACAGCTAAACCCAAGTACATTATTGTCGTCACTCAGCGGCGGAGCAACATCATCTATGATGCTTACCACTACAGGTTCGTCTGTGTTTAATGAAATGATTGATGACCCGGATACATTGCAGGAGCAGTATGATGTACTTGCTGGAAGATGGCCTGAAAACTATGATGAAGCAATCCTTGTACTGCCGGAGCCAAATGGAATGTCAGACTTATTAGTTTACAGTCTTGGACTGCGTGATAATAAAGAATTAGAAGATATGCTTTCTAAAATCATGGCAGGCGAAGCAGTTGAAAATACAAATGAACCATTAGAATTTACATATGATGAACTGATGCAGATTCCTCTTAAAGTAGTAGATGCAAGTGATACGTATAAATACAATGCAGAGTATGATATCTATGAAAGTATGGTAGATGACCAGACATTTATGCAGGAAGTATATGATAATTCACTTGATTTGAAGATTGTTGGTGTTGTTTGTGCAAAGGAAGGTTCGAGTGCAACGAGTTTAATGTATGGAATTGCATACACAAAAGAACTGACAGAATATGTAATAAGCAAGGCTTCAGAATCTGAGATTGTAAAGAAACAATTAGAAGATAAAGAGATGAATGTCTTCAGTGGCAAACGCTTTGATGACGACAGTGAAGAAGCAGGACTCAACTTTGAAGATATGATCTCAATTGATACAGACATGTTGTCCTCGGCGTTTGGAGTAAATATCAATGAAGATGCTATCTCGAAAATGACAGAAGGTTATATGACAGAAATATCGTCTGCAATTACAACGGACACAACAAAAGCAGAAAAAGCATTTACAAATACATTGGCAATCCTGACAACGAACCTCTTGAATGAATATATCAATGCAAATGCAAATCCAATGCTTGGAAATGCGGCAACGATGAAGCTGAGTCAGGTAGAAACAGTTGTAAATAATTTCATGGCGCAGGATATCAGCAAGACATTGCTTGCTCAGGTGGAAAGTGAATATCTGATTCCCAAAGATACCCTTTCATCTGTGTACGGAGAAATGCTGAAAGGATTTTTACAGGGTTACATCTCGATGGCTCCAATGGATCCAAATGAAACAGAAGATCCAAGCGGAATCTTTGTGTCGGATATGGTAGAACCCATGGTGGCAGAATTTGCAGCGCAAGATGCGGTAAAAGCTGCCGGAAGTCAGTTGGCATCTGGTATGACAGAGGCTGTGATGCAAAAGACGATCCTGACAAAAGTGGGAGAACTGACAAGCGAACTAATGGGCAGCATGGCAAATGCTTTCAATGTAGATGAAAGTAAGATTGCCGGGGCATTCCAATTTGAACTCAGTGAAGATGAGCTGATGCGTCTTTTTGAAACAATGTCAGCCAGTGGTGTTGAGAAAAATGCAGCTACGAATCTGACTTCCCTTGGATATCAGGATATGGATGACCCAACTTCCATCTCTTTCTATTTTGAAGATTTTGAATCAAAAGAGTTGTTTGTAGTTTTTTTGGATGATTATAATGAGAAGATGGAAAAAGAAGATGAAGATAAAGTAATCAAATACACAGATTTGACCGGCATTTTGATGTCATCTGTTAAAACGATTGTAGACAGCGTAAGCTATGTGTTGATTGCGTTTGTCAGCATTTCACTAGTGGTTTCTTCGATTATGATCGGTATTATCACATATATTTCTGTATTTGAAAGAACAAAAGAGATCGGAGTTCTCAGAGCAATCGGTGCATCGAAGAGAAATATCTCTTCTATATTTAATGCAGAGACATTTATCGTAGGATTGTGTGCCGGAATGATCGGTATTCTGGTGACATTGGCGTGTTTGCCTCCGATTAACTATGTGATTCATACTTTGACAGGAAATGAATCAATCAATGCCGTGTTACCTGTACAAGGGGCAACGGTACTTGTTGTTTTAAGTGTGATTTTGACTCTGATCGGTGGATTGATTCCATCCAAACAGGCGGCGAAGAAAGATCCAGTATTGGCACTTAGAAGTGAATAAAAGAATAAGCTACTGCTACACGAAACCGAGTGGTTGGTGTAGCAGTTTTTTTTGTTTTACAGGAAATTAGTCTCTGTAAAAATATTCCTGAAACGACTAAAATGTGTTGAAAAAGGATAAAAAGAATGATAAAGTTTAATTAGAGTAAAATAAAGTTTGAAAAAATAAAAATAAAGTTTTGCAGGAGGGGATTATGTCGTTTCAAGAGGAAAAAAGAGAAAGTATCAAGCGTTATCTTCTCGAAAAAATCCGTCAGGATGATGAAAATTTTGTTCAGAAGACGATGGAGAACTTTGAAATTTCAGTTACTACTGTAAAAAGATATTTGCGTGAATGCGTGCAGAACAAAATATTAAGAGAAGATCAAAGTTCGAACACAGGCTACTGTCTGGAAAGAACTGTATACAAATTTTCTTACAAGTTGGATAAAAACTTGTTAGAAGACAAGATTTATTTTGATGATGTTTATCCGTTATTAGAAAATCTATCAAAAGAGGCGAAATCGATTTGGTCATATTCCTTCATGGAGATGATGAATAATGCAATAGAGCATTCAAGGTGTGAAAATATACAATGCATGGTAAAGAAGGATTACTTGTATACTGAAATTAGTATCCTTGATGATGGTATAGGAATTTATAAGAATGTTCAAGAGTATTTGATAAAACAAATGGGTGCCGAAATCACATACCAGGATGTACTCGTAGAATTGTATAAAGGTAAATTGACTACAAATCCTACAAATCATTCAGGGGAAGGAGTTTTTTTTACGTCAAAGATGTTAAGTGAGTTTGCGATATGGTCAGATAATACAATTTTATCTATGGGATGTTATAAAAAAGAAAAATTCGTTATGTCACATTTACTTTCCTATTTTAGTAAGTTAGAGAATATAGGAACCATAATAGTAATGAAACTGGAGAATCAGACAACACGCAAGATTGAGGAGGTGTTCAATATGTTTGCTCCAATAGATGAGGGATTTATAAAAACAAGGATACCAATTAAGGAGGTCTGTCAATATGGCGAACCAATTGCCAGATCCCAGGCTCGCAGGATTTTATATCGATTAGAAGACTTTAAACAAGTTGAACTGGATTTTGAAGGAATTGAATTTATGGGTCAGGGATTTGCAGATGAGATATTCAGAATATTTCAGGGGAATCATCCGGAAATTGAGATTATTCCAATTCGTGCATGTCAAAATGTGTTAGGCATGATAAAGCACGTACAAAGAAAGTAAAAAGATTGTGCATTTTTTCTGCACAATCTTTTGGATAAAAAAGTTCTAATTTTTCTTTACAATTCTCATTAGTCGTTCATGCATCGTAAACATCACAGCCAGAATCAATAATAGATAGGCTGGCAACAGTCCGGCACTGATGTGATTTGCAATAAGACCAAAGAGCGGTGCCATGACAACATTTCCTGTATATGCACTTGCCATTTGTACGCCGATGATCGCCTGTGATTTTTCAGGACCGAAATTCTCTGGCGTGGAGTGAATCACACAAGGATAAATCGGTGCACATCCAAGACCGACAACAATGAGTCCGACAAGTGCGATCTGATGTCCGAACGGAAGGCACATAAGTGCAATTCCAAGAAGTACAATTCCTTGTCCTAAACGGATCATTTGATTATCATTCAATTTCATTGTGATAAATCCACTGATTGCACGTCCTACGGTAATTCCGATAAAGAATAAGCTTCCATAACTTGCCGCTGTCTCGGCATCCAATCCATGTTTTAAAACCAGATAACTACTAGCCCAAAGACCTGCTGTCTGTTCCAATGCGCAATAACAGAAAAACATGAGCATAATCTGTTTTGTGCCAGGGATTCTTAGAATCTCTAGTAAAGTAAGTGCTTTTTCCGGTTTTTCATCGGATTCTTCAGAAGTTCCAGAGTCGTTTCGTCCTTTCCAAAGTGGAAGACTTACCATAATAATAATCGTAAGCAGAATCTGAATAATGGAAATGTAGCGATAGCCCATATTCCATCCTTGCCCGCTTGTCAAGGCAAAACTCATGATACATGGTCCAAGGCTGGCACCAACACCCCACATACAGTGAAGCCAGCTCATGTGACGGCTTTCATAATGAAGTGCCACATAGTTGTTAATAGAAGCATCCACACTTCCTGCTCCGAGTCCATATGGGATCGCCCATGCAATCAGCATCCAGTAAGAAGTACTGATGGAGAATCCAAACAAAGCAATTGCAGTTGTTAGAACACTGAACGCGGTCACCTTTCCAGTGCCAAATCTCTTGGTAAGTCTGTCGCTCTGAAGACTGGAAATAATTGTGCCTGCTGAGATGATCATAAAGATGGCACCCGCATAAGATACAGGGACATGGAATTCAGGGTAGATTGTAGGCCATGCCGAGCCGAGCAAAGAGTCTGGAAGGCCTAAACTGATAAAAGATAGATAAATAACTGCTAATAGTAATTGAAACATCTTGTATTCCTCCTTGCAAATTGATACGATTATATCACCGTAAAGAGTGAAAAGATAGAATAAAACAAGTTAAAAAAGACAAAAACATATGACAAAATCTTCAAATGGGAGGAAAATCAAGATGGCATTATCTGAATGTGTATCAAAGATAGATAAAACAGGGCGGGAATTGATAGAACATGGCAATATCAGTTTTCCAATCGCCTGTTATCATGATGATCTTTTGGAACTGCCGGTCGACTGGCATTGGCATGAAGAATTAGAACTCATACTAGTTTCAGAAGGCACCGCAATTATTGCGGTTGACAGTGAGCGGTATATCGTAAATGAAGGGGACGGATTTTTTATTAATACAGGCGTCTTACATGGATGCTGGAGCTATGAGAATTCAAACTGTAGATTGCATTCTATTGTATTTCATCCTCGTTTAGTGGGAGGCAGCCTGGATAGTATATTTTGGGAAGCGTATCTGAATCCTATTTTAAATCATGTTTCATTTAAAAGTTTGTTTTTAAAGCAAGAAGAAAGATGGCAAAGCGAGGCATTGTGGGCGCTTGATCATGCTTGGTCTGCGTGTGTGAAAGAAGAAAAAGGATATGAGTTTGCCGCACGCAGTGAGCTTTCAAAATATATGTTTTTAATCTGGCAGCATCTGAATGAGAGAAAAGAAATCGTTACCGAAAAACAATTGCGTGACAGTTCCAGAGTGAAAGTGATGCTGGAGTATATTGGAGAACATTATTCTGACGCGATTACAATGAAAGAGATTGCAGGAAGTGCATCACTTAGTGAAAGCGAATGTCTGCGTTGTTTTCATAATACAATCGGGACTACACCGATTCAGTATTTAAAATCTTATCGAATCAAGAAGGCAGCAGAATTACTCAGCAATACAGAAAGAAAGATTGTTGATATTGGTATGGCATGTGGTTTTCAGGATATGAGCTATTTTGCAAAAGCATTTCGCGGAATATATGGGTGCACGCCGTCGGAGTATCGACGCTGTTTTTAATTTTGTCCAATCTGCATATATTGATTTGGGAGGTAAAATACATGTTTTCTTTTTTAAATGCGATGCCTGATGCAAAAGCACAAGTATCAGGCTATAAAAATTATCCCGAACTAGAGGGAACGGTTTCTTTTTATGGAGTTCATGGCGGAACGGTTATCGTAGCAGACATAATGCATTTGCCAAATGCAAATGCGTTTCATGGATTCCATATTCACGAAGGAAAAAGTTGCGATAATCCAGGACAGCATTATACGAAAGAACCGATGCAGCATCCAGATCATACAGGAGATATGCCGCCATTACTGGCAAATGATGGGATGGCATTTGCCGTCTTTTATACAAACAGATTCTTTCCGGAAGATGTGATTGGAAAAACGGTTATCATCCATGAGAAACCCGATGATTTTAGAACGCAGCCATCGGGAGATGCAGGCGAGATGATAGCGTGTGGAGAGATTAAACTTGTATAAATTATCGCAATACGATAAAAAGTAATTGACAAACGATAATATCGGGCGTATACTTCCAATCAAGAAATACAGAGATTGAGCTGTGATTGGGGGTATGGATTTGAAAGTAGTTACCACATGTAAAAAGCATTATGGGATCGTTGTTATTGGAGCTGGTCCTGCAGGATGTAATTTTGCAAGACTGGTTGATTCAAAAAAATATACGGTCTTAGTTGTAGATGGAAGTGAAAGAAAAGGAGAAAAGGTATGCGGAGGGCTGCTGTCACCAGATGCACAGGATCTGTTTGCAAAATATGATATCAGCCTTCCGAAAGATGTATTGGTTTCTCCACAGCTTTTTTCGGTGCGAACGATTGATTTGGAACTTGATCAGATTCGGTATTACCGCCGCAGTTACATGAATTTGAATCGTGCAAAGTTTGATCGTTTTATGCTGGAAATGCTCCCAGATCAAATGGATGTTGTAAGAGCCAGTTGTAAATCTGTAGTGCGGAAAGGGAGCATGCATTTATTAGAATTGCAGGCAGGTACTGAGACGATAAAAGTTACATGCGATTATTTGGTCGGAGCAGATGGTGCGTCTTCTGTAGTTCGAAGATGTCTGTTCCCAAAAGAAAAGATCCAGCGATACGTATCAATACAACAATGGTTTCCAGCAGAGAAAGAGAATCCATATTACTCCTGCGTGTTTGATCATGCTACTTCTCCAAGCTGCTCCTGGATCTTCTTCAAAGATGGATATCTTGTTTTCGGAGGTGCCTTCGAGCCTTGGCATTGCAGAGGGGCGTTTGAAGAACAGAAACGGAAATTAGTAGAGCGAGGAATTGTACCGAGTCATGTTTTTAATACGCCGGCAAAAACAGAGGCATGTATGGTATCGAGACCACATATCACCAGGGGAATCTATCGAGGAGATGAGAAGGCGTTTTTACTTGGTGAAGCAGCAGGATTCATCAGTCCAAGTTCATTTGAAGGAATCAGCTATGCATTGGCAAGCGGAGAAGCATTGGCGAAGGCTTTTGGAAAAGGGCAAAATCAGAAACAGATCTACAAAAAGTATTGCAGGAAAACCGCGAAGCTGCGATTAAAAGTATGGGTAAAGTGTGCAAAACATCCATTTATGTTTCAGAAAATGCTCCGTATCCTGATCTTAAAGAGTGGAATAGGATCAATGAATATTAGAAATAGGTAAATAATAGTAAAGATTATTATTATTGACATTGTATTCATTTCCTTAATGTGGTAATATATATACAAATAAAGAATAACGGAATCAGGGAGGTTGTACAGTATGAATAAGAATACGTTTCGCAATTTATCTTATGGAGTTTATATTATTTCAACATTGGACGGAGAAAGACCAACAGGATGTGTGGCAAACAGTGTGATGCAGATCACTTCATCACCAGCAACCATCGCAGTCAGCATGAATCATGACAATTATACAAATGCATGTATTGAAAAGACTGGGAAATTTGCAATTTCTATTTTATCCGAACAATCTGCTCCAGAATTGATCGGAAGATTTGGATTTCAATCTGGAAAAGATGTTGATAAGTTTGATGGAGTGGAAGCAATTCAAAAAGAAGATTTATCAGTAGTTGCAGATGCGTGCGGATATATTGTTTGTAATGTGATAAATAAAATGGAAACTTCTACCCATACTGTATTTCTTGGTGAAGTAGTGGATGCGGATGTATTAAAGCAAGAAGAGCCAATGACCTATGCATATTATCATAAGGTAGTAAAAGGCAAGAGTCCGAAGAATGCACCAACTTATCTTCCAGAAGAGAAAGAAGAAAAAGTGGATAACTCAAAATGGGTATGCGGCATTTGTGGATATGTTTATGATGGCGAGGTTCCATTCGAAGAACTGCCAGAAGATTACAAATGTCCAATCTGTAAACAGCCAAAATCAGTATTTAAGAAAATGTAAGTTAGGGGCAGATACTTATATTATTCATAACATAGGAATTCATGAGCAAGTTCTAATAATGACAGAAAAGTCTTATTAGGACTTGCTTTTTTGCGGAGATTCTCAGAGAGCTTCGTCTGCTGTAAATGTTTTGGGCATATGCAAGAAAAGATTTGTCTGCTGTAAATGGCGTGGGCATATGCAGGAAAAGATTTGTCTGCTGTAAATGGCGTGGGTATATGCGTGAAAAGATTAGCTTGCAGTAAATGTTGTGGGCATATACAAGAAAAGATTAACTTGCTAGAAATGCCATGGGCGGATAGGTAATTACTGAAGTTCAATAGCCAAAATCAAGCTAAAAAAGCTTGAAAATAAGCTGATTTTTCGATATGCGAAGAAACAAACAGACATTGCCCATGAAATCAATGAAATTGAAGGTAGGGGGAGTTTGTTATTTGCTATATATCCAATCTGACCAGCACGAAGCGAAGTTTTGGGAAGAATCAAGTGTATTATTTTCCTATTGTCCAGACTGCAAGGCAGTACAGGGTAAGACTCAAAAATAATTTTCCTATTGCCCAAACTGTAAAGAAGTACTAATTGAAAATCATGTTCAAGTCAATCCTGAATTTTATGCGACCTATAAATTGATGAATGTGAAAAACTTCAATACGTATAGTAGTAAATTGGGGCTTTCTGTGGTAGACTTAATTAAAGTAGAAGCGGCAACAGAAGAGGACAGAGCCTTTAGAATTGACTATTGGGCTAAGATTTTTAAAGCGAAAACATGGGAGGATTTAAAAATGTTAGTAAAAGACAATGAATATTTGGAAGAAGCTGCAAATTCGTTATATGTAGCAAATGC
>JBGVGF010000007.1:0-98315 GCA_045121495.1 Faecalimonas sp.
AGATACCAGTTTTAAGAAAGACAGGTATCCTGAACTTCAATTCTTATGTCAGTACACATCACCCAATTGCACCACCATACAAACTACCATGCAAAACAAAAATAGTTTCCAGAATCATACTTTTTCTGTATAGAAACTGCATTTTTACATTGACATTTTTACCCTGGGTATATATAGAATTTCGCAAATCCACTGCCCAAAAAACTTGCTTAAAAAGACTCAAAATAGTCAGATTGGACGTATGTATAAAAACAAGTGAATGCTACCGTCACTTTTACCGAATTCATGGGCAGTATTAGTTCCTTTTTTTACATTCGGAAAAAACACATCGTTTAGAGCTATTTTTAGCAAGTTTTCTTGGCAGTGAACTTGAAAAATTCGATATATACCCAGGGCATTTCTTACAAGCTGAACTTTTCTTGCATATGCCCACGCCATTTACAGCGAGCTCTACTTTTCTCGCATATGTCCACACAATTTACAGCAAGCTGAACTTTTCTTGCATATGCCCACGCCATTTACAGCAAGCTGAACTTTTCTCACATATGCCCACGCCATTTATATCAAGCTCTACTTTTCTTGCATATGCCCACGCCATTTACAGCGAGCTCTACTTTTCTCTCATATGCCCACTCGATTTACAGCAAGCTATACTTTTCTTGCATATGCCCACACAATTTACAGCGAGCTATACTTTCCTCACATATGCCCACGACATTTATAGCGAGCTATACTTTTCTTGCATATGTCCACGACATTTACAGTAAGCTATACTTTTCTTGCATATGCCCGCGACATTTATAGCAAGCTATACTTTTCTCACATATGCCCACGCCATTTTCAGCAAGCTCTGCGCTACAAAAAGCCCCACGAAAAAAGTAGCCATAAATGCATTCTACATTTTTGACTACTTCTATTCCTATCATTCAAACAAATCCTTATTTATCTTGCTTCCCATCTGCCGGATGCTCCACATGGCAGTACCAATCCATTGCTTGATACAGGCAGTCCGATTTCCTGCGAGTCTACAGTTCCGTTAAATTGCTTTAATTCTGTAGCAAGCATATAAGTAAGTACTGCAGGGGCAAGACCTGTTGTGTAGGAGTTGATTAGGAAAAATAAAGGTTCATCTGACAAAATCTGGGTACAAAGCTTGATCAATGGATGAATCATATCTTCAATCTTCCAGATTTCTCCTTTTGGTCCACGGCCATATGAAGGCGGATCCATAATAATCGCATCGTATTTGTTGCCACGTCTGATTTCACGCTCTACAAATTTCACACAATCATCTACAAGCCATCTGATAGGTGCCTCTTTAAGTCCGGAAGAAACTGCATTCTCCTTTGCCCATGCAACCATACCTTTTGAGGCATCTACGTGGGTTACATTTGCTCCGGCAGCTGCTGCTGCAAGAGTTGCTCCACCAGTATATGCAAATAAGTTTAAGACTCGGATTGGTCTTCCTGCATTCTTGATTTTCTCTGAGAACCAATCCCAATTTGTAGCCTGTTCAGGGAAGAGGCCTGTGTGTTTAAAACTGAACGGTTTCAAGTTAAAAGTAAGACTTTTGTAATTAATCTGCCATTGTTCTGGTAAGTCAAAGAACTCCCATTCTCCACCGCCCTTTTTGCTGCGGTGATAGTGCCCATTCATACTTCTCCAACCTTTATGAGTCTTTTTTGTATTCCAAATAACCTGAGGGTCTGGTCTAACAAGAAGATAGTCGCCCCAGCGTTCCAGTTTTTCACCGTTTGAAGTGTCGATTACCTCGTAATCTTTCCATCCGTCTGCAATCCACATAATAAAATTCCTTTCTAGATTTTTAAATTATCAGCTTATTATAGCAATTTTTTACAGGAAAGTATATACCTAAAAATTTGCTTGATTTCCAGAAAATAATGCCCAAAATTAGTTTACCTATACAGGCTAAAATGATAGAATATGTCTATAAGTGAAGAAGTTTTGGACGTTGATAAAAAACACGAAAAGGGGATAAGTTTATGATCAAAGTCAACGCAATTGGGGATGCATGCCCAATTCCAGTAGTTAAAACAAAAAAAGCAATGCAGGAAGTAAAAGGAGCAGAAACAATCGAAGTTTTAGTAGACAATGAGATCGCAGTTTCGAATGTTACAAAGATGGCTTCAAGTGCAGGTGCAAATGTAACCTCTGAAAAAGTAGCAGACAAGGAATACAAGATTACAATATTAATGTGTGCAGAAAGTTGAAGCTGTGCTATAGGATTGTGTACGAAAAAAAGTACAAAAATTTCTTTGAAAATTTGTGAAAAAATACTTGCATTATTTAAAACTATCCTATATAATGAAAAAGCTGTGACAAGATAGCGAAGAAGCGTGAGGTTGCTGCCGAGAAGAACGGCAGGTGTTCCGTGGAGCGAATGTCAAGTTAGGAAACTGGCGACAAGTCACTGTACGAATCTATAACGGCCGATGAAAAACGGTAACAACGTGTGATGCTCACGACACACACGGGAGAGTGTACAGTCACCGCTTGTCGTACTGAAACCCAAAGTACGAAAAGGAGGCGACTTTTTTTATGGCAAGTCAAGTAATGAGAATTACACTTAAAGCATATGAACATCAATTAGTTGATGCATCTGCTAAAAAAATCATCGAAACTGTAAAGAAAAACGGATCACAAGTGAGTGGACCAGTACCACTTCCAACAAAGAAGGAAGTAGTAACAATCTTAAGAGCGGTTCACAAATATAAAGATTCTCGTGAACAGTTTGAACAAAGAACTCACAAAAGACTTATCGACATCATTGCACCAACACAAAAAACTGTTGACGCATTATCTAGATTAGAAATGCCAGCTGGTGTATACATCGATATCAAAATGAAAAACAAATAAGAGTTCGGTAACAATTAATTAGACAGTAAGTATCCTAAAATTTAGGATGAACACGAAAGTGTTCCGCTGTAAATCACAGGAGGTAGTAATAATGAAGAAAGCTATTTTAGCTACAAAAGTCGGAATGACTCAAATCTTCAACGAAGACGGAGTTTTAACTCCAGTAACTGTTCTTCAAGCTGGTCCTTGTGCAGTAACACAAATCAAGACAGTTGAAAACGACGGTTACAGCGCTGTTCAAGTTGGTTTTGTAGACAAAAAAGACAAAATCGTGAACAAAGATAAAAATGGTAAAAAAGAAATCGTTCATAGAAACGGTGTAACAAAAGCAGAAAAAGGACATTTTGCAAAAGCTGGTGTTTCAAGCAAGAGATTTGTAAGAGAATTCAAATTTGAAAACGCTGACGAATACACATTGGGACAAGAAATCAAAGCTGATATCTTTGCTGCTGGAGATAAAATTGATGCTACAGCAATTTCAAAAGGTAAAGGTTTCCAAGGTGCAATCAAGAGACATAACCAACACAGAGGACCTATGACTCACGGTTCTAAATTCCATCGTCACGCTGGTTCAAATGGTTCAGCGACTGATCCAGGTAAAGTATTCAAGGGCAAAAAAATGCCAGGACACATGGGTGCAAAGAGAATTACAATTCAAAATCTTGAAGTAGTAAGAGTAGATGCTGAAAACAACTTAATCTTAGTTAAAGGCTCAGTTCCAGGACCTAAGAAATCTTTAGTGACAATTAAAGAAAGCGTAAAAGCAATCTAGTCTTAATTAGGAAAGGAGGAACACACAGATGGCAAACGTATCTGTTTACAATATCGAAGGTAAAGAAGTTGGAACAATCGACTTAAGCGATGCAGTATTTGGTGTAGAAGTAAACGAACACTTAATGCACATGGCTGTTGTTCAACAACTTGCAAATAAACGTCAAGGAACTCAAAAAGCAAAAACTCGCTCAGAAGTTTCAGGCGGTGGAAGAAAACCATGGAGACAAAAAGGAACAGGTCATGCAAGACAAGGTTCTACAAGAGCTCCACAATGGACAGGCGGTGGAGTTGTATTTGCTCCAACACCAAGAGACTACTCTTTCAAATTAAACAAAAAAGAAAAGAGAGCAGCTCTTAAATCAGCTCTTACATCAAGAGTACAAGAAAACAAATTCATCGTATTAGATGAAATGAACTTTGGAGAAATCAAAACAAAGAATTTCCAAAACATGTTAAACAACTTATCAGTATCAAAAGCATTAGTTGTTCTTGAAGAAGGAAATACAAACGCTGTATTATCTGCAAGAAACATCGCTGATGTTAAAACAGCTGGTACAAACACAATTAATGTTTATGATATCTTAAAATACAACACAGTTATCACAACAAAAGCTGCTGTTGCAACAATTGAGGAGGTGTACGCATAATGGCTAACATTCAATACTATGACGTAATCCTTAAACCAGTAGTAACTGAAAAGAGTATGGAGCTTATGGCAGACAAGAAATATACTTTCTTAGTACACACAGAAGCAACAAAATCTCAAGTGAAAGAAGCAGTAGAAAAAATGTTCAAAGGAACAAAAGTAGCAAGCGTAAATACAATGAATCTTGACGGTAAAACAAAGAGACGTGGTATGACATTTGGTAAAACTGCTAAAACAAAGAAAGCTATCGTTCAATTAACAGCTGATTCAGCAGAAATCGAAATTTTTGAAGGTCTGTAGACTTGACGAAATCGAGAGATAGCGAAAAGAACTACATTGATGGTAACTTATACGCAGAAAAGCGTGACAATAATAACATTAGGAATTGAAAGGAGTGAACGTAATGGGAATTAAAACATATCGCCCATATACACCTTCCAGAAGACATATGACTGGCTCAGATTTCTCTGAAATCACAAAAACAACTCCAGAAAAATCTTTATTAGTTTCTAAGAGCAAAACAGCTGGTCGTAACAATCAAGGAAAAATTACAGTTAGACACCACGGAGGCGGTGCTAAGAGAAAATACAGAATTATCGACTTTAAGAGAAGAAAAGACGGTATCCCAGCAACAGTAATTGGTATCGAATACGATCCAAACAGAACAGCTAACATCGCACTTATCTGCTATGCAGACGGTGAAAAAGCATACATCCTTGCACCACAAGGTTTAACAGATGGTATGAAAGTAATGAACGGACCAGAAGCTGAAGTTAGAGTAGGTAACTGCTTACCACTTTCAGAAATCCCAGTAGGTACACAAATTCACAACATCGAATTATATCCAGGACGTGGTGGCCAATTAGTTCGTTCAGCTGGTAACAGCGCACAATTAATGGCTAAAGAAGGAAAATACGCAACATTGAGATTACCTTCAGGTGAAATGAGAATGGTTCCAATTATCTGTAGAGCATCAGTTGGTGTAGTAGGTAATGGAGATCACAACTTAATTAATATCGGTAAAGCCGGACGTAAACGTCACATGGGTATCAGACCAACAGTTCGTGGTTCTGTAATGAACCCTAATGACCATCCACATGGTGGTGGTGAAGGTAAGACAGGTATTGGTCGTCCAGGTCCATCAACACCTTGGGGCAAACCAGCACTTGGCTTAAAGACACGTAAGAAAAACAAACAGTCTAACAAGTTAATCGTAAGAAGAAGAGACGGTAAAGGTATTAAATAATAGTTTACAAGGAGGTTAGAACCTATGGCTCGCTCACTTAAAAAAGGACCATTCGCGGATGAAAGCTTACTTAAGAAAGTAAGAGCATTGAACGAAACAGGTGAAAAAACAGTTATCAAAACTTGGTCACGTCGTTCAACAATCTTCCCAATGATGGTTGGACATACAATCGCAGTTCACGACGGAAGAAAACATGTACCTGTATATGTAACAGAAGATATGGTTGGACACAAACTTGGAGAGTTTGTTGCAACAAGAACATACAGAGGACATGGAAAAGACGAAAAGAAATCAAGAGTTCGTTAATTAATCGTAATTTGAAAGGAGGCTTCATCCATGGCTAAAGGACATAGATCCCAAATCAAAAGAGAGAGAAATGCTAATAAAGACACTAGACCATCAGCTAAATTATCTTATGCTAGAGTTTCAGTGCAAAAAGCATGTTTCGTATTAGATGCCATTAGAGGTAAGGATGTACAAACAGCACTTGGTATTTTAACATACAATCCAAGATATGCTTCTAGTTTAATAAAGAAATTATTAGAATCAGCTATTGCAAATGCTGAAAACAACAACGGTATGAAAGTTGAAAACCTTTACATTGCAGAATGTTATGCAAACAAAGGACCAACAATGAAGAGAATTCAACCTAGAGCACAGGGTAGAGCTTATAGAATCGAAAAGAGAATGAGCCACATTACATTAGTGCTTGATGAAAGATAGGAGGAAGAGTATGGGACAGAAAGTTAATCCTCATGGCTTAAGAGTCGGTGTTATCAAGGATTGGGATTCTAAATGGTACGCAGAAGAAAAATTCGCTGATTACTTAGTAGAAGACCACAAAATCAGAACATTTCTTAAGAAAAAATTATACAGCGCTGGAGTTTCAAAAATCGAAATCGAAAGAGCTTCTGACCGCGTAAAAATCATCATTTACACAGCTAAACCAGGTGTTGTAATTGGTAAAGGTGGAGCAGAAATCGAAAAGGTTAAAAAAGAACTTCAACAATTTACAGATAAAAAATTAGTTGTAGATATTAAAGAAATTAAAAGACCAGATAAAGATGCTCAATTAGTAGCTGAAAACATTGCATTACAATTAGAAAACCGTATTTCTTTCAGACGTGCAATGAAATCTTGCATGTCAAGAACAATGAAAGCTGGAGCACTTGGTATCAAAGCAGCTTGTTCAGGACGTTTAGGTGGAGCTGATATGGCTCGTACAGAGTTCTACAGCGAAGGTACTATTCCACTTCAAACATTAAGAGCTGATATCGATTATGGATTCGCTGAAGCAGACACAACTTACGGTAAAGTAGGTGTTAAAGTTTGGGTATACAAAGGCGAAGTTCTTCCAACTAAAGCAAATAAGGAAGGGAGCGATAAATAGTTATGTTAATGCCTAAAAGAGTAAAACGTCGTAAACAATTCCGTGGTTCTATGAAAGGAAAAGCTTTACGTGGTA
The DNA here is from genome assembly GCA_045121495.1 of Faecalimonas sp. Lineage (GTDB taxonomy): Bacteria > Bacillota > Clostridia > Lachnospirales > Lachnospiraceae > Faecalimonas. Next base: position 7,009 of record JBGVGF010000007.1, read on the forward strand.
ATAAAATTACAAATGGTGAATATGGTCTTGTAGCAGCAGAACCATGCTGGATCCGCTCAAACCAAATCGAAGCTGCCCGTGTTGCTATGACTCGTTATATCAAACGTGGTGGTAAAGTTTGGATCAAGATTTTCCCAGACAAACCAGTAACTACAAAACCAGCTGAAACTCGTATGGGTTCTGGTAAAGGAACACTTGAATACTGGGTAGCAGTTGTTAAACCAGGACGTGTAATGTTCGAACTTTCAGGTGTACCTGAAGAAGTAGCTCGTGAAGCATTACGTCTTGCTATGCATAAATTACCTTGCAAATGTAAGATCGTTTCTCGCGAAGATTTAGAAGGCGGTGATAACAGTGAAAATTAATAAATTTGTGAAAGATTTAAAAGGCAAATCAGTTGCACAATTAAATGAAGAATTAGTAGCTGCTAAAAAGGAACTCTTTAACTTAAGATTCCAAAACGCAACAAACCAATTAGATAACACAAGCAGAATTAAAGAAGTAAGAAGAAATATCGCTAGAATTCAAACAGCTATTACAGAAGCTTCTAAAGCTGAGTAATTGCTAGCCAAGACATTGTTCTAGAAAGGAGATATTATCGTGGAAAGAAATCTTAGAAAAACACGTGTTGGTAAAGTTATCAGCAACAAAATGGATAAAACAATTGTTGTTGCTGTAGAAGATCATGTTAAACACCCTCTTTACAACAAAATCGTAAAGAGAACATATAAATTAAAAGCACATGATGAAGAAAACGTATGCAACATCGGTGACAAAGTAAAAGTTATGGAAACAAGACCATTATCTAAAGATAAGAGATGGAGACTTGTTGAAGTAATGGAAAAGGTAAAATAGTAAAAAAGCGAAATAGTTTATTTAAATAGAATTAAAGGAGGTTTACCTGCATGATTCAGCAAGAAACTAGACTTAAAGTAGCTGACAATACAGGTGCGAAAGAATTACTTTGCATTCGTGTAATGGGTGGCTCTACTAGAAGATATGCAAATATCGGTGATATCATCATTGCCAGCGTTAAAGATGCAACACCAGGCGGCGTTGTTAAAAAAGGTGATGTTGTTAAAGCTGTAGTTGTACGTAGCGTAAAAGGTGCTCGTCGTAAAGACGGTTCTTATATTAAATTTGACGAAAACGCTGCTGTAATTATTAAAGATGACAAGAACCCAAGAGGAACTCGTATTTTTGGACCAGTAGCAAGAGAGCTTCGTGAAAAACAATTTATGAAAATTGTTTCATTAGCTCCAGAAGTACTGTAAGGAGGTACTAATAATGGCAACTATGAAAATTAAAGTAGGCGATATGGTTAAAGTAATCGCTGGTAAAGACAAAGATAAAGAAGGTAAAGTGCTTGTAGTTAACCACAAAGACAACACAGTTGTAGTTGAAGGTGTTAACATGATCAAAAAGCACACAAAACCAAGTGCTGCTAACCAAAATGGCGGTATCGTTGAAAAAGAAGCACCAATCCACGCTTCTAACGTAATGTATCTTCATAAAGGTCAAGCTACAAGAGTTGGCTTCAAACTTGATGGAGACAAAAAAGTACGTGTTGCAAAAGCAACAGGTGAAGTTATTGATTAATCCAAGGAAGGAGGAGCAAAACTTTGAGTAGACTTAAAGAACAATACCAAAATGAGATCGTAGATGCATTGATCAAAAAATTTGGTTATAAAAATATTATGGAAGTGCCAAAACTTGATAAAATCGTTATCAATATGGGTGTTGGCGAAGCAAAAGACAATCACAAACTTTTAGAATCAGCTGTAGCTGATCTTGAAAAGATTACAGGTCAAAAAGCTGTAGTTACAAAAGCTAAAAAATCAGTAGCTAACTTCAAAATCAGAGAAGGTATGCCAATCGGATGTAAAGTTACATTAAGAGGAGAAAAAATGTATGAATTCGTTGATCGTTTAATCAACTTAGCATTACCTCGTGTACGTGACTTTAGAGGGGTAAATCCTAACGCATTCGACGGAAGAGGTAACTATGCTCTTGGTATCAAAGAACAATTAATCTTCCCAGAAATTGAATATGATAAAATTGATAAAGTAAGAGGGATGGATATCATCTTTGTTACAACTGCAAAAACTGACGAAGAGGCTCGTGAATTATTAAAACAATTCAACATGCCATTTACAAAATAGTAGGGAGGAAATATTTCATGGCAAAAACATCTATGAAAATTAAACAACAACGTAAACAAAAATTCTCTACTAGAGAGTATAATCGTTGTAGAATTTGTGGTCGTCCACATGCATATTTAAGAAAATACGGAATCTGTAGAGTATGTTTCCGTGAATTAGCTTACAAAGGCCAAATTCCAGGTGTTAAAAAAGCAAGCTGGTAGGCATTGAGTTCTTAGTGAGAACGAGTCTGTGACGATGTTCGAGCTTAGTACGAAAGCCGTTCCTTGAAAGTAAACAGTAAAAAAGGAGGATAACTTAAATGACAATGTCAGATCCAATCGCAGATATGCTTACAAGAATCCGTAATGCGAATACTGCTAAACATGATACAGTTGATGTTCCAGCGTCAAAAATGAAAATCGCTATTGCTGATATTCTTTTAAACGAAGGTTACATTGCAAAATATGACATCGTAGAAGACGGAAACTTCAAAACAATCCGCATCACATTAAAATACGGTGTAGACAAAAATGAAAAAGTTATTTCAGGTCTTAAGAGAATCTCTAAACCAGGTCTTCGTGTATATGCAAACGCTGAAGAACTTCCAAGAGTATTAGGTGGACTTGGAACAGCTATCATTTCAACAAACCAAGGTGTTATCACAGATAAAGAAGCTAGAAAACTTCAAATCGGTGGAGAAGTACTTTGCTTCATTTGGTAATCATTAGTAACTGAAAACAGAGCGGACACAGCATCCGCTCCGAAAATTTAAGTAGGAGGTAAAAGGTATGTCACGTATCGGTAGACTGCCAGTAACAGTTCCAGCAGGTGTAACTGTTGAAATCGCAGAAAATAATAAAGTGACTGTAAAAGGTCCAAAAGGTACTCTCGTAAGAGAACTTCCAGTAGAAATGGAAATTAAATTAGAAGAAGGCAAAGTTGTTGTTACAAGACCAAACGACTTAAAGAAAATGAAATCTTTACATGGTTTAACAAGAACATTAATTAATAACATGGTTGTTGGTGTATCTGCAGGATACCAAAAAGTTCTTGAAATCAACGGTGTTGGTTACAGAGCAGCAAAATCAGGCAACAAATTAACATTAAGCTTAGGATACTCTCATCCAGTAGAAATGATCGATCCAGAAGGTATTGAAACAGTACTTGAAGGACAAAACAAAATTACTGTAAAAGGTATCGATAAAGAAAAAGTTGGCCAATACGCAGCAGAAATCAGAGATAAGAGAAGACCTGAACCATACAAAGGTAAAGGTATTAAATATGCTGATGAAGTTATTAGACGTAAAGTTGGTAAGACTGGTAAAAAATAATTAAGGAGAGTGTAAAGATGGTTAGTAAGAAATCAAGAAGCGAAGTTCGTGTAAACAAACATAGAAAATTACGTAACCGTTTCAGCGGTACAGCTGAAAGACCACGTTTAGCTGTGTTTAGAAGTAATAATCATATGTATGCTCAGATTATTGACGATACAGTTGGAAAAACTCTAGTTTCAGCATCTACAGTTCAAAAAGAAGTAAAAGCAGAATTAGAAAAAACTAACAACGTTGATGCAGCAGCATATTTAGGAACAGTAATTGCAAAAAGAGCAATCGAAGCAGGTATTAACACTGTAGTATTTGACCGTGGTGGATTTATTTACCAAGGTAAGATTAAAGCATTAGCTGATGCAGCTAGAGAAGCTGGATTAGAATTCTAGGAGGAGGAACACACATGAGACAAATTCGTATTGATGCTAGTCAATTAGAACTAACAGAAAAAGTGGTATCAATCAAACGTGTAACTAAAGTTGTTAAAGGTGGTCGTAACTTCAGATTCACAGCTTTAGTAGTTGTAGGTGACGGAAAAGGTCACGTTGGTGCCGGTTTAGGAAAAGCTGCTGAAATTCCAGAAGCTATCCGTAAAGGTAAAGAAGATGCTATGAAGAGACTTATTACAGTTTCTTTAGATGCAAATGAAAGTGTACAACATGATCAAATCGGTAAATTTGGTAGTGCATCTGTATTACTCAAAAAAGCTCCAGAAGGTACTGGAGTTATCGCTGGTGGTCCAGCGCGTGCGGTAATCGAACTTGCAGGTATCAAAAATATCCGTACAAAATCATTAGGTTCAAACAATAAACAAAACGTAGTACTTGCTACAATTAATGGATTAAGTCAAATTAAAACTCCAGAAGAAGTAGCTAAGCTTCGCGGTAAATCTGTGGAAGAAATCTTAGGCTAAGGAGGAGATTGAAGATGGCAAATTTAAAAGTTACATTAGTAAAATCTACAATCGGAGCTGTACCAAAACACATCAAAACAGTTGAAGCATTAGGTCTTAAAAAAGTTAACAAAACAGTTATCTTACCAGACAATGCAGCAACAAGAGGTATGGTACAACAAGTTCAACATTTAGTAAAAGTAGAAGAAGCTTAATTAATAAGATAAGGAGGTGTCACGATGAACTTATCAAACTTAAGACCTGCTGAAGGTTCAAAACAAAGTGATAATTTCAGAAGAGGCCGTGGACACGGTTCTGGAAATGGTAAGACAGCTGGTAAAGGTCACAAAGGTCAAAAAGCTCGTTCAGGAGCTACAAGACCAGGTTTCGAAGGTGGTCAAATGCCATTATATAGAAGAATTCCAAAGAGAGGTTTCACTAACAGAAACACGAAAGAAATCATTGGAATTAATTTAAGCGCATTAGAAGTATTTGAAAATGATACAGTAGTTTCAATTGAAACATTAATCGAAGCTGGTATCGTTAAGAATCCTAAAGATGGAGTTAAAATTCTTGGAAATGGAGAATTAACTAAGAAACTTACAGTTCAAGCTAACGCATTCAGCGCAAGTGCAGCAGCTAAAATTGAAGCTCTTGGTGGAAAAGCTGAGGTGATCTAATGCTAAAGACATTTCGAAAAGCATTTCAAATTGAAGAGATTCGTAAAAAAATCACTTACACATTTTTAATGCTCATCGTAGTGAGATTTGGATCACAATTACCTACACCAGGTGTGAATCCAACATTTATTCAAGAATTCTTTGCAAGTCAAACTGGGGAAGCGTTTAACTTTTTTAACGCTTTCACCGGTGGATCATTTGAACAGATGTCGGTGTTTGCATTAAGCATTTCACCATACATTACATCTTCAATCATTATGCAGCTTCTTACAATTGCAATTCCAAAATTGGAAGAAATGCAAAAAGATGGTGAAGAAGGAAGAAAGAAGATTGCCTCTATTACACGTTATGTAACAGTAATTCTTGCATTAATCCAAGCTACAGCTATGGCAGTAGGATTTGGTCGTCAAGGCTTACTTGTTGAATACAATTTTGTAAATGCAGCAATCGTAGTATTAACATTAACAGCAGGTTCTGCTTTTCTTATGTGGATCGGTGAAAGAATCACAGAAAAAGGAATTGGAAATGGTATTTCAATCATCCTTTTAATCAATATTCTTTCTCGTATCCCAAGTGATTTTGTTACATTATATAAACAATTCATGAGTGGAAAAGGAATTCCAAAAGCAACATTAGCAGCCGTAATTATTCTCGCAATTATACTTTTTGTAATAGTATTTGTAATCCTTTTACAAGATGGACAAAGAAAAATTCCGGTTCAATATTCACAAAAAATGCAAGGAAGAAGAGCAGTTGGCGGTCAGTCATCCCACATTCCTTTAAAAGTGAATACAGCTGGTGTAGTTCCTGTAATTTTTGCATCTTCATTGATGCAGTTTCCAATTATCATTGCTACATTCCTGGGTAAAGGAAATGGGGATGGAATTGGAAGTGAAATTTTAAAAGGATTAAACTCAAACAATTGGTGTGATCCAGAAAACTTAAAATACTCTTGGGGATTACTTCTCTACATTGTATTAACAATTGCATTCGCATATTTCTACACATCAATTACATTTAACCCAATGGAAATCGCAAACAACATGAAAAAGAATGGTGGTTTTATCCCAGGCATTCGACCAGGTAAACCAACAGTAGACTACTTAGCAAGAATTTTGAAATACATTATTTTCATTGGTGCTATTGGTCTTGTAATCGTACAAGTAATTCCATTCTTCTTTAATGGATGGCTTGGTGCAAGTGTTTCATTTGGTGGTACATCACTTATTATTATTATTGGTGTTGTATTAGAAACATTGAAACAAGTTGAATCACAGATGCTCGTACGTAACTACAAAGGATTTTTAAATAGTGGAAAATAAATGAAATGCAGTTAGCTCGCTCAGATTTTAGGCTCATGGTACTAGAAATTGAGCGAGTTAAAATGCTATATAGGGAGTCTTAAAAGATTCAATATTAGGAGGAAGCATATGAAAATTATTATGTTAGGTGCCCCAGGAGCAGGAAAAGGAACACAGGCAAAAAAAATTGCTGAAAAATATTCAATTCCTCATATCTCAACTGGAGACATTTTCAGAGCAAACATTAAGAATGGCACAGAGCTTGGTAAAAAAGCAAAAACATATATGGATCAGGGACTTTTAGTTCCAGATGAATTAGTAGTGGATTTAGTGGTAGATCGTGTAAATAAAGATGACTGTGTGAATGGTTATGTATTAGATGGTTTCCCAAGAACGATTCCACAAGCAGAAGCTTTAGACCAGGCATTAGCTGCTTTGGGACAGTCAATGGATTACGCGATCAATGTTGAAGTACCAGATGCAAACATTGTGACACGTATGTCAGGACGCAGAGCTTGTGTTGACTGTGGCGCTACATACCATATCGTATATGCACCAACAAAAGTAGAAAATGTATGTGATCACTGTCAAGGTGGCTTAATTCTCAGAGATGATGATAAGCCAGAAACAGTTCAAAAACGTTTAAATGTATATCACGAACAAACACAACCATTAATCGACTATTATACAAAGAAAGATATCTTAGTAGAAGTTGATGGTACTGTAGATATCAATGTTGTATTTGATGAAATTGTTAAAATCTTAGGAGCGTAATATTATGCCTATTACAATTAAATCGGCAAGAGAAATTGAATTAATGACAGAAGCTGGAAGAATCCTTGAAATCGTTCATAATGAACTGGCAAAGGCATTGCATCCTGGTATGACAACAATGGACATTGACCGATTAGGAGAAGAAATCATACGCAGTTATGGCTGTGTACCTTCTTTCCTTGGTTATCATGATTATCCGGCATCTATCTGCGTATCCGTTAATAATGAAGTTGTGCATGGTATTCCAAGCAAAAAACGAATTATTAAGGATGGCGATATAGTGAGTCTTGATGCAGGTGTTATTTATAAGGGGTATCACTCTGATGCTGCCAGAACACATGCAGTAGGAGAAATAAGCAAGGAAGCAAGAGATTTGATCCGTATTACGGAAGAATGTTTCTTTGAAGGTATAAAATTCGCAAAAGAAGGAAACTATTTGTTTGATATTTCAGCAGCGATTGGCAGACATGCAGAAAAGCACGGTTACGGTGTAGTTAGAGAATTGTGTGGTCATGGAATTGGAACTGCCTTACATGAAAAACCAGATATTCCAAACTATGAAATGAATCGAAGAGGTGTCAAGCTACGCAGCGGTATGACTTTGGCAATTGAACCAATGATTAATATAGGGACACATGCAGTAAAATGGCTGGATGATGAATGGACAGTTGTGACTGCAGACGGCTCTTTGTCGGCACATTATGAAAATACAGTATTGATCACTGAAAATGAACCAATACTTTTGACCTTATCGAAGTAAGAAGAGGATATAGTATGGATAGATATGAAGTAGGTATGCTTGCAAGATCAAAGGCAGGTCATGATAACGGTCGTGTATATGTGATATTAGACGTAGATGAAGCATATGTATATTTGATAGACGGTTCTATTCGAACAATGAGTAGACCTAAAAAGAAAAAGAAAAAACATGTTCAGATTATATACAAAAAGCATGACCTATCCGGTATTGATGATGTAGGAGTGAAAAGGATACTAAAATTATATAATAAGCAACTATAAATGAAACTTTGATAGGATAACAGGGAGGATTTAAATATGTCAAAAGCTGACGTAATCGAAATTGAAGGAACAGTAGTAGAAAAATTACCAAACGCAATGTTTAAAGTTGAATTGGAAAATGGCCATCAGGTATTAGCACATATCAGTGGTAAATTACGCACAAACTTTATCAAAATTTTACCAGGAGATAAAGTAACATTAGAATTATCACCATATGACTTATCTAAGGGAAGAATTACCTGGAGAGATAAATAGGATACACATGATGAATAAAAAAGATCCATATGACTATCATCTGGGTCTTTTTTCATTTTCGAGGAAAGCAGTTTCATGGAATTTATTCCTTAAAATAAATAAAAATTTGAAAATGATGTTGACTTTATAAAGGTGCAATGCTATACTATATAAGCGCGTTTATGGATAAATTTCATTCTCCGCGGCAAATATGGAATGAAAGTTCAAATAGTGCGCATGGTATCAAAGTCAAGCAATGGATGAAAGGAGGATTTGACGTGAAGGTTAGATCATCAGTAAAACCAATTTGCGAAAAGTGCAAAATCATCAAAAGAAAAGGAAGTATCAGAGTTATCTGTGAAAATCCTAAACACAAACAAAGACAAGGATAATTAGAAGAGAAACATTATCGTTGTCAATTTTGCGCGTAAAGCACAATTATTAATTTAGGCAATTAATAGTTGACACACCAGGATGTGTGGACTATTTGATATACAAGGAAGCACCTTTAGCCGGTGGAAGTCCTCGTATATTGCTTCTAATGCCGACCGGTCATTACCGGATAATTGTTTTATATTACGGTAGACGATATAGTTGTAACAAAAGCAGTTAAAACGGTGGTCGGAAAGGGTATGTATACCGACATGCCTGGGTGATGCATAGAGAATTATGACAAAACCCCTATTAAAGACGATATTAAAAGAAAAGAAAATGGAGGAAAATTACATGGCTCGTATTGCAGGTGTGGATTTACCAAGAGACAAACGTGTAGAAATCGGTTTAACTTATATCTACGGTATCGGTAGAGTAAGTGCAACAAACATTTTAGAACAAGCTGGAGTTAATCCAGATACTCGTTGTAGAGATTTAACAGACGAAGAAGTTAAAGTTATCAGTGCTGTTATTGATGAAAACTACCAAGTAGAAGGTGATCTTCGTAGAGAAATCGCTTTAAACATCAAGAGATTACAAGAAATCGGATGCTACAGAGGTATCCGTCATAGAAAAGGACTTCCAGTTCGTGGTCAAAAAACAAAGACAAACGCTAGAACAAGAAAAGGTCCTAAGAGAACTGTTGCAAACAAGAAAAAATAATAAATAGAAAATAAAATTTGGAAGAAAGTAGGTTAGTTTAAATGGCTAAAAAAGTTACAAAAAAAGTGACAAAGAAACGTGTCAAGAAAAACGTTGAACGCGGACAAGCACATATTCAATCATCTTTTAATAACACAATCGTAACATTAACAGATGCTCAAGGAAATGCTTTATCATGGGCAAGTGCTGGTGGTCTAGGATTCAGAGGTTCAAGAAAATCTACTCCATATGCAGCTCAAATGGCAGCTGAAACTGCAGCTAAAGCAGCATTAGTACATGGTCTTAAATCAGTAGATGTTATGGTAAAAGGACCAGGTTCAGGTAGAGAAGCAGCTATCCGTGCTCTTCAAGCATGCGGTATCGATGTAACAAGTATTAAAGACGTGACACCAGTTCCACACAACGGATGTCGCCCACCAAAACGTAGAAGAGTGTAGTCTAAATAGGAGGAGAAAATAAGATGGCAGTGAATAGAACTCCAGTTCTTAAAAGATGTAGATCACTTGGTATGGATCCAATCTATTTAGGAATTGATAAAAAATCTAACAGACAATCAAAAAGAGCTAATAGAAAAATGAGCGAATATGGTCTTCAATTACGTGAAAAACAAAAAGCTAAATTTATCTTTGGCGTATTAGAAAAACCTTTCAGAAACTATTTTGAAAAAGCTTCAAAAATGAAAGGTATGACAGGTGATAATCTTATGATTCTTCTTGAATCAAGATTAGACAACGTTGTATTCCGTATGGGATTCGCTAGAACAAGAAAAGAAGCTAGACAAATCGTTGACCACAAACACGTATTAGTTAATGGAAAACAAGTAAACATTCCATCATACTTAGTAAGTGCTGGTGATGTTATCGAAATTAAAGAAGCTAAAAAATCATCTCCAAGATATAAAGAAATCGCGGAAGTAACAGGCGGAAGATTAGTTCCAGAATGGTTAGATGTTGATGCTGAAAGCTTAAAAGGAACTGTAAAAGAACTTCCAGCTAGAGAAGTTATCGATGTACCTGTAAACGAAATGTTAATCGTCGAATTATATTCTAAATAGTCCTTAGGGATTATTTAGAGTAACCATCAACCGAATAACCCAGAAGGAGGGCTTTGTAATGTTTGATTTTAACAAACCAAATATTGAAATCACTGAGATTTCAGAAGATAAGAAGTATGGAAGATTTGTTGTGGAGCCTTTGGAAAGAGGTTATGGTACAACTCTTGGTAACTCGTTAAGAAGAATCATGCTTTCTTCATTACCTGGAGCTGCTATATCTCATGTGAAAATCGATGGAGTATTACATGAATTCAGTTCAATTCCAGGCGTAAAAGAAGATGTTACTGAGATTGTGATGAATCTTAAGTCATTGGCTATCAAAAATAGCTCAGAAACAGACGAACCAAAAACAGCATACATTGAGTTTGAAGGAGAAGGTGTAGTTACTGCAGCTGATATCCAAGTTGATCCAGACATCGAAATCATGAACCCTGAAACTGTTATTGCAACTCTTAATGGAGGAGCTGACAGCAAATTATACATGGAACTTACTATCACAAAAGGTAGAGGTTATGTAAGTGCAGATAAAAACAAGAGCGATGAATTACCAATCGGTGTGATCCCAATTGATTCTATCTACACACCAGTAGAACGCGTTAACCTTACAGTAGAAAACACACGTGTTGGTCAAATCACAGACTTTGACAAATTAACACTTGATGTTTACACAAATGGTACATTAGTTCCAGATGAAGCAGTAAGCTTAGCAGCTAAGGTACTTAACGAACATTTAAAATTATTCATCGACTTATCGGAAGTTGCTCAGGCAGCAGAAGTTATGATTGAAAAAGAAGATGATGAAAAAGAAAAAGTGTTAGAAATGAGTATTGATGAATTAGAACTTTCTGTTCGTTCATACAACTGCTTAAAGAGAGCTGGAATCAACACAGTTGAAGAATTAACAAACAGAACTTCTGAAGATATGATGAAAGTTCGTAACCTCGGACGTAAATCATTAGAAGAAGTTTTAGCTAAATTAAAAGAACTTGGCTTAGAATTAAGTCAAGGTGAAGAATAGGCCGAAAGCAACTTAGTGAAATCGAGCTGTAAGCGATGATTGAACTTAGTGCGAGGTCGTTCTTGGAGATTAGTGAAGTCGAGCCGTAGGCGATGACTGAGCTTAGCGAAAAGAACTTCCTTATGAATGTCTATCCCACTGATAAGTCCGATGAGCGCAGTAGGAGCACATGGCTAGTAAGCCCGAAGAAGCATAACCACGTGTTAAATGGAGGAAAAGAAAAATGGCAAAATATAGAAAACTTGGCAGAACATCAAGCCAAAGAAAAGCATTAATCAGAAACCAAGTAACAGCATTACTTGCAAATGGTAAAATCGTTACAACAGAAGCTAAAGCAAAAGAAATCAGAAAAGTAGCTGAAGGACTTATTGCTATGGCAGTAAAAGAAAGAGACAACTACGAAGAAGTTACAGTAACAGCTAAAGTTGCTCGTAAAGACAAAGATGGTAAGAGAGTGAAAGAAGTTGTAGATGGTAAAAAAGTTACTGTTTATGATGAAGTACAAAAAACAATCAAAAAAGACAAACCATCTAGATTACATGCAAGAAGAGAAATGTTAAAAGTTCTCTACCCAGTAGTTGAAGTGAAAGATGGCAAGAAGAGAAGTGCTAAAGAAGTTGATTTAGTTGAAAAATTATTCACAGAAATCGCTCCAAAATATGAAAACCGTAATGGTGGTTACACAAGAATTGTAAAAATTGGTTTACGTAAAGGTGACGCTGCTATGGAAGTTCTTCTTGAACTTGTATAAGAAAAGTGATTTTAAAGAGTTTCGCATATTGCGAAGCTCTTTTTGGTTTTACAAATAAACTGGAATGTGTAATTGCGGAATGAAATCCATTGTATTATAATAAAAGAGAGTCTGATTATAGAGAAGGAGAATGATAAATATGAAAATAATCAAAACAGCAGATTACAATGAAATGAGCAGAAAAGCAGCCAATATCATCGCTTCACAGATGATTTTAAAACCAAACAGTGTTTTAGGTTTGGCAACAGGTTCTTCGCCAATCGGAACATATAAAGAGTTAATCAAAAAGTATGAAGAAGGCGATATCGACTTTTCTGATATTACAACAGTGAACCTTGATGAATACCGAGGATTGCCAAGAACTAACGATCAAAGTTACTACTATTTTATGAATGATAATCTTTTCAATCATGTAAATATTGACAAAGCTAGAACTCATGTACCAAACGGAGAGGTAGAAGATGCTGAGCAAGAATGTGGTAACTACGAAGCATTGATCAAAGAATTAGGCGGGGTTGATTTACAGTTATTAGGTCTTGGACATAATGGACACATTGGATTCAATGAACCTGCGGATGAATTTGACAAAGTAACACATTGTGTAGATTTGCAGGCAAGTACAATTGAAGCGAATCAGAGATTTTTTGCTTCGATTGATGATGTTCCAAAACAGGCATACACAATGGGTATCGGAACAATTATGGCAGCTAAGAAAATCTTAGTTGTAGTAAGTGGTGCTGATAAAGCTGGTATTGTGAAAAAAGCGTTTACTGGCCCAGTGACACCAAGCGTTCCAGCATCTATTTTACAAATGCATCCAGATGTAACTGTAGTTTGCGATGCAGCAGCATACGCAGAATTAGAAAAATAGGAGATTATCCATGATTATTAAAAATGTATTAGTATTCACAGAAGAAAAGAAATTTGAAGAAGGTACAATTAATATTGAAAATGGTTTATTTACAGATACATCTACAGATGGCGAAGTCATTGATGGAGACGGATGCTATGCGATTCCAGGTCTTGTAGATGTACACTTCCATGGATGTGTAGGTGCAGATTTTTGTGATGGAACCCCAGAAGCGATTGCAACAATTGCTGAGTATGAAGCTTCGCAGGGGATTACAACGATTGTTCCTGCAACGATGACATTGTCGGAAGAAGAATTGATGAAAATCATGAGTAATGCGGGTGCTTATAAGAGTGAAAAAGGTTCTGTATTGGCTGGTATTAATATGGAGGGGCCTTTTATCAGCGCAGCAAAAAAAGGAGCACAGGCAGCTACACATATTCGTAAACCAGATGTAGAGATGTTCAGAAGACTTCAAGAAGCTTCGAACGGATTGATTAAACTCTGTGATATTGCTCCAGAAGAAGAAGGTGCAATGGAGTTTATTAAAGCTGTGAAAGATGAGGTCAATGTATCATTTGCGCACACAACAGCAAACTATGATACAGCAAAGAAGGGATACGACCTCGGGGCATGTCATGCTACGCATTTATACAATGCGATGCCTCCATTTGCCCACAGAGATCCTGGTGTGATTGGTGCTGCGAGGGACAGTAAACATGTCCATGTGGAACTGATTTGTGATGGTATTCATATCCATCCATCGGTAGTAAGAGCTACATTTGAGATGTTTGGAGATGATCGTATTGTTATGATCAGTGACAGTATGAGAGCAACAGGTCTTACTGATGGAGAATACACATTAGGTGGACAGGCTGTAAAAGTAGTTGGTAAACTTGCAACATTAGTTTCTGATGGTGCGATTGCGGGTTCATGTACAAATTTAATGGATTGTATACGTACAGCAGTAAAAGAGATGGGCATTTCTTTGGAAAGTGCAGTAGCTTGTGCGACAATGAATGCAGCTAAAAGTGTTGGACTTTATGATACATATGGTTCTATCACAATAGGAAAAGCAGGAAATGTTGTATTATTAAACAAAGATTTGTCTTTAAAAGCTGTTATTATCAATGGAAAACGAATCTAGCCTTTTATTATAAAGAAAGAATTTGGCTTGACAAAAAAGTTTGGATAAGTTAATATTTCGTTAGAAAATGATAAGGCTATGAAAAGAAGAAGTAGCAGCTGAAGGTACTAAACAGAAAGCAGCCGGTTGATGAGAGGCACATAGGAAAGCAGTTGTGAATACATCTTGGAGCTTTGCACCGAATGGTATTAAGAACAGTTTCCCTAGTAGGCTGCAACGGGATGGCACACGTTATCGTGCTAGAGTATTCATAGGATACTTATTGAGGTGTACAATGCGAATTGTATGCGAACAAAGGTGGTAACACGAGATGATTCCTCGTCCTTTTTAAAGGGCGAGGTTTTTTATTTTACAGGAAATTAGTCTTCTTAGTATATAGTAGTGCCAAGTCACAAGACATTGCCCTTCTAATTAGAATCGAAAGAAGTATATAGAGAAAGAGGAGAAGAAAATGGGAATTTATGAAGAATTACAGGCGAGAGGACTTATCGCCCAAGTAACAGACGAAGAAGTGATCAGAGATTTAGTAAACAATGGGAAAGCTACATTTTACATTGGATTTGACCCAACAGCAGACAGCCTTCATGTAGGACACTTCATGGCGCTTTGCTTGATGAAACGTCTTCAAATGGCTGGTAACAAACCAATTGCATTAATCGGTGGTGGTACAGCTATGATTGGGGATCCTTCAGGAAGAAGCGATATGCGTCAGATGATGACAGAAGAAACAATTCAGCACAACTGTGAATGTTTCAAAAAACAAATGAGTAAATTTATCGATTTCTCAGAAGGAAAAGCATTAATGGTAAACAATGCTGACTGGTTAATGGATTTGAATTACATCGATGTATTAAGAGAAGTTGGTGCTCATTTCAGTGTAAATCGTATGTTAACAGCAGAGTGCTACAAACAACGTATGGAAAAAGGGCTTAGCTTCTTAGAGTTCAATTACATGATCATGCAAAGCTACGATTTCTACGCATTATTCCAAAAATACGGCTGTAACTTACAATTTGGCGGAGATGACCAATGGAGCAATATGCTGGGTGGAACAGAATTGATTCGTCGTAAACTTGGAAAAGATGCAAGTGCCATGACAATCACATTACTTCTTAACTCAGAAGGAAAGAAAATGGGAAAAACACAGTCTGGTGCTGTATGGCTTGATCCAAATAAGACATCGCCATTCGAATTCTACCAATACTGGAGAAATGTGGCAGATGCTGACGTATTAAAATGTATCCGTATGCTTACATTCCTTCCATTAGAAGAAATCGACAAAATGGATGCATGGGAAGGAAGCCAGTTAAATAAAGCGAAAGAAATCCTTGCATTTGAACTTACAAAATTAGTTCATGGAGAAGAAGAAGCTGTAAAAGCACAGGAAAGTGCAAGAGCATTGTTCTCAAGTGGAGCAGCAGCTAATATGCCAACAGCAGAACTTACGGCAGATGATTTCACAGATGGTTCAATCGATATTTTAACAATGTTATTAAAGAGTGGATTAGTTCCATCAAAATCAGAAGCAAGACGAGCAGTAGAACAAGGCGGCGTTGCTGTAGATGGTGAAAAAGTAACTGATATTAAGAAAGTATTTGCAACAGAGGAGATTCCAGCCGAAGGACTTGTTCTTAGAAGAGGAAAGAAAAACTTCAGAAAAGTTGTTGTGAAATAAGTTATGACAAATCCAATCATACTAAAAGGTGAAGTGGTGCACGGAAAAGCACTTGGAAGAACTGTAGGAATGCCGACTGCAAATTTGCGTGTCGAAAAAGCAAAGCTTCCAGCAGCAGGTGTATATGCAACTAAAATAAGAATCAATGGAAAACGTTATGGTTCAGTAACAAATATTGGTCGAAGACCTACGGTGGATCAGGAACGTCATATCACTGTGGAATGTTTTATTTTGGATTTTCAAGGAGATATTTATGGTGAACAAGTTGAGTTAGAAGTACTGAAATATCTTCGCCCGATTCAAAAATTTGAAAACTTAGAGGCGGTTTTTGCACAAGTAAAAAAAGATATAGAAGAAGCAAAAAAAGTGTTTTAAAAAATACATGGGGACAGTTGGTTCCCATGTATTTTTTGTTTGCCGGAAAGCACAATCTTTTAAGAAATAAATGTTGACAAGTCAACGTTGCATGAATATAATGTTGAGGAATCAGCAAGCAAAGGGGATATTTTATGATTGACAGATTCGGAAAATTTGTCTTGGAAATCTCCACGATAAATAAAAATATACAAAAAATAAAGAAAAGTAAAATGAAGGAATTCGGACTCAGTGGAAATCATGTAATGTGTCTGTTTTACCTTGCGCAATATCCTGAAGGGCTTACTGCCACGAAACTTTGCAAATTGATTTCTGTTGATAAGGCTGCAACATCGCGAGCTTTATCAGAACTGGTCGAAAAAGAGTGTGTGCATTATCCTGATTTAAGTGAACACAAAAAATATCGCGCACTTGCTGTTCTTACAGAAAAGGGACAAAAAATGACAGAACAGATAGACAAAATTATCTGCAATGTTGTAGATGAAATCGGAAGCAACATTACAGATGAAGAAAGAGAGATTATGTATCGCTCTCTGGACAAAATTTCGAAAAATATTGAAGATTTAGCAAAAGTTTTTTGTAGTAAAGAAAATATGTCAAAAGATAGTTAGAAAGGATAACCAATTATGATTAGAATACTTGTAGACTCTTCTTCAGATTATGAATTAAATGAATTAACAAAATGGAACATGAATTTTGTTCCACTTACAATTACTCTTGATGAAAAAAGTTATAAAGATGGTATTGATTTAAAGAAAAACCAATTATATGAAATGCTGTCTTCTACTGAAAGTTTTCCAAAAACAGCGCAGCCTTCTCCTGCTTCTTTTGCAGAAATTTTCGAAGATGCAAAGGAAAAAGGTGATGAAATTATTTGTATCTTACTTTCTTCAGGTTTAAGTGGAACTTGCCAAAGTGCTACAATTGCTAAAAATATGGTGGATTATGATAAAATCTACATTATTGATTCACTCAGTGCAACACACGGTATTCGTTTAATGGCAGAATGTGCTATTCGTCTTCGTGATCAAGGGGTATCTGGCGCAGAAATCGTAGCAGAAGTAGAAGCAATGAAATCTCGCTGTAAAATCATTGCAGGTGTGGATACTTTAGAATTTCTTTGCCGTGGCGGCCGTCTTAGCCGTACAGCAGCTGCTATTGGGGAGATTGCTAATCTAAAACCGATGATTACTGTTCTCGAAGACGGAACATTAAAAGTAATCGGTAAATGTCTAGGACGATTAAAAGCAACTAGTTTCATTATGAAACAATTAGAAGAGAAAACAATAGATACTGATTCATCTCTATATACTCTCTATACTTATGGAACAGAAAATGTAGAAAAATTGGAAGAAAAATTGGAAAAGGCTGGATATAAGGTGTCAGGTCGTCTTCAAGTAGGCGCTACAATCGGAGCACATGTTGGACCAGGAGCGTTTGGTGTGACATTCGTAGAAAAGTAAAAAATCCACTTGACAGAACAGTTCTGACATAATATAATAAATCAGTGTGAAAAAAGAAGAAACAGTTTACACCAATGCCCCGGAGTGGACTGATTCCTATAAATTTCAGTAACGAATATAATAATTAGTAAGAATGATTTTAGGAGGAAAACCAATGAAAACTTACATGGCTAACCCAGATAAGATTGAAAGAAAATGGTATGTAGTTGATGCAGAAGGACAAACATTAGGACGTTTAGCATCAGAAGTAGCAAAAGTTTTAAGAGGAAAAAATAAACCAGAATATACACCACACGTTGATACAGGTGATTATGTAATCGTAATCAACGCTGAAAAAATCGCTGTAACAGGCAAAAAAATGCAACAAAAAATGTACTACAATCACTCAGATTATGTAGGTGGTTTCAGAGAAACAACTTTAGCTGAAATGATGGCTAAAAAACCTGAAAAAGTAGTTGAACTTGCAGTTAAAGGCATGCTTCCAAAAGGACCTATGGGAAGATCAATGATCACAAAACTTCACGTATACGCTGGTGCAGAACATGCTCACGCAGCTCAAAAACCAGAAGTATTAACATTCTAATTAAGGTTATAAGGAGGAAATGACAGTGGCTAACGCAAAATTCTACGGAACAGGAAGAAGAAAAAAATCAATCGCAAGAGTATACTTAGTACCAGGTACAGGTAATATCACAATCAATAAAAGAAGCATCGATGAATACTTCGGATTAGAAACATTAAAAGTTGTTGTTCGTCAACCATTAGTAGCAACAGACAACGTTGACAAATTCGACGTATTAGTAAACGTACACGGTGGTGGATACACAGGACAAGCTGGTGCAATCCGTCACGGTATTTCAAGAGCATTACTTCATGCAGATGCTGAATACAGACCAATTCTTAAGAAAGCAGGATTCTTAACACGTGATCCACGTATGAAAGAACGTAAGAAATACGGTCTCAAAGCAGCTCGTAGAGCACCACAGTTCTCAAAACGTTAATCAATATCGTTTTTGGACAAGATTTTTCAATCCCGGGACTTTATTTCCCGGGATTTTCTTTACTCATTTTTCTGGGCAATTCAGCCCAAATTTCAATTTCATTAATATTTGACCGTAAAGATTCTGGAAATTTACGTTCAAGGATAGAAACTTTATATACCCGACCGTATGGATTTTGAAAAATTACGTTCGAGAAAAGAATCTTTATATATCCGACGGTAAGACCATGGTGGAATTTACGGTTGAAAAACAACAAATATATATTCAGGACCGTAAGGCAATACTGGAATTTACGGTTGAAAAATAAAAAATATATTTTCAGGACCGTAAAAACATCTTAGATTTACGTTTGCTGAAGGCATTTGTGTAATAGTAACCGTAATCTTAACAATTATCTTACGAATAAAAATCACAAACCATCTATTAAGAACGTAACAAGCTAAAATGTTTACGTTCCATATCTTTATATTTCCAAATCGAGAGGTAGAAACATTATGAAAGGACTAAGAAATCTATTATTAGAAGAACAATTTAGACTTGAAAAAATTATCAAAGAAGCAAAAATAAGATTAGAACATGCTCCAGAGGGCAGACTTCGTTTGTCTAAGAGTCATAATCATGTTCAATATTATTGGTGCAAAGAAGAGAAAAAGTCAAGTAATTATATACCCAAAGAAAAGGTACAATTAGCAAAAAAACTTGCACAAAAATCATACGATGAAAAAGTTCTGCAATTAGCAAAGGTACGACTTACTCAAATTAAGAAACTAACAAGAGATTATACAGATGATGAACTTGAAAAGATATATCTTAAAGAACATATAGAACGTAAGAAACTTATAAAGCCTGTAGAGTCCACATGGGAGCAACAACTCGAAGAGTGGAAATCAAAGGAATATAAAGGGAAAGATTTTCAAGAAGGAACACCAGTTATTCTAACAGAAAAAGGAGAGCGTGTTAGGTCAAAGTCAGAAAAAATAATGGCTGATTATTTCTTTCGTCATGGAATCCAATACAAATACGAATGCCCGTTATATTTGAAAGGTATGGGAACGATTTATCCGGATTTTACATTTCTTTCTAGTAAAACTTGTGAGGAAATATATTGGGAGCATAATGGAAGAGTCGACGACCCTACGTATGCCAGAAAAATGGTAAGAAAGATCAATGCATACGAAAATAATGGAATATTTGCGGGGGGAAGATTGATTCTTACATATGAGACAGAACAGACAATATTGAATACAGGAAAAATTGAACAACTTGTAGATAGATATTTATAAAAATAATGAATTTAAGCAAGAAGATAAGGTTAAGTGCTTGTAAAGTTCGGTAATACGCATTGATTGTTTGGGGATGATTAATACACGTGAAAATGAAGTTTGCTTTTAAATTTATATTCGGAGAAATAAAGTTAATGCAAACGAAAACCCCGTAGGGCGCAACAGCAGCTTTTGATGGACGGAACGGCTGTCGAAAGTGCTTTTGCGTTACTTTTGACAAAAGTAACAAAAGAGGGGCTTCGCCACGATACTTCTCGAACTACTAATGTTCGAGAAGGTACCAATATAACTTTATAAAATACAAAGGAGAGATGCTTATAAAGAGAACAATTAGTATGATGACTGGAAAAGGATCCACCAATCATAACAGTAGAAAATTCCATGCAGAGAATACGGTTCCGGAAAGGGGGCATCTGAATGTGGAATAT
This sequence comes from Faecalimonas sp., assembly GCA_045121495.1. Lineage (GTDB taxonomy): Bacteria > Bacillota > Clostridia > Lachnospirales > Lachnospiraceae > Faecalimonas. The sequence goes on from JBGVGF010000007.1 coordinate 27,522, forward strand.
TGTTGTGAAAACATTAAAGAGGTATATCACGAATTATTTGATGAAGCTGTTGAACGATATAATGCAAAACAAAAAAGAAAAGATAGATGTATTGATGATTATTATGAAAAGATACGTACGGGCAAACAGGAAAAATTATTTCATGAAGTCATTCTACAGGTCGGAAATAAAGACGATTGTGCTTCTGACTCAGAAAATGGAGAACTGGCTGCAAAGATATTGGATGAATATATGAAAGAATTTCAAAATAGAAATCCGACACTTCGAGTATTTTCGGCACATCTTCATATGGACGAGGCTACACCGCATCTTCACATTGATTTTGTTCCCTATATCACGGAAAGCAAACGAGGTGTAGATACCAGAGTTTCTTTGAAGCAAGCACTTGGTGCATTAGGATTCAAAGGTGGAAGCCGAGGAGATACGGAACTGAATCAATGGATCAATTCTGAAAAACATCAGCTTGCTATGGTTATGGAAAGACACGGAATCGAATGGGAACAGAAAGGAACGCATGAAGAACATCTGTCAGTTTTGGAGTTTAAGAAAAAAGAAAGAGCGAAGGAAGTTGCAAAACTGGAAAATATTCTGGTGGAAAAGCAAGAAGATGTGTGTGCATTGAATAGGATTCTGCAAGATAATTTGTCTCAGATTGATGCTTTGGAAGAGAGAAAGGTAGATGCAGAAGCGAAGGGTGATGAGGCAATCAAAGAAGCTGAGAACGCAACTAAAAAAGCTGCAAAAGCAAAAAAAGAACTTAAAGAAATTGCACCATTGGTAAATGATGTAAAGTCTTACGCCGGAAAATATGGTAGGGACGCAGAGGTATTACTGCCAGAGGCGGGTAAATTTGAAACTGGAAAAAACTACAGAGAAAAGAAAGCCCGTCCGTTCGTGAAGAAGATTCAAGATATTCTATTTTCTTTATATCGTGATTACTGCAAATTGTATGATAAATATCAGGAATTAGTACGTGATTATAACAGTATCTGGGATAGAAGAGAACGGCTCCAGCAGAGATGCGATGTATTAGAAGAAAGGGTAGAAGAACTGGAAGTTGTCGAAAAAGATTATGGAAGAATTCGAAAAATATTTGGAACGAACAGAATAGATGGATTGCTTTGTGAGATGAAAGAGCAGGAACGTGTAGAAACAGAAATAGGAAAGGAAAGACGAAAATGGCGAGAAGAAAACAAAGGGATGCACGCTAGATAAGTCAATGGAAAAACTCTATAATAAGTAATAATGGTGGCTGCATATGTGGTCACCATTAAAGTTGTTACGCTGTCACAAAATAGGTGGGTTATCTCTATTGCAGGATATAGCAAGATAAACTAATGATATCGTGAGAAAAGTAATTGCCATTATAATCCCTTTGTGTTAGACTTATAAGGCATAATAATGCGAATGGAGGAAGAATTGTGGGAATTTGTTATAATAAGCTGTGGAAGCTTCTGATTGATAAAAACATGAATAAAACCGATTTAAAGGAGTCTGCGGGAATAAGTTTTAATGTCTTAGCTAGGATGGGTAAAAATGAACCAATATCCTTCGAAAGTATTGAAAAGATTTGTATTACCTTGAATTGCAATATTGGTGATATTATTGAAATAGAAAAGCCAATGACAATAAACAATAGTACGACGGGATTCACAACAATCGAACTATTTGCAGGAGCTGGTGGTTTAGCGTTAGGTGTTGAAAAAGCAGGGTTCGATACGATTGGTTTAATTGAATTTGATAAAGATGCTGCGGAAACCTTAAGAGTAAATAGACCTAATTGGCGTGTAATACACGATGATATTGCTAATATATCATGTCTTGACCTCGAAGAATATTTTGGAATTAAATCTGGTGAATTAGATTTGCTCTCTGGTGGTGCTCCTTGTCAGGCATTTTCATATGCAGGAAAGAGATTGGGATTAGAAGATGCAAGAGGAACGCTTTTCTATCATTACGCCACATTTTTAAAAAAATTACAACCTAAAATGTTTTTGTTTGAGAATGTTAGAGGTCTTTTGACACATGATAAAGGCAGAACATATGCAACAATCACTAACATTTTTGAACAAGCAGGTTATTCTATACAAAAACAAGTATTAAATGCATGGGATTATGGGAACCCACAAAAAAGAGAACGTTTAATTACAATTGGTATTAGAAACGATCTTATAGATAAAGTTAAGTACCAATTTCCAAAGCCACATGACTATAAACCTGTTTTAAGAGATGTTTTGTTAGATTGTCCAGAAGGGCCGGGAGTTCCCTATGGAGAAAAGAAACGAAAGATATTCGAATTAGTACCGCCTGGTGGATATTGGAGAGATATTGATCCGACAATAGCAAAAGAATATATGAAGAGTTGCTGGGATATGGAAGGTGGAAGAACTGGAATATTGCGTCGAATGAGTTTAGATGAGCCATCTCTCGCTGTGCTGACTTCACCTTCACAGAAACAAACGGAAAGATGTCATCCTTTGGAAGCTAGACCATTTACAGTAAGAGAAAATGCAAGGTGTCAATCTTTTCCGGATGATTGGGAGTTCTGTGGAAATGTGTCTTCACAGTATAAACAAGTGGGAAATGCAGTTCCTGTTAATTTGGCATACGATATTGCAAAAGAAATTTACAAAACATTGGAGGCGATTGAATAATGGCATGGGATTTAACCTTTATTACAAAAGAAGATTTTAAAAAGCATGTGCAGGCTACTATTTTAAAATACGGAGAAAAATTGGAATCTTTTGACTTGAAAAGATTTAACAATAATTTGATTGACCCTATTAAATTGATTTTTGACAAATCAGTTTATAAGACGAGCTGGGAAGAAATTGTAAATAACGAAATCTTTCGTCAGAGAGATAAGTCTAATAACAATGATATAGGATATTTTCATCAGAATATGTTCTCATATTTTGAAGGCTGTGAAGTACCACAGGCTGGATGGGATGTAATTTATAGAAATCCTAATGGGATTGTTATGCCAGATGGAGATGTAGTACATACATTATATGTGGAAATGAAAAATAAGCATAATACGATGAATTCCGCATCCTCAGCAAAAACGTATATCAAAATGCAGAGTCAGATTTTGGATGATGATGATTGTGCATGCTTATTGGTTGAGGCTATTGCAAAACGTTCACAGAATATTAAATGGACAACGAAGGTAGATGGAAAGAATGTGCAGCACCGTTTAATTAGGCGAGTAAGCATGGATCAGTTTTACGCTATTGTAACAGGCGATGAAAATGCCTTTTATAAGATGTGTATGGTTTTACCAGAAACTATTAATGAAGTAGTAAATGAAGAGGGAGCAGTAACAGTTCCACAGGATACAGTTATTCAAGAATTAAGAAATGTAGCGGAACTGTATGGAGAACAACCAGAAGATTTAGCAATGGCCATGTCAGTTTATATGCTTGGATTTAATACATACTTGGGATTTTGTAAGCAAGAACAAGAGCCTTTTGCTGGAGCAACAGACGCTATGTTAAAACGAATTTATGAGTATGCAAAACATTTAAAATAATAGAACAGATATTTATGAGAAAGGAATGAAAATTTGAAGGATAAAGATAGCAAAGAAGCAAAATTTCTTAAAATAGTGTATTTCGATGAAGATGCTGCACAAGACTATGTCGATGTTACTAATGGCGGAAGACTTGATTGGTCGACAGAGGAAAATAAAGAAAGAATAGCTAAAATTGTTGCTGAGATAGAAGCAGAAGCTAAAAGTGGGTTTAATATTTTAAATTATATCAAAGCAACTGTTCAGGGGAAGGTGAATGCGGGTGCAACGGCAGAACTGACGAGTGCTTTTGATAAGACCATAAAAAACACTTTGCTGACAGATTATATTCAAGCAGCAATAAAAGATAAACAAGTAAAACAATTTAAAAATAGCGGTGTCTATGCTCCAGAAAATTCGGTTACATTATATAAAATGGTTAGTTCTTACATGACAATTGTGCCGAAAGAAGAAATGCCAATTGATATGGAAAAATTAAATGAGGCAATTCTTGGAGAACGTGGTTATTATGAGATGCTGTTAAAGGACGAGAAAGAAAAGAAGAGTGTATTGAGATTTAATCTTAAAGCATTTAAAAATAATTATAATCTTGTTGATTTAAGCAAAATGAAATTAACATATTTTGGAATCAAGGTAGGAACTTGTACACAAAATCAATTATCTATTGAAAAGGAATTTGATTTTCAAGTATCTGAAGAGAAGATTACAGCAGAAGATATTGTCGGAGTAGATAATGTTACCGAGAAGAAGGAAAACGAGTTGGATGTTTACGATATAGTATTGGCGGGTGTTGTGCGTGAAGAAAATTGAAATATACGTGGGATCTGATGTGGAATTTGAAAAAATTGTTCCGAAGAATGCAAGAAATCTTAGCGAAATGGCTGTGCAACTTGATGACGGTAATAAAAAAATGGATGTCTTTCTTCATGTGCCTGGAGAGAGAGATGTAAAGCCTCCGAAAAGGAAGAAACCAAGAGTTAAAGATTTTGTTGTTCATGCTGATGAATACTGCAGTGTTCAAGAACATGTAATAATTAATTTTACAAATTTTATTTCCCAAATGTCGATAACGAATATGTATATACAAAATCCACCACAGAATATTCGAGAACAGATATATCGCACATTTGATCACAGTATTATTCATGAAACCCATCAATCATATTTAGAAGTATCTAAGGAATTGATACAAACAGTCAATTGCCAATTTGAAAAAAGGGTAATTGGACAAGTAAAAGCAAAAAGAAAATTATTGCAAGCAATATATCCTTTAGTAGATGGTAAACAGGAGAAACCAGTTACCATATTGCTGTATGGAGATTCTGGGATAGGAAAAACTGAATCAGCACAATATATTGCGGAATTGATGGGTGGAAAAATGTTAAGAAAACAGTTTTCGATGTATCAGAATAATGAATCTGCTAATTATATTTTTGGTGGAAGATATAATGAAAAAAGTTTTGCACAGGATCTTTTGGCCAGAGAAACAAATGTGTTGTTGTTTGATGAATTTGATAAGGCTCTGTCCGTATTTCATAGTGCTTTTTATCAATTGTTTGATGAAGGGATTTTTGAAGATCATAATCACAAAGTTATGGTAAACAAAGCGATAATTATATGCACGTCAAACTATAAATCGATTGATGAAATAAAGGAAAAATTAGGATTGCCTATATATAATAGATTTGATGCTGTTATTAAATTTGATGAATTATCAAATGAAGCAAAGGAAACAATTGCAGAGCAAGAAATAGAAAAATTGAAAACAGATTATGCCGTGACAGATGAGGAAATATTTGAAAAATTGAAGCAAGCGGCACACAGTTTAACGAATGCTAGAGAAATAAAGCATTTGGTTAAGGACACATTTTCACTTTTGGCAATAAAAAAGATATGCCAAGAAGATTGGTAAGCATCTTGAAGGAAGGTCATGAGGTTCGGTGAAGAGTAATGAGAAGCCATGCGTTTGTAACGTGTTTGCAACATTCCGTCCATCAAAACCAGTAAAATCAAGTGTTTACAGTTCTCCAAACGTTAATCAAGCGTCGCGAGACAATATCAAAGATTATACGACCTCTCAAGACTTCGGTCTTGGGAGGTTTTTTCATTTCTTTTCATAGACAACTGTGATATAATTGGTTTATTTCGGAAAAGATTGATATTTGATGTATTAGAAAAGGCGGTAACGAAATGAAAAATCAATTCAAAGGGATATTAATTACGATTACAGGAGCATCCATGTGGGGGCTATGTGCGGTTGCAGGGAAATATATCATGGGTACAAAAGGAGTAGATCCAGTGTGGATGGTTACGCTTCGTCTTCTGACTGCAGGTATCATCTTGTTGGGAATTGCTTTGGTCAAGTCAAAAGGTAATGGGATTTTTGATATTTGGAAGGACAAAAAGTCGATTCTACGACTTTTAGTTGTAGCGGTATTTGCATTTGCCGTATGTCAAACATCTTATTTTGCGGCGATTCATTTGTCAAATGCAGGTATTACAACAGCCATACAGCAAACAGCACCTGTATTTGTTCTATTATGGGTGCTCATATCTGAAAAACGTATGCCCCAAATAATCGAGGTACTTGTACTTTGCATGGTTGTGTTCGGTGCATTTACATTGGCGACAGGAGGAAAGATTGATTCGCTGGTTTTACCGATGAATGCTTTGATTTTGGGACTGATTTCCGCGGTTACCTGTGCTATGTATACAGTGCTTCCGGGGAAATTAATTGAAAGATACGGAACCTTTTATGCGATTGGATGGGGAATGCTGATTGCAGGAATTTTCCTTATACCTATAGCAAAGCTTTGGATTGTTTCAGGAAGCTGGGATTTGGGGACAGTGTTTGCATTTGAATTTGTCGTAATCTTTGGAACTGTTACTGCATTTGCAGCATATTTATACGGGATTACAATCGTAGGACCTCTAAAAGGAAGTATTTTGGGGCTTATCGAGCCTGTTGTTGCAGCATTTGCATCAGCATTGATTTTGAGACAGGCATTTGCATTGAGTGACATTATTGGTATCATTGCAATACTTGGTGGAGTAATGATTTTATCTATTTATAAAGGAACGAAAGCAGCAGTGTAATCAGACATCGCTTCTTATTGACGAACCTCCTAATTTAGTATAAAATATTAATTTGTATTATATGCAAAAATAATTCATAAAAATGCAGATGCAGGAGGAGGCAAATTATGAAAAAAGTATGGATTACAGGTGCAGAAGGTCACATTGGATCAGCATTGATTGACTTACTTGACTGCATGGAATATCAGCTGCTGACAACAGATCTCAATGAAGTGGATATCACTGATTTGGAAGAAGTAGAACACTATATGCGTGTGAATCGTCCGGACGTTGTTATCAACTGTGCAAGTCTTACAGATGTAGAATATTGTGCAGCCCACAGAGATGAAGCATATAAAGTAAATGCAATTGGTGTAAGAAACATTGCATTAGCGGCAAATGATGTTCGTGCGAAAGTGATTCAAATGTCAACAGATGACGTGTTTGATTTGGAATCAGATGTTCCATATAACGAATTTGATGCAACACATCCAAAGACGATTTACGGAAAATCAAAAGAAGCTGGCGAACGGATTCTTTCACAACTTTCAAACCGTTTTGTAATTATCAGAAGTTCGTGGATTTATGGAATTGGCAGAGATTTTGTTGATGAAGTGTTGAGAAATGTAGGAAAAGTAAAGGTAATGGAAGTTCCAAATAACCGTTATGCTGTTCCAACAAGTGCAAAGGAATTGGCAAAAATCATTGCATATTTTATCGATAATGATGCGTTAGGATTGTATCATGTCGTTTGCAAGGGAAGCTGCAGCAGATACGAGTTTGCAAAAGCGATTCTTGAATATGCAGGAAAATCAGAAGAAATGGATATCAGTCCTGTTTTATCAAAAGATGAATTGCGTCCAGCATATTCTGTTCTTGATAACATGATGATGCGATTGACTAATATGGAAGAACCAAAAGAATGGAGAGTTGCGTTAAAAGAATATTTAGATGAGACAGGAGGAATTGAATAATGGCAGAAAAGAAAACTAAGAAACCTATGGGGCTTTCTACAAAAATCTTTGTGGCCTTGATTGTAGGTGCTCTTCTTGGTGTGGCAATTTACTATTTTGTCCCAGCGGGGGATGTGAGAGACACTATTATTATCGAAGGGGTATTTTATGTAGTAGGTCAGGGATTTATTCGTTTGATGCAGATGCTTGTTGTACCGCTTGTATTCTGTTCACTGGTTTGCGGTAGTATGGCAATCGGTGATACAAAAACACTTGGAAAAGTTGGAGTTAAGACGGTATTATTTTATCTGTTTACAACGGCTTTGGCTGTGACAATTGCGTTGAGTACTGCCTATGTGATTAGACCTGGAATCGGACTTGATATGGATGCGGTACAGACAGCGGAAGTGACAGCAACAGCAACTGATACGAATCTGGTAGATACTATATTGAATATTATTCCTAAGAATCCAATTTCGTCTATGGCAAGTGGAGATATGCTTCCAATCATCGTATTTGCGTTGTTTGTAGGTGTTATGTTGGCAAAATTAGGAAGCAAGGCTTCCACTGTAGCGAATTTTTTCAGTGAATTTAATGATGTTATGATGGAAATGACTATGGCGATTATGAAAATAGCTCCAATCGGAGTATTTTGTCTGATTGCACGTACATTTGCTACTTTGGGATTCTCAGCGTTTAAGCCGATGATCAAATACATGGGAAGCGTAACAATTGCATTGTTCCTCCAATGTTTTGTTATTTATCAGATTTTACTATTTGTCTTTACACGATTGAATCCACTTAAATTTATCAAGAAATTTGCACCAGTTATGGGGTTTGCGTTTTCAACAGCTACATCGAATGCAACAATTCCGATGTCTATCGATACTTTACATAAGAAAATGGGTGTATCAAAACAGATTTCTTCGTTTACAATTCCACTTGGAGCTACGGTAAACATGGATGGAACTTCTATCATGCAAGGGGTAGCGGTTGTATTTATTGCACAGGCATATGGAATTGATCTGACACCAGCAAATCTTGCAACTGTTGTAGTAACAGCCACATTAGCATCAATCGGTACAGCAGGTGTTCCTAGCGTTGGTCTGGTTACATTGTCAATGGTGCTTGCATCGGTTGGACTTCCAATTGAAGGAATTGCTCTTATCATGGGTATTGACCGTATTCTTGATATGATGCGTACAGCAGTAAATATTACAGGTGATGCGGTTTGTACAACAATTATTGCAGATCAGGAAAAGGTATTAAATAGAGAAGTGTTTAACAAAGACTAACACGGAAGGGTAGAACATGAAAAGAAAAGTCGTGGTACTAGGCGGAGGAACGGGTTCTTCTACATTACTTCGCGGGTTAAAAGAATTTCCAATTGATTTAGCAGCTATTGTATCTGTATGTGATGATGGAAAAAGTACAGGTATTTTGAGGGAAGAATTCAATATTCCTGCAGTTGGAGATATTCGAAGGGTACTTGTCGCTTTATCAGAGACAGAACCTTTGGTAATGGAACTATTCAATTATCGATTTAGTACAACAAGCGATCTGGATGGTCATACGGTCGGCAATCTGCTTTTGACAGCTTCTTCAGAAATCACGGGAAATTTGTCTGATGGGATTGAAGCATTGAGTAAGGTTTTGAACCTGAAAGGAAAAGTAATCCCATTGACAGAAGAAAATGTCATATTAATGGGTGAAATGGGTGATGGCAGTATTGTAGAGGGTGAACATAATATTACTTTAAATAAAAATACGATTAAACGAGTGTTCTACAAAGAAGAGCCAGTGCCGACAAAAGAGGCGGTGAAGGCTTTAGAAGAAGCCGATTTAATTATACTTAGTATGGGAAGCCTTTTTACAAGTATTATTCCAAACTTGATTTGTGATGAGATCATAGATGCCATTGACAGAAGTAATGCTCAGATTATGTATGTTTGTAATATGGTTACACAACCGGGCGAGACAGAGAAGTTCAAAGTATCGGATCATGTCAAACTGTTAAACCAGTATTTGGGAAATCGCAAAATAGACGTGGTAATTGCAAATGACGGAGAGATTGCTGATGAAATGGCAAAAAGGTACGAGTCATTGGAGCAAAAAGATCCGGTAGAATTTGACAAGAAAGCAACAAAAGCTTTGGTAAATAAAGTGATCAGTGATGATTATGTCGTTGTCAAAAATAATCTGCTAAGACATAATGTCATGAAGCTGAGTATGCATATATTTGGATTCCTGCTCGAACAGGAATCGTAGCTAACCAGGTGTGCATCTCACACTCTTGTGAACTGGAATTAAAAAGGATAGGATGTTTGAACGAAAAACATCCTATCCTTTTTTGGAATTTTTAAAACAATCTACTTCCGTAACTGATTTCCTTATTTGGTAGTGAAAATTTTCTTGTAATTGAGATATAACTTTGCTATAATTTATATCCGCCTTTTACTGGAGGGTGCCATTAGGGATGGTGTATGTGCCCGCTTCAGATGTGAGATTTGAGAAAAGTGAGGGATGAAAAATGAATAAGGCAAAGAATCAGGAGATGTTGCGAGAAAAGCAGCATCTATTGTCGTGTCTGAATGTGATTCAAAAGAATGTTCAGACTTACGAGCAGAAAGAAGTAAGTTACCGAAAAGAGGTCACACAATTGTTTCAGGCTGTCAAAAAGGGAGAAGGGGATTCTTATGGACAGTTGATGGCCGGACAGCATTTGCTGGAGCATAGCCAGAATATGCTTCGGAAGAGCAAAGCAGCATTAAAGAAAGCATATTTTGGGAGAATCGATTATGACGATCTGACCTATGGTGTGAAAGAAAGCAGGTATATAGGGAAGAATGGAGTTACGACGGAGGATAACGAGGTAATCATTGTCGATTGGCGGGCACCAGTTTCCAGTGTGTATTATGAAAATGAGCTGGGAAAGGGGAGTTATGCAGTACCAGGCAATCATCCAGTCGAAGTAGAACTCTATAAAAAAAGAACGTATGACATTCAAGATGACAATTTGCTTGGGTTTTATGATGACGATGTAGCAGCCAATGATGAGCTTCTGGTAAAATATCTTTCCCAGAATAAAGAAGCCGTTCTTGGTGATATTATTGCGACGATTCAGAAGGAACAGAATGAAATCATCCGTGATATTCCATATAAAAATATTATCGTACAAGGTGTTGCTGGAAGTGGAAAGACTACGGTCGCATTGCATCGTATTTCTTACATTTTGTACAATTATGAAAATAAATATAAGCCATCAGAATTCTGTATCGTAGGCAGCAGTGATATGCTGCTTAATTATATTAGCAGCGGGCTTCCAGAATTGGATGTAAATCACGTGAAGCAGATGCGTATGGACATTTTCTTGCCTTATCTAATGGGAAAAGCATGGAAAAAGAATTATCATATTATTGCCGATGATGAGATGGCTTCAATAAAGAGCCATCTTCCTTTTGTGAAGGAATTAGAAGCATTTTTGAAGAGATGGAGAAGCAACGTTCTTCCGCCTGAAACAATCACAGATCCGGTATTGGGTTGTGTTTTGGCAGAAAGAGATATGGAAGATACGCTAAGCCGTAATACACAGTTGTCTGTGATGCAGTTGGAAAAGTTAATGAATGAAAGAATTCGTTCACGCATTAAGTTTTTGTGTACGGAATCTTCGGATAACCTGCGTATGGAGAAAAGACAGGAATATAAAAAGTATTTTGACTTTTCAAAATGCGGCTGGACTGAGCAGAAAATATATCTGGAGTTTCTTGTGTACCTGGAGAGAAATCAATTTTTCAAGAATGGTCAGAATACATGGGAGAATACGATTTCTCATATTCAGAAGAATGAGTTTGACTTATATGATGTAGCTGCAATGAGTCTGATCTGGAAAAGGATCTTGGTGAAGAAGGATACGGATGAATTTAGCCAGATTATCATTGACGAGGCGCAGGATTTCGGAGAAAGTATCTATTATGTAATGCGTCAGCTTTTATCAGACTGTTATTTTACGATTATGGGAGATGTATCGCAGAATATCCGGTATGAGACGGGGATGAATGATTGGGAAGGCTTGAAAGAAGTACTTTTTGAAAGAGATATAGATAGTTTTTATTTACTGTCAAAGAGTTATCGAAATACAATTGAAATTTCTGAATGCGCGGAGAAGGTGCTTGAAAAAGCATCACAGGGAAGCTATAAGATAGAGCCTGTGATTCGGCATGGATTAAAAGTGCAGCAAATTCAGGAAAAGAAAGAGTCATTGATGCAGAGATTGCGTGAGTTGGTGAATGAGATCCTGCAGAAAGGATTTGAGACGATTGCTGTTGTTTGTCGTTCCGAAGAAGAAGCAATGCAGCTGAAGGTGTCTTTAAATATAGAAGAACAGGAAGAAAAATTCCATAATGGCGTGATGGTATTGCCGGTCACACTGACAAAAGGACTGGAATTTGATGCGGTTATTTTGTGGAATCCAGATGAAGAGCATTATGGAATGAATGCAAAAGAAGCAAAACTTTTATACGTGGCAATTACACGAGCGTTACATGAACTGTATTTGGTTGGAGAAAAAGAAATAAGTAGATTGTTTGCATAAAAATTGGGATTTGTCTAAGTGATAGAAATAAAAGGAGTCAATTTATGGCTACTTTTTTCGTGGGGCTTTTTATAGCGCAGAGCTTGCTGTAAATTGCATGGGCATATGTGAGAAAAGGAACTAATACTGCCCATGAATTCGGTAAAAGTGACGGTAGCATTCACTTGTTTTTATACATACGTCCAATCTGACTATTTTGAGTCTTTTTAAGCAAGCTTTTTGGGCAGTGGATTTGCGAAATTCCATATATAGCCAGGGTAAAAATGTCAATATAAAAAAGCAGTTTGTATGGCGGTGCAATTGTGCGATGTGTACTGACATAAGAATTGAAGCTCAGGATAATAAGCAACGAATTCGTAAGTAGATAAAATCAAACAAATCCTTTTGTTCTTAAAGGAAATGAAGTCGTCCGGGCAAAAAAGGGGATCATGGCAGGACTTCCAGTTTCAGCTTTTCTTGCCAATCTGTATTTGAAAGAAATGAATCAGTATTTTTGGGAAAATAAAATCCTATATGCAAGATATTCGGATGACATTATAATATTTTCAAAAACAGAAACTGAGTTACAAAAACAGATAGAATTCATTGAATCCACTTTAGAAGAGCATGGATTATCCGTGAATCAAAAAAATGTTGTCAAACGAAGCCGGGAGAAAAGTGGGAGTATCTTGGATTTTCATTTTGTGAGGGAGTAGTCGATATATCGGATATTGCAATGCAGAAGATGAAGGGAAAGCTGAAAAGAAAAGCAAGGGCGATTTATCGTTGGAAGGAACAGAACCAAAAAATGGATGAATATGCAGTAAGAGCATATATCAAATATTTCAATAGAAAATTTTTTGATAATCCTGTTCAAAACGAAATCACCTGGTGTAGATGGTATTTTCCGATTATTAACACAGACAAGTCTCTTCATGAGATTGATCATTATATGCAGTCGCATGCAAGATATCTTGTGACAGGAAAGTATACGAAGGCAAATTATAATTTGCGATATGAGAAAATGCGAGAACTAGGCTATCGAAGTCTGGTAAACGCGTATTACAAAGGGAGGCAAGGAGTATGAAATGGAGGAATGGATTATTTACAATTGTGAGTATTGTTTTCGTATTTATGATCTCAGGATGCGAGGAAGAGAGGCAGCTTAATTGTCCAGAGTTTTTAACAGAAAAGGGGTGGGAGTATCAGAATAATGTCTGTTCAGAAACTATCTGGTTTGGCAAGGATGGAGCGTTTTCATATTATGAATCCTGTGGAAATCCTGTGGGAGATTCTGATTTATATGAGGAATATTCTTATGATGAAGAGACGGGAATCATCACCGTTTATCCAAGCGAAGCAGGCATGGATGAAATACAAATTGGGGTACTCAGATATGATGAAAAAAGTCTTTTGCTCAATTTTGATGAGGGAATCAAGGAATTCTGTATAGACTATAGTATTCCATATTTAGAAGCAGAGGCGAATGATTATATGAAAGACTACAGTTCATATGCTGCGATCATCCATAGAGAAGAAGATACCATCGTGACGGCACCTTCTTATTATGATGGGGATATAGCTAAACACAGGGAAAAATTGCAAAGACAAGAAAATCTGGCAAAAGATGTGGAATACTATGAATTGTATATTGAGACAATGGAGACAGAGGAAGAAGTTACGCAGAACCATGAATATACGAAGTTGTCAGACAAGGAAGTAGATCAACTATTAGAGGGGACACTTGGATTGGGATTTGTATGGTATAATGATGACGTGGAGATAGAAAAGATTGTTTTCTATGGGGAAATTACCATACAGGAGTAAGAAAAGATAGAAGAAAGGATTGAGAAATAAGTGAAGTTTTCAGAAATGCCATATACAAGAGTAGATATGGAGAAGGTAGAAGTTTTTTTCAAAAACTTGATTGATCGAGCAAAGAATGCAGAGAGCGGAGAAGAATTGTTTCAAATCCACAAGGAGCGCTACAAATTTATCGGTGATGTATCTACAAATATAACATTAGCTCAAATCAGACATGACATTGATACAACGGATGAGTTCTATACACAGGAAAATGATTATTATGATGAAGTTGGCCCATTGTTGGAAAACTATGAAAACATGTATTCAAAGGTACTTTATGAGTCACCATATCGTGCATATATGGAAGAAAAAATTGGAAAAGTACCATTCAAAAATATCGAAATCGCATTGAAAGCATTTGACGAAAAACTGATTCCGCTTATGCAGCAAGAAAATGCGCTGATCAGCAGATATACAAAAGTGATTGCTACAGCGAAGATTCCTTTTGATGGAGAGATTTATAATCTTTCTTTGATGAGCAAGTTTACAACGTCTAATGACAGAGAGACTCGTAAACGTGCATGGAAAGCAGTCAGTGATTATTTTATGACAGTAACGGATGAACTGGATGAAATCTATGACCTGATGGTAAAAAACCGCACTAAGCAGGCAAGAATGCTTGGGTATGATAATTTTGTGGAGTTAGGTTACTATCGTATGAATCGTAACTGTTATGATAAAGAGATGGTGGAAAATTTCCGAAAACAGATTAAGGAGGTATTCGTTCCATTTGCTGAAAAGCTGCATGAGGAAAGAAGAGAACGTCTTGGTGTTGACAAACTAAAATACTATGACAATGGTGTATATTTTCCAAATGGAAATCCTGCGCCAATTGGTACTCCCGAAGAGATTTTGAAAGCAGGGCAGGAAATGTATCAAGAACTATCACCAGAGACAGCAGAATTTTTTGATTTTATGATGGAGAACGAGCTGTTTGATGTTCTTGGAAGAAAGAAAAAACGTGCTGGCGGTTACATGACATTTATCCCAAATTACAAGTCACCGTTCATCTTTGCAAATTTCAATGGTACAAGTGGAGATGTGGACGTAATCACACATGAGTGTGGTCATGCATTCCAGGGATTTGTGACAAGAAATGAGGAAATTCGCGAGTATACAGATATTACGATGGAGACAGCAGAAATTCATTCGATGTCAATGGAGTATTTCACATATGGCTGGATGGGAAAATTCTTTGGAGACAGAAAAGAGGATTACTATAAAATGCATCTGGCATCTTCTGCAGTTTTTGTACCATATGGAACCATGGTTGATGAGTTTCAGCATCATGTATATGAAAATCCTGATATGACACCGGCTGAGAGAAAAGAATTGTGGATGAAACTGGAAAGCGAATATCGTCCACATATGGATTATGAGGATGATCCTTTCTTTGGTATTGGCGGATGGTGGCAGAGACAGGCACATATTTTCCAGATGCCGTTCTATTATATCGATTATGTGCTTGCAAGTATTTGTGCCATGCAGTTTAAAGTGATGATGGACGAAGATTACAAAAAAGCATGGGAAAATTATCTGAAACTTTGTAAACTGTCCGCAAGGGACTTCTTTGTAAATATGATAAAAGAAGTTGGGCTTAACAGTCCATTTGAAGATGGATGTATAGAAGCTCTTGTGAGAAAACTGGAGTAGAGAAGGTTATCAAATATAAGAATAGCCAGAAGGAAGAAATACTTATGAAAAATTCACATAAATTTTTTGAAAACAAGGAATGCAAATATTTTCCCTGCCATAAAGGTCTGGAAGCGTTTAACTGTCTGTTCTGTTATTGTCCGATGTATCCAAAAGAAAAATGTCTGGGAAATCCAAGATATATTGAAAGAAGTGAGCGGAAAATAAAAGATTGTTCAAATTGTACGTTTCCACATCAGCCTGAGAATTATGATAAGATCATGGAGTTTTTGAGAGGCTAAACTCAATTTGAGATTGACAGCGATGCATATGAATGCTATTATACTTATACTTTTTGCACTGCATATGAATCTACAGTACAAACTGAACAGACCGTGACGAGCGTCATGGAGTCGGGTCGCGCAAGCGACAGTGGAATCTTAATAGTCTAAACACCTATAATCCACGGGACAGTACTTTTCTAATACTGTACGTGGATTTTTTATTTCTTGGAGTAAGAGTTCTCTAGCGAACTCTTAATGCTCTTCATATCTAATAAAAAATCCCATACATATATTTAGTGCACAATTTATATCTTAACACTGATACAAAAAATTGGGAGGAAAAGTATGGAAAACAACGAATTTCAAAAAGTAGCAAACAGAGTATCTTTGATTACAATTGTTGTAAATGTAATCCTTGCATTATTTAAGGTGTTTGCAGGGATTGTGGCTCATTCAAATGCAATGATTAGTGATGCGATTCATTCTGCATCGGATGTATTCAGTACGATCGTCGTCATGATTGGTGTAAAACTGGCATCAAAAGAATCTGACAAGGAACATCCATATGGACATGAACGCATGGAATGCGTGGCAGCGATTTTGCTGGCAGTAGTGCTATTTATTACAGGTGCTGCAATTGGTCTGGAAGCTTTGAAAGATATTTTAAATGGAAGACTTGAAGAACTACAGGCACCAGGTATGCTAGCTCTTGTTGCTGCGGTCGTGTCAATTATTATCAAAGAAGCAATGTTCTGGTATACAAAGATGAATGCAAAGAAAATTGATTCCAGTGCACTTATGGCAGATGCGTGGCATCATCGTTCAGATGCGTTTTCATCAGTAGGGGCACTTGCTGGTATTGCATTTGCACGCTTTGGATTTCCAGTGATGGATTCATTAGCCAGTTTGGTCATTTTTGCATTTATTGCAAAAGCAGCATATGATATTTTCATGGATGCAGTGGACAAGATGGTAGACCACGCATGTGATGACGAGACAGAAGCGCAGATGAGAGCATGTGTAGCGGAGGAACCAGAGGTAAAGGGAATTGATCTTCTTCAGACACGTGTGTTTGGAAATAAAATTTATGTGGATATGGAAATCAGAGTAAATGGCTCTTATACATTGTGGGAAGCACATGGAATTGCAGAATGTGTCCATGATCGTATCGAAAAGGAATTTCCAAAAGTAAAACATATTATGGTGCATGTGAATCCTACAAAGAAATAGTGGTGCTGGAATTGTTGTGTGGTGTGTGATAAAATGGAAACAGACTACTTGCTCAGCAGGACTATAAGATTTTATGAGGAGGAAACAGAATGGGTAAGAAAAGAGTACTCGTGGCTATTTTCGCACTGGTTATGTGTGCATGTTTATTTACAGGCTGCAATACGGATAAGAAAGATGCTGATTCAAATGCTTCAGCTATTCTATCAGAGAATGAATATGGTTTGCGTGATGACGTAGTAGATGGGACAATTTTGCATTGTTTTTCATGGTCATTTGCAACAATCGAAGAATCATTAGAAGATATAGCAATGGCAGGGTATTCGGCAATCCAGACTTCACCTATCAATGCATGTTATGATGGTGGGAATGCAGGAGCCGACCTTTATGGAGAAGGAAAATGGTATTATCATTATCAGCCAACCGATTGGAAGATTGGCAATTACCAGCTCGGAACAAGAGATGAATTTATTTCATTGTGTGAAAAAGCGGACGAATATGGAATTAAAGTGATCGTTGACGTTGCTCCAAACCATACAACAACTACAACAGATGCGATCGCGCAGGAATTTATCGACGCAGTTGGTGGTATGGACCTAATGTACCACTCAGACGGCATGACAACAATTACGGATTATACAGATAGAACACAATGCACATTACAGGCAGTTGGCGGATTATATGATGTGAATACAGAAAATCCGGCATTTCAGGATTACTTTATTGCATTCTTAAATGACTGTATTGCATGTGGAGCAGATGGTTTCCGTTATGATACTGCAAAACATATCGGGCTGAGTGATGACCCAAAGGATGTAACTGGACAGGAGAATAATTTCTGGGATAGAGTCACTACAGAAGTGGATAAAGCAGATGAGCTTTTCGTATACGGTGAAGTCCTTCAGGATAATGGGGAAAGAATCGAAGATTATATCGAAAAAATAGGTTCAACGACAGCAAGTGCATATGGACAGAGTATCCGACAAGTATTTACGGCTTCATATCTGAATGCTTCTCAGATGACTGAATGGAAAATCGGTGATGCACAGCCAAATGTGGTTTCTTGGGTAGAGTCACATGATAATTATACAGGCGATGGCACTGGTAAGCAGCTGACCAATGATCAGGTAAAACTTGCTTATGCATTTATTGCTGCAAGAGAAGAAGGAACACCACTCTTCTTTGCAAGACCATATGGAGCATCAACTTCAAATATTTGGGGTACATTTAACAAAATCGGTATGGCAGGAGACAATCTTTACAAAGATGCTGTTGTAGTAGCAGCAAACCGCTTCCGCAATGCGATGGTAGGACTTCCGGAAAATATCTTCAATCCAAATGAAGACAATCGTATGATTTGTGTAGAACGTGGAGCGAAAGGTGCAGTGATTATTAATGTGAACAAAGAAGAAGTTTCATTAGAGATGGATACTGCACTAGAAGATGGTGAATACGTAAACCGTGTGGATGGAACTACTACTTATACTGTAAAAGATGGAAAGCTTACAGGTAAGATTGCTTCACAGGGAATTGCAGTTTTATACAATGAAGGTTATTTAGAATTTGCGGCACCAGCCAGTGTAAAAGTGGCAGATGAGACAACATCATATATTATGGGAGAATCTTTGGACGTTACGTTGCAGGCAGAAAATACAGTGAAAGCAACTTATGCAATTGATGGCGGTGAGGAGATCGAATTCAAGAATGGCGATGTTGTTTCTATTGGAGCAGGGGCACAGGAATCTGATATCATTAAGCTGACTCTTCGCGGAGAAAATGAAGAGGGTACAACAACTTGTATTTCATATTTCTTTAAAAAGCAGGGAACAGTAAAAGCTGGTACAAAGATTTATTTTGAAAAACCAGAAGGATGGTCAGATACAATCAATGCTTATGTATATGATGAGACAACACAGTCAACAGTAAAAGAAAACAGCAGATGGCCAGGCGTTGCAATGACGAAAGAAGCAGATGGTACATACAGTTACACATTCGATGAAGAATGGGTTGTACCGCTTGTTATTTTCAATGATGGTGTGAACCAGTCAAATGGAGCATTAGAACCAGGAGATCAGGTTATTGCAAATAAAGTGTATACGGTTGATTAAAATAAGGCGCAGCTACTTGATAATACCAAGTAGATGCGCTATTATATGGAATAGCTACTTGACAATACCAAGTAGCTGAATAAAGAGAAAGGTGGGACAAAATGGATGATACACAATTAATGAAAGGAATTCTGGAAGGTTGTGTACTAAGTGTAATAGCAAAAGGAGAAACGTATGGGTATGAGATTTTGTCGATTCTTGAACGGGATGGTTTTGAGGATTTGATAGAAGGGACTTTATATCCGGTATTGGCAAGGCTTGATAAAAATGGCTATATTTCCCACAGAAAGGCGAAATCGCCATTAGGGCCAATACGAAAGTATTATACAATCACAGAATCTGGTGTAGAATATTTAAATAATTTCAAAGAGAATTTTATCAGGATTACAAGAAGTGCTAATAAAGTTCTGTTTGAAGAAGAATGACAGAAGGGAGAAAGAAAAAGCCGGCATAGGGATATGGAAGCAAATCTACTATGTGATGAGGTCAGTATTTGTTTTTTCGTTGTTGGATATATTGTTTTTGCAAGAAGAAAGCATGATGACTGTACAAAGTAATTTGATGCCGTTTATTGGAAGAATTGCAGCAGGAATATTTTTGTGTATTTTGATTAAGCATGCATTATTACCAGTTGTATTTAAAAATAAAAAAATAAATTCGATCATATGCTCATTTATTATCATTGTGCTATTTGTGCTTTCGATTATTGGTGTTGCTATGCTGATTGGCGAAACGTCTATTCGAGTAAACAGTTTATCTTTACTGATTTTATCTGGAATTTATGTTGTGGGATATTTGGGGGTTCGTTCTGTATGGAGATATAAAAAATACGGAAGAATCACAAAGATTGACAGAGCAGAACAGAAATTAAAGAAAGAATTTAATAGCGAGGTATCAGACCAATCCTTGATAAAGATGATGTCAGAGGGAATGGCAAAAAGACTGGAGCGAATCAATAAGAAGAGTTCTTGTACCAACAGTTTCTGTTATGATGAATGATGGAGCTATAGACGGAATGATCTTTGGCGGAATCACGGCTGTAATTGTAGGATGGATATACTATCATTTGGTTTATAAATCCAATAGAAATAATGTAAGGCTGACACGACATATTCTGAAACAGTGTGAAGAACAAGGAATTACTATCTATGAATATGTAGAAAGAAGTAAAGAAAAACAGAGCATGCTCTAGACAAATGAAATCAATTTTAGTAGAATAACCTTATGTTTGCGAAAAATTATAATGCAAAGGAGAAACAGGAATGAGTAATCTAACAGAAATCAGATGGCATGGCCGTGGTGGTCAAGGTGCTAAAACAGCTGCATTACTTTTAGCAGATGTTGCATTCCAAACAGGAAAATACGTACAAGGTTTCCCAGAATACGGTCCAGAACGTATGGGTGCACCTATTACTGCTTATAACAGAATCAGCGATACAAAGATCCGTGTACATTCAAATATCTATGATCCACAATACGTAGTGGTTGTTGATGAATCATTATTAGAAACTGTTGATGTGACAAAAGGGCTTAAAAAAGACGGGGCAATTTTGGTGAATACAGAACGCTCAAAAGAAGAGATTATCCCGCACTTAAAAGGATATGAAGGAAAAGTATTTACAATCGATGCTCACAAAGTATCAATGGCAACGATGGGAAAATATTTCCCGAACACACCATTACTTGCAGCAATCGTAAAGGTTGCAGGCATTATGGATGAAGAAACATTTTTACGTGAAATGGAAAGCTCTTTCAAACATAAATTTGCCAGCAAGCCAGAAGTAATCGAAGGGAACATGGCTGCACTTAAGATGGCTATGCAGGAGGTGCAATAATGAAGACAGATATTACAAAATTAGGTGTAAAGACAAAATGGCAGGATTTAACGGAAGGTATGATCGTAGTTGGGGCAGGAACATCTAAAGACTTCAAAACAGGCGAATGGTCTTCTGTAAAGCCAGCATTTATCGAAGATAAATGTAAACAATGTTTATTATGCGTACCAGTATGTCCAGATAGCTGTATCCCAGTAAAAGACATGAAACGTGGTGAATTTGACTTAGAACACTGCAAAGGATGCGGTATTTGCGTAAAATCATGTCCATTCGGTGCAATCACAATGGAAGGAGTGAAATAATATGGGAAAAAGAGAACGTTTATCAGGAAATGAAGCAGTTGCAATTGCACTCAGACAAATTAATCCAGATGTATTTCCGGCATTTCCTATTACACCATCTACTGAGATTCCACAATATTTTGCTTCATTCGTAGCAAATGGACAGGTAGATACAGAATTTATTCCAGTAGAAAGTGAACACAGTTCTATGAGTGCCACAATCGGTGCTTCAGCAGCAGGTGCAAGAGCCCTGACAGCTACATCGTCATGTGGTCTTGCTTACATGTGGGAAGAATTATACATTGCAGCATCAAACCGTTTGCCATTGGCACTTGCACTCGTAAACCGTGCTTTATCAGGTCCTATCAATATCAACTGTGACCACTCAGACAGTATGGGTGCCAGAGATGCAGGATGGATTCAGATTTATGCAGAAAACAATCAGGAAGCATACGACAATATGGTACAGGCTTACCGTATCTCAGAACACAAAGATGTACGTCTTCCAATTATGATCTGTCAGGATGGTTTCATCACAAGTCATGCGGTAGAAAATATTGAATTATTAGATGATGCAGATGTTAAGAATTTTGTTGGTGAATATGAACCAGAAAATTATTTATTAAATCCGGCTCAGCCAATGGCAGTTGGTCCTTATGCAATCACAGATTATTATATGGAAGCAAAACGTAATCAGGCAGAAGGTCTTAAAAATGCAGTTGCAGTAGTAAAAGAAGTAGCAAAAGAATTTGCTGCTATCTCAGGAAGAGAATATGGACTTTTCGAAGAATACTGCATGGAAGATGCTGAAAGAGCAGTTGTTATGATTGGTTCAGCAGCAGGTACAACAAAAGATGCAATTGATGCATTACGTGCAAAAGGTGAAAAAGTAGGTCTTGTCAAGATTCGTTTATACCGTCCATTCCCAGCCGATGAGATTGCAAAGGCGCTTAAAAACGTAAAAGCAGTTGCAGTCATGGACAGAGCAGAAGGATATACAAACCATGGAGGTCCTTTAGGTGCAGACGTGATGTCAGCCTTATTCCGCGCACGCTCACAGGCTCTTGCTGTAAACTATATCTATGGTCTGGGCGGACGTGACGTTCGTGTGGAAGACATGGAAGGTGTATTTGAAGACTTAAAAGAAATCATTGCAAATGACGATGCAGGTGAAACATATCGTTACATGGGAATCAGAGAGTAGGAGGAAAACGGAAATGGCATATAATTTTAAAGAAACAATGAATAAACCGGAACGTCTTGCTCCAGGTCATAGAATGTGTGCCGGATGCGGCGGTACAATTGCAGTAAGAAACGTACTTCGTGGACTTCATGAAGGAGACAAAGCTGTAATCGGTAATGCGACAGGATGTCTTGAAGTTTCTACATTTACATATCCATACACAGCATGGGAAGATAGCTATATCCACAATGCATTTGAAAATGCAGGTGCGACAATGAGCGGTGTAGAAGGCGCTTACAATGCACTCCGAAGAAAAGGAAAGTTAGACGAAACATACAAATTTATTACATTTGGTGGTGACGGTGGTACATATGATATCGGTTTCCAATCACTTTCAGGTGCAATGGAACGTAACCACGATATGGTTTATGTATGTTATGATAATGGTGCTTATATGAATACTGGTATCCAGCGTTCTTCAGCAACACCAATGTATGCTGATACAACTACAACACCAGTTGGAATTGAAAGCAACGGTAAACCACAGAATAGAAAAGATTTAGCCGCAGTAATTGCAGCTCACGATATTCCATATGTGGCTCAGACAACATTTGTACAAAACTTTAAAGATTTACATATTAAAGCAGAAAAAGCAATTTATACACCAGGGGCAGCATTCCTTAACATCATGGCGCCATGTCCACGTGGATGGAGATATAACACACCAGATATTATGGAAATCTGTAAATTAGGTGTAGAAACATGCTACTGGCCATTGTTTGAAGTTGTAGAAGGAAAATGGATTCTCAACTATGAACCAAAGAAGAAACTCCCAATCGAAGACTTCTTAATCAAGCAAGGCAGATTTAAACATTTATTTAAGAAAGGTAATGAATACCTCATCGAAGCATTCCAAAACGAAGTGGACAGAAGATGGGAAGAATTACAATTTAGATGCTCAAAATAAGAAGGATCGTATGATAATGTATTTAAGGCGCAGGGAGGAATCCCTGCGTTTTTTGTCTAGGTACATAGATCATGCTCAGGTTGTGCGTGAAAATCGAGGTTCTATAACGATGTTCTTAAAGTGCATCAAGAAAAAATTGTGAAAATAATCAAAAGAGTTAGGTAATATGGAAAGTAATAGCGAGGAGTGATACCATGTTTGACAAATTAACACAAAAAGATATAGATGACATGAAAGCAGAAGTAGAACACCGCAAGGTGGTAATTCGAAAACAACTCTTAGAAGATGTAAAAGAAGCCAGAGCTCATGGAGATTTAAGTGAAAATTTTGAGTATAAGGCTGCAAAACAGGCAAAGAATCAAAATGAGAGCCGAATTCGATATCTGGAAAAAATGATCAAAACAGCTGTGGTTATTAAAGATGAATCAAAAGCAGATGAGGTCGGCTTAGGAAATGTTATTGAATTGTATTTTGAAGAGGACGATGAGGTTGAAGAATTCAAAATTGTAACGACAGTTCGTGGCAATTCACTTAAGAATCTCATTAGTCCCGAATCTCCAATGGGGAAAGCCGTAATGGGGCATAAAGTTGGAGACCGTGTCTGGGTCGAGATCAATCCTTCAGCGGGTTATTTTGTAGAAATTAAGTCTATAAAAGAAGCAGATCCAGATGCAGTTGATGCATTGCGTAAGTTTTAAAATGATAGGTATGCAGCTATCTTGTTTTGAAAAATCTAAAAATAATTGACAAATAAATAACGTGTCTGATAAAAAAATAATTTGATTGACAATAATAATGGTATTTGTTACTATTTTTGTAAGAGAAGTAAAAACAAGGAGGGAACATATATGTTAAAAAATAAAGTAGCAGTTATCACAGGCGGAACAAGGGGAATTGGTCTTGCAACAGTTAAGAAATTCTTGGAAAACGGAGCGACAGTAGCTATTCTGGGTTCCCGCCAGGAAACAGTCGATAGAGCAATAGGGAAATTAAAAGAAGAAAATCCGGATTATCCTGTTGTTGGATATTGGCCAAACTTAAATAAACATGCAGAGGTAGAAGAAGTTTTCAAAGAAATAAAGGAACGTTTTGGGAAATTGGACATTTTGGTGAATAATGCAGGAATCTCTGCGAGAGACAGATTATATGATTATAGTGCTGACGAATTTTCTAAGATCATTGATCTAAACGTGAAAGCAGTATTTAATTGTTCCCAGGCGGCAGCAGTCATTATGAAAGAACAGGGTGGCGGTGTTATCCTTAATACAAGTTCTATGGTAAGTATTTATGGTCAGCCAGCAGGATGCGGATATCCAGCATCAAAATTTGCTGTAAACGGATTGACAAAATCTTTGGCAAGAGAGCTTGGTCCAGATAATATCAGGGTAAATGCAGTGGCGCCAGGTGTGATTAAGACGGATATGGTAGCAGCACTTCCGGATTCTGTAATTCAACCACTTATTGCAACGATTCCGCTTCGCAGAGTAGGTGAGCCAGAAGATATTGCTAATGCATTTTTATTCTTGGCAAGTGACATGGCAAGCTATATCACAGGAGCAATTCTATCAGTTGATGGTGCAACAATGAGCTAAAACCAGTGAAAAATATAAGTGATACTAATAATTATTAAATCGTAAAAAGAATAGCCTAGGGTCTAGTAATTTATGTAGACTTTAGGCTATAATTGTGATGCGATGAGAGTTTTCTCATCTTTGGGAAAAAGAATAAATTTTGACGACAACCGAAAAAGGAGAAGTATTCATGGAAATGTTATCAATTTCAAAAGAATTACAAGAAAATGCTTACCCAGGACGTGGTATTATCATTGGAAAAACACCAGATGGAACAAAAGCTGTTACAGCATATTTCATCATGGGAAGAAGTGAAAACAGCAGAAACAGAGTATTCGTAAAAGAAGGCGAAGGAATCCGCACACAAGCATTTGATCCATCAAAATTAACAGATCCAAGCTTAATCATTTATGCACCGGTTCGCGTTTTAGGAAATAAAACAATCGTAACAAATGGTGATCAGACAGATACGATTTACGAAGGAATGGATAGACAGCTTACATTCGAACAATCATTAAGATGCAGAGAATTCGAACCAGATGCTCCAAACTATACACCTCGTATTTCAGGTATTATGCATATTGAAAATGGAAAATATAATTATGCAATGTCAATCTTAAAGAGCAACAATGGTAATCCAGATGCTTGCAACCGTTACACATTCGCATATGAAAATCCAGTAGCAGGTGAAGGTCACTTCATTCATACATACAAATGTGATGGAAATCCACTTCCAAGTTTCGAAGGAGAACCAAAATTAGTAGATATCATGGATGATATGGAAGCTTTCACAGACATGTTATGGAACAGCTTAAACGATGATAATAAAGTTTCTTTATTTGTTCGTTATATTGATATTGCAACAGGAAAATACGAAACAAAAATCGTAAACAAGAATCAATAATTTTACACAGGAGAAATCAAATGAAAGAATTAGAATTAAAATATGGTTGTAACCCAAATCAAAAACCATCTAAGATCTATATGAATGAAGGGGAACTTCCAATCAAAGTATTATGTGGAAGACCAGGATACATTAACTTCTTAGATGCATTTAATGGATGGCAGTTAGTAAAAGAATTAAAAAAAGCAACAGGACTTCCTGCTGCAACTTCTTTTAAACATGTTTCTCCAGCTGGAGCAGCAGTAGGACTTCCATTAGATGAAACATTAGCAAAAATCTATTGGGTTGACGATGTAGAAGAACTTTCACCACTTGCATGCGCATATGCAAGAGCAAGAGGTGCAGACAGAATGTCTTCATTTGGCGATTTTATTTCGTTATCAGATGTTTGTGATGTTGCTACAGCGAAACTGATCAAACGTGAGGTTTCTGATGGTGTCATCGCACCAGGTTATGAACCAGAAGCATTAGAAATCTTAAAACAAAAGAAAAAAGGCAACTATGCAGTAATCGAAATCGATCCAGATTACGAGCCAGCGCCAATCGAACACAAAGAAGTATTTGGCATCACATTTGAGCAAGGAAGAAATGAACTTGTAATCGATGATGAATTATTGGCAAATGTAGTTACAGACAATAAAGAGATCCCAGAAGAAGCAAAGATCGATCTTGCAATTGCATTAATCACATTAAAATATACACAGTCTAATTCTGTATGCTATGCAAAAGGCGGACAGGCGATTGGTATCGGTGCCGGACAACAGTCACGTATTCACTGTACACGTCTTGCAGGACAGAAAGCAGATAACTGGTGGTTACGTCAATCTCCACAAGTATTAGGATTGCAATTTGTGGACGGCATTGGAAGAGCTGACCGTGACAATTCAATCGACTTATATATCGGAGAGGAGTACATGGACGTTTTAGCTGATGGTGCTTGGGAAAAAATCTTCAAAGTAAAACCAGAAGTATTCACAAGAGAAGAAAAACGTGCATGGTTAGATAAGATGGAAGATGTAGCACTCGGCTCAGATGCTTTCTTCCCATTTGGTGACAACATTGAACGTGCTCACAAGAGCGGTGTA
Organism: Faecalimonas sp.; assembly: GCA_045121495.1. GTDB lineage: Bacteria > Bacillota > Clostridia > Lachnospirales > Lachnospiraceae > Faecalimonas. The sequence goes on from JBGVGF010000007.1 coordinate 54,595, forward strand.
AAATATATTGCACAGCCAGGTGGATCAGTGCGTGACGACAATGTTATCGCAACATGTAACAAATATGGAATGGCAATGGCATTCACAGGTATTCGTTTGTTCCATCATTAATTCTAAAAGCAAAGAAGCTTAACATGTGTACAATGCCATTTAGTTAAGATGGCATTGTATATTTGTAAGCTTCTTTTTGAGTGCACTTTAGCACAAAAAAGTGTTGTATGTTAAAAAAAAAGTGTATATAATAGTAACGTCGAAAGAGAAGTACAAATTGCTGATGGAAGGTCAGTGCGTATGGAGGAGGATTAATATGGGAAAATATTTTGGAACCGATGGTTTCCGTGGAGAAGCAAATGTAAATTTGACAGTAGAACATGCATTTAAAGTAGGACGTTTTATTGGCTGGTATTATGGTCAGGACGGAGCACATAAAGTAAGAGTCGTGATTGGAAAAGATACAAGACGAAGCAGTTACATGTTTGAAGACGCTTTATCAGCAGGGCTTACAGCTTCTGGAGCAGATGTATACTTATTGCATGTAACAACTACACCAAGTGTCTCATACATTACAAGAACAGAAGATTTTGATTGTGGTATCATGATCTCGGCAAGCCATAATCCTTTCTATGACAACGGTATCAAATTGATCAATGCACAGGGTCATAAGATGGATGCTGAGGTAGAAGCTAAGATTGAAGCATATATCGATGGCGAGATTGGTGAAATTCCATATGCGACCAGAGAAAAAATCGGACGCACAGTAGACTATGCAGCGGGAAGAAATCGCTACATCGGTCATCTTATTTCATTAGCAACACGTTCATTCAAAGATAAAAGAGTGGGACTTGACTGTTCGAACGGAAGCGCTTCTTCTATTGCAAAAAGCGTATTTGATGCATTAGGAGCAAAGACATACGTAATCAACAGTGAACCAGATGGTACGAATATTAATAGAAATTGTGGATCTACACACATCGAAGTGCTAAAAGAATTTGTAAAAGAAAAGAAGTTAGACGTAGGATTTGCTTATGATGGTGATGCAGACCGTTGTCTTGCAGTAGATGAAAATGGTAATCTCATAGATGGTGACTTAATTCTTTATATCTGTGGAAAATATTTAAGAGAACAAGGCAGATTAAATGGAGATACAATCGTAACTACTGTTATGTCAAATCTTGGACTTTACAAAGCATGTGACAAGATTGGGTTAAAATATGAAAAAACTGCTGTTGGCGATAAATATGTATATGAAAACATGTTACAGAACAACTTCTCTCTTGGGGGAGAGCAATCTGGACACATTATCTTCAGTAAGTATGCAACTACAGGAGATGGTATCCTGACATCATTGATGTTGATGGAAGTAATGTTAGAAAAGAAACAATCACTTGCAACATTGGCAGAGCCTGTAAAGATTTATCCACAGCTTTTGAAGAATGTCAGAGTGTTTGATAAGAAAACAGCCAGAGAAAATCCGGCTATGCAGGCTGCGGTAGCAAAAGTAGCAGAAGAACTTGGAAATGACGGGCGTATTCTTGTAAGAGAAAGTGGTACAGAACCATTGATTCGAGTAATGGTAGAGGCAGCAACAGATGAACTTTGCGAAAAACATGTAAACAGCGTAATTGATGTAATTTATGCAGAAGGATTAGCAGTACAATAAATAGATTAAGAGGATGCAAAAATGCATCCTCTTTTTATGTGAGGTCAATGTAAAAAGATAACATATTTGATAGGAAAAAAGCACATACTAGTCTCGGAAAAGGAGGAAAAAACATGCATCGTTATTTACCAATTACGGACGTGTACGCAAGAGAAATTTTAGATTCCAGAGGGAATCCTACGATAGAGGTAGAAGTACTGGCAGGAGAGACGTTTTCAGGCAGGGCCAGTGTACCTTCAGGCGCATCGACCGGCCAATTTGAAGCTGTGGAATTACGAGATGGTGGAGAGAGATATCGCGGGCTTGGTGTACAGAATGCAGCAGACCATGTAAATTCCAAAATTGCGCCGGCAATCATTGGGATGAATGTATTTGAGCAGGCAGCGATTGATCAAGTGATGATTCAATTAGACGGAACGAATGACAAATCAAATCTAGGTGCGAATGCAATTCTTGGCGTTTCATTGGCAGTTGCAAAAACGGGTGCGAGTGCATTACAAATGCCCCTTTACAAATATTTGGGCGGTGTGAATGCAAAAAGAATGCCGGTACCAATGATGAATATTCTAAATGGTGGAAAACATGCAGATAATCAAGTGGATTTTCAGGAATTTATGATCATGCCAGTAGGAGCATGCTGCTTTAAAGAAGCACTCAGAATGGGCTCAGAGATTTATCATGCACTGAAAAGTATTTTAAAGGAAAAGGGCATGCAGACAGCAGTGGGAGATGAGGGTGGCTTTGCACCTGATGTGAAAGATGCCAAAGATGCATTACAGTTAATTGTGGATGCAATTAACAAAGCAGGGTATAAGCCGAAAGAAGAAGTGGCGATTGCTCTAGATGTAGCGGCGACTGAGTTATACAACAAGGACTTCAAAAAATATGTCTTTGAAGGGGAAGCAAAGATGAAAGGGCGCCAAGTAATCCGTTCAGCCGAGGAAATGGTGGATTACTATAAAGAGTTGCTGGAAGAATTTCCAATTGTTTCGATCGAGGATCCGCTAGATGAAGAAGACTGGGAAGGATGGGAACTCCTTACAAACCGCATTGGAAGCAAGGTACAACTTGTTGGAGATGATCTGTTTGTTACAAATACGAAACGTCTAAAAGAAGGAATCCGAAGAGGGGTAGCAAATGCCATCCTCGTAAAAGTAAATCAGATCGGAAGTCTGACAGAAAGTTTCGAAGCAGTAGAACTGGCGAAAACTTCTGGTTATCGAACCATCTTATCCCACCGTTCGGGAGAAACAGAAGACACTACAATTGCAGATCTTGCAGTTGCATTTCAGTCAGGACAGATTAAAACAGGAGCGCCATGTCGTTCGGAAAGAGTAGCAAAATATAACCAGTTGCTTCGTATTGAAGAAAATCTTGAGGGAGAATCAGTATATACAAATCCGTTTAAAAAATAGTAAATATTCCATAAATAAATACTTGCGGAGTTAAAACACATGTGTTAAAATAATCATGTTGTATACTCAGGAGGTGCAAAAATGGAAATCTTAAAAATAATTCTTACAATTATATTTGCTATAGACTGTATCGTATTAACAGCGATTGTATTACTTCAAGAAGGTAAATCAGCAGGCCTTGGGGCAATTAGTGGCGGTGCTGACACATTCTGGGGACAAAACAAAGGACGTTCAATGGAAGGTGCATTGGTAAAAGCTACAAAGTTTGCAGCAATTTTATTTATTGTACTTGCAGTAGTTTTAAACTTGGGCGTATTTGCATAATCTAATACGAAGAATATAGTATTGTAGAAATGATAAAACACTCTTGCAAAAGAGTGTTTTTTTATAATACAGAGTTGCAAAATGAATTTTGGAGACACTATGTTAAAATAGATAAGTTATATAAAGGACAAGAAAGGATAATAGAATGGATCAATTATTTGAACAACGTAAGAAGATGATTTACGACTTTATCTGCGATGAATTCTATGTACCGATGAAATTAAAAGAACTTGCCATTCTATTGCAGGTTCCAAAGGAACAGAGAAACGAGCTTAAGAAAGTCATGGATGCTCTGGAAGCAGAAGGAAAGATAAGTGTATCTGCGAAAGGAAAATATATTAAAAATGAAAACAAACCGTTAGTTGGAACTTTTACCGCTCATGCGAGAGGATTTGGATTTGTGACAATCGAGGGAGAACCAGAAGATATTTTTATCGGCGAAGACGATATCAATGGTGCATTTCATAATGACCAGGTGGAAGTCGCGATTAAGGCAACTCCGGCTGGAAAGCGAAAAGAAGGTAAGATTGTCCGCATATTATCACATGGGACGACCAGACTGGTAGGATATTTCGAACGAAATAAAAACTTTGGTTTTGTACTTCCAGATAACCAAAAGTTTGTGAAAGATATTTTTGTACCATTGGAGCGTTCGAAAGGTGCTGTAACGGGACACAAGGTTGTTGTAGAACTTACGAAGTATGGTGGAGAAAATAAAAAGCCAGAAGGAAAGATTGTTGAGATTATCGGACATGTAAATGACCCGGGAACAGACATTATGTCGATTGTAAAGGGATTTGATCTCCCAACAGAATTCTCGGAAAAAGTGTTGAATCAGGCAGAACGTGTGGCAAAGGATGTCAGCGAAGCTGATATGGCAGGCCGTATGGATATCCGTGACTGGCAGATGGTCACAATTGATGGAGAAGATGCGAAGGACTTAGATGATGCGATTACGATTTCCAAAGAAGGAAATTTATACAAACTGGGAGTTCATATTGCAGATGTGACCAACTATGTGCAAGAGAACAGTGCACTGGATCGGGAAGCATATAAACGTGGTACAAGCGTTTATCTTGTTGATCGCGTAATTCCGATGCTTCCTCATGCGCTTTCAAATGGCATTTGTTCACTGAATGCAGGTGTCGACAGACTTGCGCTTAGCTGTATTATGACGATTAACGAAAAGGGAAGTGTGATCGATCATAAGATTGCAGAGACAGTTGTGCGTGTAGACAGACGTATGACCTACACCAGTGTGAAGAAGATTCTGGAAGAGCAGGATGAAGAAGAAATTCAAAAATATCAGGATTTTGTTCCGATGTTCCAGCTCATGGAAGAACTTGCCGGCATCTTGCGTGAGAAAAGAAAACAAAGAGGTTCGATTGATTTTGATTTCCCAGAAACAAAGATGATTTTGGATAAAGAGGGAAGGCCAGTTGAAATTAAACCTTATGACAGAAATGTGGCAACAAAGATCATCGAAGACTTTATGCTGCTTGCAAATGAGACGGTAGCTGAAGATTACTTCTGGCAGGAGATTCCGTTTGTGTATCGTACACACGATATCCCAGATGAGGATAAGATTAAGAAACTTGCTACATTTATCCACAATTTTGGACACTCGATGCATATTGCAAACAAAGAAGTGCGTCCAAAAGAAATTCAAAAATTATTGGCAAAAGTAGAAGGAACGAATGAAGAGATGCTGATCAGCCGTCTTGCACTTCGTTCTATGAAGCAGGCAAAATATACACCAGAAAACACTGGACATTTTGGGCTTGCGGCATCGTATTATTGTCATTTTACTTCACCGATCAGACGATATCCGGATTTACAGATACACCGCATTATCAAAGACAATCTGCGTGGAAGAATGAATGCCGACCGTATCAAGCATTATGAACAGATTTTGACAGAGGTTGCGAAAAATTCCAGCGAACGTGAACGTCTTGCAGAAGAAGCTGAGAGAGAGACAATCAAACTCAAAAAAGTAGAATATATGGAAGAACGTATTGGAGAAGAGTTTGAAGGCGTCATTTCCAGTGTCACAAAATGGGGAATTTATGTCGAACTCCCAAATACAATTGAAGGTTTAATTCACGTGACAAATATGCGTGATGACCATTATAATTATATAGAAGAGAAATATGAAATGGTCGGCGAGCGTACAGGAAAAACTTATAAGCTCGGTGAGACCGTACAGGTTCGCGTAATAGGTACAGACTTTTTACAGAGAACCATCGATTTCGAACTGGTAGAATAGTCGACAATAGTAGTAACCGAAAGGTTAGATTCGAAAGGAAAGAAAACCATGGCGAAAGAACAGACAAAATTAATCGCAAACAACAAAAAAGCGTATCACGATTTTTTTATCATTGATACGTACGAAGCAGGAATTGCGCTGCACGGAACAGAAGTGAAGTCGCTTCGTATGGGAAAATGCAGTATTAAAGAAGCTTTTATCCGTATTGAAAACGGAGAAGTATTCATCTATGGAATGCACATCAGTCCATATGAGAAAGGAAATATTTTTAATAAAGATCCGTTGCGTGTGAGAAAATTGTTGCTGCATAAAGCAGAAATCAATAAACTGCTTGGAAAAATCAAAGAAAAAGGGATGACACTGGTTCCTTTGAAAGTCTATTTAAAAGGAAGTCTCGTAAAAGTAGAAATCGGACTTGCAAAAGGTAAGAAATTGTACGATAAGCGTGATGATATTGCAAAGAAAGATCAACAGCGTGAAGCGCAGCGAGATTTCAAAGTGCGCAATTTTGATTAATCACTATAAAGGGGAAAGATGTTATGGTACCTAGAACAAAAGAAGAATTAAGAAAACTGGTGTCAGATACTACAATCGAGATGTATGAAGAGATGACGCCGCAGCTTATAAAGCTGATAGATGAAACAAAGCACAATGATAATTTGACAGAAGCACAAAAGCAGGATGAGATTTCACTTCATTTCTTAGGCTATACAAAAGCATGCACAAATGAGATTATAATTGAAGTGCTTGGTGAAATCTTAGGATTGGAGTAGATTATGGAAATAAAAGCAATATTATTTGATTTAGACGGAACGTTATTGCCGATGGATCAGGATCTCTTTGTAAAAACGTACTTTAAAGCTTTAGCTGCAAGACTTGCGTTGCGTGGGTATGAACCAAAGCAGCTTATTGAAAGCATTTGGGCTGGAACAATAGCGATGGTGAAGAATGATGGAAGCTGTATGAATGATGAGGCGTTCTGGAAGAAGTTTAAAGAAATACATGGAGAAGAGTCCATTAAAGATAAGCCGTATATTGACGAGTTTTATGTAGAGGAATTCAATCAAGTTCAAACTGTTTGTGGATTTACACCAGAATCAAGAGCAGTAATTGATGAATTGAAAAAGACAGACAAGATGTTGGTATTAGCAACCAATCCAATCTTTCCGCCACTGGCTACAGAAAACAGAATGCGCTGGGCAGGGCTTTCACCAGAGGATTTTAAGCTGTATACGACATATGAAAACAGTCATTATTGTAAGCCAAATCCAAAATACTATCTTGAGATTTTAGAAAAGATTGGTTGCAGGCCAGAAGAGTGCATTATGATTGGAAATGATGTTTCAGACGATATGGTGACAGAAAAACTTGGTATGAAAGTATTCCTGCTCACAGATTGCTTGATCAATAAAGAAGAAAAAGATATCTCGGTGTATCCACATGGTAGTTTTGATGAGTTAAGAAAGTTTTTAAAGCAATACATTTAAGATATTCTCTTGAATCATATTAAAAAACGATAAACAACATAAAACCAGGACCTTCGATTCAAAGGTCCTGGTTTTTATAATAAATCTTGATTATTCAGTTTCGCTTCTATTAACTTGTCTCCCTGATAGACGAGCTTCAATAAAAAGAATGGTGCATCTTCATCTAGCAGCCGGTGGAAGACTAAATCTCCTTCCCAGAGGTTCAGATTATAAATCTCCGGTTTTGGAACCCATTCTAAAGTACCTTCGTTACAATCAATCAGTTCTCCTTCATAATCATCTGCAGTAAATAAATGCATATATTCTGCTTCTGGAAGGCTGTCGCAAATAAATGTGACAATCCCTCTCAAACGATAATTGATAAGAGTAAGACCTGTCTCCTCCTTTACTTCACGAAGAAGACATTCTTCCGGAGATTCATTTGTTTGAAAATGTCCTCCAACACCAATCCATTTATCCTTATTGACATCGTTCTTCTTAGAAATACGATGCAGCATCAGATAGCATCCATCTTTTTCGATGTAACACAAAGTTGTCAGATTCTTGATATTAGCATTTTTCTGGTTCGTCATATTCAACGCCCTGTGTATCTACTGTAACAGATTTCATAACCTGGTCTTCAAGTGGTCTGTCGCGGAAATCTGTCATAGTTTCTGCAATTTTGTTTACAACATTCATGCCTTCAATGATTTTACCGAATGCGGCGTAAGAACCGTCCAGGTGTGGAGAAGTTTCATGCATGATAAAGAATTGTGAACCAGCAGAGTCAGGAACCATTGTACGAGCCATAGAAAGCACGCCTGGTGTATGTTTTAAATCGTTCTTAAAACCATTCTGACGGAATTCACCTTTGATTGTATAGCCAGGACCACCCATACCTGTTCCGTCCGGGCATCCGCCTTGAATCATAAAACCACGGATTACACGATGGAAGATGATTCCATTATAGAATCCTTTCTTTACTAATGAGATAAAATTTTTAACTGTATTAGGAGCAATTTCAGGATATAATTCAGCCTTCATCACGTCTCCATTTTCCATTTCGAATGTCACAATTGGATTTGCCATAATATATTTTCCTTTCTATTTGTCAATGATGCTTATATTTTATATTTCAGAAAATACTTTGTCAATATTGCGAAAAAGAATGGATATTCTTGCAAATAAAAAGGAGATGAAGTACAATATAACGCGATAAGTAAGAATAAAAGAAAGAGGACGTCTATGAGCATGATTAAAACAGAAAAACTTATATTTGAATATGACAAACGTGATGATGAGGGCAATATCATCGGATCGCATCGTGCCATCGACGAGGTGAATCTTGATATAAAGCCAGGACAGTTTATTGCAATTCTAGGGCACAACGGTTCTGGTAAGTCAACGCTTGCAAAGCATATGAATGCAATCTTAAGTCCTACTTCAGGAGCAATGTGGGTGAATGGAAAAGATACTCGCAATGAAGAAGATATATGGGATATCAGACAGTCTGCCGGTATGGTCTTTCAAAACCCAGACAATCAGATTATTGGAACTGTGGTAGAAGAGGATGTTGGATTTGGTCCTGAGAATCTTGGAGTGCCAACGGATGAAATCTGGACTCGCGTAGAGCAGAGTCTTTCAGCAGTCGGTATGACTGAGTATAGACATCATTCTCCAAACAAATTGTCGGGTGGGCAGAAGCAGCGAGTGGCAATTGCGGGTGTAGTTGCAATGCGACCACAGTGTATTGTATTAGATGAACCTACAGCGATGCTTGATCCAAACGGTCGAAAAGAAGTTCTTCGTACAGTCGAAGAATTACGAAAAAAAGAAAAAGTAACAGTTATTTTGATTACACATTATATGGAAGAGGTAATTGGTGCAGATCGCATTATTGTAATGGACAAAGGACATATTGTCATGGAAGGCACCACAAAGGAAATCTTTAGTCAGGTAGAGTTGCTTAAAAAATACAGACTGGATGTTCCACAGGTTACTTTACTTGCGTATGAATTAAAGAAAATGGGATTTGCAATACCAGATGGCATCTTATCTGTGGATGAATTGATCAATGCATTAGAAAGATGTGGAATCAAATCAAGAGATTCCCAAAAAGTCGAAGTGTATTCAGGCGAGATCGAATCGAAAAAGACTTATACACAAGCTCCAATTTTGAAACTGGAAAATATCAATTATGTATATAGTCCTGAGACCGCTTACGAAAAGAAAGCCTTGAAGGATATTAATTTGGATATTTATGAAGGGCAGTTTATTGGAGTGATTGGTCATACCGGTTCGGGAAAATCAACATTGATTCAACATTTGAATGGATTGATCAAAGCAACAAGTGGCGCTCTCTATTATAAAGGGGAAAATATTTACCAGGAAAAATACAATCTCAGAGAACTTCGTAACAATGTAGGGCTCGTATTCCAATATCCTGAACATCAGTTGTTTGAAGTAGATGTTTTATCAGATGTATGCTTTGGTCCTAAGAATCAGGGATTATCCGAGGCAGAATGTAAAGAAAGAGCGTTGGAAGCTTTGAAGCTGGTAGGACTTCCTGAAAAATATTATGATGTATCGCCATTTGATTTGTCTGGTGGCCAGAAGCGCCGCGTTGCGATTGCAGGCGTGCTTGCAATGAAGCCAAAGGTATTGGTGCTTGATGAGCCTACAGCTGGGCTCGACCCAAAAGGCAGAGATGAGATATTAGATCAGATTGCATATTTACAAAAAGAAGGGAATCTGACAGTGATCCTTGTTTCTCACAGTATGGAAGATATTGCAAAATATGTAGACCGTATTGTTGTGATGAATAAGGGAAATAAAATGTATGATGGAACACCAAAAGAAGTATTTGCACATTACAAGGAACTTGAGAGGGTTGGACTTGCAGCACCACAGGTGACTTATATTATGCATGCGTTGGCGGAAAGAGGGATTCCTGTGAATATCAATGCAACGACAATCAATGAGGCGGCTCGAGAAATTTCAAAAGTAATGTAACAGAGGGAAATGTATGATTAGAGATATTACAATTGGACAATATTATCCTTCGGGAAGTAAGCTTCACAGCATGGACCCAAGGGTAAAGATTGTATGCACATTATTGTACCTGATATCCTTGTTTTTATTTGATAATATTTGGGGATATCTGGTAGCAACAGCGTTTTTGGTGTTTGTAATTCGAATCTCCAAGGTGCCATTTAAGTACATTGTAAGAGGATTAAAACCGATTATCATGCTTCTTATGATTACGGTTGTATTCAACCTGTTTTTAAATAAAACGGGGAAGATTCTGGTGGAGTTTTGGATTTTTCAGATTACAGATGAAGGGTTAAAGACAGCAATATTTATGGCAATCCGCCTTATCTATCTGATTTTAGGGTCTTCAATTATGACTTTTACGACAACGCCAAATGCACTTACAGATGGAATTGAAAAATTGTTATGGCCATTGCACAAAATAAAAGTGCCGGTGCATGAGATTGCAATGATGATGTCGATAGCACTTCGTTTTATTCCAATTCTCTTAGAAGAGACTGATAAAATCATGAAGGCACAGATAGCAAGAGGTGCTGATTTGGAAAGTGGAAATATTATCCAGAAAGCAAAAGCGATGATTCCGATTCTGGTTCCGTTATTCGTCTCAGCATTCCGCCGTGCAAACGATTTGGCTATGGCGATGGAAGCAAGATGCTATCGTGGAGGCGAAGGCCGTACAAAGATGAAACCTTTAGTGTATACAAATAATGATTATATAGCATATGCGATTACAGTTGGTTATGTGATTGCAGCTGTAATAATAGGAAATCTGGGGGCTTAAGAAAGTCCCCTTTTTTGGAGCAGACTATGAAACGAATTAAATTAACAATTGCCTATGACGGTACAAATTATTGTGGCTGGCAGGTACAGCCAAATGGGATTACTGTGGAAGAAGTGCTGAACAAAGCGTTGCATAAACTGACAGGAGAGAATATACTGGTGATTGGTGCAAGCCGGACAGATTCTGGCGTACATGCACTTGGAAATGTAGCGGTATTCGATTCGGAAACGACGATTCCACCAGAGCGGATCGCGATGGCGCTTAATCAAAGGCTTCCAGAAGATATTGTGATTGTAAAATCAGAGGAAGTTCCACTGGATTTTCATCCAAGATATTGTGAATGCAGTAAAACATATGAATATCACATTATAAATACACGTATCCCGATTCCAACGAAAAGGCTTACGAACTATTTTGTATCATATCAGCTTGATTTCGATAAAATGCGTCAGGCTGCTTCATATCTGGTGGGTGAACATGATTTTGTCAGTTTCTGTAATGTGAGGACCGATGTTGAAAACACAGTAAGAACGATTTATGCGCTTGATATTATTCAAAATGGTGAGGAGATTACGATCCGCATTACGGGAAATGGATTTCTTTACAATATGGTTCGAATCATTGTGGGGACATTGATTCGCGTGGGACGTGGGTTCTATGAACCGGAAAAGGTAAAAGAAATATTAGAGGCGAAAGACAGAAAAGCAGCAGGTGTGACAGCGCCTGCACATGGTTTGATGTTGGTAAAAATAGATTACGAATAAAATAAGGTCGGTATGATTTTTTTGTCATACCGACCTTTTGCATTTAGAAAAATACATTGTCTCCAATTACAGTTCCTGTGTGTCCGCTGCTTGCTGCTCGGAAATTTAAACAATCCCCTACGTTATTTTTACCTCCAAGTGCATCACCAGCAACCTGAACACAGGAGTCTTTCACTCCTCGTTCGAGAACACGGTCCAATTTACCGTTGTGAGCTGGAGTGAATTGTCCTGCCTGATAGATGACACCACGAAGTGTGTCTGGATAGCTTGGATGCTTCATACGATTAACGACTACAGATGCAACGGCAAGCATACCTTCATAGTCGGTGCTTCCTGCTTCACATTCAATCAAAGCTGCAAATAATTCAATATCAGAGGCAGTAGCAGAGATATCGCAATCATCATCGTTATCCGATTCGTCGGAATCCGAATCATCAGAGGAGCCGGGAACTTCTGGTTCTGGTGTAGCTGGCTTCTCGGGCTCCGGAGGAATGACTGGTTCCACTTTTTGATTTAATTCTTCCTGTGCTTTCTGCGCTTCTTCTCTGGCAGCAGCCAGTTTTTGTGTGATTTCAGTTAGTTCAGAAGAGGTACTTGAAATTTTGCTGTTGATTGCCGCTTCTTTTTTATTTAATTCTTCTTGGAGTGTGTAAAGATTTTCCTGCTTTTGTGCAAGAGTCTCTTCTTTTTGTGCAATGCTTTCCTTTGTTTCAACCAATTTTTTTAATTGTGTCTGATCGTATTCGTTGATTGCCGAAAAAATCTCGGCACGATTAATAAAGTCAGCGAGGCTGTCTGAAGAAAACAGAATATGAAGGAAGTTGCTGGTTCCATTTTCGTACATATATTGTATACGTTGTTTCATGGCTTCGTATTGTTGTTCTTCCTGACCTTTTGCAATTGCAAGCTCTGATTTTGTCTGACGAATCTCTTCGGAGGTTTCTGAAATCTGTGCTGATATGGAAGATATCTCCTCGCTTAATGCAGCAAGTTCATTCTCAAGGCTGGAAAGTTCATTCTCCAGTTCCGAGGAAGAATTCTCCAGGGAATCGATATTGTCTGTCGCGTAGACAGGCGCAAGCAATGTGACTGTAAGTGAAAAAATGATTAAAATCGAAAGTATCCGTAAAAGAAATTTTGATTTCATAACAGTTTCATCCTTTCCAGTGCTTTGGACAGTTAATAAGGGGCTGCCCAGAATGTATAAATTATTATACTATAAATTGCGCAATGAATCAAATTTTGATACAATGAAAAACGTAAGTATCAGGAAAAGGGGTCATATTATGCGTAAATATGAAGAAAAACGGTATCTGTTTGAGAATATAAAAGATAAGATTTATCCTTGGGTGAAGGAGACACTCGTGGATTACAAAGCACTCAATGGAAAGTATATTTCACCAAATGACACACCAATCGTCTCATTTGTAGGAGATTTGATGATTGTTTTTGTAATTGAGCGTGGCGAAGATACATATGAAATCTTAAAGGATAACATGCTTCCGCCGAATGCAGACATAGAAGAAATTTACCAGCTTGCATGCCAGAATCTGGCAAAGAATGTCAAATTTGTAATCTCCAATACTATGTATGGCGGTTTTGGTATCCTTGCAGACGGGCATCATGAAGCAAGCTCTCTGTGCTTTAAACATATCTGGTCTGTGTGTGTGGATAAGCTGAACGATGATATCGTGATTATGGCGCCTTCAAAAGATATGGTATTGTTCGTACCGGCAGGTGATCCAAAGCTTATTGATGCAATGTATGCTTATGGTTTGCAGGCTTATGAGCGTAATCAGGATAAAATTAGCAAAAAACTTTTGAAGTTTACAAAAGATACAAAGGAATTGATGGTTTATGAAGCATAAAATAAGAATGATCGGTCTTGATTTGGATGGGACCCTTCTTACTACTCAAAAAAAGATTACATCTTACACAAAAGCAGTTCTGGAAGAAGCACTTGCAAAGGGGATTGTCGTACTGGTTTCTACGGGGCGCCCGATATCGGCTGTTCCCAAAGAGATTCTGGAAATACCGGGTATGAAATATGCAGTGACAGCAAATGGGGCAAGAGTTCTTGACATCGAAACAGGGGAAGTAATTGTAGAAAATATGCTTTCACTGGAGACTGCAGGAAAGGTACTTCGAATTTTCCAAAAATACAATACGATTCACGAGATTTTTATTGGCAGTGAAGGATATACATCAAAAAGTGTTGCACATGCATATGAATATTTTAAGAATCCAAGTATGGCTGAATATTTTATGAATACAAGAATTCCAGTGGATGATGTAGTTGCAGAGATGCTTAAAAAAGGAGAACCTGTAGATAAAGTGCAGGGGATTTTTAAGAACGAAGATGAGAGAAAAAAAGCAGAAAAAGAGCTGGAAGTTATCGAAGGAATCACCGTTTCCAATGCAATCGGAAACAATCTGGAAGCGAATAAGGAAGGCGTTGACAAAGGAATGGCGCTTGTGCAGCTTGGAAAGATGCTTGGAATCAGGCGAGAAGAGATTATGGCATGTGGAGACGGTATGAATGATTATGAGATGCTAAAGACGGTAGGATTTGCCGTTGCCATGGAGAATGGTGAAGAAGAACTAAAGGTGATTGCCGATTATATTACCGTTTCCAATGATGAAGATGGAGTGGCGAAGGCAATTCAAAAATTTGCATTATAATATAGAAAGACAGGAGGATATTGATGGAAGCAGTATTTGAAATTTTAAAAGTAGTATTATTAGGAATTGTAGAAGGAATTACAGAATGGCTCCCGATCAGCAGCACAGGACATCTGATTTTAGTGGATGAGTTTGTGAAGCTAAGTGCAAGCGAGGAATATATGAAGATGTTCAACGTGGTAATCCAACTTGGTGCGATTATGGCAGTAGTCGTACTTTATTTTCATAAGCTAAATCCTTTCTCAAATAAAAAGACAGCGAAGCAAAAGCAAAACACGATTCAATTATGGATGAAAGTGATCGTAGCATGTATTCCGGCAGCAGTTCTTGGAATTTTGTTTGATGACTGGATGGAAGAACACTTTCATAATTATATAGTAGTTTCGCTGATGTTGATTCTCTATGGTATATTCTTTATCCTGATTGAAAACTGGAACAAAAAGAATACACCAAGAGTAACAAAATTATCGCAGCTTTCGTATCAGACAGCACTTGCAATCGGTGCATTCCAGGTATTGTCATTGATTCCAGGAACGTCTCGTTCCGGTGCAACGATTCTTGGAGCATTACTGATCGGGGTATCACGTCAGGTTGCAGCAGAATTTACATTCTTCCTTGCGATTCCAGTTATGTTCGGTGCAAGTGGAATTAAGGTTCTGAAGTTTATAGTGAATGGCGGCGGATTTACAGGTATGGAAGCTGTCATGCTGATTGTTGGATGTCTGGTAGCGTTTTTCGTATCGGTCATTGCAATCAAATTTCTTATGGGATATATTAAGAAAAATGATTTTAAAGTATTTGGATACTACAGAATTATACTTGGAATTCTGGTTCTTGCATATTTCGGAATCAATATGCTGTTAGCATAGATGCATAAAAATGTCAAGCGTTGTATAAATAGGCGCTTGACTTTTTATTTTCTTGTAGTAGAATAAGAGCCGTAATTGTATTTTTATGCAAAGCAATATTTATTGGGAGGAATTTATGATGAAAAAATTAGTGAGCTTATTATTAGTAGTGATGTGCATTTTCACAATGACAGCGTGCACTTCTGGTGATGAAGGCGAAAACAAAGGACCTGTTACAGCACAGGTAATCGAATACGATCTTACAAGCGAACAATATGCATTTGGTGTTGATAAAACACAACCAGAACTTTTGGAGAATGTAAATGCATTTGTAAACAAAATCAAAACAGATGGAACATTAGAAGCAATCTGTGAAAAATACTTCGGTGGTGGAGAACCAGAAGGTGTTGTTTCTGCTGAAGAAGACGCTTCAAAAGATCAATTAGTAGTTGCTACAAACGCAGCATTCGAACCATTCGAATACACAATTGGCGACAAATATTATGGAATCGATATGGAGATCGCTGCGATGCTTGCAGATGAACTTGGAAAAGAACTTGTAATCAAACATATGGATTTCGATGCTGTTTGTCTTTCTGTGGGACAACAAAAATGTGATATCGCTATGGCTGGTCTTACGATCAACACAGAAAGAGAAGAATATGTTACTTTCTCAGAACCATATTATGAAGCTTCTCAAAGATTAGTTGTCAAGAGCGATGATTCAACATTTGCTGAATGCAAGAACGCAGAAGAAATAATTGCAATCTTAAATGGTATGACACAAGAAACTATAGTTGGTGTTCAAGCTGGAACAACAGGTCAATTCTTTGTAGAAGGCGATGAAGGCTGGGGATTTGCAAAACTTCCTGTAACATGTAAAACATACAAGAATGGTTCCCTTGCTATTCAGGATATGTTAAATGGAAATATTGATTATGTAATCATTGACGCAGCACCAGCAGCATCTATTACAGAATCAATCAACGCAATGCAATAATAATTGGATGGTGGATCGGAAAACATGGCGAATAGTTTTATGAAGTTCTTGGAAACTTTTCCAATGAAGGTCGAGAAATTTATTGAAATTTTCATAGAGCAGAACGGATATGTCAAGGTCGTAGAAGGATTACAAAATACTCTTTTGATCGCAGTGACAGGTCTGATTATTGGTATTGTAATCGGAACATTAATAGCTACAGTCAGAGTGCTTCCAAAATACAAGCTTCTTCCTAGAGTGCTCAATGCAATCTGCAGCTTTTATGTTGCATTATTCAGAGGAACACCTATGGTGGTGCAATTATTGGTATTTTACTATGTGTTGTTACCAATTATAGGATGGAGAATCTCTGGAGTTCAGGTTGCAATCTTAGTATTTGGTCTGAATAGCGGTGCATACATATCTGAAGTGATGCGAAGCGGTATTCAATCAGTTGATCCTGGACAAATGGAAGCAGGTCGTGCGGTTGGTCTTGGTTTTGGAACCAGTATGATGAAGATTGTAATTCCACAGGCTGTAAAGAATATTCTTCCAACAATGGGAAATGAATTTATTGCATTAATTAAAGAGACATCCGTAGTAAGTTTTGTTGGTGTAACAGATCTTTATGTTGCATTCAATACAATCGGAAGTAATAGTTATGAGTTCATGGTGCCATATTTAGTAATGGCGATCATCTATATCGCACTTGTACTTGTAATCTCGTTGTTGATTAAATTGATGGAAAGGAGCCTGAAGAAGAGTGATAGACGTAATTAATCTTAAAAAGAATTTTGATGATACGGTAGTTCTCAGAGGCATCAATGTAACCATCAATAAAGGAGATATCGTAGCGGTAATCGGACCTTCTGGTTCGGGAAAAAGTACATTTTTACGATGCTTAAACTGTATGGAAGACCCATCAGGCGGAAGCATCATATTCAATGGCGTTGATATAGCTGATATGAAGGTAGATATCAATGAACATCGCCGTCATATGGGAATGGTATTTCAGCATTTTAATTTGTTCAATAATAAAACGGTGCTGCAGAACATCATGCTGGCTCCGGTTTATTTACAATGTCAGGATTTGAAAAAGATCAAAAGACAGAATAGAATGAATCAGGTTTTGAATTTATTCCGCAATAAGCAGAAAAAGAAAGAAATGATCCCAGTGACAACAACAAAAGAACAGATTAAAGCGGATGCGAAACAGCAGGCTATGAATCTGTTGAAACGCATCGGACTGGAAGATAAAGCGGATGTATATCCGTCTACATTATCTGGCGGACAAAAGCAGCGTATTGCAATTATTCGTTCACTTGCAATGAATCCGGATGTGATTCTGTTTGATGAACCAACATCGGCTCTTGACCCTGAAATGGTAGGAGAAGTGTTGGAACTGATGAAAGAACTTGCAAATGAAGGCATGACGATGGTTGTAGTTACACATGAAATGGGATTTGCCAGAGAAGTTGCGAACCGTGTTATCTTTATGGATGAAGGTGTGATTAAAGAAAGTAACACACCAAAAGAGTTTTTTGAAAATCCACAAGATCCACGATTAAAAGATTTTTTATCAAAGGTATTATAGATGAAATATGAAAGAATGGAAAAAGGGCGCTTTATCGAGCGCCCTAATCGTTTTATTGCATATGTAGAAATTGCAGGAAAGAAGGAGACAGTACACGTAAAAAATACAGGACGCTGTGCAGAGCTCCTTAAGCCTGGTGCTGAGGTGTTTCTTCAAAAATCGGATAATCCGGAGCGAAAAACGCAGTGGGATTTGATCGGCGTGAAGAAGGGAAAGCGTATGATTAATATGGATTCTCAGATTCCCAATAAAGTCGTGGAAGAGTGGATCCGAAAGGGGAACCTGTTTCCAAATGCGACGCTGATTAAGCCGGAGAAGACTTACAAACAATCTCGTTTTGATTTGTATGTGGAAGAAGGGGAACGTAAGATATTTATTGAAGTAAAAGGCGTTACGCTGGAGATGGATGGTATTGTAAAGTTTCCAGATGCTCCGACAGAGCGAGGCGTAAAGCATATCCATGAGTTATGCGAAGCAGTGCAGGAAGGATATGAGGCATATATATTTTTTGTAATCCAGATGAAAGGTGTCAGATATTTTACTCCAAATATGATAACGCATGCAGCTTTTGGTGAGGCGCTTTATCAGGCACAGGAAAAAGGTGTGCATGTGCTTGCGTATGACTGCAAGGTTTCGAAAGACAGTATCGAGATGGGAAAAGAAGTTCCAGTCGTATTCCGGAATGAGAATCTGAAACAGATTGCAAAGCCTCTGGTACAGTGGTATCGTGAGCAGAAGCGGGATCTGCCATGGCGTCACGATGTAAATGCATATAAAATCTGGGTGTCAGAAATTATGCTGCAGCAGACAAGAGTGGAAGCAGTGAAACCATATTATGCGAGATTCTTAAATGCGTTTCCAACGATCCAGGATCTGGCAGAGGCAGAAGAGGATCTGCTTCTTAAAATGTGGGAAGGACTGGGCTATTACAATCGTGTGCGTAATATGCAAAAAGCAGCGATTCAGGTAATGGAAGAGTATGATGGCGTGTTTCCAACAGATTACGAGGCAATCCGAAATCTTACTGGAATCGGGAATTATACGGCAGGTGCAATTGCATCGTTTGCCTTTGGGATTCCAAAGCCTGCGGTAGATGGCAATGTGCTTCGAGTAATATCAAGATTAACCGCAAGTTATGATGATATTATGAAAGCAAGTGTGCGAGAAATGGTAGAGGAAGAGTTAGAAGAACTGATACCGGCAGATGCGGCAAGTGATTTTAATCAAGGGCTGATTGAACTTGGTGCGATTGTGTGTGTACCAAATGGTGTGCCTAAATGCGCGGAATGCCCTTTGGCGAACCTTTGCAGGGCACATGAAAAAGGAATTGAGCTGGAGCTTCCGGTAAAGGCAAGAACAAAAGCGCGAAGAATCGAGAAAAAGACGGTATTTATCTTCCAGGATGGAGAGCATATTGCGATTTCGAAGCGGCCGGCAAAAGGTTTGCTGGCAGGACTTTACGAACTGCCAAATATAGAGGGACATTTATCAGAGGAAGAGGCAATTGCCTACAGCAAAGAAATTGGTCTTATGCCGATTCGAATTCAGAAGCTGGGAGAAGGAAAGCATATTTTCAGTCACGTAGAATGGCATATGACAGGTTATAAAATAAGAGTGGATGAATTGGAAAAAGCCAATACAAAAAAGATGCTCTTTGTTCACCCAGAGGAAATTCAGGCGGAGTACCCGATTCCGACTGCATTTGAGACTTATACAAAACAGATTCAGATAAAACTGGGTCAGGAGAAATACGAAGATTGACAGTAGTTGATGAAATGTTATAATTAAAAGGAGTGGGTAACCACTCCTTGTTTTGCATATAAAGAAAGGAATAGAGTAAGAGATGTACGATGTTATTATAGTAGGAGCAGGCACAGCAGGATGTGTTGCTGCCAGAGAACTTGCAGAAAAAGATAAAAAAGTTTTAGTTTTAGAAAAGAAGAATCACATTGCAGGAAACTGTTATGATGAAAATGATGAACATGGCATTTTGATTCATGTATATGGACCACACATTTTCCATACAGGAAGAGAGAAAGTGTTTGAGTACTTATCGAGATTTACTGAATGGTACTTCTTCCATCACGAAGTAGTTGCCAATGTACATGGCAAGTATGTTCCAGTACCATTTAATTTACATACATTGAAAGCGGTATATGGAGAGGAAAAAGGAGCGGAACTGGAAGAAAAGCTTGTTTCTGTTTATGGAATGGGAACAAAGGTACCAATCTTAGATCTTATGAATCATGAAGATGAAGATTTAAAAATGATTGGAAAATTTGTTTATGACAACATTTATGTTTATTATACAATGAAGCAATGGGGCAAAAAGCCAGAAGAAATTGATCCGGCTGTTACGGCTCGTGTACCAGTTAATGTATCTTACGACAATGGCTATTTTGCAGACAAATATCAGGGCGTTCCGCTTCATGGCTTTACAAAGATGTTTGAGAATATGGCAGATCACGAAAATATCGAAATCAAACTTGGTGTGGAAGCAAAGGATATACTTGCAATTCAAGATAACAAGGTATATTACAACGGCGAAGAATTTCATGGAACTGTAATTTTCACAGGTCCGATTGATGAATTCTTTGATTGTAAATACGGAAGACTTCCATATCGTACGCTGCATTTTGATTTTGAACATTATGAGCAGGATGATTTCCAGGGACATGCTGTTGTTAATTACACAGTAGATCAGGATTATACAAGAATTACAGAGTACAAATATCTGACAGGCCAGACATGCAGTGGTACTACGATTTCAAAGGAATACCCAAGTGCATATACAGGAGAAAACGGGCAGATTCCGTATTATTCCATTGCAAATGAAGAAAATCATGCATTATATGCAAAATATAAAGCAGAAGTGGAAAATGTTCCAAACTTCTATTTACTTGGAAGACTTGCAGAATATCAATACTACAACATTGATGTGATGGTGGAAAAAGCAATGGAGCTTGTGGAAAAATTAGGTGAGTAAACATGATTCAGTTGACAAGTAGATGGGGAAAAGCAGTAGATCCAAAGAATCCACTTCCAGAATATCCAAGACCTAATATGGTGCGAGACAGTTATTTCAGTTTGAATGGGGAGTGGGATTATAGCATCAACCAAAAAGATGTAACAGCGACATATGATGGTACAATTCTGGTTCCGTTTTCACCAGAGACTATGCTCTCGGGAGTGCAAAAGCCGGTGACTCCGGAAGACTATCTGCATTATCGCAAGACCTTTACGCTTCCGGAAGGATTTCAGAAAGATCGAGTGATTTTACATTTTGGAGCAGTAGATCAGGAATGCAAGGTCATGTTAAATGGCAATCTCTTAGGAGAGCATGTCGGAGGTTATCTGGCATTTCGATTTGATGTAACAGAGTTTCTGGTGGATGGAGAGAATGTTCTGACGCTGTGCGTAAGAGACTGGACTGAAAAATCACCTCATGCCCGTGGAAAACAGAAACTTGTCAGAAAAGGTGGAATGTCATCTCTTTTTTATACACCACAAAGTGGAATATGGAAAAGTGTATGGATGGAAAGTGTTCCAGAAGCATACATAGAATCCGTGCAGATTACGCCGATGTATGACGATGCATCTGTGAAGGTGAAAGTAAATACAATCGGGAGCAAAAAAACACTGGCACTTACTGTTTTAGAAAGCGGCAATGAAGTTAGCAAAGTGTCTGTCGACTCAGAAAGCGAAGCGGTGATTTGTTTAGGGGAGTTCAAGGCATGGTCTCCGGAAAATCCGTTTTTATACGATTTGCGTGTGAATTATGGAGAAGATGAAGTGGTGTCTTATTTTGGAATGAGAAAGTTTTCTGTGGGAAGAGATAAGAAGGGAATACTTCGTTTCTATATGAATAACAGACCATTTTTCTTTAACGGCGTGCTGGATCAGGGATATTGGCCGGAGAGTCTTCTCACTGCGCCGACCGAAGAAGCACTGCAATATGACATTTTGAAATTAAAAGAACTTGGTTACAACACGATTCGAAAGCACATTAAGATTGAACCAGATCGCTTTTATTATTTATGTGATAAGCTTGGGATGATCGTATGGCAGGATATGCCAAACGGAGGAGGAGAATACAATCTTTTGCATGTGATGTATCTTACCAATGTTTTTAATTGGTATGGTCGCATTATCAAAGACAAATATTATGGTTTGTTTTCAAGAAAAGACGAAGCTGGAAGAAAGCAATATTACGAAGATTTAAAAGGAATGGTGCAGCAATTGTACAACTATCCAAGCATTGCAGTCTGGATTCCTTTCAATGAAGGATGGGGACAGTTTGATGCATCAAAAGCGACTGAATTGATAAAAACTGTGGATAACTCACGTTTGATTAACGAGGCCTGTGGATGGTTTGATCAGAAGGGTGGAGATATGTACAGTATTCACAACTATCTTCGTAAATTGAAAGTAAGACCTCAAAAAGACAGGGTCGTTGCGCTCACAGAGTTTGGCGGTTATGCATTTCCAATTCCTGGGCATATGGCTTGTGAGAAGGAATTTGGTTATAAACATTATAAAACCAAAGAAGAATTGACTGCGAATTACAAAAGGCTTTGGGAAGAAGAAGTGTATCCGAATCTGGAACAAGGGCTTTGCAGTACAATCTATACGCAGACCAGCGATATAGAAGAAGAAATCAACGGACTTATGACATATGATCGTGAGGAAAATAAGTTTGTGGAATCAGAACTAAAAAAACTGCACGAAAAATTGTATGAGAAATTTTATGAAATAACAGAATAAGAAAAGGCCGAAAGTGTGAAAACTTTCGGTCTTTTTTTATTCGTAAGTGATATTCATAATGATTCCTTGCGGGTAATCTCCGAATTTTTTGCCAAATATATTGACTCCTCCTACGTGTCTTGCGTTCTCTTTTACAGAAACCTTGAAAGAAATATAAGGATGTCCGGACAAATTCAGGTTTTTCAATGTAATAGAGGTGTTCTGAAGATGTCCATCAATATAGCATCCATCGTTTTTAACGGAGAAAGTTTTTAATAATCCATATTGTGTAGAGCCATTTGCCCAGATTTCAGGGGTAAGCTTTCCTCTTCGGGCACCGAAGTCACCAGGGCTGAGGTAAGTAACGGTGTCGATACCATTGATGGAGATTGTAATATCGGAAGGCCAGTTCTCCAGAAATCCGGCAGCTTCTGAACACAACTCCAGACTGAACGAAATGTCCTGTACATCAAGTGCGGAATTTAGAATGTTTGGAAAACGGTATTCCAGATAGCCTTTGGAAAACCAGATAAGCTGTGCCTGTGTTCTTTGCGGAGAAAAGAAAGTGTTGACAGAGTCGTATGCACCGATTGCGCCATTCTCGTCTGCTATTCCACAAGTTGGATGGATACTGCAATCGAAATAGTTGCCAATAGGCATTTCTAATGAAACGGTTTTATCGATAGAGGCTACATCGGCATTAAACAGTGTGAGTGAAAATGTATTGAAACTACATACACATACGCGCATGGAACCGCGGGCACCAGGTTGATTTTCTGTGATAATAAGTCCTGCTTCTTCTAGAGTCTTGATATGAAGCGCCGTAGAAGACAGTGGAATGTCTAAGAGAGCAGCAATCTCTTGGAGAGAACGCGGTGTATTTTTTAAAATATCTATAATTTGCAGACGCGCCGGAACGGATAGAGCTTTTCCGATTTTAATAATTCGGTCGAAATGCTCAGGGTTTCCAAGATACAATGAGATGTCTCGATCTTTGCTGATCCGGATGTTATGTGTCTTTCTTTTTTGCATGATTAACGACTTCCTTTCATAATTTATGTTGAAAATATGATTTAAATGCAATAAACATTACATAATTTATGAAATGAATATACCATAAAAACAAAAATCAGACAATAAATTTGTGGAAAAAATAGAAAAAAATAGTTTAAAAAGCTTGGTTCTTGTCAAAATAAATAAAAAATGATATCATAAAAACTGTAATAAATAACGGATGTTCAAGGAGGAGGAACAAATTATGAAAAAGTTATTAGCACTCGTATTAGCAGGCGCAATGATGTTATCATTAGTAGCTTGTGGAAGCTCTGATGATGAAGGCGGTTCGGGAAATGAAGGACCTCTCGCAGGAAAAACGGTTGGATTCTCTCAAACAGACAGCATGTCTTCTTGGAGAACAACAGAGACAGACAGTATCAAAGCGGCAGTTGAAGAAGCAGGTGGAGAGTTTGTAGTAAAAGATGCACAAGGTGATATCGCTACTCAGGCATCAGATATCGCTGACTTGATTGCTTCTGGCGTAGACTATCTTGTAGTAGCACCATTGGAAGACAATGGTCTTCAAGATGTTTTACAAGAAGCTATGGAAGCTGAAATTCCAGTTATCTTAGTTGACCGTGCAATTGATGGAGAAGCAGGTGTTCACTATACAACAGCTATCGCTTCTGACTTTGTTTGGGAAGGTGCTCAATGTGCAGCAGCTTTAAATGCAGCTTTACCAGATGGTGGTAACGTAGTTATTATCAACGGTGGATATGAATCATCAACATCTACAGACAGACAAAAAGGATTTGTAGAAGGTCTTAATGATAATTTTACAGTAGTTGCTGAACAAAACGGTAACTGGTTAATGGCTGATGCTCAGGATGTTATGGAAAACATTATTCAGGCTCAAGGCGGAGAAAACATTGATGCTGTATTTGCTGTAACAGATGACATGGTTCAAGGTGCTATGAATGCTATCACAGCTAACAATTTAGTACCAGGTACAGATATCCTTACACTTGGTATCGACGGAACAAAAGCAGCCTTAGAAGCAGTAGAAGCAGGTACACAATTAGCTTCTTGTACATGTACACCATACTTCGGACCAATCGTTGTTGAAACAATCACAGCATTAATCAATGGCGAATCTGTTGAACCAGCAATCGTTAACCCAGATACACTTTATACAAAAGAGAACGTTGATGTATCAGTAGGATTCTAATATCAAATTGTAATCTATATCGACTGTCGCAAAAAGATTACTTTTTGCGACAGTCTTTTTATTACATAAATTAAAACGGAAAAACAAAGTGGAAAGGAGTAATCATATGTCAGAAGTTTTACTGGAGATTAGAGGGTTGGAAAAGACATTTCCTGGTGTACGTGCCTTAAAAGGAGTACAACTCACAGTAAATAAGGGAGAAGTGCACTCTCTCATGGGGGAAAATGGTGCTGGTAAATCTACACTGATCAAAGTGTTGACAGGTATTTATCAAAAAAATGGAGGAACAATTAAGTTCGATGGAAAGGAAATTGATTGCAAGACTCCTATCGAAGCAAACGAAGTAGGTATTTCTACTATTTATCAAGAATTAAATCTTGTCTTATTCCAGACCGTATATGAAAACTTATTTCTTGGTCGAGAACCAAGAACGAAATTTGGAGCAATTGATCGTAAAAAAATGATTTCCGAAGCGGAACATATCCTGAAAGATTTGGGAATCGAGGTAGACGTAACAAAGCCACTTTCGAACTACTCTACAGCGATTCAACAGATGGTTGCGATTGCCAGAGCAGTAAGTCTTGATGCAAAATTAGTTATTATGGATGAACCTACATCTTCTTTGGATAAGAAGGAGGTAGCAGTATTATTCCGTATCATCCGACAATTGAAAGCAAAAGGTATCAGTGTTATTTTTATTAGCCACAAGCTGGATGAAATCTTTGAAATTGTGGACCGACTTACCGTATTCAAAGACGGTGAATATGTCGGTGATTACGATATAGAAGAACTTGATCAGTTTAAATTAATTTCATTAATGGTTGGTAAAGATACAGTTACATTGGAACGTAGTAAATCAGGATATAAGTTCGATAAAGCTGAAACAGCAGTTGAAATGAAAAATATCCGTCAGGGTATGAGACTCAATGGTATTGGTATCGATATTAAAAAAGGTGAAATTCTTGGTCTCTCAGGTCTGCTTGGCTCTGGGCGAAGCGAATTGGCACAAGTGTTGTTTGGTACACGTAAACCTGATGAAGGTGAAGTATTCTGGTGGGGAGAACTGGCAAACATTAAAAAACCATCCGACGCTATTAATAAAGGTATGGGATTCTGTACAGAAGACCGTAAGACAGAAGGTATTGTGCCACACTTATCTGTAAAAGAAAATATGACACTTGCTTTACTTCCGAAGATTCAAAAGATGGGATTCGTGGACAACAAAAAGCAGGATGAAATTGCAAAGCAATATATCGAAAGATTGAAAATCAAAACACCTACTCCAGAACAGTTGATTTGTAATTTGAGTGGTGGTAATCAGCAAAAAGTATTACTTGCCAGATGGATGTGTATGAATCCGAAATTAATCATTCTTGATGAACCTACACGTGGTATTGATGTAGGCGCAAAAGCAGAAATCGAAGTGCTTATTCAGGAACTTTCTGACGCAGGTATTTCAATTCTTATGATTTCTTCTGAAATCGCTGAACTTGAAAGAAACTGTGACAGGGTTATCGTAATGAGAGATGGCAGAGCAGTTGGTGAAGTGATCGATAAAGATATTAATCAAAACAAGATTATGGAATTGATTGCAAAGGGTAGTGAAAGTGAGGGAAAGAAGAATGGCTAAAACAAAACAAGATAAAATGGCTTTAGTCCAAAAATATAGTGCCATTACGATGTTGTTGTTTTTTATTGTATTTAACTCTATATTTACAAATAACTTTTTTGCACCTGGCACATTAAACAACATCATTACACAGATTTGTCCTACAATCCTTTGTGGCATGGGTATGACACTTGTCATTTCAACAGGTGGTATTGATATTGGTGTTGGTTCTGTTATGGCATTGGCGGGTGTTATGACAGCAAAATATATGACAAGTATAGGATTGATTCCTGCACTTATTGTAGCGGTACTTGCATCTTTATTGGTAGGATGTATTAATGGTATCTTTGTTGGTAAATTAAAATTACAGGCGATGGTAATTACACTAGGTATGCAATTAGCTATTCGTGGGGTTGCACAGGTGCTTTGTGACGGCCGTGATATATATTTCAACAAATTAGGTGCTGTAGGTGAAGAACTTGCACTTTGGGGTTCATACAAAATTGCAGGTATTATTCCTGTTCAAATCGTTCCAATTGTAATTTCAGTAATTGTTATTTGGATTTTGGCAACAAAAACTGTTCTAGGAAGACAAATTCAGGCAGTTGGTGACAGTATCAAATCAAGTTCACTTGCTGGTATCAATGCCGCAAAAACATTGATGATCGTATACGGGCTCAGCTCGATTTTAGCTGCATTTGCTGGTGTATTTCAGGCAGCCAGAGTAACAGTAGCAGCGGGTAGTTCATTAGGACAATTAGCAGAGTTGGATGCCATTGCTGCAGTAGTTATTGGTGGTACACCAATGACAGGTGGTAAACCACATGTATTTGGTACAGTAGTTGGTGCACTAATTATGCAGATGATTACATTAACTTGTGTTATGAACAATATTCCTGATGAATATGCTCAAGTATTAAAGGCTCTTATCATTGTATTCGCGGTATTTATTCAAAGGGAACAGGCTAAGTAGGAGGTTAAGGAGTATGAACAAAATAAAAAAAATTTACAATTCATTTTATTCCAAAAGTACTATCTTAGCATTTTTACTTTTGGTAATTGCAGCAAGTATCGCATTTGCTGATAAAAATTTCCTTTCGGCAACAAATATATTCAATATTTTATTAAAGGCAGCCAAAAACGGTGGATTTCTTGCAATTGGGATGACATATGTTATCCTTTTAGGAGAAATCGACTTATCGGCAGGTGCAGTATATGCCCTCGCAGGAGTAGTAATGGGTGTTGTCGGACAAATAAATCCAATACTCGGGATTGCTGCTGGTATTTTAACAGGTGTTGTTTCAGGTTACATGATTGGTTTTATGGTAACAAAAATGAGAATTTCCTCATGGATTGCTTCGCTTTCTATGATGTTTGCTCTCAGAGGTTTGATTTCAATCATTGCACATGCTTCTGTAAAAATTCCAGATGGAATCATGAGATTTGCAAGTTTGAAATTTTTAAAAGGTTTCCTGGATGTAAAAGCAGGGATTTCTATTTTGATTCCGATTCTTTTTATACTCGTATTTCTCTGTATGTATATTGGTAAGTATACAAAATTTGGTATGGGTATGTATGCAGTAGGTGGTAATAAAGAAGCGGCCCGCATGATGGGAATTGATGTAGATAAAATTACAATCAAAGCGTTTATTTTTTCAGGTGTGATTGCATCTATCTCAGGTGTACTCTTAGCATCTAACAGTGGTAGTGCTACACTCAGTGCCGGTAATGTGTATGAAACATATGCGATTGCTATGTGTGCAATTGGTAGTGTTAAACTGTCAGGAGGAGAAGGTAAATTCTCTGGTACATTCTTTGGTATGATGATTTACTTCATTATCAATACAATTTTTACATATTTAAATGGTGTTTCAGTTCACTGGCAATCAGTTATCATGGGAATCCTCGTATTGATTTCTGTAGGTTTACAATCAGAAGTATTTCAGAATATTAAACTCGGAAAAAAGAAAAAATAGGAGAGGTTTCATATGATCCAGTTAAAAAGTAGATGGGCACAGGAAGTGAGTCAGCTAAATCCGCTTCCAGAGTACCCACGACCAAATCTTGTGAGAGACAGTTATCTCAATTTAAATGGTAAGTGGGAATATTGCATTAACCAAGAGAAGACGGTAACGGAATACGATGGAACTATTTTGGTTCCATACTCTCCGGAAACTTTATTATCTGGTGTACAAAAAATTGTAATGCCAAAAGATTTTCTACATTATAAAAAGACTTTTTTGCTTCCCAAAGGATTTCTGAAAGAACGAGTTCTCTTAAATTTTGGTGCAGTCGACCAGGAATGTTCGGTTGCAGTGAACGGAAACAAGGTTGGAGAACATAAAGGCGGATACAATTCATTCAGTTTTGACATTACGGAATATTTGGTTGAAGGGGAAAATGTTCTTACACTTTGTGTTAAGGATATGACGGAAGAAAAACCACATGCCCGTGGGAAACAAAAACTTGTAAAAAAGGGAAAATATGGTTCTTTATTTTATACACCACAGAGCGGTATTTGGAAAACGGTATGGATGGAAAGTGTTGCAGCAAATTATGTAAAGGCGCTTAAAATCACTCCAATGTTTGATGACTGTGCAGTAAAGATTCATATCCATACAAACGGACCCGCCGGAAAAGCGATTGTTAAAATCCTTGATGCGGATGATTTGGTGACAGAAGTTTCGGTAGAAACAAATGCAGATGTGGTCGTTCCAATCGGCGAATTCAAGGCATGGACACCAGATACACCACATTTATATGATTTAAGAGTAACATACGGGGAAGATGAGGTCGCATCTTACTTTGGTATGAGAAAATTTTCAGTAAATAGAGACAGTAAAGGTATTTTAAGATTTTTCATGAACAACAAACCAGTCTTTTTTAATGGGGTTTTGGACCAGGGATATTGGCCGGAAAGTCTTTTGACACCACCTACGGATGATGCTTTAAAATATGATATCGTGAAATTAAAAGAATTGGGATACAATATGATCCGGAAACATATTAAAGTGGAACCAGAGCGTTTCTATTATCACTGCGATAAAATCGGTATGTTTGTATGGCAGGATATGCCAAATGGCGGCGGAGATTATAATATGATTTTTGTTACATATCTTACAAATGCATTTGACTGGTTTGCAAGAGGTGTAAAAGACAATCACTATAAGATCTTCAAACGTGATGATGCGGAAGGAAGAGCTCAGTATTACAATGACTTGAAGGAAATGGTGGAACAGTTGTACAATTATCCATCAATTGCTGTTTGGGTTCCATTCAACGAAGGATGGGGACAGTTCGATGCAAGAAAAGCAACGGAATTGATTAAGAGTATCGATCCAGGAAGATTCGTGAATGAAGCATGTGGATGGTTTGACCAACATGGTGGAGATATGTATAGTATTCATAACTATTCTCCAGGATTAAAAGTACAGCCCCAAAAAGACCGAGTGGTAGCATTGACTGAGTTTGGCGGATATTCATTTGCAATGCCAGGACATTTGGCTTGTGAAAAAGAGTTTGGATACCAGTCTTTTAGTTCAAAAGAAGAGTTGACTACAAATTACAAACGTTTATGGGAAGATGAGATTTATCCAAATCTTGTAAATGGACTTTGCAGTACGGTATATACACAGACTAGTGATATTGAGGAAGAAATTAATGGTATCATGACTTATGATCGTGACGAAGTGAAATTTACCGAAAAAGAAGTCTATGATCTGAATCAGAAATTATATCGTTTGTTTGAAGAAGTAATCTAAAAATAGGCTGTCTGAACGAAGTTCAGGCAGCCTATATTGGTAACCTTGACAGAGCGTGTGAACGCTTTCGCTCTGTTGCATATGCAAATCGATAAACAATCATGGATAGCAGGACAGCTCCAATTACGTCTATAATAGAATGCTGTTTAAGGAACAGAGTAGAGAGAATGATAAGTACAGTCAATATAAGAGAACCAGTTTGTACAAATCTCTTTTCTCTGAGCAGTTCGCTGCGATGTATGGTAATGTATGCGCCAATCGAGTTGTAAACGTGTATGCTCGGGAAGATATTGGTAGGTGTATCGCTTTTATAAAGTAACTTCACCATGTCAACAAATATATTGTTCCGTTCAAAGGTTGTTGGACGGAGAATCTGGCCATTTGGATAAAGCGTAGAAAAAAAGAGGAATATGGTCATCCCCGTTATTAAAAAGGCCACAAGCCTATAAAATTCTTTTTTATCTTTAAAGAAAAAGTAGAGCACTGTGGCAGCTATGAATAAAAACCATAATAAATACGGAATGATAAAATATTCGATAAATGGAATCATTTCATCAAATGCAGTGTGTATTATGTTGTATTTTCGTGTAACGTGCTTTTCTAAATAAAGAAACCAGGGCATATATATGAAACCATATAAGAAGACCCAGGCATGCTTATATTTTTGAAACAGCATCTTCATATTAACACCTTCTTATCGCTTTAAAGTTCTAAAACCGAGGTGATTATAGCATTTTTTTCTCAGAGTCACAACATTCTTTCAAAAAACTTTCAAAATCTTTACATTTTCTTCGAAGTTATTACACGCAGCTTCTCAGAAAGGCACGCAGCAGTGATGTCGTGTTGAAGGAAAATTGGCTCGCCATCGGTATGAACAGGTAATGCATTTTGAGCATGTATGGAAACTTGTTTACATCTATAAATATATACACCTTTAAAGAAAGTATGCCATCCAAAAAGTGCCAATGGAATAAGTAAGAGTACTTTTAATTTTGAAACATTTGCTGCGATCATAATATCAAGATAATCATCCGTTGGATCTGCCTTTGGACAGAATTTGACACCGCCTCCTTCGTACTTGTTGTTCATGACTGCAACAAAGTAAGTAGATGGAAGTGTGATCGATTTGTTTTGATCCAAAGTGATAGTTGCAGTACATGGCTTTGCGACAAAGAGTCGGTGCAGAGCGATGCCCACATAAGTAAGTTTCCCCAGTTTTAATTTGTTTAATATGTATTTCAATTTGGAAACGACAGCCTCATGACAGATATCAGCATCAAAACCGATACCGCAGCTTACTGCAAAACGGCGTTTCTTGTGTTTGTAAGAAAGCTCGCCTACATTCATTGGAGTAAGATTTTGTCCATCCAGAATATTTTCCAGTGCCTTGATCGGATCGGTAGGAAGTGCAAGACCTCTTGCAAAATCATTGCTGGATCCGATTGGAATATATCCAAGAATGGTTTTCTCAAAATTCTGAATCCCATTCACGACTTCATTTACTGTGCCGTCACCGCCAAGTGCAACGATAGTATGCTCGTTGCCGTCCGATGTGATCTTTGCTGTGATGGATGTGGCGTGTGTCTGATGCTTTGTAAAAAATACTTCAAAAGGGACGTTTCGTTTTTTTAAAATAGTTTCTAATTCATTCCAAACTACTTTTCCTAAACCGGATCTGGCATTTGGATTTACGATAAAAGTATACATGGATTTTATCCTCCTATTGTGATTAAATAATATTATAACAGTTGGAATAATGATCAACAAGCAAAAGAGGAGAAAACGTATGAGACAAAAAAGCTTTGGAAAAAATACAAAAGGAGAAGCAGCTACGCTGTATATCTTCGAAAATAAAAATGGAATGGTGATGGAAGTAAGTGATTTTGGAGCAACATTATTTTCTTTGCTGGTACCAGATAAAGACGGGAATATGATCGATGTAGTGCTGGGGTATGATGATCCAATTGGATATGAAGGTCCAAGCGGGACATTTTTTGGTGCGACTGTAGGGAGAAATGCAAATAGAATCGGAAACGCATCTTTTAAATTAAATGGGAAGGAGTACCAGATTGATAAAAATGATGGTAACAACAACTTGCACAGTGGATTGGATTTTTACAGTTTTCGTATCTGGAATGTAAAAGAAATGACAGAAAACAGCATTTGTTTCAGTTTACATAGTCCGAGCGGAGATCAGGGGTATCCAGGTGCGCTCGACATTGAAGTGAAGTACACTTTAACAGATGAGAACGAAGTCCAGATTGATTATCGTGGCGTACCGGAAGAAGATACCATTGTCAATATGACAAATCACAGCTATTTTAACCTGAACGGACATGCATCGGGTTCCATTTTAAATCATCGCGTATGGGTAGATGCAGATGCATACACAAGAGCAGATGCTGAGTCAATCCCAACAGGAGAAATTACGCCGGTAGACGGAACTCCAATGGACTTCCGCGTGAAGAAAGAAGTGGGAAGAGATATTGAAGAAAAGTACGAAGCACTGGAATTTGGAAAAGGTTATGATCATAACTGGTGCTTGAATAATAAAGGAGCTTTTGCAAAAGTAGCGGAAATGGATGCAGATATCAGTGGCATTCGCCTTGAAGTATTTACAGATCTTCCGGGAGTACAGATCTATTCAGGAAATTTCCTTGTAGAAGAAAAAGGAAAGAATGGAATCGTGTACAAGCATCGTCAGGGAATCTGTTTTGAAACACAGTATTACCCAGATGCGATCAACCATGAGGACTTCCAAAGTCCGGTACGTAAGGCGGGAGAAGTATATCAGACAAGAACCGTTTACAAATTTACAAAATCATTTACGCATTGTGTGTAATTAAAAACAGAAAAGGGAGTGTCGCAAAGTAACTGATTCCTCTGTTATTTTGCGACACTCCCTTTTTGCATCTCTAGAACCCTTATAAAATAAGGTGTTTTTAGTGGACCTGAGGGGAATCGAACCCCTGTCCGAAAGCCTATCCCTTAAGGCATCTCCCATCACAGTCATTATTTTGACATTCCCTCCATGAATCGCCTAATGACAGGCTATCCACTTTAGTAGCTTCATAAATTCTTCCATTCCCGCAAAGCTTTGGAAACGAAGTGCCTCACCTGGTCGAAGCCGAACTCTTAAGCAGTGAGCGACTTAAGGTCGACTGCTGCCACTAGGCAGCGTACGCTAAATTTTCGTTTGCGTTTAATTTTAATTGCGGATTGTTGTGCGGTCCCGCACCGCAGATGGCTTCCCTAACTTCAAAACCCCCGTCGAAACCAGTACAAGCCCTAAAAAGGATAATACGTGGTTCGCAAACGTAATGTTATTATATGTAGGATTTGGAGAAAAGTCAAGTAAACCGGCAGTTTAAAATATTGGTAATCGCGTTTTGTTTTTCGACAACTTATGATAGAATGTCGAAAAGGAGATGATAACTATGGAAAATGAAAAGTGGATTGAAATTGTTTGCTTTTTAATAGGTGTAATTGTGGCAATCTATTTGCAGATTATTGTGCACGAAGGCGGACACCTTATTTTCGGACTACTCACGGGATACCGGTTTGTATCATTTCGTGTGGACAGTTTTATTTTATACAAAAAGCAAGGAAAATTTCATGTTGGAAGATATGCGCTTGCAGGAACCGGAGGACAATGCCTTATGGCGCCGCCTGCGATGCAGAATGGGACAATGCCATATGTTTTATACAATTTCGGCGGAGTTATCATGAATCTGCTCGTTTCGATTGGGGCATTTGTTCTATTCAGATGCTTTAGCTGGAATTCATTTATGAATGGTCTATATCTTGCTGTGATTTTTATTGGAATCGTATTTGCAATCACAAATGGCATTCCAATGCATTTAAATGGAATTGACAATGATGGTTACAATGCATTGACGCTCGGCAAGCACCCAGAGGCGCTAAGGGCACTTTGGCTTCAGTTAAAAGTAAATGAGATGCAGACAGAGGGTGTACGATTAAAAGATATGCCAGAAGAATGGTTTCGGAAACCAACTGAGGAAGAGATGCAAAACAGTCTGGCTGCTGCTATTGAAGCAATGCGTTGCAACCGATTGATGGATATGCATCTATTTGAAAAGACGAATCAGGCGATTGGTGAAGTAGTACAATCAAAGAATGCTATGGTCGGACTGCAGAAAATGCTATTGCAGATTGACCAGGTATTTTGTGAGATTTTAGGGGAAAAACGGGAAACAATCCTTACACAATTCAAGGATAAAGAGATTAACGCCTTTATGAAATCAATGAAAAATTTTCCGTCTGTGCTCCGAACACAGTATGCATATGCACTGGTGATCGAAAATGATGCAGCGAAGGCAGAAAGGCTGAAAAATCAGCTTGAAAAAATAACAAAAAATCATCCTTTTGAAGGAGAGGTAGAGGGCGAATGGGAATTTGTCAGACTTTGCGAACAAAGCTTAATGAAGCAGTAGAAGAAAAATATAAGGAATTTCATCAGTCATTGGTACCAGGACTTGACAGTATGCTTGGAGTGCGTATGCCCAAAATCCGTGAGATTGCAAAATGGGCTGCAAAGCAGAACTGGCAGGAGGAATGGGAAGATCTTTCGAAAAGTTGTTATGAAGAACTCATGATAAAAGGTCTTTTGATCGGTTATGGGAAGTTAAGCCGCGAGGAACAGACAGAATATTTAAAGAAATATATACCGCTAATGAATAACTGGGCAATCTGCGACTGTTGCTGCAGTACATGGAAATTTATGAAAAAAGACATGGAATACTGGTTTGCCTTTTTAGAGCCATATTTGAAAAGCGAGAATGAATTTGAGGTAAGATTTGCGATCGTTTCCATGCTTGACCATTTCATTACTGAAAACTGTATCGATAGAATGTTTGTTGCTTTTGATGAAGTCAGACAGGAAGGTTATTACGTCAAGATGGCTGTTGCCTGGGCAGTTTCCATATGCTACATCAAATTTTCAGAAAAAACATGGAAATACTTAGAAAAAGGCTCTTTGGATGATTTTACGCATAACAAAGCGATTCAGAAAATCCGAGAATCTTACCGTGTATCGAAAGAAGAAAAAGAGAGACTTTTATCACTTAAGAAATAATGATATAATTCTGAAAAGACTATGCTGTCTGACCAGAACACAAAATTGACATAAATCTCTGATAGGATGAAAAGAGAAACTGGAAGAGGTGAAGATATGGATAGAATAAAAATTTTGATCGTAGATGATGAAAGCAGAATGCGTAAATTGATTAAAGATTTCCTGAGTAAGGAAGGGTATCATATTTTAGAAGCAGCAGATGGAGTGGAAGCGTTGGATGTATTTTATGAGAATCAGGATATTGCACTGATGATTTTAGATGTGATGATGCCTCGTCTGGATGGATGGGCAGTGTGTAAGGAGGTACGTAAGAACTCCAATATGCCGATTATGATGCTGACTGCGCGAAGTGAAGAGCGTGATGAGCTGAAAGGTTTTGAACTTGGTGTGGATGAATATATTGCAAAGCCATTTAGTCCAAAGATTCTGGTGGCAAGGGTGTCTGCACTGCTAAAAAGATCGAAAGGTTCTATTGCAGAGCCAGTGATCAATGCTGGAGGAATTGAGATTGATAAAACTGCTCATATTGTCAGGATCGATGGGCAGGAGATTGAGTTGAGTGTAAAAGAATTTGAACTACTGGTGTATTTTGTGGAAAATCAGAAGATTGCGCTGAATAGAGAACGAATTCTAAACAATGTTTGGAATTACGATTATTTTGGGGATGCAAGAACGATTGACACCCATGTGAAAAAGCTCAGAAGCAAACTGGGTGAGAAAGGGAATTATATCAAGACTATTTGGGGCATGGGATATAAATTTGAAGTGGAATAACGAGGTGAGAATGTGGAAAAGTTGTTGACCAAGGCTTCTTATAGCAGTGAAGCGAACGAGCGGGAAAAAAGAAATCTGCAGATTGCATACAAAGCAGCCTGTGAAAGTATTGTCCTTTTGGAAAATAAAGGAGCGTTGCCAATTCAAGGGAAGAAAGTCGCATTGTACGGCACGGGAGCATCCCATACGATCAAAGGTGGGACAGGTTCAGGTGATGTGAATGAAAGGCATAGTGTGACGATTTTAGAAGGAATGGAAGAAGCCGGCTTTGAGATTACCACGAGAAGATGGATTGAGGATTATGAAAATGCCTATGCAAAAGGAGCAGAAGAATTCCGAAAAGGAAGATTAAAAAAGGTAATCAAGAATCCGATGTCAATTTTAGCAGAATACCCGGGAACAAATGGGAGACTGATTGACGATGAAGATATAAAATCGAGTGACACGGATTATTGTGTATATGTACTTAGCCGTCAGGCCGGAGAAGGTGTGGATCGCCGTGAAGAAAAGGGAGATATGTACGTAACCGATATTGAGAGAATCAATATCGCGAAATGTGCAGAGAGTTATCAGCATTTTATTCTTTTGATCAATGGCGGTTCGCAGATTGATATGGCATTTGCTGATGAGATAGCTGGAATTGATGCAGTTGCATTTCTATGTCAGCTTGGAACGGCAGGTGGAACTGCGGTTGCAGATATGCTTTTAGGAAAAGTGAATCCTTCTGGAAAGCTTTCTGATACATGGGCAAAGAAGTACACCGATATTCCATTTGCAAAAGAATTTAGTTATTTAAACGGCGATTTGGAAAATGAATATTATAAAGAAGGTATTTATGTAGGATATCGTTATTTTGACAGTTTTGGAGTGGAGCCGCGTTATCCTTTCGGATATGGGCTTAGTTATACTGATTTTGCAATCAGAGTCCGCAAAGTGCGGTTGGAAGGCTCAAAAGTACATCTAAATGTACTTGTTTCCAACACGGGGCATCTGTTTGCAGGAAAAGAAGTCGTACAGGTCTATGTAAGTGCGCCCGGAGGTACAATGGACAAGGCATACCAGAGTCTTGCTGCATTTGTAAAGACGACAGACCTCTTACCTCAGAAGAGTGAGATTGTGGAACTTTCATTTGATTTGAAAGAGTTAGCGAGTTATAAAGAAACAGATGCGAGCTATATTTTAGAGGCAGGAAAATATATTGTACGTGTAGGTAATTCTTCACGTAACACAGTTCCTTGCGCCGCACTTTTGTTGGAAAAAGATGTTGTAGTATCAGAGCATGATAATATCTGTCCTGTGAAAGAAGCATTTGAACAATTAAAAGCGGCAGAAAGCAAGGAGGAAGAGACTGGGTTAAATGAATTTGTGATAGATTCATCTGCCTTTAAAAAGATGATATATAGATATGAGACACCGGGGATCTGCCAGGATGACGATGTACGTGTGTTTGTGAATCAGCTTACAAAAGAAGAGATGGTTGAGATTGTAGTTGGGATTGGAATGTTTGGCGGCGACACAAGATTTACGATGCCAGGTTCAGTAGGGAATACCACATCCAGATTCTGGGACAGAGGGCTTGCGAATGTCACATTGTGTGACGGACCTGCGGGAATCCGTATTCAAAAGCGTTCAGCAGTTATGAAAGATGGCGCTGTAAAGGCAGTTGATCCTGCATTTGCATTCTTTGGTATGTTACCTGGAATCGTGAAAAAGCGTGTGCTTGCGGATCCGGAAAAAGAGAATGTGATCTATCAATTCACAACTGCATTTCCGGTCGCATGTGCATTGGCGCAGACATGGAATACGCAGCTTTTATACGAAGTCGGAATTGCCATCCATGACGAGATGAAAGAGTATGGATGTACATTCTGGCTGGCACCGGCCCTCAATATTCATCGTAATCCACTTTGTGGAAGAAACTTTGAATATTATTCAGAAGACCCATTTCTTTCAGGAAAAATGGCAGCAGCGATTACAAAAGGGATACAGTCAGAAGAGGGGTATTACGTATCGATTAAGCATTTTGCATGTAACAATCAGGAAGAGAATCGTAAGGCAGTATCAAGTAATGTAAGTGAACGTGCTCTTCGTGAAATTTATCTTCGTGGATTTGAAATCGCAGTACGGGAAGGCAATGCAAAAGGTGTGATGACTTCTTATAATAAAATCAATGGCGTTTATGCACCGAATAACTACGATCTTTGCACCAAGGTACTTCGCAATGAATGGAGATTTGAGGGAGTAGTGATGACAGACTGGTTTTCGACAAGCAAAGGGTCAGCTAGTACAGCACTTTGTATGCAGGCTGGTAATGACTTAGTTATGCCGGGTGGAAAGTCTTACAAAAAAGAAATACTGGAAGGACTGAAAAAGGGAACTGTGAAAGAAGCTGATTTGAAACGCCGTTGTGCAAACGTCGTGAAGGCAATTCTTCGCAGTAACATTCAGAAAGAATATATCAATCATGAAGAAATCAATTAAAAGAGAGATTGCTACGATCTTTATTGGACTGGTAATGGTGATCATGCTTTTATTTGTCTTTGTGAACAGCCAGTTTCTGGAGCAATATTATGTTTACAAAAAACAGGACAGGCTGATTGATGTTTACGAGAAGATGGAGAGTGCTGTGATAAACAACGGCTCCTCTTACCAAGGAATGGTCAAACAGTTAAATGAAGAAGTCGAAGTGGCAAACATTATGTTTATTATAGTCAAAGAGCCGAAAGTGATGGTGGAAGACCGCTTGATCATTACGACAGATGAGTATCAGGCGGAAGAATTAAAGCTTCAGTTGGATGGATATCTATTTGGGAAAAATCAAGGAAGAGGCGAATTGCTGGAGTCTAATAGAAGTTATGAAATATACAAAGGAGAGTACATCGAAATGTGGGGATATCTTAGCGATGGGAGCACATTTTTGATCCGTACTCCGATTGAAAGTATCAGGGAGAGTGTAATGCTGTCCACCAGATTTTCATTATATATTATGTTTGTGTTGATTTTCATTGGAAGTATTGTTGTATGGTACATTTCAAGGAAAATTGCAAATCCGATTCTGGAACTGACAGAGCTTTCAGAAAAAATGGCAAATCTGGACTTTGATGCGAAATACACCAGTGGTGGTGAGAATGAGATTGGTGTGCTTGGAGAGAACTTTAATGTCATGTCAGAAAAACTGGAGCAGACAATCTCAGAGCTTAAGAGTGCGAATTATTCACTGCAAAAGGATATTGAACAAAAAGAAAAGATGGAAACTATGCGTACGGAATTCATTGGAAATGTATCGCATGAACTGAAGACACCGATCGCCTTGATTCAAGGATATGCAGAAGGACTTAAGGAAGGAATCTCAGAA
Source organism: Faecalimonas sp. (assembly GCA_045121495.1). Taxonomy (GTDB): domain Bacteria; phylum Bacillota; class Clostridia; order Lachnospirales; family Lachnospiraceae; genus Faecalimonas. The sequence goes on from JBGVGF010000007.1 coordinate 93,986, forward strand.
GATCCGGAAAGCAGAGAATTTTACTGTGATGTTATTATGGATGAAGCAGGGAAGATGAACAGGATGGTCCGCAATCTCTTGACACTGAACCAGCTGGAATATGGTCAGGAAGAGGTTGCACTTGAACGCTTCAATGTGATGCCGCTCATACATGGAATAGTGCAAAGCACAGAGATTATGATTCAACAAAAAGAAGCAGAGGTTCGTATTCATGCACCGGAGGCTGTCAACGTATGGTCAGATGAGTGGAAAGTGGAACAGGTGTTTCGCAATTATTTGAGCAATGCATTGAATCACTTGGCCGGAGAACGCATTATCGATATCAAAGTCGTTGTGAACAACGAAAAAGGAGTTGCAAAAATTTCTGTATTTAATACAGGAAATCCAATTCCACAGGAGGATATCGAGCATATCTGGAACAAGTTTTATAAAGTGGACAAAGCGCGAACGAGAGAATATGGTGGCAACGGAATCGGGCTTTCCATTGTGAAAGCGATCATGGATTTGTTTCACAAAGAGTATGGCGTGAAAAATTATAAAAACGGCGTTGAATTCTGGTTTGAATTGGACGTCAGATGACGAGAGGAATGAGAGACAATGATAGCAATCATCGATTATGATGCAGGAAATATTAAAAGTGTAGAAAAAGCACTGCAAAAGCTTGGACAGGAGGTAGTGATCACACGCGACGCAGATACGATTTTAAATGCGGATAAAGTGATTCTTCCGGGAGTTGGAGCATTTGGAGATGCTATGGCAAATCTGAAAAAGTACAAGATGGATCAAGTGATTTATCAGGTAGTAGAAAAGGGAACCCCTTTTCTTGGAATCTGTCTTGGACTGCAATTATTATTTGAAAAAAGTGATGAGTCAAAGGGAGTAGCGGGGCTTGGAATCCTGAAAGGGGAGATCTGCAAGATCCCGGATCAGGAAGGTCTTAAGATTCCACATATGGGCTGGAACTCACTTCACTTGCAGAATGAAGGACGACTGTTTAAGAATATTGAAGAAGATGCTTATGTATATTTTGTACATTCATATTATTTGAAGGCAGAAGAGGAAGAAATCGTAAAAGCCACTACAGAATACAGCACACATATCCATGCCTCTGTAGAAAAAGGCAATGTATTTGCATGCCAGTTTCATCCAGAAAAAAGCAGTGATGTTGGCATGCAGATATTGAAAAATTTTGTGGAACTGTAGGAGGAAGAGAGATGTTTACAAAAAGAATCATCCCTTGTTTGGATGTACATAATGGGCGTGTAGTAAAAGGTGTTAATTTTGTGGATCTGGTGGATGCAGGCGATCCGGTTGCAATCGCAAAAGCATATGACGAGGCAGGAGCAGATGAGATTGTGTTTTTGGATATTACAGCTTCTTCGGATGCGAGAGAGACTGTGGTCGATATGGTGCGAAAGGTTGCTGCGAATGTATTTATCCCATTTACAGTGGGCGGGGGAATCCGCACTGTAGATGATTTTAAAGCACTGCTTCGAGAAGGTGCGGATAAGATTTCGATTAATTCATCAGCAATCAACCGTCCTGAACTGGTGAAAGAAGCAGCAGAAAAGTTTGGAAGCCAGTGTGTAGTTGTTGCCATCGATGCAAAGAAAAGAGAAGATGGATCAGGCTGGAATATCTATAAAAATGGGGGCCGTATTGATGTTGGCATTGATGCGGTAGAATGGGCAAAGAAAGTGGAAGCGCTTGGTGCGGGTGAGATTCTTCTCACAAGCATGGATGGAGATGGAACAAAAGCGGGATACGATCTGGAACTTACAAGAGCAATTTCAGAAGCAGTTTCGATTCCGGTTATCGCTTCTGGCGGCGCTGGTACGTTAGAGCATTTCTATGAAGCACTTACAGAAGGAAAGGCGGATGCTGCACTGGCTGCCTCTTTATTCCATTTTAAAGAGTTAGAAATCAAAGAAGTAAAACAATATTTAAGAGAGAAAGGTCTATCCGTTAGACTTTAAGGAGGACAAAAGATGCCGGCAATCAGTGGCGAATGGTTAGAAGCTTTAAAAGATGAATTTAAGAAAGAGTATTATAAAAAGCTTTTTGCAAAGGTGAGTGAAGAGTATAAGACTCATACGATATTCCCGCCTGCAAATGACATTTTTAATGCGTTTCATTATGCTCCATTGAATGAAGTGAAGGTGGTGATTCTAGGACAGGATCCATACCATGGAGTGAACCAGGCACATGGACTTTGTTTTTCTGTGAAGCCGGGTGTAGAGATTCCGCCATCCCTTGTCAATATTTATAAAGAATTACATGACGATTTGGGGTGTACGATTCCAAGTCACGGATACTTGACGAAATGGGCAAAACAAGGTGTGCTGATGCTGAATACAGTATTGACTGTAAGAGCGCATCAGGCTAATTCGCACCGTGGAATTGGCTGGGAAGAGTTTACAGATGCGGCTATCCGTGTTTTAAATGAGCAGAATCGTCCAATTGTCTTTATTTTATGGGGGAGACCGGCACAAATGAAAAAATCCATGTTGAATAATCCAAATCATCTGATTTTAGAGGCCCCACATCCAAGTCCATTGTCCTCGTACAGGGGATTTTTTGGAAGCAAGCCTTTTAGTCAGACGAATCAGTTTTTGGAGCAGCATGGGGTTGCGCCAATTGATTGGCAGATAGACGAATTGCATTAAATTTAGATTTAAAAGAAATATAGGAGGATGCTATGGAGCAGAGATATGATTTGGTGATTATCGGTGCAGGCCCAGGAGGCTATATTGCTGCAAAGAAAGCAGCACGTTTGGGAATGTCTGTATTAATTGTGGACAAAAATGAAATTGGCGGAACATGCGTGAATCGCGGATGTATCTCAACAAAAGCATTGGTTCATGCATCCATGTTATATCGAGAAATGCTGGAATGTGACAAATTCGGTCTTTCGGCAGAGAATGTAAAGTTCGATTTACAGAAGATTTTTGAATACAAAGACAATTCGGCAGCAGCGATGCGTTATGATCTGGAAACAGAATTCAAAGAACTTGGTATTGAATTTGTAAATGGAGAAGCAACAATCATGCTTAGTAAGCGTGTACATGTTCGCATGAAAGATGGAGGAGAAGTCATCTACAAAGGGAAAAACATTCTGATTGCAACTGGAGCAAAGGCAAATTATCTGGAGATTCCGGGAATGAATCTTCCTGGTGTCATGACAAGTGAAGAACTTTTGACTACAAATGAGAGCCGTTTTGAAAGAATGCTGATTATTGGCGGAGGTGTGATCGGACTCGAGATTGCGACAGCATTTAATGCATTAGGAACAGATGTGACGATTGTAGAAGCTGCTGAAAGGCTTCTTCCTAAGATGGATCCGGAATTTGCGCAGGCGCTGGAAGAAATTTTGGTACAAAGAGGAATCAAGATATATAAATCCAGTATTATGGACAGTGTGGAAGAAAAGAATGGAGGACTGCGTGGTCGGTTTCTTACAAACGGGAACCAGGAGAAGATCGATGTGGACTGCGTACTCGTTTCTGTAGGAAGAAGTGCGAATACAGAAGGATTGTTTGCGCCGGGTATGTCAATTAAGACAGAAAAAGGAAAAATTGTTGTAGACGAATTTTTCATGACAAGTGTTCCGGGAATATATGCAATTGGAGATGTAATCGAAGGAGTCCAGCTTGCGCATGTAGCATCGGCACAGGCGAGTTATGTTGTAGAGAGAATGAATGGCTTGCAACCGACGTATATGTTGGATATGGTGCCGAGCGGACTTTTTGTTTCCATGTCAATTATCCCGAGCTGTGTGTACACTGATCCGGAGATTGCATCTGTAGGGCTATCTGAAGAGGAAGCAAAAAAATATCATGTTCCTGTCAGATGTGGAAAATGCGTCATGAGTTCAAATGGCCAGTCCATCATTAAAAAAGAAAAGATTGGCTTTATCAAAGTAATATTTGCAGCGGATAGTGATGTGCTGTTAGGTGCGCAGATGCTTTGTCCAAGAGCGACCGACATGATTGGAGAGCTTGCAACCGCGATTGCAAATGGACTGACTTCAAGACAACTTATGTATGCCATGCGGGCACATCCAACATTTAACGAAGCAGTATCAGAAGCTGTAGAAGACAGCAGACGCCAGAAAGTACGTTGGTAAATTTTGAGTTGTCTAAGTGATAGAAATAAAAGTAGTCAAATTTATGGCTACTTTTTTCGTGGGGCTTTTTATAGCGCAGAGCTTGCTGTAAATGTCGTGGGCATATGTAAGGAAAGTTCAGTTTGTATGGTGGTGCAATTGGGTGATGTGTACTGACATAAGAATTGAAGTTCAGGATACCTGTCTTTCTTAAAACTGGTATCT
>JBGVGF010000008.1:0-2775 GCA_045121495.1 Faecalimonas sp.
AATGCCTCGTCTAAAGCCGTTGGCGTTGTATTCTAAAATAGTATGATTGCGGAGTGCAGCTTCCAGAATAATATCTGTGGCAGCATCGCTGTTCTTATCCCAGGCAAATTTGTTCAATGAAAAAAGATCCGGATGTGCGACTATTTTGAAATAACCGGTATCCAGAGCGGATGCAACAGCATGGGCATATTCGAGATAAAGATCGGTGGATCTTGCACACGCAATATTCTGAAAACTGCCGTCAGGAACCTTGAAAATATGCTCACCAAGGAGCAGATAGTCCAATTTCTTTTTTGACAGCAAATCTTCATAATAGGACGTGTAGTCCGGAATGTATTCAATTTCCAAGCTTTTTAATAAAACTAAATCCGAAGAGTATTTACAGGACAAGGAATCAATGGTGTCTAAGTAAGCATCTAATTCTTCATAAGGCATGCGGAGTCCGAAATCAATATCGGGGAATGGTGCATGGTCTGTAAATCCAAGGATATCTAATTGGGAATTGATTGCGGATAACACATAATCCTCTTCCGTGCCTTGCGCGTGTTGGCATCGTAATGTATGTGTATGATAATTGGTTTTCATAGTTGTCCTTTCGTGTCAAGAAAATGGAATTATGCATTCACGTATTATATAATAGCATTGCAGTAATAAAAAGGGAATAGAATTTGCATAAAAATGGAATATTTCGTTTTGGTGAAAATGCCAACTAGACATAGGCTATTCGCTGTGCTATACTCGTCCTACCCTTTAATTGGAACAGTAATATAATAAACGAAAAAACGTAAAGGAGGAAAAATTATGGATCAGGAAACCAGAGAGATGTTCAATGTAGTGATTAGAGAAATTGACAAATTGGCAGAGAAAATGAATCAGGGATTTAATTGTGTCAATCAGCGATTCGACAGATTAGATACCAAAATTGATTATGTAAATGAAAGTCTGACACATGAGATTAATGCCTGCAAACTGGACAGAGACATTACGTCGTTGCTGGTAGATAAGGCGGAGGAACACGAGAAGCGTCTTGGCGCATTAGAGGCAAGAGCCTCCTATGAACTAGTGTAAGAAGAAAAGATAAGGAGGAAAAAGTTTGAAACAAAGAAGTAGAGGTTACCCAAGCAAAAGAAGGCATAACAAATAAACCACCTAAAAAGCTGGTTTTAAAAACTAAATATAAACGCAACACCTAATCAGGAAGCTGGTAAAGGCTCGTCTTTGATGACATAGCCTCGCTGCCTTAAAAGATTAAGTGCCTGTGATGTAGAAAGAATCTTTTCTTCTTTTACAGGACGAGATTCTAGAAAGCCTTCTGGAGTGTATGGCTTTAAATCTGAGAGTATGTGCCAGATAGCGGTTAGGATCATACGACAGATAGCAATGATGGCTTTCTTGTGACCACGGCGTGCTTTGATACGCTTGTAGCGATTAGTAAATTCAGTGTGCTTTTTGGATTTGATTAAAGCATTTGCAACTTGTACCAGAACTGGTTTAAAATAGGAACCAGCACGGGAAATCCTAGTTGATTTGATTTTTTGATTGCTTTGATCGTTACGAGGACAGCATCCGGCCCAAGAGACGAGGTGTTTGGCTGAGGGGAAAACAGACATATCACCGCCAATCTCTGAAAGCACTTGAATAGCAGTCAGTGGATTCTTATCAAATCCAGGAACAGTTCTTATTAAGTTTAAAGCAGTCTCATATTTATCACTGAGACGAAAGATTTCCTGTTCTACTTCTGAAGTGTGCTTTTTAAGTTCGTCGATATGATTAAGGCACTGTCTAAGTTTTACAGCTTGTTCTTTTGAAATGCTACCTTCAACAGCAGCTTGTATCCTTTCAATAGGTGATTTACACCTGCGGTCAACAAAAGGTGATACATCAAATTTTTCTCCAGGGTGTTGCAAAATATGTTCTGTAATAGAACGAGAAGATTTTCCAAATACGTCATCAAAAACATCGTCAAGTTTAAGGTTAGAAACTGTAAGACAATTTTGAGCACGATTTTTCTCGCTAGTAATCATACAAGTGAGCTTATATCGGTATCTTACAAGATCTCTAAGCTCTCTGATGTCAGCTGGTGGAATGAAAGATGGTTTTACCATTCCACACATGTAAAGGTCGCAGATCCATTTAGCGTCTTTACGATCGGTTTTGTTTCCTTTCATCGGCTTAGTGTATTTGGGATGAGATAGAGTAACCCAAAGATTGTGTTGCTCTAAGATGTTAAAAACAGGGATCCAGTACTTACCAGTAGATTCCATGCAGACATCGGTACAGTTGTACTTAGCAAGCCAATCACACAGCTCATTAAGTCCTTTTGTGAAGGAAGAAAAGCGAGCTTGCTTATATTCAGTACGATTATTGGAATCCGTAATACCAATACAGGCATAGATCCAAGTTTTGTGGACATCAAGACCACAGCAATTAAATTTTAAGATTTTAAATGACAATAAAATAACCTCCTGAAATTTATAGCTATAAAACTGACAGTGACTGGTCACCCGGCGAGATCGAGTCGACTTCGGAAGAGATAAGTTTACGGGCTACTGTTATGCGCCACTCATTGATGCCTTAACGGATGACCGACAACACATAATTATACGAGGTCGCCGCTATACAGCCCCGCCACTCACCTCCACGTGTTCTGTAGTGTGTCAGTCTTATAGGAAAATAATATCAGAAGGAACAAGAATAGAAAATAAGAAGCGAAAGTCAGCCAACATGTTTCATGACGCATTGGTGCCTTTCGCAGAAAGGCGGAAAATAATTATG
>JBGVGF010000009.1:0-125786 GCA_045121495.1 Faecalimonas sp.
CAATGGCATTAAGTTAAGGTTTATCCCTCTACATTGAAATATATGTAGGGGGATTTTTTTGCTAAAAAACTTGACAAATATACAAAATTGTGCGGGCACCTTACTGATTAAAAACAGCAAGGTGCCCCTTGTAATTAGGAAATATCTTTTGATTACAGGAGGAACACAATTGAATGCAAAAATAATCCGCGATTTATTAGATAAATCTCAAAAAAATTTAAACGAATCTATGAACCAGTATATTTCTAATCCTGATTGTGATTTTACAAGAAACAGAAAACTACCATTTAATAAAGTTATTTCGTCCATTTTAGGAATGGAAGGTAGAAGCCTTAACAATGAGCTGCTCTACCAGTTTGGGTGTGCCATGGAAACTCCAACTTCCTCGGCTTTTATTCAGCAACGAAGTAAGATTCATTACAAAGCATTTGAATCTTTGTTTCACGATTTCACTACAATGGCAATGAAAGACAACATTCAACTCTTTAAAGGTTATCGATTACTTGCAGTTGATGGTTCTGACATACAAATAGCATCAAACCCCGCAGATTCTGAATCTTATATTCAAGGGAAAGACGGTAGCAAACCTTATAATCTGCTCCATTTAGATGCAATGTATGATTTATTGTCAAACACCTATGTAGATGCCCTTGTTTGTAAGTTTAGAAACATGAATGAAAAAGGCGCACTTGTGGATATGGTTGATAGAGCTGATAATACTTATCCGGCTATTGTCATAGCCGATCGTGGTTACGAATCCTACAATGTCCTTGCCCACATTCAAGAAAAAAACTGGAAATTTCTCATACGTGTAAAAGATTTTGGAAATCATAGTTCAGGAATTATTCATGGACTGGACTTGCCTAATAAGAATGAGTTTGATGTTGATATAGATTTGAATTTAACTTACAAACAGACAAACGAAGCAAAAGAATTGCTTAAAGATAGAAATCACTACAAACTTCTAAAAAGCAACCGAAGATTTGACTATTTACCAAGTAAAAACAAAAAACACGAGCCTTTTAAAATGTATAATCTAAAGTTTCGTGTTGTTAGATTTAAAATATCCGAAAATTCTTATGAGGTAATTTTGACAAATCTTGATAAGGAAATTTTTTCGCCGATTATCATCAAAGAATTATATGGTAAAAGATGGGGGATAGAAACATCCTTCCGAAATTTAAAATACACAGTTGGATTATTACATTTCCATTCAAAAAAGGTAGAATTCATCTTTCAAGAAATATATGCTCGACTTATAATGTACAATTATTTTGAACTTATAGTCTCCAAAACCGTAATTCAAAAGAAACAAAGAAAACATGTGTATATGATAAATTTCTCTGTTGCAGCACACATATGTCGAGAGTTCTTCCTTAAGCGAATTCCACCCGATGATATTGAAGCTTTAATATCGAGGTATTTGACCCCAGTCCGGCCAGACAGGTCAAGACCAAGAAAAATGTCACCAAAGACACCGATAAGCTTCTTATATAGAGTAGCATAAATTTTAAAAATAGAATAGTCTAAATAGGCGGAATTAAATCCGTCTTATTTGTGTGTAATAAAATAGCAACGATACAACATCTGTACTTTCAAACGTGTATCGTTGCTTATTTTTGCTTCTTCCTCAAATAGCATAAGATCTTAACTTAATGCCATTGGTCGTGCGACCTAAGCGTTTTTTTGGGTATAATTAATTATGCAACTAACTAAAAACACCAATGATAATTATACTATAAGACAGCTAAAATTACCATTGGATATTGAAAAAATTATTGATATTTCTGATCCAGTTTACAGTTTCAGCGAAATCATGGATAGTATTGACTTTACAATATATTTTGCAGTTAAGGAGAGCAAAACAGGTCGCCCAAAATACAATCCTACGATTATGCTGAAAGTCATTCTCTTCTCTTTCATGGAGAATGGGTATCTGTCGCTGAGAAAAATGGAAAAATCATGTAAAACTGACATTCGTTATATGTGGCTTCTGGACGGTATGGCTGCACCTTCCTTTGCTACTTTTGGAAATTTTATCAGAGAAGAACTGACTGATTCTATTGAAAATATCTTCCTAGCTATCAATCAGGTTATTTTTGAAAAAGACCAGGTCGATCTTAACCACGTTTATATCGATGGGACAAAAATCGAAGCAAACGCAAATAAATACACATGGGTATGGAAGAAATCCTGCATAAACAATCGAGATAAAGTTTTTGTGAAAGTCACAGAATTATTAGAACAGATAAACAAGGAAGAACTGTGCTTTTTAGGTGTAGAGTTCGAAACAAGGACAGAATACGCAATAGAATATCTGGATCAGATCCTGCAGAAATACAAAGAAGTGTATGGGCTCGTTCCGGAAAAGTTTGTATCGGGAAAAGGACACCGGAAAAGTATTCAGCAAAGACACTATCAACAGTTGGAGGAGTACCGCTTTCGGCTCTCTAACTATGCAAACCATATAGAAATTTGTGGTGAATCAAGGAATAGTTATTCAAAAACAGACAAAAGTGCGACTTTTATGCGAGTAAAAAAAGATTATATGGGAAACGATCAGCTATTACCAGCATACAACATGCAGATTGCTGTATGTGACGAATATATTGCAGCAATTGATGTAAAACAATACGCTTCAGATATGGATTGTTTTGTTCCGTTAATGGAAAAATTCAAACAGCTTTACGGACATTATGCTAAATATCCTATAGCAGATGCTGGTTATGGTTCATTTAATAACTATATCTTCTGTCAAATCCATGGCATGGAAAAGTTCATGAAATTTACCATGTTTGAAAAAGAAACAAAGGATAAGAAATATAAAGATAATCCTTATCGCGCGGTAAATTTCAAACAAGATGAAGACGGAAAACTGATCTGTCCACAGAATCAGAAATTTCACTTAAAATATACGCGTCCAGTTCGTGGAAATAAATACGGACGAACAGAAGAAGTGTATGAATGTGAGAACTGCAAAGGGTGTCCATATAAAGAAAAATGTTGTCCAAAAGCAAAGGGAAACCGAACCATACGAATGAACCGAGAATTAACAGCAATCCATGAAGAGGTGGTAAGCAATCTGTGTTCAATCCATGGAGCTTTGCTATGCATGAACAGGAGCATACAATCAGAGGGAGCATTTGGTGTCATGAAATGGGACCGAAGTTATAAGCGAGCCTTCCGAAGGGGTTTGAAAAGTGTATTTTTGGAGTTCTGTTTAATATCTTGTGGTTTCAACCTATATAAATATCACAACAGACATCAACGAAGTATGAAATGTGCATAACATATATTGAAAAATAGCCACACTTATTGATCACGTAGGCACGTGGTCTGTTTTGTGTACCCTAAAACTAGAGAATATGAAATAATTCATATAACCAAAGAGACACCGAATGCATCCGCATTCGGTGTCAGCTCTTTAAGGGCGTTTTTTTACAGCCCCATTGGCTCATTGGACAGTACGCACATTTTTCACCAAGTGAAAGACTTACTTTTATAAAAGGAATGAATCAGGTACTGCCTTATGTCGTGAATCGTGAGCAGTTTATATCCAAGATTAAATTTTCATTGAAAGATAATCTGTGCAAAACTCTGGATTTTGATTGCTGGGTGAATGATTTCATGGCTGTTAGCAAAGAAGAAACTATTCTTTCCGATGAGGGTTATGAAATCCTAAAGAAAAAGTATGCGAAAGAAATCGATACGCTTATAGAAGAATCCTGTAGAGAACACGAAGAAGAACAACGGGAACAAGAAGAATATCTGAAACAGCATCCAAACGAAAAAACATTGGAAGAATGTATGCTGTCATTTGAAGAATTACCATTTCAGTAAAGGAGAATATCATTATGAATACATACAACTGTTTAATGAATAACCTGGAAGAATTAAATTTACATCGTTTTAAAGAACACATGGATACCTATTTAGACATGATTGCTGCCGGAAACAAGACCGCACTTGATGCACTTTACGAATTGACGGAGAAAGAAATGAACTTCCGGACAGAGCAGGCAATTACCGACTGTGTAAAAGTAGCGAACTTCCCGTATATAAAAGAAATCAAAGAGTTTGATTTTAATTTCCAACCATCCATAGATAAAGCAAAGATTATGGTTCTTATGACACTACGTTTCTTAGAAAAGAGCGAAAATATCATATTTTGCGGAACTCCTGGTGTGGGAAAAACAAACCTTGCTGTATCCATAGGGATAGAAGCAGCAAAACACCGTTATTGTGTGTATTTCATTTCGTTTCATGAGTTGATAAACCAGTTAAAAAAGGCGGCCATTGAAAACAGGCTCGATACAAGAATCAAGTTTTTCTGCCGATACAAGCTGCTTATCATTGACGAATTGGGATATCAAAGGATGGACACCGATTCAGCCAACTTATTCTTTACACTAATAGCAAAGAGATATGAAAAATCATCTACAATCATTACAACTAACAGTCCATTTTCAAAATGGGCAGATATTTTTCAGGAGCCAGTACTGACCAATGCCCTTCTCGATCGTTTATTACATCATTGTTCTGTAATAAACATCAATGGTCCATCTTACAGACTTAAGGATCAGATGCAGTACATCATGGAAGATAATTAATCAAAAATCTCGTATAAGCATGTCGGAAAACCTACACGCTTATATGAGATAAAACCTACATTTTTATATTGACATTTGCACCTTGCAAGTTCGTGTGGTAAAAACGTGGAAAAGAGTTTTTGAACCTCATGGTGAATCTTGCTCTGGCAAGTTTCTGTATCACGCGGTGGAACTTGCTCTGAGATTACTTACAACAGAATATTTTTAAGCGAAGTAGAAATGCCTTGATTAAGCGATAAAAATGTTGACTAATCAGGGCGTTTTTATTTTGTGCATTTTTGATAAAAATAAAAACTTTCAAAAAATCATCGTTAGAAATGAAGAATTGTTTATAAAAATTATGAAGCTGCGTTGCGTAACTGGGCGGCAAGAGACAAAGAGTGGAAGAAGGATAAATCTGTGAAAAGGATTGATGAAATGGATTATTCGTTTAAAGAAGGAGAAAGTTTGTAAGAGGAGGGGGGAACTGCTTATGTTTTAAATTCCAATTTGGGAAAAGTACGCATTATCAATTGAGGAGGCTGCTGATTATTTTGGAATTGGCCAGAAGAAGATTCGAAAGATTGTGGATGAAAATCCGACAGCGGAATTTATTTTAAAGAATGGAGCATTTACAAAAATCAAACGCGGAAAATTTGAAGGTTCCTGGACCAGACGAGTTGCATTTAGAAGGGAGTGAGCATTTGTGAATACCAGAAGAAGAGACCCTAAAAACCGAGTTCTGCGACCACGCGAGAGTCAGCAGCAAGATGGAAGATATCGATATACCTACTACGCGAATGGCAAACAGAAATCATTTTATAGCTGGAAACTGGAGCCGACAGACAAAATGTCTGTCGGCATAAGACCAGATATTTCCCTGCGAGAGAAGGTTGCAGAATTACAGCGCCAGGAGATGTTATTTGGAAATTGTATAAATGAAGATTACACAGTCGTTGACCTGGTGGAGCGATATGTTGCACAGAAACAGGGCGTGCAACAGTCTACTAAAGAAGGATATCAGACCACAATCAATATTCTGAAAAGAGATAAATTTGGAAAACGAAAGATTAAGGATGTAAAGATTTCTGATGCGAAGATGTGGTTTGTGGAATTGCAGAATGGCGGGAGAGGTTATAGTTCCATCAATAACATCCGAGGTGTGCTTAGACCGGCATTTCAGATGGCGGTAGATGATGATCTGTTACTAAAGAATCCATTCAATTTTAAAATGCAGGATGTGATTAAAAATGATTCCCAGAAAAGAATCTCTGTTACACCGGAACAGCAGGAGCGTTTTATGGAATTCATCCTGACAGACAAACATTATAACAAGTATTATGATGTGGTGTACATTTTATTTTATACTGGACTTCGTATATCAGAATTCTGTGGACTGACTTTGGCGGATATTGATATGAAGGAGCGAATCATTCATGTGGACCATCAGTTGCTTCGATTATCGGATATGCAATATGTAATTACACAAACAAAGACAGATTGTGGCGTCAGAGCCCTTCCGATGACACAGGGCGTGTATGAATGTTTTCAACGTATATTGAAGGCGAGAAGACGACCAAAAGTGGAGCCAATGATTGATAATAAAATCGGATTTTTGTTTCTGGATAAAAATGGAATGCCGAAAGTGGCAGGGCACTGGCAGAAATATTTTAATCATATGGTTGGGAAGTATAATCGAACGCATACGGTACAGTTGCCAGGAATCACACCACATGTGTGCAGGCATACTTATTGCACCAATATGGCTAGGGCAGGATTGAATCCGAAGTCGCTGCAGTATCTGATGAGGCATTCGGAAGTGGCGACGACAATGGATGTGTATACGCACTTTGGGTATGAAGAAGCGAAAGTAGAAGTGGGGAAGGTAGGAAGTGTGTTGTCATAAAAAATGAAAATAAATAACTTGAAAATATGACAAAGCTATCATATAATATAAATGAGCACTGAGTGTGTTCTTTGAAAGGAGAATATAAAATGGAGGCCAACACAAAAAATATTCGTTTGAAACAACTTAGGAAAGAAAGCAAAATAACCCAGGAACAATTAGCAAAATATTTGGATGTTGATCAGACAATGATTACAAAATTGGAAAATGGAACAAGGAGTCTGAATATAACGCTGATTGAAAAAATTTGTAACTTGTTTGGATGTTCAGATGCTTATTTGATGGGAGAAGATGATGCTTATATCCCTTTGAATTTTGCATTTCGCTCTAATGGAATCCAGACAGAAGATTTAGAGAGTATAGCTATGGTCAATAAAATTGTAATGAACATTCGCTATATGAATGAAATGATAGGAGATTAATATTTATGAGAACAGCTCAGGAGTTAAATTCGTTAGCATTAAGAACACGAAGAATGTGGAATGAAGATGGATATTCTCCAATTGACATTTTTGCTATTGTTAACGGATGGAAAGACAAAAAAATTACGATAGTCAGATATCCGATGTCATCACGAATAAGTGGTATGTGCACAAAAGAAGATGAAGATATTGTTATCTGTATAAACTCGACAACCTCTTATGGTAGGCAACGATTTACGTTGGCACATGAATTGTACCATGTATTATATGAAAAAGAAATGCAGCGAGTAATCTGTGATATGAGTATGAATGGTGATAAATCAGAATCAGAAAAAGAGGCAGATCAATTTGCAAGTTATTTATTGATGCCATATGATGCATTGTTAGAGTATGAGCATGATAAATCAAAATGGAATCTCGAAAAAGTAATCGATGCAGAACAGTTTTTTCAGGTGAGTCATCAAGCGATGCTCCATCGATTAGTATGTGATAATCTGCTCAGCAATGAAGTTGCTGATGAATATAAATCTATTACGGTTTCTACAGAGGCTGCCAAGTTGGGGTATGGAAAAGAATTATATTTCCCAACAGATAAAAACAAACAGTATTTCACAACGGGTGAATATATTCGAAAAGTCGAAAAGATGGCAGAGAAAGATCTTATTTCAGAAGGAAAAAGAGAAGAACTTTTGTTGGATGCGTATAGAGCAGACATAGTATACAATTTTGACGAGGAGGAAGCTAATCTGAATGACTGATGATTTATTTTTTGATACCGATTGTTTATCTGCATTTTTGTGGATTAATGACACCAACATATTGCATGAACTTTATGGCGGAAAGATTGTTTTGCCAGAACCGGTTTATCAGGAACTGTCGAATCCAAGCATTCCACATATAAAGCAGCGTGCAGATGTAATGATCAGTAGTAAGGACGTATCTGTGAAAACAATTGATACAGGTACTGAAGAGTACGATTTATATGCAGAACTTGTACATGGAAAGAAAGGGCAGAAAAGTATTGGTCGTGGTGAAGCTGGGGGAATTGCATTGGCTAAAACCTATAATGGAATTCTTGCAAGTAACAATTACAAAGATATTGCTCCATATATTGAAAAGTACAATTTGAAGCATATTGATACTGGACAAATTTTGGTAGAAGCATTGAATAAAGGATTAATAACTGAGGCTGATGGAAACATTATTTGGAATAAAATGTTGGCAAAGAAGCGTAAGTTACCTGCAAATACTTTTTCAGAGTATCTACTGAACCAGCAGAAAGATGTATAGAGGAAGCTCTTTACATAGAAAAACTGCCAAGCACTCGACTTGGCAGTGAGTCAAAGAAAAAGCTCTTTGACATATTTATTCTCGCAAATTAAATATAGCAAAAGAACTTTTCTTTGACAAGAATATCTTGCAAAGGAGGTTGATGTATATGGCAGTACACCATGGTGGAAAAGTCGGAAAAGCTGGAAAGACTTTAGCAAGTAACTCATCAAGTAAAAGCGCAAAAAGTAAAGCCGGCAAAACATTAGCTAATCACAAAGCTAAGTGTCATTAATGTAAGGATGCTTACACGACCTGAATAAGTCGTAAAACTGTTCTGTTTTAAACGGAAAAAGGCGGTGAATATATGGAAAATAAAGTAGTTAAAAAGAGTGTGCTGATTATGATAACAGCGTGCATTATTTATGGGATTTTGAGATATAAAGAGAAGCTGTTAAATAAGATTGGTTGGTGCTATAATGTCTGTAAAGATTCTATAGATACAACTTTGTTTTATACAATTGTAATTTCATTATGTGCTCTAATTGGAATTTTGATATGTTGGCTAATTGCCCGTAGTTTAGATAAAAGGAATGGAAAAGGAGCAGAAAAAATATTTGCAGAAGTACATCCTCGATTAAATATGATAATTGCAGTGTTTATACTTGTTATAATGGTAGTATGCGCATGGACGGTAGTTTATTACGTTTTTACTTATATGGCGAGAATACTATCGGATTTGATTGATTGGATGTCTAGTGTTGCTTCGAAACTTGATGCAGTAGTTATAGTGGCATTGATAACGGGGGCGGTGTCTATTGTAGGTGTTATTATTAGTTCGATTGTGGCTAAAGTCATAGATTTTAGAAAAAGTAGACAAGACTATTTGGCAAAAAAGAGAGAAGTACCCTATGGTCAATTTGTAGATATGGTATATAAGATTCAGCAAAATTCAAAAAATGGAAATAAATATACTGAAAAGATGATGATAGAAGATATATCAAAGTTTTCTAAAGAAATCACGCTTTGGGGGTCATCGAGTGTTGTGAATAAATGGGTGAAGTTCAGGGAAAATGGAACTAATCTAAATGCAGGAATGGACAATGTTTTTCTTATGGAAGAAATAATGAATGAAATGAGAAGAGATTTAGGCATGAAAAAGGTTAAGAAAGGCAATTTGTTAGCTTTTTTTGTTAATGATATAAAAGAAGTGATGAAAGGAAAAAAATAATTATTCAATATGGGACGGTTTTACATAGAAACCAAGCCTCTTTCATGGTATATTAACAGTATGCTATGGCAGAGGCTTCTCCTATTTTTAGGAGGAAAATTCTATGAAGACACAAAGACGAGATTACAGGAACCGACTTTTAAGAGCAGGAGAAAGCCAAAACAAAGATGGCAGATACCGGTACTCATATTATGAAAATGGGAAACAGAAATCATTTTTCAGTTGGAAACTGGAACCGACAGATAAGCTTCCAGCAGGGAAGAAAGAATGCGTATCACTGCGAGAACAGATTGAGAAGATACAAAAGCAACAGCTTTTGTATGAAAATATTCTGAAAGCAGTTACACAGTTTTAGATTTGGTGGAACGCTATGTTGGATTAAAAACTGGTGTCCGTAAATCTACACAGGCTGGTTATAAAACTGTTGTGAATGTTTTGAAGAAAGAAGAGTTTGGTAGCCGTAAGATTAGTGATATTCGTATCTCGGATGCGAAGTTATGGCTGATTCAGATGCAGAAGGGTGGACGTGGTTACAGTTCTATTCACACAATTCGTGGAGTACTTCGTCCAGCTTTTCAGATGGCCGTTGACGATGATGTATTGTTAAAGAATCCATTTGAATTTCAGCTTGCAACAATCATTATCAATGATTCTATTCGTAGGGAAGCGATTACGAAAAAACAGGAGAGAATGTTTCTAAAGTTTGTAAAGGATGATCCCCATTTTTCAAAGTATTACGAAGGTATTTATATCTTATTTAAAACTGGAATGAGAATTTCAGAATTCTGTGGTTTGACGATTCGCGATATTGATATGAAAGAACGAACCATAGATATCAATCATCAATTGCAGCGCCTTTCTGATACGGAGTATATCATTGAGCCGACAAAGACCAATTCTGGTAAGCGAGTGTTACCGATGACGCAGGATGTGTATGAGTGTTTTCAAACGATTCTAAAGAATCGTAAGGCACCGAAGAAAGAACCAATGATAGGAAAGTATGTTGGATTCTTGTATCTGGACAAGAATGGGATGCCGATGGTGGCATTACATTGGCAGAAGTATTTTGACCATATCTGTGAAAAATACAATAAGATTTTTTTGACATTATTCATAACATGGATGAGGTCCAAACTATACAAAATTATGCCATTTTATGCCAAATTAGCGATTTTTACAATGTTAAGGAAAAACGCTAAAAAGGCGAAAAAACCTAGCAAATCCGGGCAAAACATGGCAAAGAAAGGTACGAAAAAATTATAATAAAAGTATTGTTCATCTGCCATTTTGCGGGGAGACCTTGATTTACAAAGGTTTCCAAGCATGGAAACCTCAATTTAGGCTAATTTTAGGCCACGGATTTTTGGTCCCGACGCGCTATAGCAGGCGAAAATTGTAGAAAATACCACGACTTTACCACCAGAAAATATATAGAGAGTCCGTTTTTGACAATTGCATTTTATGATAAGTATCTTCTGACGGTCGAAGAGGCTGCGGTTTATTTTCATATCGGAAATAAGAAGATGATTTAATAGGATCCGGTCAGCAGAACCAGAAGGGAGGTTGACCGGATTTTGCGTGGTGAAATAATTATACTTTTTAGTGTTAGACATGTTGAAAAAATAATACTTTTTAAATTGTCACTTTCCTAAATTGTCAAATAGTCACTTCCAGTGTGTCGATTTGAAAAAATGTGTCTAAATACGTCTTGAAAACTTGAAGAAATGTGTAAAAGCCGATTTATAAAACTTGAAAAAATGTGTTATGCTATCCTTGCGATGAAAAAATGAGTTTGTAAGGTGATTCTTGATGAAAAGAAATGCGATAAACGATCTTATTAAGTGGAAGCATGACGAAGAGCGTAAACCTATGGTTCTACGGGGAGCACGTCAGGTTGGCAAGACCTGGCTTATGAAGGAATTTGGGAAAAATTATTACGAGAGTTATGTATATTTTAACTTTGATGAAGAGGATGAGTTGAAATCGATTTTCGAAGTAAATAAGAATCCACAACGTATCGTGGAACTTCTTTCGATGATAGCAGGAGAAAAAATTCTTCCAGAAACGACACTTATTATCTTTGATGAAGTTCAAGAATGTCCGGAAGCACTGAATGCATTGAAGTATTTTAAGGAGAAAGCTAATGATTACCATGTGATTGCAGCCGGCAGTTTGCTTGGTACGTTGCTTGCACAGCCGAAGTTTTATCCGGTGGGAATGGTAAAACTTCTTGATGTCACTCCGCTTACTTTCGATGAATTTTTAGATGCAACTGACACAATGTTATATGCCTATTATCAGAGCATTACAAAGGAACAGAAAATTGAGGAAATTTTCCATAATCGTTTGATGGAAGCCTATAATAACTATCTGATAATTGGTGGTATGCCAGAGTGTGTTTCTTCATGGATTAAATATAAAGATCCAGCGAGAGTTGTACAGATACAAAAGGAACTTATTCAAATATATGAAAATGACTTCTCTAAGCATAATGGTAAAGTGAAGAGTGGCAGAATTTTAATGGTATTCCGTAGCATAGTTACTCAGCTTGCCAAGTCCAACGAGAAGTTTATGTATGGTGCCGTTCGTGAGGGTGGAAGAGCAAGAGATTTTGAGGAAGCAATCGAATGGCTTGTGTCTGCTGGTATGTTGAACCGTGTGTATAATGTTTCGAAATTAGAACACCCTTTATCTACATTTGAAAAGTTAGATCAGTTTAAATTGTTTGTATTTGATACAGGTTTGCTGAAATATATGGCTGGTATTGATAATAGCGCAATTCTCCTTAAGACGGACTATCAATTCAAAGGGACATTGACCGAGAACTTTGTTCTGCAGCAACTTTGTGGTCAGTATGATGTTGCACCACATTATTACTCTGATCGTAGCGGTGAGATAGACTTCGTTATTCAATATGGTACATCTATTATTCCTGTTGAAGCAAAGGGAGGAGAAGATAAGTCGGCACCGACGTTCAAGAAGTATGTGTCTGAGCATCAGCCGGAATATGCTGTCCGCTTTTCAAAGCGTGGATATCGCAAGGATGGTTATATAACTAATATGCCACTATATCTGGCAAGAAAGATGAAGGAATTACTGTAAGGTATTTACCAGAGGTGTTTTGAGATGAAAATAAAACAACAGGCATTGTTACGGAAGTTCATGACAAATACATTCAGATATATATTGAATAAATTGACTATACGTTATGGGAGACAATAAATGGCTGTAAGTTACGATAAATTATGGGTGATTTTAAGCGAACGTAAAATGATGAAAACGGACTTAATCAAAGCTGCGAAAATCAGTACCAATGCAATGGCAAAGCTTGGCAAGAATGAAGATGTTCGCGTGGGTGTACTGGTTAAGATTTGTGAGACCTTGGATTGTAAATTAGATGATATTGTGGATATCGTTTAATAGTGAACTATGGGGGATACTGTTATGGGAAATACAATAGATTACTACAACGAAAATGCAAAGAGCTTTATTGAGGGAACAGTAGCTGTTGATTTCACACAGATTCAGAACCTGTTTTTGGAATTTTTGCCGGAGGGAGCACGAATTCTTGATTTTGGTTGCGGCTCTGGAAAGGACACAAAATACTTTCTAGATCTGGGATATCAGGTTGATGCAGTTGATGGCTCTATAGAGTTGTGTAAAGCAGCAAGTGAATATACGGGGATTACTGTAAAACATATGTACTTTCAAGATTTGGATGAAACTGAAAAATACGATGGTATTTGGGCCTGTGCATCTATATTACATGCAAAAAAGGAAGAGTTACCGGATATTATTCATAAAATGAGTTCGGCAACAAAAGCAAACGGCATTATCTATGTTTCTTTTAAATACGGGAATTTCGAAGGGAAAAGAAACGGTCGATATTTTACAGACATGACAGAAAATATGATGACGGCATTGTTGGCAGGTATTCCAGAATTAAAAGTAGAAAAACAATGGATTACTGGTGATGTGAGAGCTGGTAGAGGGGATGAAAGATGGTTAAATATGATTCTCAGAAAATAGATTATCAATTACATATCGATTCTGGGTATTATAATACGTTGGATATTGAAGGTTTCTCACGAATGATGAAAGATCCTTCTTACTGCTATAAGTTTTATTGGTTAGAGGCCATTGTTCAATTGTCAATGGATTGCTTTTGGGCAAAGATTATTTATGGTGATTTAGTTTTGAAAGAGCATGAGGCGGCTAAGTGGCTGACAAAAGAAGAATTGGATTCTGTAAACTGGTTACCAGCAGATATTACATTGATTGATAAAATTAAAAATGCAATGTAATTACAGGGGAAGATAATAAATAGTATGGAGGCAATTTTATGTTAGTCTATGATGGAACAAAAACAGATTTTTTACGGAGTGTTGAACAAGATACCATTGCTTTTGAAATAGAACAGAATATTTATGAAAAAATGAATCGTCATACTGCGAGAAACGAATTTCGAGCATGGGAAAACTCGTTAGAGTATATGTATAAGGTCTTAAACGACAATGGAATTCCAGAAGATTCTGGTATTGCGATTGAGTATAATATCCCACAGACTTCAAAGCGAGTTGACTTTTTGATATCTGGTTATGACAACGACGAAAATGGTAATGTTGTCATTGTTGAGTTAAAACAGTGGGATAAGTTGGAAGCCATTAAGGGAAAAGATGCTTTGGTTGAAACTTATACCGGAAACGCAATACGACAGGTAGTGCATCCATCCTATCAGGCATGGTCTTATGCTATGTTGATTGCAGATTACAATCAATCGGTGCAGGAAGAGCAGATTCACTTGTGGCCATGCTCCTATTTGCATAATTACAGACGTAAAGAAAATGATCCATTGGATGAAGAACAGTATCAGATTTATCTGAACGATGCTCCAGCATTTACAAGAGGACAGGTTGATAATCTGAGATCATTTATTAAGAAATCAATCAAAAAAGGTGATAATAAAGATCTTCTTTATTCTGTAGAACACGGAAAAATTAAGCCGTCTAAGAGTTTACAGGAATCTATTGCAAAGATGTTGAAAGGCAATCGTGAATTTGTAATGCTCGATGAGCAGAAGGTAGTGTATGAGGAAATCTTAAATGCGTCTCGTCGCTCTATGGAAGACTGTAAAAAACAAGTAATGATTGTCCAAGGTGGACCAGGTACTGGAAAAACAGTAGTAGCAATCAATTTGTTGGCGCAGCTTACCAACGAAGACCAGTTTTGTCAGTATGTATCGAAAAACAGTGCACCACGCAATGTCTACCAGAAGAAACTGAAGGGTCAGATGCGTAAGAGTAGTGTTGATAATATGTTTAAAGGTTCCGGTATTTATACAGAAACTGGAGAAAATGTAATCGATACGATTTTGGTGGATGAAGCACATAGGCTTAATGAAAAATCTGGTATGTTTCAGAATATGGGAGAAAATCAAATTAAGGAAATCATTCATGCAGCCAGATGCAGCGTGTTCTTTATTGATGAAAGTCAGAGAGTAACTTTAAATGACATTGGAAGCGTTGCAGAAATTGAAAAGTGGGCCAAATTAGCCGGAGCAGAGGTTACACACATGGAATTAATCTCTCAATTTCGATGCAATGGTTCAGACGGTTATCTTGCATGGTTAGATAACACTTTAGAAATCCGTGAAACAGCAAACTGGGATATGAAGGATGTTGATTACGATATCCAGATTATGGATTCGCCACATAAAGTCAGAAATATCATTATCGAAAAAAACAAATCTAGTAATAATAGAGCAAGAATCCTAGCAGGATATTGTTGGAACTGGATCAAAGAAGGGCAAAATGATTCTGCTGTCCATGACATTCAGATTGGAGATTTTGAAATAAGTTGGAATTTGAAAAATACAACTACGTTCGCAATTGACGAAACATCTGTAAATGAAGCTGGTTGTATTCATACTTCTCAGGGATTGGAATTCGATTATGTTGGTGTAATTATCGGAGATGATTTGAGATACGAAAACGGCAGAGTTGTCACTGATTTTACCAAGAGAGCAAAAACAGACCAATCTTTAAAGGGGATCAAGAAGTTATTTAAAGAAAGTCCAGAGAAAGCATTAGCTGTGGCAGATGAAATTATCAAAAATACATATCGAACCCTTATGACACGAGGAATGAAAGGGTGTTATGTATATTGTACAGATAAAAAATTAGCGGATTATTTACGGAAGTGTTTAAGCTAAAAAAGAGAGGAAGAGAATATGACACAGGAAACAATAAACGAGGTATTGAAATTTAGAGATGATCGAGATTGGAAACAATTTCATAATCCAAAGGATCTGGCAATCTCTATTAGTCTGGAGGCAGCAGAATTATTGGAAGTGTTTCAGTGGAGTGCTGATGATTTAAAATGTGAAAAGAAAATTGATAAGATTAAAGAGGAGCTTGCTGATGTAGTGAATTATTGTATTCTTATGGCAGATGCTTGCGGACTGGATTTGGATGAGATTGTTCATGAAAAAGTAAAACGGAATAATGAAAAATATCCGGTAGAAAAGGCATTTGGAAGCAAAGAAAAGTATACAGAGCTAAAAGAAAAATAATATTACCCAATTGGTTTTATAGAAATAAACACGACTTTGTGTGTCTGTATCTTAGGATGCTTCAAGCAGACTGTCAATTTTTCATAATAAGCAAGTCTTGCGTAAATCAGCATATATTCCTTTTTCGTATTTTTGGAAACTTTCTGAAGAAACCATGTCTTTAAAGGTTTTGGGTCTAAATTTATGAAAGAATAAACTTGTTATTGAATTTAATACTGTCGAATTAAAGAGATTACTCCATGTGATTTTCCATAAGTCATTTGTGGTAATCTCGTTTACGTATACACCCTATTAAACGCTGTAGAGCAACTAGAATAAATGGAAACAAATTTTGTTGATAAAAAAAGAATTTAGGCGAAAGAAATAGAAAGGAAATGTGTCTATATATTAAGGTTAGTTTATATCACGGCAGGGTGAACGGACTACAAAATGTGTAGTGAAAAGTTGCGTGGAACTAAGCGTCCTGCAGAAATGTGGGACGTTTTTTGTATAATAGAAAATTCCACGGTATCTGAGAAAGCAAAAAATGGCCACCGAAAAGGGGCATGAAAAAACAGACGCCTGATATTTAGAAGACAGTTTGAAATGAATCACGAAGATATCTGTAGTTGAAATGCTTTTTGTTACGCCAAGAAAAATGTTTGCCTACGCTTCCTTCTGAGATGAGACAATGGATATGAGGATTTCATTTTAAGTCACGTCGAAAAGTGTGAAGTACGCAAATAAAGCCTGGGTAAAGAATTCTGTTTTAGTGTCTTTAAGTATTGTTTGTAAAATATTCATGAGACTATTATGAAACAAAAAAGACTCCCCAATTCCCTCAAGATTTAGAGTTAGTTGAGGGGCGAAGACACTTTTTATGTCGCGTAGGTGCAAAGACTTTTCATCACCTAATTCGTTATAACATAGTAAATTTGGCACATCGATAACTTTATATGTGTTAATTCCAATCTGATTTGCCCATTTACGGAAGCGTTCCCCATTCCATTCATGATATTTTTGGTGGTCTGGTGGCATATGCTCGGTCACTGTAGCATACTGACCTGGTCTTCCTGTAAGTCTTCTGTGTGAAGCGATTCGATTGTGTTTATAAAATATTTCAAGCGTAGTGTCTGTTATTCGCACGTCGACCTTATTTTTGATATACTGATAAGGCACGGAGTAGTACATCTTGTCTACTGCGATGTGATAATTGAATTGCACAGTGGCTATTTTCCACTCTGCATGTTCAAAAGCGATAGCAGGCAACTGTGCCAGTAATGGCAGTTCTTCCCCAAGAAACAAACTTTGTCTGCTATCATCTTTTTTCTGAAATTTGTTAGCATTGAATGCTTTTAGTTTCACCTTTATAGCAGCATTGAGTTCTGCTAAAGAGAAAAAATGTTCATTTCGTAGAGCAGCTGTTATCCAAGTGGATATGTTGCCTACAGAACCTTCTGCATTAGGTTTGTCTTTGGGCTTTCGTACCCTTGCTGGAACAATGGCAGTATTATAATGTTCTGCCATTTCATGATAAGTTTGATTTAACGCTACTGTGTACCAATCACTCCTGTGATGGTTTACGGCAGTAGTGCAGTTGTCAGGAATAAGGATAGGTGTTACACCGCCAAAATATTCAAACATATGAATATGGGCAGTAATCCAATTCTTTTCCTTTTCATTTAAGAATCCTTCAACAAAAGTATACTGGCTATAGGATAACACTCCCACGAAAAGCCATACTTCTATTATTTCACCAGTATCTGGATCAATGATATGTGCAGGGTCACCTGCCCAGTCCACTTCGATTTGTTGACCTGGTTTACGTGGGATATGCATAGTTGCATTTCGTTTTTCTTCTTCCTTTTGGATGTAGTAGCAGAACCGAGAATATATAAGAGGTTCTTCGTTGTTCATACGGCATTCCTCACAGTATTCCACCCACAATAGTTTCTTGCTTACACCATTACGGAGTAATTCCTTTCGAATGTAAGCAAAGTCAGGCAATCTTCTTTCAGAAGAGGTTGCTTTGTTGGACTTAGGGAACAAGAGTTGTTCTAAGTCAGCATCTGTCAAATGTTCATTTTGAAGTGGCCAAGAAATATTTAATTTTTTGGCTCTTGTTAGAACTTTTGACACTGAATTTCGTGACACATTGCAACTTCTGGCAATGGCACGTGCACTGAAATCTAAGCTATGAAGCCTAAGAATTTCACGATATTTGGTCATAATAGAGAGCTCCTTATATGTATTTACACTATTTGAGTGTATACATACAATATAAAGGATTTATTTATAAAGTGGCTCTCCTGTAATGGAAGTGGCTCTCATTTTCAGGAAAGCTGGCTCTCAAACACTGGACAGATGGCTCTAGAAAGACAAGAATATTCAGCAGCATTGGGTATTCCACTACTACCGAATCAGACAATTGTAGATTCATATACGAAGTGTGCTGCCTAAGAAAAACAAACGGATTTGCGGTGAATGTAAAGGAGGTGAGAAGAATGCAGATGTGTCCATTTTGCGATAAGGTCTATGATGAATCAGAATATAGCAGATGTCCATATTGTTCTGGTGAATTAGAAGATGATACGAGCGAAAGACCATATAAGGATTGCCCTAACTGTGGCGGTATCATGTACTGGGATGGTTATTGGGAATGTACGAATTGCGATTGTGAAATCCATACCGATGAAGACGATAACGATGGCATTATCGAAGGTTAAATAGCAAGAAGACAAACGCCTTATTATCAGAAAAGCCTGTAATGAGGCGTTTGTCTATATGACTTTCATGACAATAAGAATATAATACATGGGATATGATATTATCATGCCGATTAAATATTAAAAGTTATATTGCATATTGCTTAAAAATGAACTTTTATACCGCAGGTATAATGACAAAATAAAAATATTCTGTTATAGTTAAGCAAGAAAGAAAAAGCGGACCAAAGCGTCCAAGGAAAGGAAGGAACTCAGATGAACACAACTATGATTTTAAGTTATCTTAAACATGAACGTTATGAAAACGCACTGGATACAAAACAGGGCTTTGTTTCTGCGCACGCATTTTTAAGAGAGCGAAATCATATGTTCCAGGGGAAAACCGGAATGTGTAGAGAATTGTGTTGATCTGTTATATAGTCATTATATAGATGGATGATAACCGCTTATCTTGTGTGCGCAGGGTAAGCGGTATTTTTTTGCTCCGTTAGCTTAGCTGGCAGAGCAACCGGCTTTTAACCGGTAGGTCGTGGGTTCGAATTCCATGCGGAGCATTTCCAAAGGATAGGGTGTCAGGAAGGAGAGAAAATTATGTTTGAGATTAAAGGAAAAGTAAACACTGCAATCTGTTATGCAAAAGTTGTAGAAGATGAAGCAATCGAACAGATTCGCAGAATGTGTGATTATGACTTTACTGAAAATAGCAAAATTCGCATCATGCCAGACGTACATGCTGGAAAAGGATGTACCATTGGCACAACGATGACGGTTGCTGATAAAGTAGTTCCCAATATCGTTGGTGTTGATATTGGATGTGGAATGTACACGCTAAATTTAGGAAAAAATGATATAGATCTTGCAAAATTGGACGAAGCAGCACATTTTGTGCCATCTGGAATGAATATTTGGGAAGGCAGACAAGAAAAATTCGATTTACAGGAACTTCGCTGCTATAGAAGTCTTAAGAATACCAAATGGTTGGAAAGAAGCCTTGGTACTTTGGGTGGAGGTAATCATTTTATCGAAGTGGATAGAGCTTCTGATGGAACCAATTATCTTGTTATTCACACCGGAAGCAGAAATCTTGGAAAACAGGTGGCAGAAATATATCAGCAGCTTGCAATTGATTTGAATAAAGGGAAGGAAACTTATTTCCAGCAGAGAGATGAGATTATCCGTACCTATAAAGAACAGGGACGTAGAAAAGAAATACAAAAAACATTAGAAGCAATTTCATGGAATCAAAGAGAGACAACCATGCCGGAGGATTTGTGTTTCTTATATGGACAGTTTTTTGATGATTATATGCATGACGTAGAAATCTGTCAGCGTTTTGCAAGACGAAACAGAGAAAAGATTGCAGAAGTATTGCTCGCACGTACTAGTATGACAGGTGGCGAAGCTTTCCATACAATTCATAACTATATTGATACAAATGAAATGATTCTTCGTAAGGGAGCAATTGCAGCTCATGCGGGAGAAAAAGTGTTAATTCCAATCAATATGAGAGATGGAAGTGTACTTGCAATTGGTAAAGGTAATCCGGAATGGAATTATTCTGCACCACATGGGACAGCAATGCCGACAGTCGATAACTTAGTTGTTTTGGCGGCCCTGTTCCAGGTACATATGGATGATATTCTTGTAATCAATACCGACTTGCAAATCAAGTTAGGTGCATAGATAAAGCAGACTCAATCGAGTCTGCAATAAGGCTCCTTAGTCTAAATGGTCAGGACACCAGCCTTTCAAGCTGGTAATGCTGAGTTCGAGTCCCGCAGGAGTCATATGGGCAGATATACCGTAATTGGTAGCGGGCCAGATTGTAAATCTGGTGCCTTCGGGTTCTGTTGGTTCAAGTCCAATTTCGCCCACTTTGTTTACGTGTCCGAGTGGTTTAAGGTGTTACCCTGCTAAGGTAATGTGCAGTATTCCGCACCGAAGGTTCGAATCCTTCCGTAAACGTTGAATCGCACATTTGACGATTGGATGCAGATAATTAAAATATGAGGAAAAGTGTCTGCAAAGGAGGAAAATGAAATGCAGAAGATATTAGCGAATAAAATTCGTTGTAAAAAGTGTGGAGATGTAATAGAAAGTTTCTCTGTCCATGATTTTAAATACTGTAAGTGTGGTTCTGTAGCAGTAGATGGCGGTCACGATTATTTGAGAAGATTGGGCTGGAGGGAAGATTGGGAAGAATTGAGTCAGTGCGAAGCAATTGACAAGAGTTGTGAAAAGTAGGTGATTATATGATTTGGTTTACGAGTGATTTACATTTGAATCATAGAGCTGTAGTCAGTATGTGTGAACGCCCATTTGAATCAGTTGATGAAATGAATGACATTTTGATTCGAAATTTTAATGAGCGTGTGAAAAAGAACGATACGGTTTATATTCTGGGAGATATTGCACATCGCACTCCAGTAATAGAAGTGAACAATTTTATCAGTAGATTAAATGGAAAGAAAATTCTATGTAAGGGAAATCATGATAAGCGATATGATTCTAGTCTGTTTGAAGGGATTTATGATTTTCTTGAGATATCAGTACATGGAGTGAATATTTCACTTATGCATTATCCGATGATGTCTTGGCCAAAATCAAGGCATGGATCTCTTCATTTGCATGGACATATCCATAGTAAAGGAGATTACAATCTGCAACAAAGAGAAGATGGCATTTTGCGTTATGATGTAGGTGTTGATGCAAACAAATTCTTCCCGGTTTCTATTACAGAAATTAAAGATTTTTTTGAAAAATAAAAGGAGCAACAGAAAAATGAAGAAGATACCTACTTTATTTGAAAGAGCATTTGAAAATCATAAAAAAGTCGGTGTTTTATCGAATGTAGCACCTGGTATGGAATGGGTGCTTTTTGGGGAAGGTATTGCTACTGAAAAAATGGATGGTAGCTGTTGCGCGATAATAGACGGTAAATTTTATAAGAGATACGATGCAAAACGTGGGAAAAAGCCACCGGTATGTGCAATTCCATGCTGTGAACCTGATGAGATTACCGGACATTGGCCGCATTGGGTTCAAGTGAATCCAGAGGATAGAGGCGATATGTGGCATGTGACAGCGTATCAGAATTCTAACGGAAGTAATCTGGTGGATGGAACCTATGAAGTCGTAGGTCCGCATTTTAGAAATAATCCTTATGGATTGGAAAAAGATATTTTGATAAAACACGGTGAGCATATTCTTGAAGATATTCCTAGAAGTTTTGAAAGTATCAGGGAATACCTGAAGAATAATTATATCGAAGGAATTGTATTTTGGAGGGATCAAGAACCAAAATGTAAAATTAAAAGAAGCGATTTTGGATTTGAATGGAACGAGAAGAGGTGAGATAAAAGATGATACCCTCATTATATGAACCCTTCCGTCATTGGTCGGAAGGAGGTTCAATTTATATTTTATCAGATTTGCATTTTGATGATTTTGATTGCAGATTAATGGATTCGACATGGATTACTCCACAAGAACAGATAGATATTATAAATAAGATGGTAATGAAGAATGACACATTTATCTGTCTTGGCGATGTGGGTGAAGCAAGATATGTTAAAGAGATTAAAGCGAAGAAAAAGATTCTGATTCTTGGAAATCATGATTCAAAAGGTGCATATAGAGAGTATTTTGACGAAATTTATACAGGGCCAATTTTTATAGCAGAAAAAATACTGCTGTCACATGAACCGGTTTATGGTTTGCCATGGTGCCTGAATATTCATGGGCATGATCATAATTGCGTGGAACCTTATAAAGAAGGATGTAAGCATATTAATCTTGCAGCAAATGTGTGTGGTTATACACCTATAAATCTTGGGAAAATTATTAAAGAAGGTGCATTGTCTGATATTCGTAGTATTCACAGAATGACAATTGATGGAGCAACGGAAAAGAAGAGAATTAAAGAAGACTAATGATAAAATATATTCACTATTCTGAAATTATGCTATAATGTAATATACTGATAAAAGAAATGAAGGGAATGATCGCATGATTAAGTATGTAAAAGGCGATATTTTTAACGGCCCATCAAAAATTATTGTTAATACTGTTAATACTGTTGGCGTAATGGGAAAAGGTATTGCATTGGAATATAAGAATAGATATCCGGAAATGTTTCTGAGATATCATGAATTATGTCAAAAGAATTTGTTAGATATTGGCAAACTATATTTGTGGAAAAAATCAGATAAATGGATTTTACTCTTCCCAACTAAAAAACACTGGCGTAATCCGTCCAAACTTGAATATATTGAACAAGGACTAATAAAATTTGTTGAAAACTGGGACAAATTAGGAGCTGATTCTATCGCATTTCCGCGATTGGGTTGCGGGAATGGTGGCTTGGATTGGAATGTTGTAAAACCATTGATGGAAAAATATTTAAATAAATTACCTATGCAGATATTGGTGTATGTTGATAATTATAATGATCCTATTCCAGAACATCAAAATGTTACTGAGATGGAAAAATGGTTATCAGGCGAGATGGGATTATTTGGATATGAAGCATTTAAAATAAAGCTGAAGAATTTTATAGAGTCTGGAAAAAATGTAATAAAGATAAATGGAAATTGTCATGAAATCAGTAAGAAAGATGATTTGATTTGTATTGGTGACACTGCTTTAAATGAAAACGAAATTTGCAGTTTGTGGAATTGGGTAAGAGATGCGGGTGTGTTTATTCCAAATGAAATGCCAGATGAATATCAGGGGATTTCTTTGGTGTTTCTTGAATTATTAAAAAAATTAGAGTATGTTGCTAGCGTTTTTGTTTCAGTAGATGGTGTTACGTTTACTCAAACACCAAATGGCTTTCAATATATTGCAGATTAGAGGTGAGGCATTTGACATATAAGGAGATTTTAGATAATCATAAAGTAAATATGCCTTTAACGACGCAATGGTGGACTAGTTTTTTGTTTCATTTTACAGATATTCATAATGCTTCTCGTATTCTTTATGATGGATGGATTTATAGTCGTAAGCAAGCATTAGAAAAGGATGTTATGTCTAATGATAATGCGAGTCGTGCAGTAATAGAAGCCACTGATATAGATACGAAATGCTATGGGCGATTATACTTCAGACCTCTAACTCCTACGCAATATCATAATGAGGGATATAAGCCATCTGAAATCAGAAATACGGAGATTAATGCTAGCTGTCCAGTGCCAATTTTCTTTTGCTTAAGTTCCAACGCGACTTTGAACTATCCTGGTACTAAATATGCGGAAAAAGGAATTTCCGGACACAGACATCAAATTGCAGAGGGAATTGAAGAATTTAAAAAATTAAATTTTAGCAAAATATATCATAATGGACCATATTCTATGGAAAACAGTGATATTAAAGAATACCGTCATTCTGAGGTTATCAGAGAAGGGGGATTTCCAGTAGAACCTCTGTTAAAGTGTATTTTATGTAGAACGCCTGCTGAAAAAGAAACTTTATTATTCTTACTTAATCAATTTTCGGCTCGTTTATATAATACATATAAAGATAAAGTTTTTTATAAGCCGTCGTTACCATGCTTTTATAATAATGGTATTTTTATAAAACGTGTTTATATCATGAGTAAGATATTAATGGTGGAATTTAATGATCCCGAATTAAGATTGAAAAAAGCAGGTGTAATTAATCCATCTGTTCGAATTCGAATTGAAATAATTTATAAAAATATAGACGGACAAGTATTATCCGTTTCAAATGGTATTGGTAATTTTAATTATTATAACGTACGCACTTGTTCTTATGAATTAAGAGAGGACATTTCTTATGATACTATTCGAGTAATGATTCAAGTTGACGATGCAATTATGTATGAGAATGAACTTGATCTAAATGATGCATTATTCTAGTAAGGTGTGTAAACGAAATGAAATTAGAACGTTACGAACGTTAGAATTGGACGAAATTGAATATTTAAATAACAAGTTATCGAGGTGTTGCTCAGAAGCGACACCTCCTCTTTTTGCGCAAAATCTCAATTGAAACACGAACGAATGTTTGGTATATTATATACATCGAAAGCGAAGTGCTTCCGATAAGCAAGAGCAAAGCAAAATGCTAATTAGAAAGAGAGGGATCCGACTATGAGACAGAAGGACCCGGAATTAATGAAAAGAATATTGGAATATGTGACAGAGTACTACTTGAATTATTCTTCAACACCATCCACAACCCAGATTGCAAACGAGGTTGGCATTGCCAGCGGCACTGCATATAAGTATCTGGTGGCTATGGATGAAAGAGGAATGATAAAGTATCAGGATGGAGATATTGTAACTACATCCATGGAGAAAATCGCAACAGACCGTGAGGAGGTTTCTGCGCTTGGTAATTTTGAATATAACAAGATTACCATTAAAAATCTGTTGATGCACAGATCGGGGCTTGTATCGGATTTGTTTTATCTGATACTGGACAAAACAAGAGATTACCACGAGGTCATTCCGGGATTGAGAGAAACTTATCTGACTGCAGAGCCCGGTAAAATGTTTTCATATTCGAATGTGGGCTATACGGTGCTTGGTATTATCATTGAGCGTGTTTCCGGATTGTCTTACAAAGAATATATACAAAGAGAGATTGCAAAGCCATTGGGAATTCAGATCCATTTTCTTTTAAATGAAGAAGATAGGACACCGTTTATACCTCATATTTCCTTATGCTATGACAAAAAAGGAAAAGCAGTAGAGGATAGTCTGTCGACGTTACTTCCCGCAGGTTCGAATACCTATATGTCACTTTCTGATTTCGTGAAGTTTGGACAGATGTTTTTAAAGAAAGATAACGTTCTTGTGAAGAGAGAAACTTTGGAACTTATGGAGACATTAAATTTAGAAGATCCAATTGATAAGGAAGTATATAATGTAGGTTTCGGTTTGATTCATAAACAATATGATATGGGCGAACAGGTGGGGAAGGTTCTGGGACATGGCGGAAATACCACCTGTCATCATTCTATTTTTAACTATATTCCGGATTTGGATGTTGGTATCGTAGTAATGACAAATAGTCAGAGGGCAATAGGATTATCGGGAATGGCAGGAATGACTGTTTTGGTGGAATATCTGAAAGAGAAAGGGATTGCCATAGAAGAAATCAAGGCAGAATATGAGTATGTGGAGTGTAACAATGAGCAATTCGTTGGCAAGTATGCAACCGGTCTTGGCGTGATGGACATTGAACGAAATGATAAAAGGGAATTGGTTACCAAGATATCAAAAATACCGGTTCAATTGTGTCTTTGTAAGGATGGATATTTTCAGTGTATGCCTGTCAAAGCGATACATAAAATCCCGATATTCAAGCGTTCCATTCAAGGAATGCGTCTAAAGCCTGCGATTTATTTGGGCGAAGATGTCATGCTTTTTGAACAAACCGGTAAATATCATAAAACAAAGGGGATCATCGGTTGTAGATATGAACAGACGGAAATTCCAGATATCTTTAGAGCGGCCTGCGGTAATTATCACGTTGTCAATGAACGGTTCAAAGATTTGAAGTGTAAATGTCTGCTTAAAGTGGAAGAAGATGAGTTAATACTGGAGATAGCGGCTTTAAATGTAAAGCTTCACAGTTGTCTGAAAGTAGTTGGTGAAAACCAAGCGATTCTACAAGGATTTGGCAGGCTGGCAAGAGAAATGGTGAAATTACAAAAGAGGGATGACGGATATTATTTGACTTTTAGTGGTATTGTTTTTAAGAAGGTATAGAAGCATAGGTGGTAGAGAAATTAAGGAGCCCTACGCAGGGAAAATACTGCACAGGGCTTCTCTTTGTTGGTTGTAGTCGTGTTTTGTAGATGATATAATGTATGCATTATGTGAACGATTTTTTGAAGTAATTTCGTTGCCAGAAAAAGGAGACATTACCATGCCATTCAAAATAGTTAGAAACGATTTAACAAAAATGCAGGTTGACGCTATCGTGAATACTGCGAATCCAAAACCGAAATATTCTTCTGGCACCGATACTGCTGTTTATAAAGCGGCCGGTGAGGAGGAACTTTTGGCAGAACGAAAGAAAATTGGATATATGAATGAAGGCGAGGTTGCCATTACACCTGGCTTTAAACTGCCGGCGAAGTACATCATTCACGCAGTGAGTCCACATTATATCGACGGCAATTACGGTGAAGAAAAGAAACTACGTGATTGTTATAGAAAGAGTCTTCAGTTGGCAGCAAAGCACGAGTGCAAGAGCATTGCATTTCCACTGATTGCTACAGGAAGCTTTGGTTATCCGAAAGAGGAAGGCATGCGTATTGCTTTGGATGAGATCAATGCATTCTTGATGAAGCAGGACATGTTGGTTTATCTGGTGGTATTTGATACGGCGGCAACGAAGCTCGGTTTAAATCTTTATCCGGATCTGGAAGCCTATATTGACCACAATTATGTTTGTAAGAAACGTGAAGAAGAGTATGGTGACCGATACTTTGGTTCTGTACGAAGCAACGAACTTGGATATGATGCATATCGCAGAGAACACGAAGCTTTAGAAGTAAAATTAAAGTGTTCTCCGAACAAAATGCAGATTAGTGAGGCCCTTGATGAGTCCGATAATGATTATTATGACTTCTTGGAAGAAAATGAGTCTGCACTGGAAGAACGAATGAAGCACATGTCCGATACCTTCCAGGAATATCTGATGTACCTAATCGGTGCTAAGAAACTTACTAATGCAGAAGTTTATAAGAGAGCAATTGTAACGAAACAATTATTCTCTAAGATTAAACTAAATCCAGAGTATCATCCTGATAAGGCCACTGCCATGAGACTATGTGTGGGAGCTAGATTAAATCTGGATGAAACCAAGGATTTACTGGCGAGAGCGGGATATGCGTTATCACCATGCGATAAAAGAGATATTATTTTCTCGTTCTTCATTGAACATGAAGTATTCGATATGATTGAAATTGATATTGCACTTGAAGAACACGGCCTACCATGTTTTATCGAGTGATTTACGAGGTCGCCGTGGAGGCGACCTTGTTTTTTTAGACTTGTGATATAGTTACCCCAACAAGAAAAACAAACTTTTGGAGGTAGAGATCATGAGAAAGAATTTAACAGAAATCGTATTTATTTTGGACAGAAGCGGATCAATGAGCGGATTAGAGGCAGACACAATCGGTGGTTATAATTCTCTGCTTGAAAAACAGAAAAAAGAAGAGGGCGAAGCGATTGTTTCCACTGTACTTTTTGATGATATGCAGGAAGTGCTGCACGACCGAGTAGATTTGGACAAGATGAAGCCGATCACAGACAAAGAATATTATGTGCGTGGCTGCACAGCTTTGCTTGACGCTGTGGGCGGTGCCATTCATCACATTGGAAATGTTCACAAGTACGCAAGAGAAGAAGATAGACCAGAAAAGACACTCTTTATCATTACAACAGATGGAATGGAAAATTCCAGCCGCAGATATACTTACGATAAGGTAAAGAAAATGGTAGAGCGTCAGAAAGAAAAATATGGCTGGGAATTTTTATTCCTGGGAGCCAATATCGACGCTATCGAAGTGGCTGGCCGTTTCGGAATCGGTGCTGATCGTGCGGTAAATTATGAATGTGATAGTGTGGGAACTGCAGTCAATTATAAAGCTCTTAGCAAAGCAGTAAGCCGTGTGAGAGAAGCTGCTTGCTGTGCATCCGTTGCACTCAGTGAAGACTGGAAGGAAGAAATCGAAGCAGATTACAAGAAGAGACATAGAGGCTAATGAAAGATACCTTGGTTGTGACCTGTTAAATGCCTTTCGTCAGTAGAAACTCGAGAAATGCATTGACAAAAGAAATGCATTAGGTACAATAATTTTAAAAGAATGGAAATTGATGTAAAAAAATTGAATTTTCTGGTGAGATGAAGACGGGTGATAATCCGTCTTTTTCTATTGACAATATTCTTACTTGGGCTGTTGAGTGCTTTTGAGAACCGGTTTCAAGCAGTAGCGGATAATGCTATGAAAGAGATTAGTTGGAAGCAGTTTTTTGCAATTATATGTATCAATATCTGTAAAAGTAGCCCAACAGTTAAAGAACTTGCGGAAATAATGGGGAGTTCTCATCAGAATGTAAAACAGATTTTGTTAAAGTTAGAAAAGAAGGGGTTTGTCAATATTACTGTTGATGAGAATGACAAGAGAAAGCAACGGATCGCGATTACTGAATATTGCAGAGCATTTTGTGAGGAAAACGATGAAATGAGTGGAAACATTGTGAAAAAAATGTTTCATGGTATTTCTGAGGAACAGTTGCAAGTGACAATACAGACAATTATTCAGATTGAAGATAATTTGAAAATGATTTAAGGAGTGAGAACAGATGAAGATTTTAGTGACATATAAAAGTAAAACGGATTTTACTAAAAGATATGCGGAAATTATCGCAAAAGAAGTAGATTATATGCAAAGTGGTATTTGTTATGAAAAAATGTCATTTGCAAATAAAACTCTTATGAAAATGATGTCTAATGTTTTGAGTAAAAAGAAGAACAAGGACAGTGCGGAAGAAGGTTTTGCACAAGCTATAAAGAGTTCCTATGATATTTCTTCCCCAAAATATACAGAGCCGCTTATAAAATTCTTGATAGAAGGGTAAGGAATTAGTATGAAAAAGTAATCCAGGGAATCAGGAAATTGTGAAAGAAATTGATTTGCTGGCACAAAGAATAAACCCAGGTTCTACCAGAAGCGAATATATAGTGTTTGTGTTTATGCTATTTCCATAGGAGGTGTATGAGGATGAATATTATGTTCGTGTCGAGCATGATATGACGAAACAGCATTATATTTCTTTCTTTGCCGCATTGTCATCGGATAAGATTCAGATGATTAAGCTTTATCCAGAGGGAAATGCGGAAGCGAGATTTAAGATAAATGGTGTAAAAAAAATTCTTTTTTACTGTAATCGAGATGGACTGTTTTTTATTGATACTGTAAAAGGGATTGATGGCAAGCAGAATACGTGGAAGAGGCAGGATTAGCCTTGATTATACTGAAAGAATCTAAAAATTATGGCTTACTGGAGTTTTGGTTTGGTAAGCCATTTTTTTGCTTACTTTAGGTGATAGCAAGTCATATTAAATGAAGCACTATTGATTCTCCTTGCTTCCCCTATAATTTTATTTTAATATATATCTATTATCAGTGCAGCATAACAACCGAAAGCGGGGAATAGAATAATGGAAGATTTTAAGAATTTAAATGAATCAAGGATAGAATCGGAAGAAATTTTCGACGGACAGGTTTTACATTTATATATAGATACCGTTCAGTTGCCAAATGGAAAGAGTGCAACACGGGAAACAATCAGGCATATCGGAGCGGTTGCAATTGTTCCCATGACAGATGATGGGAAGGTAGTTGTGGAGCGCCAGTTCCGTTATCCGTTAAATCGGGTTATTACGGAAATACCGGCAGGTAAGCTTGACAGTAAATCTGAGGACAGACTTAGCGCTGCTAAGAGAGAGTTAGAAGAGGAGACGGGATTGACTGCAGCGGAATGGATGGAACTTGGAGAGTATTGTCCGGCCGCAGCCTATTGTGATGAAGTAATTACGCTTTATCTTGCAAGAGGTTTACAGAAGGGAACCAGAAATCTGGACGAGGATGAATTTTTGAATATTATGACAGTCAGCTTAGAGGAACTGGTGGAAGAGATCATGCAGGGGCAGATTACAGATGGAAAGACGCAGGTTGCGTTGCTCAAGGTACACCATATGTTGAATCGTCTTCCGTAAAATGAACTTCTATGTTAAAATACGAGAAGAAAAATGAACTTCATTTAGGAGGATTATATACATGATTAAAGTTCTTATGGTATGCCACGGCAATATTTGTAGAAGCACCATGGCGGAATCAGTTCTGACCTACATTGTGAATGCACGTGGTCTTTTGGACTGTTTTGAAATCGATTCGGCAGCTACCAGCCGTGAGGAGATTGGCAACCCGCCGCACTATGGTACTGTGACAAAGTTGAAGCGTGTCGGTATCCCTGTGATTCCGCATCGCGCCCGTCAGATGACGAAATCTGACTATGAATATTATGATTATTTAATTGGTATGGACAGTGCCAATATCCGCAATATGACTCGTATTGCAGGCGGTGATCTGAAAGGTAAGATCCACAAGCTGCCGTCTTTTGCAGGTTTTCATAAGGACATTGCAGACCCATGGTATACAGGGAATTTTGATGAAACTTATGAGGATGTTTTAGAAGGATGCGAAGCATTCCTAAATTACTTGATAGAAAATAATGAAATCTAATATACGGAGAAACAAAACATGAACGTTTTAAATATAGAACATGTCAGTAAGATTTTCGGTGAGAAACGTATTTTCGATGATGTTTCGTATGGAATTCACGAAGGTGACAAGATTGGAATCATCGGAATCAATGGAACTGGCAAAACTACCTTATTAAAAATAATAGCAGGTATTGAGGAACCAGATGAAGGGCAGATTATCAAACAGAATGGTCTTCGAATCACATATTTACCACAGAATCCGGAGTTTCCAGAAGGGGCTACGGTGCTTTCTTATGTAATTGACGGCAAATTTCAGCAAGAGTGGAATACAGAAAGTGAAGCAAAAACGGTTTTGAACAAGCTTGGTATCGCAGATCATGATGCGAGGATTGATACTTTGTCAGGTGGTCAAAAGAAGCGTGTTGCGCTTGCGAGAACGCTGATTAACCCTGCAGATGTATTGATTTTGGACGAGCCGACCAACCACATTGACAATGAGATGGCATTGTGGCTGGAGGATTATTTGAATAAATTTAAAGGGGTTATCATCATGGTAACTCACGATCGATATTTCCTGGATCGTGTCACAAACAAGATTCTGGAGATCAGTCATGGAAAGCTTTATGGATATACTGCGAATTATTCGCAGTTTTTAGAGTTGAAGGCGCAGCGTGAGGAGATGGAGCTTGCGACAGAGCGCAAACGTCAGAGTGTGCTTCGTATGGAGATTGAGTGGGCGAAACGTGGCTGTCGTGCGAGAACGACGAAGCAGAAAGCGAGACTGGAACGTCTGGAAGCCTTGAAAAATGGAACCGCGCCGGTGAAAGATGTGACAGTTGAATTAGAATCCATTGGAACTCGTATGGGCAAGAAAACAATCGAACTTCATCATGTTTGCAAAAGCTATGACGACAAGACCATAATTAAGGACTTTGATTATATTGTTTTGAAAAATCAGAGACTTGGGATCATCGGACCAAATGGCTGTGGTAAATCGACTTTGATGAAGCTGATTACGGGTGTGATTGAGCCAGATAGCGGCGAGATAGAGATTGGAGATACAATTCAGATTGGGTATTTTGCCCAGGAAGCGGAGGAGATGAATACGAATCAGAGAGCCATCGATTATATCAAAGATGTGGCGGATTATGTCCCGACAAAGGACGGACGTATCACTGCATCACAGATGATGGAGCGTTTCTTGTTTGATGGTAATCTGCAGTATACACCGATTAGCAAACTGTCAGGTGGTGAGAAGCGTAGACTATATCTCTGTAAAGTGTTGATGGAATCGCCAAACGTATTGATTCTGGATGAACCTACCAACGATTTGGACATTCCAACGCTTACGATTTTGGAAGATTATTTGGATTCTTTTAACGGAATCATTATTACGGTATCTCATGACCGCTATTTTCTGGATAACCTGGTAGACCGTATTTTTGCATTTGAAGGAAATGGCTACCTGAAACAGTACGAAGGGGCCTATACGGATTATCTGGAAGCCAGACTTCGTATGGAAGGTGGTCAGGATGTTACAGCAGAGAAGAAAGTGGCAAATGCAAAAAAGACAAAATCGACAGGCAAAGACTGGAAAAAAGATAGGCCAACAAAGCTGAAATTTAGTTATAAAGAACAAAAAGAATACGAAACAATTGATGAGGATATCGCTGCATTGGAGGAGAAAATCGAATCGTTGGATGCAGAAATGCTAAAGAATGCAACGAATTCAGTAAAACTTTCCGAGATTATGGCAAAGAAAGAAGAAGCAGAAGCCGCCTTGGAAGAGAAAATGGAACGCTGGGTATATCTAAATGATCTGGCGGAGAAGATTGCAGCACAGTAAATGAAGATTTATACAAAGGGATAGGAATAAAAGTAGTCAAATTTATGGCTACTTTTTTCGTGGAGCTTTTTATAGCGCAGAGCTTGCTATAAATCACGTGGGCATATGTGAGGAAAGTTTAGCTTGCTGTAAATGGAGTGGGCATATGCGAGGAAAGTTTAGCTTGTTGTAAATGGAGTGGGCATATATCGAATTTTGCAAATCCACTGCCCAAAAACTTGCTAAAAATAGCTATAAATAATGTGTTATTTCTAGATAGAAGAAAAGAAGCTACTGCTGCCCATGAATTTAGTAAAAGTGACGGTAGCGCAAGCTTGTTTTCATGTATACGACCAATTCGACGTTTTTTTGAGTGATTTTAGTAAGTTTTTGGACAAGTAGATTTTGTAAAATCCCTATATACCCAGAGGATTTCCGCCAGAGCAAACTTTTTCTGTATTTGCCCAAACAATTCAAGTTCTCCGAACAAACAAATCTGTATTTCGCGTGTTCCAGATCTTTTTCACCCGCATATACTAAAAGGAACATGATTGTAAGGGTATGTATAAGATGAAAGATTATGTAAGAATTTCCCTGGAAACGCATTTGTTTTTTGCGAGAATTATGAAGGAGCATGCTTTATTTTTACAGGCTGGCTTTGTACAGAAAGATACAGAATGGATTCGAAAAGCTGATTTCTTTCGAAGACAATTTGAAGACTTGCTTCGAAAAACGGTGCGGATGAGCAAACACATGATCAGCGGAAATGTGCTTCAGTCAGAAGAATTGGTGACGAGATATACGATGGATGCAGAAAGAAAAACAAGCAATTTAAGTGGACTTCCAATCGACAGCAGAATTACAGCCATGCAGATGAATATGGAATGTGGGCGTGATTATCAAGTGAGCCGCGAAGATGTGCAGGTGATTCAAAGATTGAATGAGAGAGCGGTCTGGCTGCTCAATGGTCTGATTGATTTTAAAGAGAGACTTTTAAACGAAGTGAAAGAATGTCGTATTTACACGACCAATTATCCATTGTTAATCGATCATATCATACGAGAAGCGCGACTTTATCGAGATACAGTTGAAGGAATGATGAGTAATCAGAAAGCCTGCTATCGTAATTTGCAGAACCAGGAAGAGTTCTGGAATTGTATCATGATGGAACATGCAATGTTTATTCGTGGACTTTTGGACCCAAGTGAACCCGAACTAATGGTTGCTGCAAATGATTTTGTAAATGATTTCAGAGCGTTGCTGGATGAGGCACGCAGACAAGATAGTCGTGCAGAGGATGCTTGTACAAGAGATTCTCATTCTGAGCAAACTTTGGAGAAGACCATCCAGCTCCGTGATTTTAAAGCAGCCAGTACAGAAGGTCTTTTGAATTGCCAGATTAAATCCATCATATTACCGCTTCTTGCGGACCATGTGCTCCGTGAGGCAAACCATTATATCCGTATTCAGGAACATGGCTATATGTGGCAGGAGGGATAATGGATGGAATTGTGTACTTATCCAAATCAGGAAAAAGTCCGTTACTATGATATTGAAGCTATTGAAATACCAATTGTCTACAACAAGTATGGAGATCATGATCCGAATGGTCTCCTTTACGTGTTATCAAGGGATGCGAAGCGCATCAAAGAAAAAGCTTTAGAAAATTTTCGAAAAGAAATCCCACAACCTTATGAAGAAGTGCAGCCCTTAGTCATCCGTGCAAATGTAGGGGATAAGGTTATCATTCGCTTTTCTCACACTTTGGAGCGCCCACTGTCGATTCATGTACAAGGACTTTATTATGATGTGCAGACTTCGGATGGTGCGAGTGTAGGGTATAACCGGGATTCGACTACAAAAAAGGGTACGATTTACACATGGTATGCGAGCCAGGAAGGCGTCTTTGTGTTTCATGATATGGCTGATGCCAGAAGCAGCGAAAACGGAACAAATGTACACGGGCTGTTTGGAGCAATCATTGTGGAGGCTCCAGAGTCCAGATGGCTAAGTCCGGAGACGGGAGAAGAAATCGAGAGTGGACTTTTTGCAGATATTTATCATCCGACGAATCCTGCATTCCGTGAATATGCAGTCTTTTTCCACGACGAATTGGAAATCAAAGATAAGGACGGAAATCAGCCGTTAGATCCACATACCGGACTGGAATCGATGACAACTGCGATCAGTTACCGCTCAGAACCGATGCGAAACAGAGAGCCGCTTACGCATGAGCATTCAGATACGGGTGAAGATATTTCTATGAGTTCGTGGGTGTATGGGGACCCGGCACCTCCAATTCTTAGAGCGTATGTTGGCGATCCGGCTAAAATCAGATTGATTCATGGAGGTGTGAAGGAAACGCATGTTTTTCATCTTCACAATCATCAGTGGAAGTTAGAGCCGGATTGTCAGAATTCAACGATTATTGATTCCATTTCGATTAGTCCTCAGGAAACGTATACTCTGGATATTTTACACGGAGCAGGAAGCCTGAATGGCACAATTGGAGATGTGATCTTCCATTGCCATTTATATCCACATTTTCATGAAGGGATGTGGACGCTTTGGAGAATTCACGACAGATTGGAAGATGGAACAGGGCAGCTTCCAGATGGAACTGTGATTCCGAATTTAATGCCGTTAAAAGACAGAAAACGTCCACCAAGAAAGGATAAGGATCATCCAGGATATCCGAATTTTATCAATGGAACGTTTGGTAAAACTCCTCTGCAGCCTCCGCTTGGTATTTTAAATCCAGATGGAACCAATAAAATCGAACCGACAGAACTGGAAGAAGCAAATTTTGTGGAGAATTTTGAGCAGGGTGCGTTATATTCCGATACTTGTCCGTGCCATACAGATGAAAATGGTTGGTGTGAGCCGGAGAAAATCAAATTATTTGAAATTGCAGTAATTCAGGCGAAAGTGACCTACAACAAATATGGATGGCACGATCCACAGGGTAGATTTTTTGTCCTGAAAGAAGAATTGGAACGCCATGGGGGTCTTGTGGAATATATCAGAAAAGTAGAGGCAGAGGAGATTCAGGTGGAACCGCTTGTGATCCGGGCAAATGCAGGAGATTGTATTGAAGTGCAGCTGACAAACCTGCTTCCAGAGTATTTGGAGGAAAGCCCGTTTCAGATGAAGACTTTAACGGATATTGCGGGGTACCATATTCATCTTGTGAAGTTTGATACAATTATTTCAGATGGCGCTGCTAACGGATGGAACAACATTGCAGGTGCGAGACAGTATGAAACGTTGATCGAGCGATTTTTTGCAAATACAGAATTAAAGACAGTGTTCTTCCATAATCATCTGTTTGCAAATTCACATCAAAAGCATGGCGTGTTCGGTGCGTTATTAATAGAAGAAGCAGGTGCAACTTTCCATGATGTATGTACGGGAGAACCAATTACTACAGGAACGAAAGCAGTGATAAAAAGAAGAGATGGAACATCTTTCCGTGAGTTTGCATTATTTGTACACGATTTTGCATTACTTTTTGATAAAGATGGCAATCCACTGAATCCGCCAGTGGTTCCGGGTTCACACGATGATCCGGGTGTGATGGGCGTGAATTACCGATGCGAGCCTATGAGGGAGCGGCTTTCCGAACACGAAGATCCTGCGTATATTTTTAGTTCGTATGTACATGGCGATCCAGCGACCCCGATTTTAGAGACCTATCCTGGGGACGAGATGGTCATTCGCTTACTCGATGGAGCGCATGAAGAACAGCATGCATTCAATTTGACGGGAATGTCATGGAAGAAGGAAATAGACGATTTGGCATCTCCGGACACAGCTGCGCAGACGTTAGGCATATCTGAGGCATTCAATATTCGGATTCAAAAGCAATATTATCCAGGGGATTATCTCTATTATTTTGGTGGAATTGATGATGCATGGCTTGGACTTTGGGGAATCATCCGTGCTTATGATAAGCAGCAAAAACATCTAAGACCATTGTGTAAGGGAATCAGCCAGATTATTCCATTACCACTTTGTTACGGACACAATGCAACTGTACGAAAATATGAAATTGCAGCAATTCAGACGAATTTAGAATATAATTGTCACGGTGACCATGATCCGAATGGATTGGTATTTGTTCCAATGGAAGATGTATATGCAGTGATGGCGGGAAAAAAGAATCCGAAACCATTGATTTTGCGTGCCAATGCCGGAGACTGGATTGAGGTGACGCTTCACAATTTAATAGATCAGAAGATTCCTTATTTTGATTATCCAAGCGTTCCATTAGACTATAGGCATAAGCCATCCAAACGTGTTTCGATAAATCCTCAATTTCTAAGTTATGATCCGATTTGTGATTCTGGTATTAATGTGGGGTACAACAATCGGGAGCAGACGGTGGGACCGGGGGAAAACAAAAAATATCTCTGGTACGCTGACAAGGAATATGGCTCGTGTTTGATTCAGTCTTTTGGAGACATGAGAAATCATAGATACCATGGACTATTTGGTACAATACTAATTGAACCTGTTGGTGCGAAATGGTACCGGGGACTATACGCAGAGCAGGCGGTGATCACGGCTCCCGGTGTTGAACGTTTCCGGGAATGTGTTGTGTTTATTCAAAATGGCATCCGCATGCTGGACATAGATGGTAATCTCGTAAAAACGATCCCGCAGGAGGATGGAGAAGGAATCGATCATGAAGATACTGGCGAGAAAGGATATAATTATCGTTCGGAACGGTTTGCGAATCGCTTGAAGAAAGATTCGCGGGTGTCGAAAGTGTTTAGCAGCAGAGTGCACGGTGAACCAGCGACACCTGTTTTTAAGGCATATGAGGGAGAAAGGGTTGTCTTTCGGGTTATGATGCCGGCAGACAAACCTAGAAACGTAGGATTTTGTATTCATGGTCATACATGGAAGGATGTGGATGAACGTGCGTGTGTTCATAGAAGGGCATTGCAGGGAGCCATCAGTATTGGAAATACGT
The DNA here is from genome assembly GCA_045121495.1 of Faecalimonas sp. Taxonomy (GTDB): domain Bacteria; phylum Bacillota; class Clostridia; order Lachnospirales; family Lachnospiraceae; genus Faecalimonas. The sequence continues at coordinate 37,770 of JBGVGF010000009.1, forward strand.
TTGATATTGAGCTGGAGAACGGAGCTGCGTCATCGGGTGACTATTTGTATCGTTCCGGAAGCTTAAAATGGGATGTGGAATCCGGAATGTGGGGTATTTTCCGTGTTATGAAAAGAAGTTTTTCGTGTAAATGTAAGAGTATCATTTATAAATTTTTACCAAAAGTAAGATAGGAGTGACATCAGGCAGGCGCAGCAAAGTACCTGTCTGATGTACTTTTTTAGGTTAATGCAAAAAAGTGTTTGCAAATTTTGCATAAAAGTAAGATAATAGTAACACTGAGCAACATACATCATTGTATAAAAATGAAAACAAAATGTTGACAAACGGCGATATAGTTGTTAATATATAAAAACAGAACGCACTCTGTTTTTTGAAATATTGAGGAAAGTCGAGGAATAATATGAGAAAACAGGTATTTTCGTTATTAGTAAATAACAATGCGGGGTTATTAAGCCGTGTTGCTGGTTTATTCAGTAGACGTGGATACAACATCGACAGCATTACATCGGGTGCAACGATGAATGACCGTGTTACTAGAATTACCGTAGTTGCAAGAGGAGATGAGCAGATTTTATCTCAGATTCAAAAGCAGCTTGCGAAATTAGAAGATGTAATTGATATCAAAGTATTAGAAGATGGCAAGTCGGTTTGCAGAGAGCTTATTATGGTTAAAGTGAAAGCCAATGCAGCTCAGAGAGCAGAGATTATCTCAATTGCAGATATCTTCAGAGCAAAGATTGTAGACGTGGAGATGGAATCTCTTATGCTTGAGATGACAGGTACACAGTCAAAGGTAGAAGCCTTTTTAAACCTTTTATCCGTTTATGAGATTTTAGAGCTTGCTCGCACAGGTATCACGGGATTATCAAGAGGTTCTGAAGGCGTAATTATGTTTGAAGATTAGGATACGAACCATTATAATACGCGCCAATTTCAATTTACGCAGCTAAAGGTATAGAGAAGGCCTTTAACTATATATTAAAATGTATTCAATTTTAGGAGGATATAAAAATGCAAAGAATTTTTTATCAAGAAGATTGTAACTTATCTTTATTAGAGGGAAAAACAATCGCAGTTATCGGTTACGGTAGCCAAGGACATGCTCACGCATTAAACGCAAAAGAATCAGGATGCAACGTTATCATCGGTCTTTATGAAGGAAGCCGTTCATGGGATAAGGCTGTAAAACAAGGATTCGAAGTTTATACAGCAGCTGAAGCAGCTAAAAGAGCTGATATCATCATGATCCTTATCAACGATGAAAAACAAGCTAAATTATACAAAGAAGACATCGAACCATACCTTGAAGAAGGTAACATGTTAATGTTTGCTCATGGTTTCAACATTCACTACGGATGTATCAAACCACCAGCATATGTTGACGTTACTATGGTAGCTCCAAAAGGACCTGGACACACAGTAAGAAGTGAATATCAAGCAGGCAAAGGTGTTCCATGTTTAGTAGCTGTAGAACAAGATGCTTCTGGTAAAGCATTAGACAAAGCTTTAGCATATGCAGCAGCAATCGGTGGAGCAAGAGCTGGTGTTCTTGAAACAACATTCCGTACAGAAACAGAAACAGACCTTTTCGGTGAACAAGCAGTTCTTTGTGGTGGTGTTTGTGCACTTATGCAAGCAGGTTTTGAAACATTAGTAGAAGCTGGTTATGACCCAAGAAACGCTTACTTCGAATGTGTTCACGAAATGAAATTAATCGTTGACTTAATTTACCAATCAGGTTTTGCTGGAATGAGATATTCTATTTCTAATACAGCTGAATACGGTGATTACATCACAGGACCAAAGATCATCACAGATGAAACTAAGAAAGCTATGAAGAAAATCTTATCAGATATCCAAGATGGTTCATTCGCTAAAGAATTCTTATTAGATATGTCTGAATCTGGAAAACAAGTTCACTTCAACGCTATGAGAAAATTAGCTGCTGAACATCCAGTAGAAAAAGTTGGAGAAGAAATCAGACAACTTTACAGCTGGAACAACGAAGAAGACAAATTCATCAACAACTAATTTGTGAAATTATCTACATATGCTTAAAAGACCGACGCATTGCGTTGGTCTTTTTTACTATAAGAGACAAAATTCGCTCAATTAAGTTGTGCTGATTAGTATTTATTAAAATTTATTAATAGTAACTGTGAATGGGATTCAAAAACATTCTTGTCATTATTCAAAAAATTTTGTAAACTAATTGATGATTTCATTAAAGTTTTATAAAGGAGTTATACTATGTTAGAAAAGTTTTTTCATTTGAAACAGAATAACACAACTGTAAAAACAGAAGTAATTGCTGGTATTACAACTTTCATGACTATGGCGTATATTTTAGCAGTAAATCCAAGTATTCTGTCAGCATCAGGCATGGATAAAAATGCTGTTCTGATGGCTACAGCAATTTCTGCTTTTATTGGTACACTTATCATGGCGTTGTATGCAAACTATCCATTTGCACTCGCTCCAGGTTTGGGACTGAATGCATATTTTGCCTATACAGTTTGTGGAACGATGGGATATTCGTGGCAGATTGCTCTTTTCGCAGTATTTGTAGAAGGTTTGATCTTTATTGTGCTTTCTCTTACAAATATTCGTGAAGCAATTTTTAATGCAATTCCATTGCAGTTGAAAAAGGGTGTTTCAGTAGGGATTGGTTTATTTGTAGCTTTCATCGGTCTTCAAGGTGGATATATTGTTGCAAACAGTGATTCAACACTTGTTACGATTGTAAATTTCCGTGAGAATTTCTCGACAGTCGGAATTAGCGCAATCTTAGCAATCCTTGGAACAATTTTGATTGCGATTCTTTATTCTAAGAGAGTAAAAGGTTCTATCTTGATTGGTATTATTCTTACATGGGGACTTGGAATGATCTGTGAAGCAACAGGTATCTATACAGTAGATGTAGAAAATGGTTTCTATTCATTATTTCCAGCTTGGTCAACATTTGATCTTACAGCTATCGGATCAACATTTGGACAATGTTTCAATGCAGAATTTTCTGCAATCAAACCTCTTGAATTTTTTGCAATTATTTTTGCTTTCTTATTTGTAGATATGTTTGATACACTTGGAACATTGATCGGTGTGGCAAACAAAGCAAATATGCTTGATGAAAATGGAAGACTTCCAAAAATCAGAGAAGCATTATTTGCAGACGCAGTTGCAACTTCTGCAGGAGCGATCCTTGGTACATCAACAACTACAACTTTTGTAGAAAGTTCAGCAGGTGTTTCTGAAGGTGCACGTACAGGTCTTGCATCTGTAGTAACAGGTTTCTTATTCCTGTTATCTGTATTTCTTTCACCAGTGTTCTGTGCAATTCCAGGATTTGCAACAGCACCAGCGTTAATCTTCGTTGGATTCCTTATGGTGACATCTGTGGCTGAGATTGATTTTGATGATTTGACAGAAGCAGTGCCAGCTTACCTTTGCCTGATTGCTATGCCACTTCTTTACAGTATTTCAGAAGGTATTGCATTTGGTGTTATTTCTTATGTAATTATCAACCTTGTAACAGGTAAATCAAAGAAAATCACACCACTTATGTATGTTTTAGCAGTATTATTTGTATTGAAATATGTATTCCTATAGGAGGAAATAATCGTGGTATATCATATCGTTATGTGGAACTTTAAACCGGAAGTGGAAGAGTCTCAAAAACCAGCGTTAAAAGCAGCGATGGCAGAGCAATTGAAAGGATTAGTTGGGAAAGTACCAGGACTTCTTACAGTAGAATTCGTTGAAAATACGATTCCATCAAGTACACACGAAATTGCACTTGTGACAACACTCGAAAAAGCAGAAGATATTAAGGTGTATGCAACACATCCTGATCATGTATATGTGGCAGACAATTATGTTCGTCCATATGTATGTGAAAGAGCGTGTCTGGACTGCGAATTATAAATTAGAACAAATTAATTTGGGGCAGCAAATAAATCGGAGAGATTATTTGCTGCTTCTTTTTAGAATTAAAAAAGACAATCGCATGACGGTACGATTGTCTTTATCATTTCTCTATATAATCAAAATTAAGCAATTGTATTAACAAGTTTTGCTAAACGAGAAACTTTTCTTGCACATGTGTTTTTGTGATAAACACCTTTGCTTCCAGCTTTGTTGATTTCAGCGATAGCAGCTTTTAAAGTTTCTGTAGCGAGTGCTTTATCGTTAGCAGCAACAGCAGCTTCTACTTTTTTCATAGCTGTTTTAACTCTAGATTTGATTGCTTTATTTCTAGCAGCTTTTGTTTCATTTACTAAAATTCTTTTTTTAGCAGATTTAATGTTAGCCAATGTGAACACCTCCAAATACGTGATATGATTTCATTCGTTTGTTCCCATCGATAGACCCGGACACGGAACGTCCTACCGATGCACACTCGTTAATTTTACTGTAACAATTCTAAAATGTCAATACATAATTCTCCAATTTTTGCGAAAAATAATGATATCGAAGCACAATGCTAAAGATTATATCACAGAGAAAGGAACATATTTATGTTAGATAGTTACAGTATCCATACGGACCTGGCTCTTGAAGATAAAGAGCGTTTTGAGTCTGATAATGTTGAAATCTCAGGAGTGAGTGTAGAGGAAGTCTACAATCAGGAAAAAGAGATTCAAATTACTACCGTGAAGATTATAACAGAAAACGGAGCAAAAGTCATGCGAAAACCGGTAGGAACTTATATTACTATGGAAGCGCCGAATATGACGATTCCGGATGAAGAATATCAGCAGGAAATCGCAGAGGAGCTTGCAATCTATTTACAAGATATGATTTCTTTTGAGAAAGAGGATTATACAGCGCTTGTAGTCGGACTCGGAAATCGTGATGTGACACCGGATGCACTTGGACCGCATGTAATTGAGGAATTAAATGTCACAAGACATATCATCAAAGAATATGGGAAATATGCCATGAACGAAAAAGAAGCGCACATGGTAAGTGCAATTTCACCTGGTGTAATGGCGCAGACCGGAATGGAGACTTCTGAAATCGTGAAAGGAATTGTGAATGAAATCAAACCGGATTTTGTGATTGCGATTGATGCGTTGGCTGCACGTAATACCAAAAGACTTAATCGTACAATTCAGATTGCGGATACTGGGATTAATCCGGGATCTGGGGTAGGAAATCATCGACAAGGGATTACAAAAGAAACACTTGGAATTCCGGTCATTGCAATTGGTGTACCGACAGTCGTGGATGCAGCAACGATCGTAAGGGATACCATGGAAAATCTCATGGAAAATATGGATCCGACCGAGAAATACGAAGCAATGGACCAATTGATCGCACCACATTTATACGGAATGTTTGTCACACCCAAAGATATAGATGAAACAATGAATCGAATCGGAACAACGATTTCGGAGGCGCTTAATATTCTATTTGCAAATCATAATTAAGCGAGAACCAGCATATATTGTTAAAGTTAATACGTGTTCAAAATAATAGGAGTGATAGCTGTGCGTAAAAACAAAGTGACATTGGTGCTGGTTGTATTAATTCTTATTTTGAGTGGATATATTTTACTGCAGGGCGGAGCTAGAATGATTGAAAGCTGGAAACTGCAAATACATGAAAACCTGGCAGAAACAACAGAAAAACTGTTTCTGCCGGGTATTTATTATGCCATGAATGGAGAAATGGAAGAAAACTGGCTGGAAGAACAGATAAAGACCTTTTTTCCCTTAAGTGGATATGTAGATAAAAAAGCAGAAGAAGCTACTGAGATTGAGGATACATTGACTTATGAAATGATTCTGGAAATGCAGGCAAAGGACTCGGAACGAATGAGCGAAGACTTAGAAGAGCAGGCTCAGGAAACGAGTCAGACAGAAATGATAAATACAGAGATCTCCATTGAGAAACTACGGGATTTTAACTATTTAATCAGTAAATTTTATACAGTTGACAGTACGACTATGATTTATGAGGATGAACTGGATGTCGATAAATTGCTTTCAAAAGATATGCATATCGATACCAGCTCAAAAGGACCAAAGGTATTGATTTTCCATACGCATTCACAGGAAACATTTGCAGATTCCAAAACGGGAGATGCGAGTACCAGCATCGTCGGGATTGGAGCGTATTTGGCACAAAAGCTCAATGAAAAAGGAATCGAGACGATTCACCACGATGGTGTCTATGATTTGATTGACGGAACACTGGATAGAAGCAAGGCATACGAACTTTCGGAGATTGGGGTCAGAGAGATATTGAATCAGAATCCAAGCATTGAGGTGGTAATCGATCTGCACCGTGATGGAGTGAGAGAAGATCTACATCTGGTGACAGAGGTAGATGGGAAACCGACTGCGAAAATTATGTTTTTCAATGGACTTAGCCGTACGAAGGCAAATGGAGATATTGCGTATTTAAATAATCCATACATACAGGATAATCTTTCGTTCTCGCTTCAAATGCAGCTTGCTTCAGAAAGTATGTATCCGGGATTCGCGCGAAAGATTTACTTGAAAGGATATAGATACAGCCTGCATATGATGCCAAAATCCCTTTTGATAGAGGCTGGAGCACAGACGAATACAGTACAGGAAATGAAGAATGCGATGGATTTACTTGCAAATATTCTGGAAAACGTTTTAATCGAATAAATGTTTGAAAACAAATAGACTTTGTGATAGTATAGGGAAGGTATAAGGGGAAGTGCGCATTATAGGAATGGGTATGCGCAATTATTTTAGAACGGAAAATAATGAAGCGAGGTTATGAGACGAATGGCGAAACGAAATACATATGATGCAGATAGTATTGCCGTATTAGAAGGATTGGAAGCGGTACGTATGAGACCGGGGATGTATATTGGCAGTGTTTCAACAAAAGGGTTGAATCATCTTATATACGAAATCGTAGACAATGCGGTAGACGAACATTTGGCAGGACACTGTGATATGATCCACGTGTACCTGGAAAAAGATGGATCTGCAACAGTGATCGATAATGGACGAGGCGTTCCGGTTGGGATGCATCAAAAGGGGATTCCGGCTGCACGAGTGGTATATACAACACTTCACGCAGGTGGAAAATTTGATGATTCGTCTTATAAGACAAGTGGTGGTCTTCACGGAGTAGGTTCTTCGGTTGTAAATGCTCTTTCAACATACATGGATGTGAAAATCAGCCGTGAAGGAGCAATTCATCATGATAGATATGAAAGAGGTATTCCGGTTATTGATTTAGTGAATGGCTTATTGCCAACGATAGCGAAGACGAAAAAAACAGGTACAGAGGTCAATTTCTTACCGGATGATACGATTTTCGAAAAGACAAAGTTTAAGGCGGAGGAGATTAAAAGCCGTCTCCATGAGACAGCGTATTTGAATCCTGCGCTTACAATTATATTTGAAGACAGACGCGGGGCAGAAGTAGAACATATCGAATACCACGAGGAAGAAGGTATCTTAGGATTCATCCGTGATTTGAATCAGAAGGACGAAGCGATTCATGAGCCGATTTATTTTAAAGGAGTTTCGGAAGGGATTGAAGTAGAGGTTGTTCTTCAATATGTAAACGAATTCCATGAGAATGTACTTGGTTTCTGCAACAATATATTTAATGCAGAAGGCGGTACACATTTGACTGGTTTTAAGACAACGTTTACGACAGTCATGAATCAGTACGCAAGAGAACTTGGTATTTTGAAGGAGAAGGATACCAACTTTACAGGTGCAGATATTCGTAATGGGATGACTGCAATCGTTTCTATCAAGCATCCGGACCCAAGATTTGAAGGTCAGACAAAGACAAAGCTGGACAACCCGGATGCAGCGAAAGCAACTGGAAAAGTAACAGGAGACGAGATTGTCAGATACTTCGACCGTAATCTGGAGACACTAAAAAAAGTGCTTAGCTGTGCAGAAAAAGCAGCTAAGATTCGTAAGACAGAAGAGAAGGCAAAGACAAATCTTCTGACAAAGCAGAAGTATTCCTTTGACAGCAATGGAAAGCTGGCAAACTGCGAAAGCAAGGATCCAAGTAAATGCGAGATTTTCATTGTGGAAGGGGATTCAGCCGGTGGATCAGCAAAAACTGCGAGAAACCGTATGTATCAGGCGATTTTACCGATTCGCGGTAAGATACTGAACGTAGAAAAAGCAAGTATCGATAAAGTGCTTGCGAATGCTGAGATCAAAACGATGATCAACGCGTTTGGATGTGGATTTTCCGAAGGTTATGGAAATGACTTTGATATTTCCAAACTTCGTTATGACAAGATTATTATTATGGCCGATGCCGACGTAGACGGTGCTCACATTTCTACATTATTACTGACGTTGTTCTACCGCTTTATGCCGGAACTCATTTTTGAAGGCCATGTGTATATAGCAATGCCTCCACTTTATAAGGCGATGCCTAAGAATGGAGAGGAAGAATATTTATACGACGACAAAGCATTGGAAAAATATCGTCAGCGTCAAAAGGGTCCATTTACGCTCCAAAGATACAAAGGTCTTGGAGAGATGGATGCAGAGCAGCTTTGGGAGACAACACTTAATCCAGAGACTCGTATTATGAAGCGTGTGGAGATTGAAGATGCAAGAATGGCTTCTGCGGTGACAGAGATGCTGATGGGCAGCGATGTTCCGCCAAGACGTGCATTTATCTATGAAAATGCAAAAGAAGCAGAGTTAGATATTTAGGAGGCAGCGAAAGATGAAAGGACAACTTAGTTTGCAGACAGAGCAGATTATTAGAACAGAGTATTCCGATGTAATGAAGAAATCTTACATCGACTATGCTATGAGTGTTATCATTGCAAGAGCGCTTCCAGATGTGCGTGACGGTCTCAAGCCGGTACAGCGAAGAGTGCTTTATGATATGCACGAACTTGGCATTCGATATGACAAACCATACCGTAAATGTGCCCGTATCGTAGGGGATACGATGGGTAAATACCACCCACACGGTGATAGTTCGATTTATGATTCCCTGGTCGTAATGGCAGAGGATTTTAAAAAGGGGATGATTCTTGTCGACGGTCATGGTAACTTTGGTTCCATCGAAGGGGACGGCGCAGCGGCTATGCGTTATACAGAAGCAAGGCTTGCAAAACTTACACAGGAAGTATTTCTTGCTGATTTAGATAAGAATGTAGTCGATTTTATGCCGAACTTCGATGAGACAGAGAAAGAACCAGAAGTGCTTCCAGTACGTATTCCAAACCTTTTGGTAAATGGAGCGGAAGGGATTGCAGTTGGTATGGCAACAAGTATTCCGACACACAACCTTGGAGAAGTGGTGGATGCAGTGGTTGCATACATGAAAAATAACAATATTACAACAAAAGAATTGATGAAATATGTCAAGGGACCTGATTTTCCAACGGGTGGTATCGTTGTAAATAAGGACGATCTGCTTGAAATATATGAGACAGGTGTTGGTAAGATCAAACTTCGAGGTAAGGTGGAAGTAGAAGAGATGAAGGGCGGAAAGAAACGTCTTGTCATCTCAGAGATTCCATACACGATGATCGGAGCCGGAATCGGCAAATTCTTAAATGACGTTGCAGCACTTGTAGAAGCAAAGAAGACAACGGACATTGTAGATATTTCCAATATGTCTTCTAAAGAAGGAATTCGCATCGTATTAGAGCTCAAAAAAGACACGGATGTCGAAAATCTGAAAAATATGCTTTACAAAAAGACTCGTTTGGAAGATACTTTTGGGGTAAACATGCTTGCTGTTGCAGATGGAAAGCCAGAGACATTAGGTCTAAAAGGCATCATCGAGCATCATGTGGATTTTCAGTTTGAACTTGCAACAAGAAAGTACAAGACTTTACTTGCGAAAGAACTGGATAAGAAAGAAATTCAGGAAGGTCTGATCAAGGCATGCGATGTAATCGATTTGATCATTGAAATCCTTCGTGGAAGTAAGAATATTAAAGATGCGAAAGCGTGTCTGGTACATGGAGAGACTGAAAATATCAAGTTTAAGACAAAGATTTCAAAGAAGATGGCATCTATGCTTCGTTTTACCGAAAGACAGGCAACTGCGATTCTGGAGATGAGACTCTACAAATTGATCGGTCTAGAAATCGAAGCGCTTCAGATGGAACATGAGACAACACTCAAAAATATTGCGAGATATGAAGATATTTTGAATAACTACGATACAATGTCAGATGTGATTATTTCGGATTTACAAAAAGTAAAGAAAGAGTACGCAGGAAATCGCCGTACTGTGGTTGAAAATGCGAAAGAAGCAGTATTCGAAGAAAAGAAAATCGAAGAACACGAAGTGGTACTTTTGATGGATCGTTTCGGATATACAAGAACAGTAGAGTCTGCTGTTTATGAGAGAAATAAAGAGGCAGCAGATGCGGAAAGCAGACACATTCTTTCTTGTATGAACACAGGTAAAATCTGCATTTTCACAAGTACAGGAAAGATGCATCAGGTAAAAGTAATGGATGTGCCATTTGGAAACTTCCGTAATAAAGGAACACCTATCGACAATATCAGCAACTTTAATAGTTCGGAAGAACAGATTGTGTATGTGTGTGATGAAAATCAGCTTCACATGGGAAAACTGATGTTTGCGACAAAACAGGGTATGATCAAACAGGTGGAAGCCAATGAATTTCTTGCGGCGAAGCGTACGATCGTTGCAACGAAGCTGCAGGATGATGACGAATTGATCAGTGTCCAGATGATAAACGAAAAGCAGCATGTAGTTCTGCAGACCGTTAACGATTATTTCTTGCGATTCCCGTCTTCAGAAGTATCTGAAAAGAAGAAATCTGCAATCGGTGTACGAGGAATCAAATTACAGAAAAACGATGTTCTTGAACATGTATATCTATTTGAAGAAGGAACAGAAAGTAAGATACAGTACAAAGGAAAAGAAATCACACTGAACCGTTTGAAGACGGCAAAAAGAGATGGTGTCGGCAATAAGCAGAGGATTTAGTGATGATATAAATTACAAAAGAGAAAAGAGATGACGAAATGAATTTAATGTTACTTATATTTTTGCTGGTCGTGGTAGTAAGTACAGTAATGGCAAAAGAAAAAAGCTTTTTGGATATGACAATGCATCTGGTTTACACGCTTGTTTTTCTTTTTGTGGCAGGACTTATCGTACCCAAATTAGCGATTAATTATGAAAGCCTCGAAAGTATGTTTACAGAAGAACAGCTTTCATTTATCCGAATTGATTCAACGCTGGAAGAACTGCCTCAGAATATCAAAGAGGAACTGTTAAAAGAATATCCATATTTTGGGGAAATAGGAAAGATGGCAGAGGGAGAGAAGGTTGAGAGAACGATCGGGTTCATGTTGGCCGGTGGCATTATTTTGATTCTGCTTACTTTCTTTGCAGTTATTAAATTTGTGTTGTCTCCTATTTCAAAGGCGTTTGATCTGGTTGCAAAACTACCGTTTATCGAATGGATTGATATGATATTAGCTATGGTATTAGGAGCTGTAAGAGGTTTATTATGGGTATGGGTTCTTATGATCATCATATCATTCTTTGGAGCCACAGGCATTGGTTCAGTGATGCTAAAACAGATCGGAGAATCTATGATGCTTGCATACTTATATGAAAATAACTTAATCATTCAATTATTCTTTTAAGAGTAAAGAGGTCCTTTTTTTGAGGACAAAAGTGTACGGCAGTGACAAATTTACAAAAAAGGGCTTGATTTTATAACAATTCAGTGCTATATTAATTAAGACAACATAATAAATCCGACAGAAGAGTGAACCGAAAAAGTTCACTCTTCTTTGTTGTAATAAGTATATTTGTATTTTGGCAACAAAGAAGGAAGATATTGTAAATAAAGGAGGTTTTCATTTGTCTAAGAGAGAACAATACGAACAAAAAACAGAAGAACTTTTATTACCAATCGTTGAAAAGCATGGATTCGAATTGGTGGATGTAGAGTATGTAAAGGAAGCTGGTACGTGGTATCTTCGTGCTTACATCGATAAGCCAGGCGGAATATCTGTAGATGACTGTGAAGTGGTAAGCAGAGCGTTTTCTGATATTCTGGATGAAAAAGATTATATTGATGATACTTACATTTTTGAAGTAAGTTCTCCAGGACTTGGAAGACCGCTTAAGAAAGAGAAAGATTTTGCAAGAAGCATTGGAGAAGAGGTAGAGATTCGTACTTATCGTCCAATCAACAGACAAAAAGAATTTATCGGATTTTTAAAAGAATATGATCAGGAAACAGTGACCATAGAATACGAAGATGAAACAACACAGGTGTTTAATAGAAGCGATATCGCATTGATTCGATTAGCTTTTGATTTTTAGCAAACAGGTTAGAGTTTAAAATAGGAGGAAAAGGGAAAATGAACACAGAATTATTAGAAGCTTTAAATATTCTTGAAAAAGAAAAAGAAATCAGCAAAGAAACATTATTAGATGCAATTGAAAATTCACTAATCAGCGCATGCAAGAACCATTTTGGGAAAGCAGACAACATCAAAGTTGTAATGAATCGAGAAACATGTGAATACTCTTTATTTGCAGAGAAAACAGTTGTAGAAGAAGTAATGGACCCTGTTTTGGAAATCAGCCTTGCAGAAGCTAAAATGAAAGATGCAAAATACGAACTTGATGATATTGTTCAGATTCCAATTGAATCAAAATCATTTGGACGTATTGCTACACAAAATGCGAAAAACCTGATTCTTCAAAAAATCCGTGAAGAAGAAAGAAAAGTAATCTTTGATCAATATTTTGAAAAAGAAAAAGACATCGTAACTGGTATTGTTCAACGTTATGTAGGTAAAAATATCAGTATTAATCTTGGAAAAGCAGATGCTATGCTTACAGAAAATGAACAAGTAAAAGGAGAAGTATTCAAACCTACAGAACGTATCAAACTTTATGTGGTAGAAGTTAAGAATACAACAAAAGGACCAAAGATTTTAGTTTCTCGTACACATCCAGAACTTGTAAAACGTTTATTTGAATCAGAAGTGACAGAAGTAAGAGAAGGTATTGTAGAAATCAAGAGTATCTCAAGAGAAGCTGGTTCTCGTGCAAAAATCGCTGTATGGTCAAATGATCCGGATGTAGATCCAGTTGGAGCATGTGTTGGTTTAAACGGTGCAAGAGTAAATGCAATCGTTAGTGAACTTCGTGGTGAAAAGATCGACATTATCAATTGGAGTGACAACCCAGCCATCTTAATTGAAAATGCATTAAGTCCAGCGAAAGTAATTTCAGTTGCTGCAGATCCAGATGATAAGACAGCAAGTGTTATCGTACCAGATTACCAATTATCATTAGCAATTGGTAAAGAAGGTCAGAACGCCAGATTGGCAGCAAGACTTACAGGATATAAGATTGACATCAAGAGTGAAACTCAGGCAATCGAAGCAGGGGAACTTCCGGAAAACTATATGGAACTTGCTGAAGAACAAGAGTATGATGATTTTGAATAGTCAGGATGTGATCGAGTGGGAAAAAACAGTGTGAGAAAGATTCCTATGCGTCAGTGTGTAGGATGTGGAGAAATGAAGAGTAAAAAAGAAATGATGCGTGTTGTTAAAACAAAGGAAGATGAGTTTGTATTAGATACGACTGGGAAAAAGAATGGTCGAGGCGCATATCTTTGTTTTTCACAAGAGTGTTTCCAAAAAGCCGTAAAAAGCAAAGGCTTAGAGCGATCTTTTAAACATCCGATTCCAAAGGAAGTATACGAAAAACTGGAAAAGGAGATGGAATCTCTTGAAATTAAGTAAAGCGTTATCAATGATCAGTCTGGCTACAAAGGCAGGAAAAACTGCAAGCGGAGAATTTGCTACAGAAAAGGCGGTAAAGGATGGCAGCGGTTTTCTTGTAATTGTTGCAACAGATGCATCTGACAATACAAAGAAAAAATTTCAAAACATGTGTGATTTCTATGAAGTGCCAATATATTTTTATGGGGATAAAGATACCTTGGGGCATGCAATGGGAAAACAATTCCGAGCATCACTTGCTGTGACAGATGGCGGGTTTGCAAAAGGAATTATGAAACATTTAGACATAGAGCAGAATACGATTGCATAGAGGAGGTAGTTAGTATATGACAAAAATGGATGATTTATCAAATGAACAAAATAAAGATGTAGAAAAATCTACATCAAACGACGCACCAAAAAAGAAAAATATCGTTCAGGTATTTAGACCACAGAATTCTCAAAGAGACCGTCAAGGTCAGGGAGGACGCGGTCCAAGACGTGACGGACAGAATGGCCAAAGACCAGCAGGCGGTCAAAGAAGAGACGGTCAAAGACCATACAATAACCAGGGTCAAAGACCAGCAAATCCACAAGCAGGTCAGCAGCAAAAATCAGCAATGCAGGGAAACCAGCAGGGAAGACCAGCGAATGCACAGGGCGGCCAGCAAGGAAGACCTGTTAATACACAGGGAAATCAACCAGTGAAGCCAGTGAATACACCAGCAGCACAGACACAAAAAACTGCTGCTCCAAATAATCAACAGGCAAGATTTGCAGCTCAGACAAGTGGACAACAAAAACCAGCAGGGGAAAAGCAAGGTCAACAAAGACCAAGACGTTCTGACGATTTTGTAAGAAGAGAAGACAGACGTGAAGATAACAGAGACAACAGAAGAGATGACAATAGAAGAGACGACAACAGAAGAGACGACAATAGAAGACGCGATGACCGTCGAGAGGACAGACGTGATAATCGCAGAGACGACAGAAACGATGACCGCAGAGATGATAACAGAAGAGATGATAGAAGAAACAACGATAGAAGAAACGACAGAAGAAACAATGACAGAGACATCTCAATCCCAGCACCATTAGTTCCAGAACAAAAGTCAGGACGTAAACAGAACAAAAACGATTATAACAAGAAAAAAGATAAAGAAAGAGATTATCGTAGCGAAGAGCAAGAAGAAAGAGGACCAAAGAATAAGAAAAACATGAAGAATGTTCCTCTTACTCAAAAACCACAGAATAAAGCACCTGAAAAAGAGGAAGAAAAGATCAAAATGATTACAATTCCAGAAGTGCTTACAATCAAAGAATTGGCAGATCACATGAAGATTCAGCCATCTGTAATTGTAAAGAAATTATTCATGCAAGGTAAGATCGTTACAATGAATCAGGAAGTTGACTACGAAACAGCGGAAGAAATCGCAATGGAATTTGAAGTACTTTGTGAAAAAGAAGAAGTTGTTGACGTAATCGAAGAGTTATTAAAAGAAGACGAAGAAGATGAAAAGAAAATGAAAAAACGTCCTCCTGTTGTATGTGTAATGGGACACGTTGACCATGGTAAAACATCTCTTCTTGATGCTATCCGTAACACAAGTGTAACTTCAGGTGAAGCTGGTGGTATCACACAGCACATCGGTGCTTACGTTGCACAGGTAAATGGAGAAAAAATCACATTCCTTGATACACCTGGTCACGAAGCATTTACAGCTATGCGTATGCGTGGTGCAAACTCAACAGATATTGCAATCCTTGTTGTTGCTGCTGATGATGGTGTAATGCCACAGACAGTAGAAGCTATCAGTCATGCAAAAGCAGCAGGTATTGAAATTATCGTTGCAGTGAACAAAATCGATAAACCAAGTGCAAACGTAGAAAGAGTAAAACAAGAATTAACGGAATACGAACTCGTCGCAGAAGACTGGGGTGGAAGCACTGTATTCGTTCCTGTTTCAGCTAAGACTGGAGAAGGTATCGAAGACCTTATGGAAATGATTCTGTTAACAGCAGAAGTATTAGAGTTGAAAGCAAATCCAAACCGTCGTGCAAGAGGTCTTGTGATTGAAGCAGAGCTTGACAAAGGAAAAGGTCCTGTTGCAACTGTGCTTGTACAGAAAGGTACACTTCGTATTGGTGATGCGATTGCGGCTGGTTCAGCTCATGGTAAAGTAAGAGCTATGATGGATGATAAGGGAAGACGTGTAAAAGAAGCAGGTCCATCTACTCCAGTAGAAATTCTTGGTTTGGACAGTGTTCCAAATGCTGGTGAAGTATTTATGGGATGTGCGAATGAAAAAGAAGCAAGAAGTTTTGCTGAAACATTCATTGCACAAAATAAAGCAAAATTAATTGACGATACGAAGTCTAAGATGTCATTAGACGATTTATTCAACCAGATTCAGGCTGGTAACTTAAAAGAATTAAATATCATTGTAAAAGCAGACGTACAAGGTTCTGTAGAAGCAATCAAACAAAGTTTAGTAAAATTATCAAACGACGAAGTTGTTGTTAAGATTATCCATGGTGGTGTTGGTGCTATCAACGAATCAGATATCACACTTGCTTCAGCTTCAAATGCAATTATCATCGGTTTCAACGTTCGTCCAGACGCAGCTGCAAAAGATACGGCTGAACGTGAAAATGTAGACGTACGTTTATACCGTGTAATTTACAATGCAATCGAAGACGTAGAAGCAGCTATGAAAGGTATGCTTGATCCAGTATTTGAAGAAAAAGTACTTGGTCATGCAGAAGTTCGTCAGACATTCAAGGCTTCAGGTGTTGGTACAATTGCAGGTTCTTATGTATTAGATGGTACATTTGAACGTGGATGCTCTGCACGTGTTATCAGAGACGGCGTTGTAGTTCACGAAGGTGCACTTGCTTCTTTAAAACGTTTTAAAGATGATGTGAAAGAAGTAAGAGCTGGATACGAATGTGGTTTTGTATTCGAGAAATTTAACGACATCAAAGAAGGAGACCAGGTTGAAGCATTCAAAATGGTCGAAGTACCTAGATAATCAGATTTGAGGAAAGAGGTAAAAATTTGAGAAAAAATAGTATAAAAAATACAAGAGTAAACGGAGAAGTACAAAGAGAGTTAAGCAACATCATCCGTGGTGGAATAAAAGATCCACGAGTTGCTCCTATGACTTCTGTTGTAGCTGTTGAAGTTGCTCCTGATTTAAAAACTTGTAAAGCGTATATCAGCGTATTTGGCGATGAAAAGGCTCAGGCAGATACTGTAAAAGGGCTTCAGAGCGCAGAAGGATTTATTCGCAGAGAATTAGCAAGAAATCTAAATCTGAGAAATACGCCGGTAATTCAGTTTGTTATGGATCAATCTATTGCATATGGTGTTGCAATGTCAAAGAAAATTGACGATGTAACAAGAGATTTGAAAAATGAGGAAGTGTAATTAATGTTAAATCACGCTTTAATGCATGCAAATACAGTTGCCATCGGTGGTCATGTAAGACCAGATGGCGATTGTGTAGGCTCAACGATAGGACTGTATTTATATATTAAGACAAATTATCCGGATATTGCAGTTGATGTATATCTGGAAGACATTCCCGACAGCCTGAAGATGATCGAGGCGACAAAGAATATCAAAGAAATAGTGGATAAGTCTAAAGTATATGATTTATTCATTGCATCTGATTGTGCAGATATGGATCGCCTTGGATTTTCAAAAGTACTATTTGAAAATGCGAAAGTGACACTTTGTATTGATCATCACATAAGCAATCTTGGCTATGCAGATAACAATTACATCTACCCAGACGCAAGCTCTGCATCTGAGCTGGCGTATCGCTTGATGGATAAGGAAAAAATCACAAAGGAGATTGCAGAATCTCTGTACTTAGGAATTGTGCATGATACAGGTGTGTTCCAGTATTCATGCACATCTCCGGATACGATGGAAGCTGCTGCAGATTTGATGCGAAAAGGAATCAATGCAAGCGATATCATCGACAAAACATTTTATGAAAAAACATATGCGCAAAATCAGATTTTAGGAAGAGCCTTGCTTGAAAGCTTCCTGTTCATGGATGGGAAATGCATTGTTTCTTATATTTCAAAAAAAATAATGGATTTCCATTGTGTGACTCCAAAAGACCTGGACGGAATTGTCAGTCAACTGCGAGCGACAAAGGGCGTGGAAGTTGCAATTCTTCTTTATGAGACGGCTGCGCAGGAATATAAAGTGAGCCTGCGTGCGACAGGCGATGTTGATGTAAGCAAAGTAGCGCAGTATTTTGGCGGCGGTGGTCACAAGAAAGCTGCTGGAGTTACCATGAAAGGGACTGTACATGATATTATCAATAATATCTCAGATCAGATTCATGCACAGTTATAAAAGGAACAGAATATGATACACGGAGTTGTTAATATTAAGAAAGAAAAGGGGTACACATCACATGATGTAGTTGCAAAACTACGAGGCATTGTAGGACAGAAAAAAATCGGTCATACGGGGACTTTAGATCCAGATGCGACAGGAGTTCTGCCTGTATGTCTTGGAAAGGCTACAAAGCTATGTGATATGCTTACTGATAAAAGTAAGACATATGAGACAGTACTTCTTCTTGGAAAGACAACAGATACCCAGGATATATCAGGAATGATATTATCCGAAGGTTCTATTGATGAGATTGACAACGATGCGGTAATAAAATGCATCGGGGAATTTGTAGGAGACTACTTGCAGGTACCACCGATGTATTCTGCATTAAAAGTCAATGGAAAAAAATTATACGAGCTTGCAAGAGAAGGAATCGAGATAGAAAGAAAAGCAAGACCGGTAGTGATTTATGAGATCAACATACTGGATGTAGATCTGCCGCGTGTCCGCATGGAAGTACACTGCTCCAAAGGAACTTATATCCGAACACTTTGTCATGATATTGGGCAGAAGCTGGGATGCGGAGGATGTATGGAAGAACTGATCCGTACAAAAGTGAGTCGCTTTCAGATTGAAGACAGTCTGACACTTGATCAAGTTGCCGCTTATAAAGCAGAAGGCAGATTAGAAGAAATACTGACACCGATCGATCAGATGTTTTCAGAATATGAATCCGTTACTCTCAAAAAAGAGTTCGCAGCATTTGCCTACAATGGAAATATGTTTATGCCAAAACATATTCATGAGAAAATAGAATTATCAGATGGCAGATTTGTACGTGTATACGACGAAGAAGGCCGTTTTATTGCGATTTACAGATTCGAAAAAGCAAAGAGAATGTTTTGCATTGAGAAAATGTTTTTCGATAAAAATGAAAAAGCTTAAGAGGAAATGACATGCAATATATAAAAGGAATCGAGAATTATCATAATACAAATCAGACGGCGATCACACTTGGAAAATTTGATGGACTCCATTTGGGACACGAACTTTTAGTAGAACGTGTAATAGAACATCAAAAAGAAGATGATGTGGACAGTGTCGTGTTTGCATTTGATATGAGTCCATTTTATGAAAAAATAAATAAGAAATACGATCGTCTTCTTACCAATGAGGAGAAGGCAAAAAGACTGGATGGGCGCATCGATTATTTTATCGATTGTCCTTTTGTAGACAGTATTTCTCAGATAGAAGCAGAAGAGTTCATAAAAAAAATACTGGTAGATCGATTTCATGCAAGATATATTGTGATTGGAACAGATTTCCGCTTTGGGTTTCAAAGGCGGGGAGATGCCGATATGTTGAAAAAGTATAGTCAACAATATGGGTATCAAGTTGAAGTTATTGAAAAGAAACAATATCAGGGCAGAGAAATCAGCAGTACTTATATTAAAGAAGAATTAAAAAAAGGGAATCTTCAAATAGTAGAGGAACTGCTTGGATATTCGCTAGGCGGAATTCATTCAGTGAATTAAAAAATAATTTGACAGACCGCAAAAGTTATGATACAATCAACGAGGTTGAAAAATAGCCGGTGTTCGGTAATAGGAAACTCCAACCGTTACTTAATACTTGGCGTTTATTCAAATAGCAAATAAGAAAATAGGAGGAACAAAAATGATTTCTAAAGAAAAGAAACAAGCAATCATAGCTGAATATGCCAGAACAGAAGGCGATACAGGATCTCCAGAAGTTCAAATCGCTGTATTAACAGCTAGAATCAACGAATTAACAGATCACTTTAAAGCAAATCCAAAGGATCACCACTCAAGAAGAGGTCTTCTTAAAATGGTAGGTCAAAGAAGAGGTTTACTTGCTTACTTAAAGAAAACAGATATCGAAAGATACCGTTCATTAATCGAAAGATTAGGATTAAGAAAATAATCTCAGACAAACAAGTTTTAAAGTTATCAAAAAAAATTATACAGACACACAACACACAACAACAAAGAAGCAGACTTAGGTTTGCTTCTTTTTTTTCATTTCCATACAATTCCCACTTGCCTATTTTACTGTAAAGTGGTAAAGTTATGCGTATAATTTGCGAAAGGAGAAAAGACATGAGTAAAGTACCATTCGTTACAAAAGAACAATTAGACAATATCGTAAAAGAATTTCCAACACCATTTCATTTATACGATGAAAAAGGAATCCGTGAAAATGTAAAAGCATTAAAGGAAGCATTTTCTTGGAACAAAGGTTTTAAAGAATATTTTGCTGTAAAAGCAACACCAAACCCATTTTTGATTAATATCTTAAGAGAATACGGTTGCGGCTGCGACTGTTCTTCTTATACAGAATTGATGTTATCAGAAGCAATCGGAGCAACAGGAGAAGACATTATGTTTTCTTCCAATGCAACACCTGCAAAGGAATTTGAATATGCAGCGAAACTTGGTGCGATTATCAATTTGGATGATTTTACGCACATTGATTTCTTGAAAAAAACAATTGGATATATTCCTGAGACAATCAGCTGTCGTTACAATCCAGGCGGATTATTCAAAATCAGTAATGACATCATGGATAACCCTGGCGACGCTAAATATGGTATGACTACAGAGCAGTTATTTGAAGCATTCAAAGTATTAAAAGCGAAAGGTGCAAAAGAATTTGGTATTCACGCATTTTTAGCAAGTAACACAGTAACAAACGAATACTACCCAATGCTTGCAAAAGTATTATTTGAAGTTGCAGTGAAATTACAAAAAGAAACAGGCGTACACATTAAGTTTATCAACTTATCAGGCGGAATTGGCATTCCTTATCGTCCAGAACAGGAAGCAAATGATATCTATGCAATCGGTGAAGGGGTAAGAAAAGTATATGAAGAAGTGCTCGTACCAGCAGGAATGGGCGACGTAGCAATCTATACAGAGCTTGGAAGATACATGATGGGACCATATGGTTGCCTTGTAACAACAGCGATTCACGAAAAGCATACACATAAAGAATACATTGGTTGTGATGCATGTGCAGTAAACTTAATGCGTCCTGCCATGTACGGCGCTTACCATCATATTACAGTTATGGGTAAAGAAAACGAACCATGTGATCATATGTACGATGTAACGGGTTCTCTTTGCGAAAACAATGATAAATTTGCAATTGACCGTATGTTACCAAAGATTGACAAGGGAGATCTTCTTGTAATCCATGATACAGGGGCACACGGCTTTGCAATGGGATACAATTACAATGGTAAATTAAAATCTGCAGAAGTTTTACTGAAAGAGGACGGTACAGTACAGCTTATCCGTAGAGCAGAAAAGCCATCAGATTATTATGCAACATTCGATTGCTTCGAAATCGGAAAAAAACTTTGTAAATAAGATTCGGAAACGGGATATGCGCTGCATATCCTGTTTTTGCACGGTGATTCGGAAAAAGGATGAATTCTATTAAAAATGAAATAGAAAATTGAAATTATATAAAAAAATAGTTGACTTCTTTAAAAAAGTATAGTATTATAAACAAGTCGTTTGGAACACAAGATGTTCTGGACATGCAGGAGTGGCGGAATGGCAGACGCATCAGACTCAAAATCTGACGCTGGCAACAGTGTGTGGGTTCAAGTCCCATCTCCTGCACTAAGAACATAAATAGCAGGTCGAAAGACCTGCTATTTTTTGTTCTTAAAGCAGAGCGTTCCTTGTACCCAGGGTACAAGGTCTCCGCTCCGCTTCGGTCGGCGCAAAGCAGACGTCCACCGGACGTCTTGCGCCCCATCTCCTGCCTTAGAAAACCGCTGATCACATGGTTTTTTGATGCACATGATTACAAGGTAATCAATAAATTTCAGAAAGGCACAATTGCATATATGCTGGATATTAAAATAAGCTCTCTATCTTAGATGAAGGGCTTATTTTAATGTCTAGATATATTAAATATTAGGCTTAGGGTGTCAGGAGACATGTTTCGGATATTCTTATTGCTGCTTGGGTTTCTATATGAAATTTCTATTTCTCTAGAAACTGTTTTTGAAATTTTAACAGGGTTTTTGAGTTCTATCATAGCTCAAAAGTTTCTATGCATAACTTCGTTGCCGTAGGAAACTTACTTTTTATAATTTTGGTTTCTAGATATCTGAAAAAAACATATAGAAACTTTTTGGATGCTTTCTATGTTTGAAAACCGCGAAAATATAGGAAAAAGGTTTCTTTTAAAATATTAATTACACATAGAAACCACAACTGCTCCGCCAAGTAAAGCTCTCAGATAAAATGTCACAGGCGGTTGATGAAAAAGCATAAAATGATCATTTAAGCTTTAATCGTATTAGAAAAATAAGTCTAAAAAATGCAAAAATGCAAAAATTGTCAGTTTTCGCGTTAGATTTTGATTGTTTTGGTGTCTGTTTTATGGAAGAATGTGATAGTGCAAATTTTATTGAAAAGAATGTCGGGGAGGAGATTGTCATGGTTACGATTCTGAATGATGTCTGAAGAAAAATAGAATATGGATTGTTTGTTTAGTTGTCGTTATGTTATAACGCCTTCTTTTGTGTCCAAATGTAAGATGAAATTTTGAATTTTAACATGATTTAAAACGATAGACCGCACCCATTATAAGTAGGAAGATAAAAATGAAAATAAGTCTATTATGTGAGATTATACAGGTATTTAAAAGAAAAGCCCAATATGGAAATAGTAAAAATACGAAAGAGGAGAAAAATTGGAAAATGAAAAAGAAAGAGATGAAAAAATGTAAAGGCTGTGGAGCAGAAATAAGAGCATATGAAAAGGTATGTCCGAAATGTTTTAAGAAACAAAATGCGATTCCAGAAAAATTTATTAAAATAAGTTTGATATTTTTTGTATTATGTATGCTGGGACTGATCATTAGCAGCTTGTCAATTCATGATAGTATAATTTTTGCTCTTGAACTTATTTTACTGGCACTCATATTTATTGGAATGCCTGTCAGCTTGATATGGATTATTGTAAATTTTATCATGAGAAAAGAAATTGAAAAACCTAAAAAAATATTGAAGAAAAGTATTGCTTTTTCGTTTTATCTGTTTGTGGTTATTTGCTTTGCTATTTCAGATGAAACAGATATTGAATATGGAGAACCGGGCGAGAGTGTAAGTGTTAGCGAAACTAATGATAAAAAAGATAACAAAGATGCTGACAAAGATGAAAAAGAACATGGTTTAGAAGATGGTAAAAACGATACTGAAAAAGACAGTGAAAAGGAAACACAGAAAGATGAACAGACAAGAGTCGAAGATGTCGACGAATTTATAGGTGAATTAAATATGTATTTGGACGAGGATATGTCAAATAAGCTTAATGACATTTTAAAAACTAAAATAGGTTTTAAAAAAATGAAATTTGTAGAAAAAATGGGAGGAACTTTCAACTACAGTATTGAAGCTGATGGGTATGATTTAGTAGTTACCGATTTAGAAGATGATTTTAGAATTTTCATTCCTAGTTCAAGTTATGTTTTTTATGAGGATGGCAAAGTTTTGCTTACAGTGGATGAGCTTAATGCGAAAAAAATAGATAAAAATGATAGAAACGCATATTATATTATCGCAAAAGAAATAATTATGTCATGTTTGAAAAATCCAAATTCAGCAGATTTCCCGTCAATAGTGACAAATTCTCAAGATATTGCTATGCAAAAGGATGGAGATATTGTGGCAGTTCAAAGTTATGTTGATGCCCAAAATTCTTTTGGGACAAATGTAAGAAGCGAATGGGTTGTTCAATTTAAAGTTATTGATTTGGATTTGTATTCCTACGAATTAGTGTATTTAAACATTGATGGAGAAATATCTGGAGAGTTTATCAATATGGATTAAGATTAGCACCTTAGGGTGCTTTTTCTTTTTTGTATAGTGTGTCCAGCGAAGCTGGATCACACTTGCCGGTGTAAGTCAGGTCACGGTAATCGCCAGTAAGCCATGTAGTTAAACTCGATGCGTTGCAGTAATGCAGGGTGCTAAGCGAGTGGATAAAGTAACCTTGATGAAAGGTGCGAACAAGGCTTTTAATGCACATAATTACAAGATAATCAGAAAAGTAATCAAACTTTTAAATATTACGAATGGACAAGTCTGGATGGTGTACTAAAAAATAGAATATTGATTGTTTGTTATGTGATAACGTCTTTTTTGTGTTTAAATACAATCTGAAATCTAAGGCGACTTAAAATAATAGAATATTCTCCAAGTAGGAAGATAAAAACAAAAATAAATCTATTATGTGAGGTTATAAGGGGATTTAAAAGAAAAGTCCAATATGGTAAAACTGTAAAAGTAGGAAAATTAGGTATAGATAATTATGTTTTGAAGTGATAAGCTACTCTTAAGGAGTGATTAGTTGAATGGGATGTCTATATTTTTTTGGAGCACTGATTGTCATTGCTATGATTATCGGAATACTTCCATATGCATTGGTCTTATTGGCTGTATGTTTATTAATTTACATAGGTTTTTCTATAAAACCAATAGAGAAAATTCAGAGACATAGGTTGAAAAAAATAGAAGAAAAATATTATAGAAGTGAAGAATTTATAAGATTGAAACAAGAATCAAAAAAGTATGTAGAAGATTGCAATAGCTTGAATGAACATATAGGACAATTAAAAGATATTCATGTAGGATTTGATTGCTTGGATTATGGAAAAGCCAATTATTATGATTCAAGTAGATATCATTATGTTAGACCAGAATTTAGCAAACACATATATGAAGAAAATGTTTATAATTGCTCGAATTCGGTTTGTGAAAATTCAAGGAGACAGCCGTTTAAATATGTATGTAAGTATTTTAATATTAAGTTCACGGAAGAAAATCTAGAAGTATTTGAAAATTTATTAAATAATTTAGAAACTGCGAGAGAGGGTATTCGTGTTTTAGAAAAAGAAAAGAGCAGCTTGCTGTGTAAAGTAGGTAATGAAGTACCACCAATAATTAAAAAATATGGATTTGAAAGTTTTCAGTATAAGTTGGGGTTTAAATTTGTAAAAATCGATGAAATTGTATATCCAAAATATATTTTCCAGTATGTAAGTGCTGGAGGAAATGCATCAACTAGGAATGAGGTTATATTGGATGTAAAAAATTTGAATAAGTTTATAATATATTTATCGGAAAAAATAGCATTTCGAAAAAGTGTTGCAGGACAACGTGCATTAATGACCAGTGAATTGCGAAAAAAGATTTTGATAAAATATGATTACACATGCAAGTATTGTGGAAATTCTTTGAAGAAAGAACCTAATTTGTTATTGGAAGTCGATCATATTATTCCAGTCTCAAAAGGTGGTCTTACAACAGAAGATAATTTGCAAGTATTATGTTGGAAATGTAATAGAAAAAAAGGAAATAAAATTGAAAGCAATACAGATAGTAGAGAAGCTAATGTAAAAGATTTTCCAGAAGAAAAAAAAGAGTCGGTCGAAATTTGCAACCATAAAGAAATAGAACAGAAGTATAAAAGCAATTTATCAAATAACAAAACAGAAGAGAAAACTGCTGAAATTGATAATATTATTAAAGATTCAAATTTAAAAGAAGAAAGAGTGGAAAGCAGAAAAATGTACGATAAGGAAAAGGGTATATATCCATCAGGGCATTATTTAGTTGGCAGAGATTTACCTTTAGGAGGATATATTTTAACGGCGAAACAGGGGAAAAGAGGTTCAGTTGAATTATTTTCTAGTTATGCTCAATATAAAAAACAAGATTGTGATCCAATTGAATACGATAGCTTTGATGAAGACATGCATATAGCGTTGATGGAAGAAAATACTTTTCTTGTAGTACAAGATGCAAACATACAAAAGATTTGAGATTAGCACCTTTGGGTGCTTTTCTTTATTAAAAAAAGAGTACCAACTATAACGAAGTCCTTGTAACAGACGGATTAAAACAGTACCATCTGCTTCAGAATCGAATTCCGGGTCTTACGAATGTGAACTGCTGGGTTCATGCCAGACGTGATTATGCAGATGCCATAAAAGTTGCAAACAAAACCGATGGCGAAGCCATGAAACATTTGACAGTCTATCAGGCACTTTGCTGTATGATTTTAATATATGAACTGGAAGCTTAAAAGACTTGAGCCCCGAGCAGCGTCTTCAAGAGCGGCAGAACTCAATTCAGCCGCTGCTTGAGGAATATTTTGACGTGTGTAAAAAATATCTGATAAAACTGTTCTGACAAAAGGAAAAACTGCTGATGGATTAAAATACAGTATAAATCAGGAAAAATATCTCAAGGTATTTCTCGAAGATGGTAATGTAGCGATCGACAATTCAGCATCCGAAAGATCCATCCGTACTTTCTACATTGGCAAGAATTGGATGTTCCATGATTCCGTGAAAGGAGCTTTGTTTTAAATACCTGCTCACAGAACTTCCGAAAGAATGTAGAAAAACACGCCGCTAATAATCTAGCGGCGTTAATTTTAGGTAAGCGTACGAATTAATGTTTACAAAATATAGTAAAAAGGTCTCTTTTAAAATATTATTTACACATAGAAACCACAACTGCTCCGTCAAGTAAAGGATCCAGATAAAATGTCACAGGCGGTTAAGAAAAAAGCATAAAATGAGCATTTGAGCCTTAATCGTATTAGAAAAATAAGACTAAAAACTTCAAAATTTGTCAATTTTTGCGTTAGATTTTGATTATTTTGGTGTCTATTTTATGGAAGAATGTGATAGCAAATTTTATTAAAAAGAATGTCGGGGAGGAGATTGTCATGGTTACGATAAGATGAAAATGATTTTGTTCTAGGTCATTTTCAGGGAAAGAGGATATATATGGAGTTAAGAACGGACAAAGAAAAAAGGTTTGATGCTATCTATCGGCTATATGCAGATGATATTTATAAGGTTTGTTTTTACTTTACAAAAGACAAGAAAGTTGCACAAGAAGTAGCGCAGCGAACATTCATAGAATTCTATAAATGTTTTAGTAATGTAGAGGCTGATTACGTAAGAACACTTCTAATAAGGATAGCTAAAGACATAATTTTTAGTATGGAAGAAAAGGAGGGATTATGAGTAACGAGACAAGAATTGAACTTGACGAAGAAATGAAGATGGACGAAGAACGTCTTATGAAAAAAATTAATGCTGACCCGAATTTGCAGGATATTTCAATGCCGGCAGATGCGCGCGACATTATCTGGAAGGAAATCCAGATATGTGAGGCAAAAGAAGCCGAAGCAGAAGAATTGATTCGCCTGGGAAAAATCTATAAGAGAAAACGAAAGAACAAAAAATATCTGGTGTTGGCGGCCGTTATGGTGTTTGTATTAGCATTTGGTATGACAAGTATAGGCGGTGCTGAGAAGATATTTGAGAAATTTAAGATTTTGACTACAGGAAGAGAACAGGTACAGATTAATTCCACTGAGGATGTATATGTTATAGATTCTATAAGCGAAGAAAAGGCATATGAGGAGATTGAAGAGAAATATGGTTTTACTCCGGTAAAATTAGAGTATCGTCCTGAAGGTGTGGAATTTCAAGAAGCTATCATGGGTGATGATATACAGGGAATTCAGTTAATATACAATAAAAGAAATGAGGCAGGAATTATATATTTGATTCGTCCAAGTTACAGATTAGGATCATTAGCAACGGATATAGAGGATACAAAGGTGAAAGAATATCCTTTAGTGGTTGAAGGGGTGCTTATTGACGTTAAGCAATATTGTATAGAGGAATCGAAAAATGAGCGTTGGACAGGTGAATTTTCGCATCAAGATGTCGAATATTTTCTTATGGCGACGGATATAGTGCAAGAGGAATTTGAGAAAATTTTAAATAATTTGTATTTCTTCTAAAGATATAGGGAATTTGTGAAAAATACATATCTATGAAAAAGATATAAAAGGAGAAGGAAACATGAAGAAAAAAATGTTGGCGGTAGTATTAGCAGTGTTAATAGGAATTACAGGTATTTTTAGTGAGGGGGCTAGTGTAAGAGCAGAAGATGAAGGTGAAGATATTGATTATTCTTATCTATTAACAGAAGATGCATTAATTGGATATGCAGAATTGCAAACATGGGGTGTATATCTTGCAAGTGGACATTCAATTATTAATAAAATCAGTACGACTAAGATTGGAGCAGGTGGAGTTACAAACGCTGCTTTGAAATGCAAAGTTTCAGTTACAGCTATCGTAGAGCGCCAGACATCATCGGGTTGGTCGTTTGTTACATCTTGGACGCAAACAAATGAAAATGCACTTTCTGCCATGGTGAGTAAAAGTCTTACAGTGGGAACTGGCTATTATTATCGTGTAAGATGCCATCATTATGCATCTTCTGACAGTAGTAGCTCTTGGACAGGAGCTCTCTGGATTGGGAATTAAATTGAATTTTTGTGAATTAACTAAGAAGTCATTGTGTTTGAAAAAGTGGCTTCTTTTTTAGTACATTCAGATAGTTAAAACCAGATAAAAAGCACAAACGATTGAAATGTTTTCTTTTTCGATGATATAATACAAGCGTTACCTCGATAAATTTAACTGATGTAAAGGGCAGAAAATGAATGATGAGAAAGATCGTATTAACTGTAATAATTCTGTTTTCTATAATTGTGTTTGCAAGTTGCAATGGTAAAAAAGAGAATCAAAGCCAAGAAATAAAAGAAGAGATTTCTTACAATTTTGAAATGATTCTTGAAGTTGCCCCGGTAATGAGCTCAAATCCTTATGA
The DNA here is from genome assembly GCA_045121495.1 of Faecalimonas sp. Classification (GTDB taxonomy): domain Bacteria; phylum Bacillota; class Clostridia; order Lachnospirales; family Lachnospiraceae; genus Faecalimonas. The sequence continues at coordinate 66,619 of JBGVGF010000009.1, forward strand.
TTATACGAAGAACGAATATTATAAAAATGTAGTCGAAATAGGACCAGATGCAGTGCCTGTTTTAAAGGAAATGTTTGACAATAAGGAAATAACAGGAGTTTTAGCATATGTAAGTGCTTTGGCAGTTCAGGATATAACTGGTTGTAATTTATACAAAGATCACAATCTGGACTGGTCAACAGCAGAAGAATTTTACGAACTCTGGGAAGAAAATAATTGCTTTTACCACAAATGATAAGGGAGCCTTTAAATGAAAACGATATATGATTATAAATCTACAATACCATATAGTTTACATGACATGAGAATATACAAAATAGACGTAGTTGGTGAAAATGTCAAATTGTATTTGGAAGATGGCTTTGTTGAGACGAAGGAGCCTTATGAGCAGATTCATGGAGACATTACAATAGAAGGCGTTGATTTGGATTTTTGCTGTGTTCATTTGTTAAGTAAGAATGGCCGTTATGGAGGATTTCGTGGAAAGAAGATAGAACTTGCAGATTTCCTGACAGAATACCGCGAATATAGTTTGGAAGTGGTTGATGAATTGTATGGATATAATCAGGTAAATTATTCGGGATATTTATCACTTTCCAATGTAGAAGACTTGAGAGAGATAGAAATATCCATATATTATACGGGGAATATTGTTTATACAACACTTAAGTAATAACTTGACAAATTATGGCTATATTGCTATTATCATAAATGATATTAGGCGAAACGCTTGATCCACGCTTGTTAGGGAAAATTTCTCTAACAGGCGTTTTTTTATTTAAGAAAGTAGTCTCACAGTGCCTTTTTCCTAAAATATAAAAATGCGCAGCTCACAGAGCCATTCCTAATATTCAAAAAACCAATCACAAAGGAGAGTAGTCATGGTTACAATCAGTAAATTTAGTTATGAAAACCCAAGATACGTCAACCTTCTCAAGCGAAGAAGCAGTATTCCAGAAGAGGTAGAAACAACAGTAAAAGAGGTATTGAAAAATGTAAGAACACAAGGGGATGAGGCGTTACATTCTTACATGAAGAAATTCGATAACGTTGATATAAAGGAAATCGGTTTATTTGTAACAGAAGAAGAATTTGCAAATGCAAGAGAAAAGGTATCTGATGAATTTAAAGAAGCAGTAAAACGAGCTTGCGATAATCTTTTTCAATTCCACAAAAAGCAGGTGCCTGTAGGGTTTTCGGAAATATTCGAAGATGGTGCAGTGCTTGAACGAAAATACACACCAATCAATAGTGTTGCTGTGACTGTTCCGGGAAATATGGCGCCACTTGTCTCGACATTATGCATGAATCTAATCCCTGCGATAGTTGCTGGCGTACCAAACATATATATATTAACAAAACCAAGAATAGACGGAACAATCGATGAACATTTATTGTATGTGGCCGACTATTTAAATGTGAAAAACTATTATAAACTATCTGGATCGCAAGGGTTGGCTGCTGTCGCTTATGGAACGGAAACTGTAAAGAAAGTAGATGCAATAACAGGTCCTGGAAACAATTTTACACAAATGGCGAAAAAATTATTGTTTGGCGAGGTGAAAATTGATTCAATTGCTGGTCCTTCTGAAATTGCAATCATTGCAGATGAAAATGCAAATCCTACGTTTATTGCGGCTGATATGATGTCTCAGGCAGAACATGGGACGGGATTTGAAGCGAGCACTACATTTTGTTTATCTGAAGCGCAGGCAAAAAAGATAAAAAATGAAATCATTCGTTTGTGCGAGGAAAATAATCTTGGTAAAGTAACTCAAAAAGCTTTTGAAAATTATGGAGATATTTTTATCGTTGATACTATTGAGGAAGCAGTAGATGCAGTAAATGAAATTGCACCGGAACATGCCGAATTATTATTGGACGATTGTGAAGAAGTGCTTACAAAATTAACGAATGCAGGTGCAGTGTTTGTTGGTGAATATAGCAGCGAACCGGTGGGCGATTATTTTTGTGGAACAAACCACATACTTCCAACATGTGGAACTGCAAAATTTTCTTCTGGTATGTCGGTCCAGGAATTTATGAGAGGATACAGTGTGATTCGTTATCCTGAACAGGCATTAAAGAAAAATGCGGATTACATTGTTGAACTCGCAGAGTCGGAAGGGATGAAAGCGCATGCCTTGGCAATCAAAGTAAGAAAATAATTTTAAATTTAAAGAAGAATAAATAATCACACCATTATTATGTTATAATTCTGATATACGCTCCGCGGAAAGATGCAGGGATTAAAAAATATATAGGAAGTAACTAAGATGGATGATTTTGGACATGATGAATACACTGAATATGAAGAATACGAAAGGCTGAGAAATGAGCAGGATAAGTATGGAAGAATGAAACGGATTTTGCTTGCTGCTGTGATCCAACTGGCAGTTTTACTTATTACTTTTATTGCGCTTGACAGTCTTTTGACAGATTGGGCTGCGACATCGGATATCGTTTGCAGAGGACAAAAATTTGTTTCGGTTAAGGAAGCAATTCAGGCATTAGAGGAAAGAGAGCGAAGGATTGAAGATGAAACTCTTACAACTTTTCCGCCATATTCCGTGAAACATGTTATGGAATATGATGATAATATGATTGTATTTTACAGTTATTGTGATGAATTTGATGGTAGTGAAAGTTCAGATTATGCAGTTCGGATTCTGAAAGAAAATAGTGATGGTACCTATTCGTTTGATAGCGGTTTTGCTGATTTCTATACAGAAGAGTTTAAGGAGTATATGGATTATACATTCTTTACCGAGATAGAGACTGCAAAGGGAAGAAAGACAATTAGTTTTTTATATTTGCCGTCAGATTCGGATGAAAATATATATGTAGATGGAGTGCAATGTCAAAAGGAACTGGTATCAATTGATGAGAAAGAGTTTTATATTTGCTATGCAGTTTCCAAAAGAGATTCTTTCTTGACAAAGTTTTTTATAGATGAATGGGACAGACATAATGTTGATATAAAATAACGATGGAGGACAATCAGATGAAGAAAGTGGAACTAAAAGATTTTCTGGAATACAATTTTTTGAGCAATGTAAAGATGAGTCCGGACAAAGATTCTTGTATTTTTCAGGTTGCAAAGTGTGATGAAGAAAGTAATGCATACCATACAAATATATTTGCATGGAGGAACGGGGAATGTATTCCATTGACACAGAGTAACAAAGATAGCAGTGCAATGTATCTGGACAATGAGACAATTTTGTTTAAGAGCAGCAGATCTGCATCAGATCAGGAAAGAGTCAAGAACGGGGAAGAACTGACAAGTTTTTACACGATATCTTTAAATGGAGGAGAAGCAAAGAAATACTTTGAAATTCCGTTGGCTGTGTCTGCAATTGAAAAAATAAGTGGCGAGGAATTTTTAGTGTTAGCTTCTTATAATAAGGATTTCTCAATTGTAGGAAGAGAAGATAAAAAAGAGGAACTTTTAAAAACAAAAAAAGAAGAAAAGGATTATGAAGTGTTCACGAAGATTCCATTCTGTCATAATGGGGGCGGTTATGCTGCAAATGCCATTTCCCGTTTATACATATATAACGTGACTTCAAAATCTTTGAAAGCGATTTCTCCTGAAAATGTTAATGTATCCTCTTATTGTCTTAAGGAAGATAAAAGTGAGATAGTAATCGTTGGAGAAAATGAATGTAAGCATGTTTCACTACAATCTGGTTTATTTACATATCATCTTGGAACTGGAAAGTGGCAGGAAAGAATCAAAGAAAAGGAATTTGAAATTGATGCAGCATACTATTTTAATGATGGTATCCTATTTATCGGAAACAGAAAATGGAAACATGGTCATAATGAAAATGGGCGATTTTTTATTTTAGATGATGAAAATATTGAGACACCTACATTGTTTATTCACTCAGATGAAGATTATCGATGCCCATTAGAGCAGGGACTGCAATTATATACTGCTATGGTAGATAAAGGGGGTGATACAAGATTTGTATTGTTCCATGGGGAAAACCACGAATTAAGCCGAGCAGGAAAACCAAAACATCGAATAAGAAGATTGAAAGAGATTAGAGAGTGGATGGAGAAATACTTAAAAAGATAACTTCTTTTCACGTTAGAAAAAATGTAGGATAAGATACCAGATTTTGAGAATTGCTGGTATCTTATCCTATCAAAATTATTTTGCATATAATTTCACAATTTCTAAAATCATATCTGTTGCAGCATCCATGCCTTCTGCAGTGATATGTTCATATGGTCCATGGAAGGCATATCCGCCAGTTCCAAGATTCGGACAAGGAAGGCCATGGAAACTTAAGTAAGCACCGTCTGTACCACCGCGGATTGGCATGATTTCTGGTGTGATGCCGATGTTTTCGGCAGCGAGTTTGGCATTTTCAATCAAATGCATGCATCCGCTGATGACTTCAGCCATGTTTGTATATTGCTCTTTGATCGTAAGTTTTACAGTTCCTTCTCCCCATTTTTCGTTCATAATCTTTTCGATATGGCGAAGTGTATGCTTACGGGCTTCAAAGATAGTACCACTGTGATCACGTACAATGTAGTTCAATGTTGCGTGAGTAACGTCTCCTGACATATCTGTCAAATGATAAAATCCTTCATAACCTTCCGTATCACGAGGTGTGTCTGCTCCTGGAAGCAGGCTGTTGATTTCCATGGCAACCAAGGAGGCATTGATCATCGTATCTTTTGAAGAACCTGGATGAACGCTGAATCCTTCAATCTCAAATTTTGCGGCACATGCATTAAAGTTTTCATATTCAATTTCACCTTCAGCGCCACCGTCTACGGTATAGGCAAATTCTGCGTCAAAATCAGGTACATTGAAGCTGTGTGAACCAGTGCCTATTTCTTCATCAGGTGTAAATGCCACACGAATCGGACCGTGTGGAATATCTTCGTTTATTAATTTTTCGACTACCGTCATGATTTCTGCAATTCCAGCTTTATCGTCAGCACCAAGAACAGTAGTACCATCTGTTGTGATGAGAGTACGACCTTTTAAAGATGGGAGATGAGGGAAGTTTTTCACAGATAAAACACGTCCGCTATTACCAAGTACAAAATCTTCTCCGTTATAATTCTCTGTAACAACAGGTACAATGTCGTGATCACAGTAATCAGATACGGTATCCATGTGAGCGATGAACCCAATCTTTGTACAATCTTCATAACCTTCTGTAGCAGGAATCTTCCCGTATACAAAAGATTTGTCATCCATGTAAGAATCTGTAACGCCCAGTTCCTTTAATTCTTCTAATAAGATTTTAGCAAGATCAAATTGATATGCAGAAGAGGGAACGGTGATACTGTTTTCATCACTTGGAGTACGTACAACGACGTATTTTAAGAGTCTTTCGTAAGCTTTCATAATTCATTTTCTCCTTATATATTTTTGCACAATCTTTTCTTATTGTTATTATAAAGCGGATTTTTCATACTTACAATCTTTTGTGTACAAAAATGAGGTTCCTATAGTACAATGATTCTAGCAATGAAAAAGGGAGATTTTTCTATGAGAGAGCGAGAAATGAATGAACTGGAGCGGGAAGAAAGACGAAGAAGACAGCAAAGAAAGCGTTTAAAACAAAAGAGATTAAGACAGCGTAGAATCCGAATGATGATTCTCTGTGGAGTGATTCTTTTGATTGGCATTATGGGAATCTGTTTTGCCTGTTCGAATAAAGAAGATGGCAAAAAGGTAAGTAAGGAGAGTGTCATTCAGAAAGAGCAGGAAGATGCGGAAGACGAAACCGGGCAGGAAGAAGTCTATGCGGAGCCGGAGATCGATATTGTTATGGTTGGTGATATTTTGCTGCATGACAATGTGCAGGAAAGCGGAAAACTGGAAGACGGTACATACAATTATGATCATTTATTTGTAAATGTGGCAGAAGATATCAGGAAAGCAGATATAGCGATTGCAAATCAAGAAGTGATCCTTGGCGGAACTGAAATAGGACTTTATGGCTACCCGAACTTTAACGGTCCCTATGAGGTGGGAGATGCCTTGGCAAAGGCAGGATTTAATGTAATCTTGCATGCAACAAATCATACCTTAGACCGTGGAAAGACAGCACTATTAAATTGTATGGATTTCTGGAAGACAGAGCATAGTGATGTGGCAGTTCTGGGAATTTTCGAATCTCAGGAAGCATATGACAATGATGTCTATGTATATGAGCAGGATGGAGTTAAGATTGCAATTTTAAATTATACCTATGGAACGAATGGCATCGAACCCCCAGATGATATGCCATTTGCGGTTTCGATGCTGGAAGAAGAAAAAGTACTGGCAGATTTGGAAAAGGCGAATAAAAAGGCAGATTTTATAGTTGTATGTCCGCATTGGGGGACAGAATACCAGCATTCACAATCAGAAGAACAGGAGCGCTGGGCAAAAATCTTTTTAGAAAATGGAGTTGACCTGGTTATTGGAACACATCCGCACTACATTCAGCCAGTGGAAATGCTGACAGACGAAGACGGAAATCAGATGCTGGTATATTACTCTCTGGGGAATTTTATCAATTCCACGGGAGAAAGCGGAAGAGGAACTGCAGACCGGATGATAGGCGGTATGGCAGAAGTTACAGTTGCCAAAAAAGAGAATGGAGAAGTATATATCAAGAAATATGGGGTCGAACCACTTGTAACACAGCTTCTATATGGAACGCAGGAAATTACTACATATAAGCTGGTGGATTACACAGATGAACTTGCTTCTCAGAACCAAATTCTGGAAAAAGACGGGGTGTTTAGTCTTGAATTTTGCCAGGAATTGTGTGAGGAAGTATTTGATGAATTGTACTAGAACCTGATTTATGATATGATAAAAAGATAGTATTTTGAACGGAGGTTTACTTATGTATTATAAACAATATGGGAATACTGATATGAAGGTTTCAGCGATTGGGCTTGGAACCATGAGATATAATGAGGAAGATATCAAGGCAGGAAGACTGGAAAAATGTGCGGAGATTCCACTATACGCGTTTGAAAAAGGAATCAATTATTGGGATACAGCACCATTCTATTGCGACGACAAAAGTGAGATTGTGACAGGAATTGCTTTATCACAGGTGAAAAGAAGTGATGTATATGTGACATCGAAGACAAATTTCAGTACATTAAAAAATGATGTAAGCAGAGATTCTTTCCGCAGAAGATTGGAAACTTCATTGGATCGTTTAAAAACAGATTATATTGATTTCTATCATATGTGGTGCATGATGAGTCTGGATTCGTGTGAAAAACATATCGACGCACTTTATCGTTTTTTTGAAGAGGCAAAATCAGAAGGTCTGATTCGAAATATTGTGTTTTCGTCACATATGCAAGGAAATGAAATCGAATCAGTTGTTGCTATGAACAAATTTAAAGGGATGCTAATCGGATACAATGCTTTGAACTATCGTTTTAGACAAAGTGGAATTGAAGCGGCTCATCAGAACGGGATGGGGGTAGTTGTTATGAATCCACTTGGCGGAGGGATGATTCCACAGCACCCAGAGAGCTTCCAGTATCTCACAGAAGGAACGGACTTAACTGTACCACAGGCGGCGCTTCGTTTTGTTGCATCTCACAAGGAGATTACAGTCACATTGGCAGGATGTACAACAAAACAGCACATTGACGATGCAGTCAAAGCTGTAGAGAACCTGCAAGAGAAGCCAGCAAGAGAACTTGTAAAGGAATATGAAAATAAAGGTGTATCATTAAATAATTTGTGTACAGGCTGCGCATATTGTAAGGGATGTCCAAAAGGAATTCAGATTCCAAAATTCATGGATGCTTACAATCAGTACATTTTTACAGGGGATAAGGGACGTATTATGGGACGTCTCGATGGACATTGGGATATCGAAAGAGAGCCCGCACTTGAAATGGCAAAATCTTGTATTGCATGTGGCAAATGTGAAGCTGCATGTACACAGCATTTGCCAATCATTGAAAGATTAAAGGAAATTGCATTATTATAAAATAAATCAAAGGGAGAATGGAATGAACAATAAAATTGTTTTGATTGATGGGCATAGTATTTTAAATAGAGCGTTTTATGGAGTGCCGGATCTGACCAATTCTGAAGGACTCCATACGAATGCGATTTATGGTTTTTTGAATATTATGTTCAAGATATTAGAGGAAGAAAAACCAGAATATCTTACAGTCGCATTTGATGTACATGCTCCGACATTTCGTCATGAGATGTATGCAGATTATAAAGGGACTCGTAAGCCTATGATGGAAGAACTGCGTCAACAGGTGCCTGTGATGAAGGAAGTGCTGCAGGCGATGGGGATTAAGATTATCGAACAGGCAGGTCTGGAAGCGGACGACCTTCTTGGAACGATCTCTAAACGCTGTGAGAACGAGGGAATGGAAGTAGTTATTATTTCCGGAGACAGGGATTTACTTCAGCTTGCTACGGAACATGTACAGATTCGTATTCCTAAGACAAAGCAAGGGAAGACGGAGATTGAAGACTATTATGCAGCAGACGTCAAGGCGCGATATGATGTAACACCAAAGGAATTTATCGATCTGAAAGCACTTATGGGAGATGCTTCGGACAACATTCCTGGAGTTCCAAGTATAGGAGAAAAGACAGCTACAAAGATTATTGGAGAATATGGTTCGATTGAAAATGCATTTGCACATGTCGATGAATTGAAACCACCACGCGCAAGTAAGGCTCTTTTGGAACACTATGATCTTGCACAGCTTAGTAAAGTTCTTGCGACAATCAATGTGGACGCTGATTTTGAATACGTTCTAGAACAGGCAAAGCTTGGAGAATTATATACAGAGGAAGCATATATTATGTTCCAGAGACTTCAGTTTAAAAATCTTTTGTCACGCTTTGAGGTTTCTGGTCCATCGAATAAGCTAGAAGATTCTTTCAAAAAAGTGACAAAGCAGACAGAAACTGAGAAGATTTTTGAAAAAGCGAAATCGCAAAAAGTGGTAGGAATCTCATTCTACAAAGATACCAAAAATGTATTGCCATTATTTGTAAATGAAGCCGGACTTACCGGTATTGGGATTTCATTTGGCAAATCAGACATCTATGTGATCACAACGGAAGATGAAATCAGTATGGATTATCTGCTCAGACAGGTGGAACTTCTTTCGAGAGAAGTGGAAGTATTATCAATCTTTGGTGTAAAGGATGCCATGCCACATATTCCGAATGTAAAAGAGACAGCTTGTTTTGATGCAATTGTGGCAGCATATCTTTTGAATCCGCTTAAAAATGATTATGATTTCATGGATGTAGCAAGAGAACAGCTTGATATTCTGGTAGATGTAAAAGCAGATGCATTGCAGAAATGTTTCTATGAAGCATATGCTGCATATGCTTCTCATGAAAAACTGGTCAAAAAGCTGGAAGAGACAGAGATGAAGAAGTTGTTCCAGGAAATTGAGATGCCGCTTGTATTTACACTCTATGATATGGAACAAAATGGTGTAAAAGTAGAAGCAGATGCATTGAAAGTATATGGACAGCAGCTTGGCGGGAAGATTATAGAAGTTGAGAAGCGTATTTACGAGGCAACAGGAGAAAACTTCAATATTAATTCGCCAAAACAGCTTGGTGTTATCTTATTTGAGAAAATGGGACTTCCACATGGAAAGAAAACGAAGACGGGATATTCTACTTCGGCTGATATATTGGAAAAGCTTGCCGCAGATTATCCGGTTGTATCTGACATTTTAGAATATCGCCAGCTTACAAAGCTGAAATCAACTTATGCGGACGGACTAGCGAATTTTATTCAGAATGATGGACGTATTCATGGTAAGTTCAATCAGACGATTACTGCAACAGGCCGTATCAGCAGTACTGAGCCAAACTTGCAGAATATTCCGGTTCGTATGGAACTGGGGCGTTTGATCCGAAAGGTATTTATTCCGGAAGAAGGATATGTGTTTGTCGATGCGGATTATTCTCAGATTGAACTTCGTATTCTGGCGCATTGTTCAGGAGATGAACAGTTGATCAATGCATATAAAGAAGCACGTGATATTCATAGAATTACAGCTTCTCAGGTATTTCATATTCCATTTGACGAAGTAACAGATTTGCAGCGTCGTAATGCAAAGGCTGTTAACTTTGGAATCGTTTATGGAATCAGTTCATTTGGATTGAGCGAAGACCTTAGTATCACCAAAAAAGAAGCTGCGCAGTATATTGAAAATTATTTCAATACTTATCCGGGCATCAAAAAATTCCTGGATGATGCGGTTTTGCATGCAAAAGAGGAAGGCTATGTAACGACATTATTTGGAAGAAGAAGACCTGTTCCAGAGTTGGCATCAAGTAATTTTATGCAGAGATCATTCGGTGAGAGAGTGGCTATGAATGCACCAATCCAGGGAACTGCAGCCGATATTATGAAAATAGCCATGAATGGCGTAAATCAGAGACTGAAGGAGAAGCAGATGAAATCCAAACTGGTTCTTCAGGTGCACGATGAGCTATTGATTGAAGCACATAGAGATGAAGTCGATGAAGTGAAAGAGATTTTGGCATATGAGATGGAACATGCAGTATCGCTTTTGGTTCCGCTTGATGTAGATATGCATGTTGGAGAAAACTGGTACGAGGCAAAATAATGAAAATTATAGGAATTACAGGGGGAGTCGGCTCTGGAAAGAGCCGTGTACTCTCTTATATAGAAGAAGCATTTCCTGCTGTGATTTGTCAGGCAGATCACGTGGCATGGGAATTACAGATGCCGGGACAAAGATGTTATCAGGAAATCGTAGAACATTTTGGAACTGGGATATTAAACGAAGATAATACGATGAATCGTAAGGCACTGGGACAGATTGTATTTCATGATGAAAAGGAATTACTTATGCTAAATGCGATTACACATCCTGCAGTAAAAAGAGAGATTCAAGCCAGGATTGAACGAGAAAAATCAGCAGGGACCGCATTTTTCGTATTAGAAGCAGCGTTATTAATCGAAGAACATTATGATGAAATTTGTGATGAGTTGTGGTATATTTATACGGATGAGCCAATTCGCCGTCAACGTTTAAAAGAATCTAGACAATATACGGATGAAAAGATTGACGCGATTATGGCATCACAGTTATCAGAAGAAGTATTTCGAGGGCAATGTGATCGTGTGATTTTTAATAGCGGTGATTTCACTGAGACACAAAATCAGATTGCAGAGGCTATGAAAGAAATACAAGATAAATAGGAGAGAATGAAAGATGAGATTATGCAGTATTGCAAGCGGCAGCAGTGGCAATTGTATTTATGTAGGCAGCGAGCAGACCCATCTTTTAGTAGACACCGGAATCAGCAAAAAGAAAATTGACGAAGGCCTTTCTGAGCTTGGATTAAAAGGAGAAGACTTGAATGGAATATTAATTACACATGAACATTCAGATCATATCCAGGGCCTTGGTGTATTTAGCAGAAAGTACGGAATCCCGATTTATGCAACCCAAGGTACATTAAAGGGAATTCAGGAATGCAAGTGTTTAGGAAAGATGCCGGATGGGCTGTACCATGAAATATGCATTGACAAACCATTTGTTCTGGGTGACTTGGAAGTGAAACCATTTGCGATTTCACATGATGCGAATGAACCTTCCGGATATCGCATTGAGACCGTGTTAGATGAAGAAAAAGGGTTGAGTGCAAAAAAAGCAGTTGCGATTGCAACCGATCTAGGTATATACGATGATTATATCATTCAAAATTTAACAAATTTGGATGCCATCTTATTGGAAGCGAATCACGATGTACATATGCTAGAAGTTGGTCCATACCCGTATCCGCTCAAAAAAAGAGTGTTGGGAAATCGTGGACATTTATCAAATGAGTTGACAGGAAGATTACTTTGTAATATTCTACATGATAAATTGAAATATGTTATGCTTGGTCATCTCAGCAAAGAAAATAACTATGAAGAGTTAGCCCGTGAAACTGTAAAATTGGAAGTAACACTGGGCGATACTCCGTACAAAGGAGAAGATCTTCCTTTATATATTGCACGCAGAGATGCAATGTCAAACATTTTTATTATATAGTTATCTAGGAGGAAAAAACATGAAAAAATGTATCATCACAGTAGTAGGGAAAGACACAGTAGGGATTATCGCAAAGGTCTGCACATATCTCGCTGAAAATCAAATCAACATTTTAGATATCTCTCAGACAATTGTACAAGGATATTTTAACATGATGATGGTCACAGATATGGACAAAGCCGAAAAAGAACTTGGAGTTGTATTCAAAGAATTGGAAACAGTTGGTGAAGAAATCGGTGTTACAATCCGTTGTCAAAGAGCAGAAATTTTTGAAAAAATGCACAGACTCTAATTTCAGAAGTAAGGAGAGACAAGATGATTAATATTTATGAAGTTACAGAAACAAATCAGATGATCGCGCAGGAGAACCTGGATGTGCGTACAATTACTTTAGGTATCAGCCTTTTAGATTGTATCGATTCTGATTTGGAAAAACTGAATGAGAAGATTTACACAAAAATTACAACGCTTGCGAAAGACCTTGTAACAACAGGTGAAGCAATTGAGCTTGAATATGGTATTCCTATTGTAAACAAACGTATCTCGATCACACCAATTTCTTTAATTGGCGCTGCGGCGTGTAAGACTCCAGAAGATTTTGTGACAATCGCGGAAACATTGGACAAAGCAGCAAAACAGGTCGGAGTGAACTTTATTGGTGGATACTCTGCGCTGGTTTCAAAAGGGATGACACCTGCAGAAGAAAATTTAATTCGTTCAATTCCACAGGCACTTGCTGTGACAGAGAGAGTATGTAGTTCTATAAACGTTGGTTCTACAAAAACAGGTATCAATATGGATGCTGTAAAACTTTGTGGCGAAATCGTAAAAGCTACAGCGGAAGCTACAAGCGATAGGGATTCACTTGGATGTGCAAAACTTGTTATCTTCTGTAATGCACCAGATGATAACCCATTTATGGCTGGAGCATTCTTAGGGGTTACAGAAGCAGATGCGATCATCAATGTTGGTGTAAGTGGTCCTGGTGTAGTAAAGCATGCTATCGAACAAGTTAGAGGACAGGGATTCGAAGAACTGTGTGAGACTATCAAAAAGACAGCATTCAAGATTACACGTGTAGGTCAGCTTGTTGCAGGAGAAGCTTCAAAACGTCTTGGTGTTCCATTTGGAATCATTGATTTATCGTTGGCTCCTACACCTGCAGTCGGAGACAGTATTGCCGAAATTCTCGAAGAAATCGGTTTGGAACGAGTAGGTGCACCAGGTACAACAGCAGCGCTTGCTATGCTTAATGATCAGGTGAAAAAGGGCGGCGTTATGGCATCTTCTTATGTAGGTGGACTTAGCGGTGCATTTATCCCAGTGAGTGAAGACCAGGGTATGATTGATGCAGTGAATGCAGGATCATTAACATTAGAAAAATTAGAAGCTATGACATGTGTTTGTTCCGTAGGTCTTGATATGATTGCAATCCCTGGAAAGACAAAAGCGTCTACGATCTCAGGTATTATTGCTGATGAGATGGCAATTGGTATGGTAAACCAAAAAACAACAGCAGTACGTCTTATCCCAGTTATCGGAAAAGATGTTGGAGAGATTGCAGAATTTGGCGGTTTATTAGGTTATGCTCCTATTATGCCTGTAAATGAATTTGATTGTTCTGATTTTATTAACCGTAAAGGACGTATTCCTGCTCCAATTCACAGTTTCAAGAACTAGAAAATATTGTGAATTTTAAGAGAACTATAATAATAAAAGTGGTACTGAAGTTTAAACTTTGGTACCACTTTTTGAATACTGCCGAATAAATTTTGGCCTTTGGAAAGATTTAGATGCGACTCTCGCTGTTTGGTCTATAAACAGATGATCTTCTGTTGATATTCATTTCTAAATTTTATTGTAAATTTTTCTGTAATAACTGATTCATATAAATCTGCAGCAAAAACATCTTTTGCTATCATGTCCTTAGCGTTGTCTGATAAAGTATCGATTGCTGTGAGTTTACTGATTAAAGGAATCGAACCATGCTTTTTAGTCAAGGACATAATTTCAGAATTACTTTTTTGGAATCCCAAGATCCTTGCATACTCAATTTCAGTATAGTCTTTTTTCTTAATTCCAAGAAGCACATGAATCAATGCTCTGCTAATTCTCGAATAAGTCACTTCTTTTGTTTTTAATAATTCGCAGAATTGTTCAAAATTTATAAACTCATTCAGACGGTTTATAATACGATTTGCCAGTTCTTCAGAAACATCTGCAAATTCCTGCAAAGAGTCTTTCGTTTCACATAGTAATCTATATTTCAATAAAAGTGAAAAATCATTTGCAAAAACAGGATAACGTTTCTGGTAATTTTCTTTCATTATAGAGATACAAGAGTCAGGAATTTGTCCCTGTAAATCTGCAAGAGTTGTTTCGGTTAATTTTCTTCGGATGGCAGAAGCAGAACTAAAACATTCCTGCAACTTTGTATCATGGTAATGAGAAGAAATGCGCTGAATAGTATATGGTTTTATCTCGCTGTGTAAACGATAGATCGCTTTCAAATACTCAATTCCAAGGATGTTGTTTGGTTCGCCAAGAATAGTATCAACGTCATCGGAAACTAAGTAATCTTTGAGTGCTTTTTGTCGTGCAAGAGGAAAAGAATTTCCTTCTTTTAAATATTTATTGAGTGACAGCTTATATTCTTCGGGTTCTTCGGAAATAATCTTAGCAAGGTTTTCCAAAACAGCGATATCGCCACACTCACTTCCGAAACAGAGTGCATCAACGCATCCTAGCTTATGCAGAAGAGAAACTGCACCATATGCGAAAAATTCAGCGCTTCCTGTTGCATAGCAAACTGGAAGTTCAAGTACAAGCGAAGCACCTTCTTTTAAAGCAGCCGCAGCACGCATGTGTTTCGGCATGATTGCAGGCATGCCGCGTTGAACAAAGTTGCCGCTCATGACTATGATAACCGCATCGGCTCCTGTAAGTGCCTTGGCCTTTTCAATATGATATCTATGACCATTATGAAATGGATTGTACTCAGTGATTAAGCCAACTATTTTCATGATTTTCCTCCAATAAGTATCAATAAAAGCATTATACAATAGAATATACAGGAAGGCAAAAATAATATCTTGAATTGTTTGACAAAAATATGGAATAGGCGTTAAACTTAGTAAAGATTCAGATATATTTTAGCTAAAGTCTGGCTAAATTTTGATGACTGAACATCGGAAAGGGGGAGAAAAGCATGGATAAAGAACAAGTTTTGGCTATGCTTGAAGAACGTAGATTTAAAGAATTAAAAAATGAATTAGAGACTATGCATCCCGTCGATGTAGCAGAAATGCTAGAAGAGTTTGACGACAAACAGATGATACTCGTGTTCCGTTTACTTGCAAAGGATGAGGCAGCAGAGACTTTCGCTGAGATGACAAATGATATGTGTGAAGTACTTTTGAATAGGCTGACAGATTCCGAGATTAAAGAATTTATGGACGAGATGTATCTCGATGATGCGGTTGACATTCTGGAAGAGATGCCGGCCAATGTAGTTGCAAGGGTTTTGAAGATTACCGATGAAGAGACTCGTGCACAGATTAATACACTTTTGAATTACCCGGAAGACAGTGCCGGAAGTATCATGAACGTCGAATATATTGCTTTCCAGAAAGAGATGACAGTAGAAGAAGCAATTTTAAAAATTCGACAGGTCGGTCTTAACAGAGAGACGATTTATACATGTTACGTACTGGAAAAAAGAAAACTAATCGGTGCTGTTTCGCTAAAAGATCTTCTGACTTCTGGTGATAATCGTACTATTGAAGAGATCATGGAAACAAACCTTTTCTATGTGAATACGCATGATGACCAGGAAGAAGTAGTAGGTTTAATCAGTAAATATGGTCTGATTGCAATTCCGGTAGTAGACAATGATATGCGTATGGTCGGTATCGTTACAGTCGATGACGCCATGGATGTATTAGAAGAAGAGACAACAGAAGATATGAGCATGATGGTAGGTATTGCACCAAATGAAGACTCTTATTTTGAAACTTCAATATGGGAACATGCTAAAAGCCGTATTCCGTGGTTGTTGTTTTTAATGTTATCAGCAACACTGAGTGGACTCGCATTGGGGCGTTTTGAATATGCATTAACGGTCATGCCGATCCTAAATACATTTGTTCCGATGCTTACAGGAACAGGTGGTAACTGCGGATCTCAAAGTTCAACACTTGTCATTCGTGGTCTTGCCACAGATGAAATTGAATTTAAAGATTTGTTAAAGGTACTATTTAAGGAACTTCGAGTTGCGTTTCTTGTCGGAATAATGCTCGCATTTGTAAACGGTATCCGTATCATGCTAATGTACAGTGGCAACTGGATGCTGGCGCTTACACTTGGTATCACACTGATTTGTACAGTAATGCTTGCAAAAGTTATAGGGTGTGTATTACCATTGGTTGCTGAAAAATTAGGATTGGATCCAGCTCTTATGGCAGCACCGCTTATTACCACTTTGGTTGATACTGGAACTATTCTTTTATACTTCACAATCGCAACAAATATTTTTGGTATCTAAACGCTATATATATGGTTTCTATGTAATATAAAAAACAAAATGTACTAAAAAAGAGACATAAAATGCTCTTGTATACAAAATATGGATGAGCTATAATATAAAATAATGAGAAATAAACGAAAGGGGTCATTAAGTCATGGGATTTATTGATGTAATTAAAGAAAAAGCAAAACAAAACTTAAAAACAATTGTACTTCCAGAAACAGAAGACAAAAGAACTTATGAAGCAGCTGCTAACGTATTAAAAGAAGGTACAGCTAAGATTATTCTCGTAGGAAGCAAAGAAGAAATCGAAAAGAACGGAGCAGGTTTCGATATCTCAGGAGCAACAATTGTTGACCCAGCTACTTGCGAAAAGACAGAAGCGTACATCGCAAAATTAGTAGAACTTAGATCGAAAAAAGGTATGACAGAAGAACAAGCTAAAAACTTACTTCTTACTAATTATTTATACTATGGTGTTATGATGGTGAAAATGGGGGATGCAGACGGTATGGTATCAGGTGCCTGCCACTCAACTGCTGACACATTAAGACCATGTTTACAAATCTTAAAGACAAAACCAGGCACAAAATTAGTTTCAGCATTCTTTGTAATGGTAGTTCCTGATTGTGAAATGGGCGAAAACGGAACATTTATTTTCGCAGATTCTGGATTAGAACAAAACCCAGACCCAGAAAAATTGGCAAACATTGCTATTTCCTCAGCAGATTCATTCAAAGCATTAGTAGGAGCAGAACCAAAAGTTGCTATGCTTTCACACTCTACAATGGGAAGTGCAAAACATGCTGATGTAGACAAAGTTGTAGAAGCTACACGTATCGCAAAAGAATTAGCTCCAGAGCTTGCATTAGATGGAGAAATGCAATTAGATGCAGCAATCGTGCCAGAAATCGGTAAATCAAAAGCTCCAAACAGCAAAGTGGCTGGACAAGCTAACGTACTTGTATTCCCAGACTTAGATGCAGGTAATATTGGATATAAATTAGTGCAAAGACTTGCGAAAGCAGAAGCTTATGGTCCATTAACACAAGGTATTGCAAAACCAGTTAACGATTTATCTCGTGGATGCAGCGCTGCTGATATCGAAGGCGTTGTTGCTATCACAGCTGTTCAATGCCAGGCAGAAGACAACAAATAATTACAAGTATTGATTGAATTACGGAGGAAATTAGAAATGAATATTTTAGTAATCAACTGCGGAAGTTCTTCATTGAAATTCCAATTAATCAACTCTGATACAGAAGCTGTATTAGCAAAAGGTCTTTGCGAAAGAATTGGTATTGACGGAAGACTTACTTATCAACCAACAGGCGGAGAAAAGTCAGTAGAAGATTTAGCTATGCCAACACACACAGAAGCTATCCAATTTGTTATCAACGCATTAACAGATGCTGAAAGAGGTGTTGTAGCAAGCCTTGAAGAAATCGGTGCAGTTGGTCATCGTGTTGTACATGGTGGAGAAAAATTCGCCAGCTCAACAGTAATTAACGAAGAAGTATTAAAAGCTATCGAAGAATGTAATGATTTAGCACCACTTCACAATCCAGCTAACTTAATCGGTATTGATGCTTGTCAGAAATTAATGCCAGGTACACCAATGGTAGCAGTATTTGATACAGCTTTCCATCAAACAATGCCAGCAGAAGCATATATGTATGGTCTTCCATATGAATACTATGATAAATACAAAGTAAGACGTTATGGATTCCACGGAACAAGCCACAGTTTCGTTTCAAAGAAAACAGCTGAACTTGTTGGAAAATCATATGATGACTGCAAAACAATCGTTTGCCACTTGGGTAACGGTGCAAGTATCTCTGCTGTATTAAATGGTAAATCAGTAGATACTTCAATGGGTCTTACACCTCTTGAAGGTCTTGTAATGGGAACACGTTCAGGTGATATCGATCCAGCTATTTTAGAATTCCTTGCTAAGAAAGAAAACATGGATGTATTCCAGCTTGTTAATATGTTAAATAAAAAATCAGGTGTATTTGGTCTTTCAAATAACTTATCAAGTGACTTCCGTGACTTAGATAACGCAGCAAATGAAGGCAACAAAGAAGCAAAAATTGCTCTTGATGTATTCTGCTATCGTGTAGCTAAATACGTAGGAAGCTATGTAGCAGCAATGAACGGGGTAGATGCTATTGCATTTACAGCAGGTATCGGCGAAAACTCAGGAAGCGTAAGAGCGAAAGTTTGTGAATACTTAGGTTACTTAGGAATTGAAATCGATGCTCAGGCAAATGCAAAACGTGGCGAAGACATCGAAATTTCAACAGCCGATTCTAAAGTAAAAGTTTGGGTAGTACCTACAAACGAAGAACTTGCAATTGCTCGTGAAACAGTTGCATTAGTTTAGTATAAAATTGTTAATTCTTTATTGACAAATAGATTTTTCATGATATAATTATTTAGGTGTGAGTAGGAGTAACGATATGTTAATAAACCTATCAGACGTTTTATCTGAACAACATAAGACAATTGATAAAATTATTCCTGTTGATATGACAGAATTTCAGACATCATATGGTAGTTTTCCAGTGATTGCAAAGGAAGATGCACACATTCTTGTAAAGCATGTGAAGCAGCGTGAACTTTTGATCGAAGGAGAAGCCAAGATGATTTTGGAAGTGCCATGTGACAGGTGTTTAGAACCAGTTCAAGTTCCATTTGATTTGGAATTTACTAAGAACGTGGATTTACAAGAGTCAGAAGGTGCTCAGGTAGATGATCTAGACGAAAAAAATTATATTGACGGATATAATCTTGACGTAGACAAATTACTCTATAATGAGATTTTGATAGGATGGCCGATGAAAATTCTTTGTAGCGAAGACTGTAAAGGGATTTGCAACGTATGTGGTCAAAACCTAAACCAGGGAACTTGTGACTGTGAAGATACAAGTCTTGACCCTAGAATGTCAGTTATCCGCGATGTTTTTAAGAATTTTAAGGAGGTGTAACCTATGTCAATTTGTCCAAAGAATAAATCTTCTAAAGCAAGAAGAGACAAAAGAAGAGCAAACTGGAAAATGAGCGCTCCAAACTTAGTTAAATGTAGCAAATGTGGCGAATTAATGATGCCACACAGAGTGTGCAAAGCTTGCGGATCTTACAATAAAAAAGAAATCGTAGCTGTAGACTAATTTTTTAAAAGTCAGTAAAATCAAGAGTTTCAGGTGTTTGAGACTCTTGATTTTTTACTTTATAACCCAATCTTAACCCAATTCAGAAAAATATTCTAGCTGACATATCTTAATAGAACACACATCCAAAACTATATCCCAATTAACCAAATTAGCATTGTAAAAAAAGCCCTTCATTTTTTTGTTGCTTTTTATATTAATGTTTAGTAAAATGAGGTCAGCAGTGCAGGAGGTAGAAGCATGTCAGAAATTACAAGAGTAGCGTTAGATGCAATGGGAGGAGATAACGCACCTTCCGAATTAGTAAAAGGTGCAATTGATGCGATTCATAAGAGAAAGGATATCAAGGTATTTCTTGTGGGTCAGGAAGCTTTGATTCAAGAAGAGCTTAAAAAGTACACTTATGAAAAGGATCAGATAGAAGTTGTAAATGCAACGGAAGTGATAGAGACAGCTGAACCACCAGTTATGGCAATTCGTAAGAAAAAAGACTCATCAATTGTTGTGGCAATGAATATGGTTAAGAAAGGTGAAGCGGATGCATTAGTATCGGCAGGTAACTCAGGAGCTATTCTGGTTGGCGGTCAGTTGATCGTTGGACGTATAAAAGGAATAGAAAGGGCACCTTTGGCACCACTTATTCCTACGGCAAAAGGTGTTTCGTTACTTATCGATTGTGGTGCGAATGTAGATGCAAGGTCTTCACACCTGATACAATTTGCCAAATTAGGTTCTATCTACATGGAAAATGTAATGGGAATTAAGAATCCAAAGGTAGCAATTGTTAATATCGGTGCGGAAGAAGAGAAAGGGAATGCGCTTGTAAAAGAAACATTTCCACTTTTAAAAGAATGCAAGGACATTAACTTTGTAGGAAGTATTGAGGCTCGAAACATTCCATATGGAGATGCAGATGTTATTGTTTGTGAAGCATTCGTTGGTAACGTTATTTTGAAACTCTATGAAGGAGTAGGAGGCGTACTGATCAAAAAAGTAAAGCAGGGAATGATGACAACACTGCGCAGTAAAATTGGTGCATTACTTGTAAAACCTGCGCTTAAAGAAACATTGAAGAGCTTTGATGCAAGTGAGCATGGCGGTGCTCCATTGTTAGGACTGAATGGTCTTGTGGTTAAGACGCACGGAAGCTCAAAAGCAAAAGAAGTATCAAATTCAATTATTCAATGTGTTGCATTCAAGGAACAAAAGATTAACGAAAAGATCCGTGAATGTATTTAAAAACATGAATCCAACATAAGGGAGAGGACGTTATGGAATTTGAAAAATTACAGGAAATTATTGTTGACGTATTAAACGTTAACGCAGAAGATGTGACAATGGACACAACATTCGTAGACGATTTAGGAGCTGATTCACTTGATATTTTCCAGATTATCATGGGAATCGAAGAAACATTTGATATTGAAATCGAAAACGATGACGCTGAAAAGATTGTCACAGTTGGAGACGCTGTAGAACAAATTAAAAACGCAATTAATTAATCCAAAGAACAAAGAGTTCACGCTGAACTCTTTGTTCATTTTATAGTACGAAGAAAGGAGTCATATGAATCAAAAGTTAAGTAAATTTCAAGAAAAAATTGGTTATTATTTTAAGAATCAGGAATTGCTGAAATCTGCGCTGATGCACAGTTCTTATACCAATGAGAAACGTCTTCCGAAATACAAATGCAATGAAAGACTTGAATTCTTAGGAGATGCAGTGTTAGAACTGATTTCAAGTGAGTTTCTGTTTTTTGCTAATGATAAGATGCCAGAAGGCGAACTTACAAAGCTGCGTGCAAGTATGGTGTGCGAACCATCACTGGCATTTTGTGCAAGAGAGATTGCATTGGGAGATTACTTATTGTTAGGTAAAGGTGAGGAGATAACTGGAGGAAGAAAAAGAGCATCCGTGACATCAGATGCTTTGGAAGCCTTGATTGGAGCCATTTATCTGGATGGTGGTTTTGCTAGTGCAAAAGAGTTTATTTTAAAATACGTGTTAAACGATTTAGAAAATAAAAAGCTCTTTTTTGATAGCAAGACTATCCTGCAGGAACTTGTGCAGGGGGATTTTACAGAAGTGCTCTCATATCAGCTTATAAAAGAAGAAGGACCAGATCATAACAAATCATTTTTTGTGGAAGTGAAAATCGGAGATGTTTGTTATGGAGAAGGAAGCGGTCGTACCAAAAAGGCTGCAGAACAGGAAGCAGCATACCACGCGATTTTAAAATTACACAAGAAAAACATAAAGTAGGTGTAGGATGTATTTAAAAAGCATAGAAGTACAAGGATTTAAATCATTTGCAAATAAGATTGTATTTGATTTCCATAATGGAATTACAGGTATCGTAGGACCGAATGGAAGTGGGAAGAGCAATGTAGCAGATGCTGTAAGATGGGTATTGGGTGAACAGCGTGTAAAGCAGCTCCGAGGCGGAAACATGCAGGATGTTATATTTTCAGGTACAGAGCTTAGAAAACCGCTTAGTTATGCTTCTGTAGCTATTACGTTGGATAACACAGACCATCATTTGCCGATTGATTATAAAGAAGTAACAATTGCCAGAAAGTTATATCGCTCTGGTGAGAGTGAATACTTGATTAATGGAAGCATCTGTAGATTAAAAGATGTAAACGAATTATTTTATGACACTGGAATTGGAAAAGAAGGATACTCAATTATCGGACAAGGCCAGATTGATAAGATCCTGAGCGGGAAACCAGAGGAGCGAAGAGAATTATTCGATGAAGCCGCTGGGATTGTAAAGTTTAAGAGACGAAAGAATATGTCTGTAAAAAAACTGGAAGAAGAGCGTCAGAATCTTGTTCGTGTTAACGATATTCTTTCGGAGTTAGAAAAGCAGATTGGACCACTTGCAAAGCAATCCGAGGTTGCAAAAGAATATTTAAAGAAAAAAGAATCATTAAAGACATATGATATCAATATGTTCTTAATGGAGACGAATCGTCTGAAAGCAGAACTGGCCTCTGTAGAAGGTAAGATAAAGATATCTCAGGATGAATTAGACGATGTGACAAAGGAATATGAGGGCATTAAATCCGAGTATGAATCTTTGGAAGCTCAGACAGACGAGATTGACGACTCGTTGGAGAATGCGAAGTATCAGTTAAATAAGACTACACTTTTAAAACAGCAATTGGAAGGTCAGATTCAGGTATTGAAAGAACAAATCAATACTGCACGCATGAATGATGAGCATTTGGAACAAAGATCAAACACCATTCATTTTGAAATGGAAGAGCGTGAAAAGAACCTGATTACACTTGCAGAAGAAAAGGAAGAGATTGAGAATCAGATTTCAGAAAAGTATTCTGCTGATAAAGCTGCGCAAAAAGTTTTGTCGCACATTCAGGAAAAAATCCAAAAACTGACAGCAGAAATTGATGCGAATAAAACAGAATTGATCGAGCTTTTGAACAATCGTTCCTCAACAAAAGCTAAGATTCAAAAATTTGATACATTATTAGAACAGATTCAGGTCAGACGCTCTGAATTACATCAAAGATTGCTTACAGCAAATAGCGAGATTGAAAAGCAGTCTATGCTTAGAAAACAATATGAAGATGAACTAAAACAGGCATCCGATGTAATTATTAAATATAATACTCAGATTAAGGAAATTGAGGAGAAGATTGATACGATTCAGACTGAGATTTCAAAGAATACGGAGCAGCTGCGTATTGGTCAAAAAGCATACCACAGAGAAGAATCCCGTCTGGAATCGCTGAAAAATATTACAGAACGTTACGATGGATATGGTAATAGTATTCGTAGAGTAATGGAAAAAAGGAACACAGAAAAGGGAATCTTAGGTGTTGTTGCAGATATTGTAAAGGTTTCAAAGGAATATGAAGTTGCTGTAGAGACAGCACTTGGTGGAAGTATCCAGAATATTGTAACTGATAATGAAGAAACAGCCAAAAGGATGATTCAGTATCTGAAGCAGAACAAATTTGGACGAGCAACATTTTTGCCTCTTACAAGTGTAAATGGAAGTAATTACAAAATACAGCCTGACGTACTAAGAGAACAGGGTGTTATTGGCGTTGCAAGTGCTTTGGTTCAAGTAGAAGAACGTTTCAAAGGACTGGCAGAGAACCTTCTTGGACGCACGATTGTTGTTGATCATATCGATCATGGAATTTCTTTAGCACGAAAATATAAACAAACACTACGTATTGTAACGCTTGAAGGGGATTTATTAAATCCAGGCGGAGCTATGACTGGTGGTGCATTTAAAAATACAAGTAATCTTCTTAGTAGACGTAGAGAGATTGAAGAGTTTGAAAAGACTGTTAAGATGCTCAAAGCAGACATGGAAGAGATGGAGCGCGTAATTGAAGGGCAAAAAGAGGAGCGATCTGGCTACTATGCAAGCGTTGAAACAATAAAGGAAGAACTTCAGAAATCTTACGTTATTCAAAATACTGCCAAAATGAATTACAATCAGGTAAACTCCAAAATTCAAGAGGCTAAGAGAGAGACAGAATATGTTTATCATGAAAATGAACAGATTGAAAATCAGATTCGTGATATGAAAGAAGAACATGGTTTGATCCGTGAAGAATTAAGCAGTTCAGAAACACTCGAAGAAAAGCTGAACACAGCCGCAAAAGAATGGCAGAAAGAACTTGATGATGCAAGAGAAGAAGAAACCCGACAATTACAAGAAACAGAAAAGATGCATTTGACTTACGCAGCATTGGAACAAAAACAACAGTTCGTGAAAGAGAATGAAGCGCGTATCAAAGAAGAAATCGTGAAGTATAAAGACGAACTGAAGACATTGGAAGTGAATAAGGGAAATGCCTCTTTGGAAATTCAGAATAAAGAAGAACAGATTCAGGATATAGAAGTGACAATCGAAAATTCGAAAGAATTGTTTGAAGAGATTGAGTCTGAAATTAAAAAACTTTCTGCAGAAAAAGAAGAATTGACAAAGAAGAATAAAGCGTTTATAACAAAACGTGAAGATTTGTCAAAGAGAATGTCTGAACTTGACAAAGAATTATTCCGTCTTAACAGCAGGCGTGAAGGATTCGAAGAAGCGTCAGAGAAGCAGATCAATTATATGTGGGATGAATATGAGCTTACATATAATATGGCATTGGAGATTCGCGATGAAAGCCTGACGGATCTTGCCTTCATGAAAAAAGAGATTCAAAGGTTAAAAAATGAAATTCGTGCACTCGGTTCTGTTAATGTGAATGCGATTGAGGATTATAAGAATGTTTCAGAACGATTTGAATTTATGAAAACACAGCACGATGATTTGGTAGAAGCTGAATCTACACTTATGAAAATTATCGAAGAGCTGGATACGGCAATGCGAAAACAATTCCGGGAAAGATTTGAAGAAATCTGTGTAGAATTTGACAAAGTATTCAAGCAGCTTTTCGGTGGTGGTAAAGGAACATTGGAACTTATGGAAGATGAGGATGTCCTTGAAGCAGGTATTCGTATTATTGCACAGCCACCTGGAAAGAAATTACAGAATATGATGCAGCTTTCAGGTGGAGAAAAGGCACTTACAGCGATTTCACTTCTATTTGCGATTCAGAATCTAAAGCCATCGCCATTCTGTTTATTAGACGAAATTGAAGCGGCATTGGACGATTCAAACGTAGACCGTTTTGCAGGATATCTTCATAAATTAACAAAACATACACAGTTCATCGTAATTACCCACAGAAGAGGTACAATGACTGCTGCAGACCGTCTCTACGGTATTACAATGCAGGAAAAAGGGGTATCAACTTTGGTATCTGTAGATTTATTAGAAAAAGATTTAGATGATTAGGAGGTTCTTATGGGAGAAGAAAAGAAAGGTTTTTTTAAACGCCTCGTTTCAGGTCTCACAAAGACAAGAGATAATATTATTTCGGGTATTGACAGTATTTTTCATGGTTTCTCACACATTGATGACGATTTCTATGAAGAACTGGAAGAGACACTTATCATGGGAGACTTAGGCGTTCATGCTACAATGGACATTATCGAAGATCTCAAAAAGAAAGTAAAAGAAAATCATATTAAAGAACCAGCAGATTGTAAGCAGTTCTTGATTGAAAGTATTAAGAAACAAATGGATGTTGGTGAGGCTGCATATGATTTCGAACACCAAAAATCAGTTGTATTAGTAATTGGTGTAAATGGAGTTGGTAAGACAACTACAATCGGTAAATTAGCAGGAAAACTTAGAGATCAGAATAAAAAGGTAGTTCTTGCTGCTGCCGATACATTCCGTGCCGCGGCTGGCGAACAATTAAAAGAATGGGCTCACAGAGCAGATGCAGATTTGATTGGCGGTCAGGAAGGCTCAGACCCTGCTGCTGTCGTATATGACGCAGTAGCTGCTGCAAAATCCAGAAAAGCAGATGTGTTGTTAGTAGATACAGCAGGAAGACTTCATAATAAAAAGAATCTGATGGAAGAGCTTCGCAAAATCAATCGTGTGCTTGAAAGAGAATTCCCAGATGCATTCCGTGAGACATTGGTTGTGCTTGATGCAACTACAGGTCAGAATGCGTTAGAGCAGGCAAAACAATTTAAAGATGTAACAGATATTACAGGAATTGTATTAACAAAGATGGATGGAACAGCGAAAGGTGGTATTGCAGTAGCAATCCAGTCTGAGCTTGGAATTCCAGTAAAATACATCGGAGTTGGAGAAACAATCGATGATTTACAAAAATTTAATTCAGATGAATTTGTTAACGCATTATTTACAACAGAAGAGTAAAGGCTAGAAAGAGGGGACTTGCAATGTTTACATTAGAGAAATTTGAAGAAGCAAGCGAGATCGTAAAAAAAGTTACGAATCCAACAAAACTGGTATACAGTGATTATTTAAGTCAACAAACAGGTGGAAAAGTATATTTAAAACCTGAAAATATGCAAAAAACAGGTGCATATAAGATTAGAGGGGCGTATTATAAAATTAGTACATTAACAAAAGAAGAAAGAGACAAAGGGCTTATCACAGCTTCTGCCGGAAACCATGCACAGGGTGTAGCGTATGCAGCACAGAAATACGGATGTAAGGTTACAATCGTAATGCCAACAGTTACTCCGCTTATTAAAGTGAATCGTTCAAAAAGTTATGGCGCTGATGTTATTCTCTACGGAGACGTATACGATGATGCATATAAAAAGGCCATGGAATTAGCAGAAGAACATGGATATACATTTATTCATCCATTTGATGATATAGATGTTGCGACTGGACAGGGAACAATTACAATGGAAATCATTCAGGAACTTCCAACTGTTGATTATATTCTTGCACCAGTTGGCGGCGGCGGATTGATTGCGGGAGTTTCAGCACTTGCAAAAATGCTGAATCCAAAGATCAAAGTAATCGGTGTTGAGCCAATCGAGGCAGCAAGTATGTCAGCAGCATTAGAAGCAGGAGAAGTGATTGAACTCGAAAGTGCCAATACGATTGCTGATGGTACTGCAGTCAAGTCAGTCGGCAAGAAGATTTTCCCTTATATCCAGGAAAATGTAGACCAGATGCTGATGGTCGAAGATGATGAACTTATCGGAGTATTTCTTGATATGGTAGAAAATCATAAGATGGTAGTTGAAAATTCAGGCCTTTTGACAGTTGCAGCTTTAAAACAACTGGATTTAAAAGGAAAAAAAGTTGTATCTATCCTTAGTGGCGGTAACATGGATGTGATTACAATGTCATCTATCGTACAACATGGTTTGATCCAAAGAGATCGTATTTTCTCTGTATCAGTATTGCTTCCAGATAAACCAGGTGAACTTGTACGAGTTGCAGAAACGATTGCAAAGGCACAAGGAAACGTAATCAAGCTGGATCACAACCAGTTTGTAAGTACAAATCGTAATGCAGCAGTGGAGCTTCGTATTACATTAGAATCATTTGGAACGGAGCATAAGAGAGAAATTTTAAAAGCCCTTGAAAACAATGGTTACAAACCAAAGAGTATCAGTGCAAAACTGTACTAGCTTTCGCTAGTACTCGAAAGGGGAATAATATGGAATATAGAATTCCAAAAAAAGGGGAAATTTACAGACATTTTAAGGGAAATCTGTATGAAATTATCATCATTGCAAGAGATTCTGAGACTTTAGAAGAAAAAGTCGTTTATAAAGAAGTGGATGGAGATGCAGCTTATGTTCGTCCACTCAAGATGTTTGTAAGTTATGTAGACAAGCAGAAATATCCAGATGCAGATCAGGAATTTCGATTTGAACTTGTAAAAAAGACATTACAAAAGAAAGCAGAACCTGAAGAAAATAAAGAAGTTCAGATGCCGGATCAGGAAATGATCATGGAATTTTTGGATTTATCTACGGCGAGTAAAAAGATTCAATATCTACAAAGTGTGAAAGATCGCATTAATGACAATTTTATCAGTGTGGTTGCACATTCTCTCGATTTTACAGAAAATACAGAAGATTTGTACGACAGATACCTGGCAATCTTGCGATATCTTAGAACTGTAGAAAAATATGAAAGTGGAAGATTGAGATAATATGTATAAGTCAAGAAGAGAAAAACTGGCAGCAATGTTGCCGGAAAATGCAATTTTATTTATTTTAAGCGGAAAAAAAGTTTACAGTGTGGGCGATGAAATGTTCCCATTTGTTGTAGATCGTAATTTTTATTATCTGACAGGCATCGATCGTCCAAACATGACGTATATTTTAGTAAAAAAAGACGGTGAAGCAAACGATACATTGGTTATCGAACGTTTTGATGAAATGATGGCAAAATGGGTGGGAGGCAAAATGCTTCCACAAGAAGCTACAGAGATCAGTGGAATCGAACAGATTGTAATGGATGATGAAAAGTGGAGCAATATCCATAGAATTATGTCCCGCCAATTTGATCATGAGGCAAATGTAGCAGTATACGCAGATCTGACGAAGCAAGAAGTGGACCAGATTACACCTGCATATGCATTCGTGAACGAATTTACGTCAAAATACCCGTTTGTATCAGTTCATAATGCTGCAAGTATGCTGACAAAGCTTCGCATTATTAAAGAAGACGTAGAAGTGGAAAATATAAAAAAAGCAATTCATGTTACAAATGATGCAATCAAAAATATGATGGATCATGCAAGAGGCGGTATAGGCGAAAATGAATTAGAAGCACATTTTGATTTTGTATTAAAATGTAATAACTGTAAACGTGCATTTCCGACAATCGTTGGAAGTGGTAAAAATGGAACAGTTCTTCATTATGGTGAAAATAATCAAATCGCAGAAGAGAATACGCTGGCTTTGTGTGATTTAGGTGCAGCTTATGGCAATTATAGTGCTGATATCACAAGAACATTCCCTGTAAATGGCAAATTCACAGAACGTCAAAAACAGATTTACAACATTGTTTTGGAAGCGAACGAACTCATAATTTCAAGTGTAAAACCGGGTCTCACACTGCGTGGTCTTAACAACATGGTGATCGAGTTCTACGGAAAGAAACTTGCCGAAATTGGTTTATTAGAAAATGGAAAGAAAGTTTCTGATTATTACTGGCATGGTGTGAGCCATATGTTGGGGCTTGAAACACATGACGTACAATTGTCAGATTACAAATTGGAACCAGGCAATGTATTTACGGTAGAACCGGGATTGTATTTGGAAGAAGAAGAAATCGGTATTCGTATCGAAGATGATGTATTAGTGACAGAAGATGGATGCATCAATCTTTCAAAAGAAATAATCAAAACAGAAGAAGACATTGAAGCATATATGGCGAAATAGTAAGGAAGTCCGGACAAAAAGTCTGGACTTCTTTTTCTGTGTTTTATATTAATGTATTCTGAATATCGAAATGCCGCATGTGAATGTACTTGACAATATGTGTATAATTGTATACAATCATACACATAAACATAAAACAAGGAAAAGTGAGGCATACTTATGGAAAACAGAAAAGTATTTATGAATAAGCAAAATAATCTTTTATCACTAGAAGAACATATGTATCCGTTGGTGGATGTGAAAAAACCAAATATTTTTAGAAATTTGTTTCCATATGAGGAGATACCGAAGATTGCATTTAACGACAGAATTGTACCACACAATATGCCGGATGAGATTTGGATAACGGATACGACATTCCGTGATGGCCAACAATCTAGAGCACCTTATACCTCAGAACAGATCGTAACAATTTTTGATAAATTTCATAAACTTGGAGGACCAAAAGGGAAGATTCGCCAATGTGAGTTTTTCTTATATAGTAAGAAGGATCGCGATGCCGTATATAAATGTATGGAAAGAGGATACAAATTTCCTGAAGTTACAAGCTGGATTCGAGCAAATAAGAAAGATTTCCAGCTCGTAAAAGATATCGGGATGAAAGAAACGGGTATTTTGGTCAGCTGTTCCGATTATCACATTTTTTATAAATTAAATATGACAAGAAGAGAAGCGATGAATCACTATTTGAACATTGTCAGAGATTGTCTGGAAATTGGAGTGAGTCCGAGATGTCATTTGGAAGATATCACACGCTCAGATATTTACGGTTTTGTGATTCCGTTTTGCTTAGAACTCATGAAATTAATGGAGGAATATCAGATTCCTGTGAAGATACGTGTTTGTGATACAATGGGATACGGGGTAAATTATCCGGGTGCTGTAATTCCTAGATCAATTCCAGGCATAATCTATGGTATTATGGTACATGCCGGAGTTCCAAGTGAATTGATTGAATTTCATGGACACAATGATTTCTATAAAGCAGTAAACAATTCAACGACAGCCTGGCTTTACGGAGCATGTGGAGTCAACTGTTCGCTTTTTGGTATTGGAGAACGCACCGGAAATACACCACTTGAAGCCATGGTATTTGAGTATGCACAGCTTCGTGGTACACTAGATGGAATGGATACAACAGTCATTACAGAACTTGTTGAATATTATGAAAAAGAAATCGGTTATACATTACCATCAAGAACGCCGTTCGTTGGAAAGAATTTTAATGTAACGAGAGCTGGAATTCATGCGGACGGACTACTTAAAAATGAAGAAATCTATAACATATTTGATACCGGTAAGTTTTTGAATAGACCAGCTCTAGTAGCAGTTTCAAACACATCGGGATTGGCTGGAATTGCACATTGGATTAATAACTATTATAAACTGGAAGAAGAGCGCCAGGTAGATAAAACATCTCCTGTAGTTATAAAAGTAAAAGAATGGGTGGATGCAGAATATGATACAGGAAGAATAACAGTGATCACGGATGCTGAGCTGGTAAAAGTTATAACTGATGTTTGCCATGAGCTTCAAGTTATTTTATAATAGTTGATATCAATGAGTGAATCAGGGAGATATCAAAATGGAAGAGTATCAAGAATTATCTTTGCGAGGAAAAGTATTTCAAAAGATTCGAGATGATATTTTAAAAGGAAAATACAAAGAGAACGAGGAGCTTCGAGAAATTACGCTTGGAAAAGAACTGGGTGTGAGCCGTACACCAGTCAGAGAGGCTCTAAGACAGCTTGAATTGGAAGGACTTGTAAAGATTGTTCCGAACAAAGGAGCATACGTTACGGGGATTTCACAAAAGGATGTGAACGATATTTATGTAATTCGTTCTTTGCTGGAAGGGCTTTGTGCAAGATGGGCGACAGAACACATTACTGAAGAACAGATTGACAAGTTAGAGGAAATTATATTATTATCTGAATATCATGTTAGCAAGAAGAAGGAACTTGCGAATCAAGTTGCAAAGCTCGATGGCGAATTTCATGAAGTATTATATGAAGCATCGAACAGCAGGATTCTGGAACATGTATTATCTGATTTTCATAAATATGTGCAGCTTGCGCGCAAAACATCGGTAGAAAATCCAGAGAGAGCTGAAAAATCAATTGCCGAACATAAAGAGATTTTACAAGCGATCAAGGAGAAAGATGCTGATAAGGCAGATTCGCTGACATATGCACATATTATGAATGCCATGAAAAATTTAAAGATGGATATATAGGAGGAACTTATCATGGACAAAATTAAAATGACTACTCCACTTGTAGAGATGGATGGAGACGAGATGACAAGGATTCTTTGGAAGATGATCAAAGATGAATTGTTATTGCCATACATTGACTTAAAAACAGAATACTATGACCTTGGATTAGAACACAGAAATGAAACAAACGATCAGGTTACAATTGATTCTGCTAACGCAACTAAGAAATATGGTGTAGCTGTTAAATGTGCAACAATCACACCAAATGCTGCTCGTATGACAGAATACAATTTAAAAGAAATGTGGAAGAGCCCTAACGGTACGATTCGTGCAATGCTTGATGGTACAGTATTCCGTGCGCCAATTATTGTGAAAGGAATCGAACCATGTGTGAAGAACTGGAAAAAGCCAATCACTTTAGCAAGACATGCTTATGGTGATGTATATAAAAATACAGAGATGATCATTCCTGGACCAGGAAAAGTGGAATTAGTTTACACAGCAGAAGACGGTACAGAAATCAGAGAATTAGTACATAACTATAAAGCTGCTGGTATTGCTCAAGGTATGCATAATTTAAATGGTTCTATTGAAAGTTTTGCAAGAAGCTGCTTCAATTATGCTTTAGACACAAAACAGAGCTTATGGTTTGCAACAAAAGATACTATTTCTAAAAAATATGACCACACATTCAAAGATGTTTTCCAGGAAATCTTTGAAAATGAATACAAAGAAGCGTTTGACAAAGCAGGAATCGAATACTTCTATACTTTGATTGATGATGCAGTTGCTCGCGTAATGAAAGCAGAAGGCGGATTTATCTGGGCTTGCAAAAACTATGATGGAGATGTTATGAGTGATATGGTTTCTTCAGCATTTGGTTCACTTGCTATGATGACTTCTGTATTGGTTTCTCCACAAGGATATTACGAATACGAAGCTGCACATGGTACAGTACAACGCCACTATTACAAACACTTAAAAGGCGAAGAAACTTCTACAAACTCAGTTGCTACGATTTTTGCATGGACAGGAGCACTCCGTAAACGTGGTGAATTAGATGGCAATACAGAGCTTATGGCATTTGCTGATAAACTTGAAAAAGCTACGGTCAGCACAATCGAAAGCGGAAAGATGACAAAAGACTTAGCGCTTATTACATCCATTGAAAATCCAACTGTTTTAAACAGCGAAGAGTTTATCAAAGAAATTGCAAAAGCGTTATAATATTTAGGGACACGGTTATAATTAAACTGTGTCCTTTATGATTTTAGATAGTAGAAAAATTAACAAAAAACAACTAAAAAATTGACTTTATCTTCGTTATTATTTATAATTGTAAGTGATGTTAAAGGATTAGGAAGGTGAATGGAAGTGGAAGAAAGACAAATATCTCAAGCAGTTATTGGGAGATTACCACGTTATTATCGTTATCTTGGCGAATTATTAGCGAATGATGTTGAACGAATTTCGTCTAATGATTTAAGCAAGAGAATGAATGTTACAGCCTCCCAGATAAGACAGGATTTAAATAATTTTGGCGGATTTGGACAGCAGGGTTATGGCTATAATGTCAAATATTTACATACAGAGATTGGGAAGATTTTGGGATTGGACGTGAATCATAATTTCGTGATTATCGGAGCAGGTAATTTGGGCCATGCATTAGCCAATTATACAACTTTTGAGAAGAATGGATTTATCCTCAAAGGGATTTTCGATGTAAATCCACGATTGGAAGGAGTCACAATACGCGACGTTCCAATTCGTATGATGGACAATATGAAGGAATTTATTATTGAAAATAATATCGAGATCGCAGTTCTTACAATTCCAAAAGCAAAAGCGATTGAAGTTGCTGATATGTTAGCTGATACAGACATCAAGGCAATCTGGAATTTTGCACATACAGATCTTCATCTTCCAAAGCATATTATTGTAGAGAATGTACATTTATCAGAGAGCCTTATGAGACTTTCGTATCAAGTAGGGCGCTACGATAAGGAACATAAATAAATATAGTTTAGAAAACGTGTAGTGAAGCATATTACTTATGCTTTTTACACGTTTTTTTACCTTAAATATGGAAAGAGGTGTGCTTATGAAATATTTACCAACAGGTCAACAAATGCGGGATGCAGATTTATTCACTATAAATCATATTGGAATTACATCGATGGTGCTTATGGAGCGCGCAGCACTGAAAGTAGTCGAGAGCATGGAAAATGAACAGTGTGATTTTACGAAAGTACTGGTTTTATGTGGTTCTGGTAATAACGGCGGGGATGGATATGCAGTAGCACGTTTGTTACATTTAAAAGGACATTCAGTAGATATCTGTTTTGTTGGAAATGAAAATTCGCGAAGCGAAGAGAACCAGAATCAAAAAAGGATCACAGATTATTATCAGATTTCTACAGTAACAAATATTGAAGAAAAAGAATATAGTGTAATCATAGATGCAATTTTTGGAACTGGGTTAAAGCGTAATATAGAAGGACATTATCACGATATAATCATGAAGGCAAATCATAAAAACGCAAAAAAGATCGCAATTGATATTCCGTCGGGAATCCACGATTCTACTGGTGAAATTATGGGAATAGCATTTAAGGCTGATATTACAGTTGCAATCGCCTTTGTGAAACGCGGTTTGATCTTACATCCTGGGACACAATATACTGGCAAAATATGCGAAGCTGATATTGGAATTACGGCAGATCTACTTGGAAAACCAGAAGCACTCACGGTTGGCTATGATAAGGAAGATTTATCAAAGAATTATCCAAAAAGGCGACCAAACTCTCACAAAGGAAGCTATGGAAAAGTTCTGATAATCGCTGGAAGTAAAGGAATGTCCGGTGCAGCCTATTTGAGTGCAAAAGCTGCATATACGGTGGGAGCTGGTCTTGTGCAGATATATACCACAGCGGATAATCGTATCATTTTGCAGCAATTATTGCCAGAAGCAATTGTAAAAACCTATGATACATATGATGAAACTGAATTACGAGAATTGTTATTATGGGCGGATGTAGTTGGAATAGGATGTGGTCTTGGAAAGAGTGAGACATCAGTACATATTGTTAGACAGACATTGAAGGAAGCGAAATGTCCGTGTGTTGTTGATGCAGATGCGCTTAATATCCTTGCAGAAAATGAATCCTGGATGAATCATTTGAATCAAGATGTAATCATGACGCCTCACATGAAGGAAATGTCAAGATTATTGCATTGTTCGGTGAGTGAACTGAATGAGAATCGTTTTGAGTATTTGGAGCATTTCGTTTCAAAATATGGAGTTACGTGTGCGTTAAAAGATGCAAGAACGCTTGTACAAAAGAAAGGAGAATTTATTTATATTAATCTGTCTGGAAATGCAGCCATGGCAAAAGGCGGTTCGGGAGATGTGTTAACTGGTATCATAGCGGGTATAGTAGGACAGAAAACAGACTGTTATAGTGCAGCTTGTTTAGGTGTATATTTACACGGACTTGCCGGGGACTATGCAAAAGAGAAAAAGGGAAGTTTTAGTGTTCTTGCTAGTGACATTGTTGAAGGGATTTGTGGAGTACTGAGAGAAAAAGATATGCTATTTTAAATTTGTATCAATGTATTTGTAGAATTATTAGAAACGAAAAAGAATACATCTGAAAAAGCTGGAAATACTGATTTTATAAAAATAAATCGGAGAGTGAACAGATGCAGATTAGACGTGGAGATATATTTTACGCAGATTTAAGTCCGGTGGTCGGTTCAGAACAGGGTGGAATCCGACCAGTACTTATAATTCAGAATGATATTGGAAATAAGCACAGTCCGACGGTAATCTGTGCAGCGATTACGTCAAGGATGAACAAAGCAAAACTACCTACACATGTTGAAATAGATGCAAATAGATATCATATTGTTAAAAATTCTGTGGTGTTGTTGGAACAGATTCGCACCATTGATAAACAACGATTAAAAGATCTTATATGTCATGTAGATCACAAATTAATGTCAAAAGTTGATGAAGCATTGAAAATCAGTTTGGAACTTCATACATAAAAACTGTACAAATTGAAAAAACAGTGCTAAAATAGTGTAGTTAAATACAAAGAAGAGAAGAGGTATTAGTATGTCAGGACATTCAAAGTTTGCCAATATTAAGCATAAAAAAGAAAAAAATGATGCTGCAAAAGGGAAAATCTTTACAAAAATCGGTAGAGAAATTGCAGTAGCAGTGAAAGAAGGCGGCGGAGCAGATCCAGCCAACAACAGCAGATTACGTGATGTAATTGCGAAGGCAAAAGCAAACAACATGCCAAACGACAATATTGAAAGAAGTATCAAAAAAGCAGTTGGTGATGCAGATGCATCTAACTATGAACGTATTACATATGAAGGATACGGTCCAAGCGGAACAGCAATCATTGTAGAAACGTTAACAGATAATAAGAACCGTACAGCTTCAAATGTACGTAATGCTTTCACAAAAGGCAATGGTAACGTAGGAACACCAGGCTGTGTATCATTTATGTTTGATAAGAAGGGACAGATTATTGTAGACAAAGAAGAATGCGATATGGATTCTGATGATTTAATGATGATGGCATTAGATGCAGGCGCAGAAGATTTTGCAGAAGAAGAAGACAGTTTTGAAATTTTAACAGATCCAGATTCATTTAGTGAAGTTCGTGAAGCCTTAGAAGCAGAAGGAATCCCAATGGTTAGTGCAGAAGTTACTATGATTCCTCAAACATATGTTACATTAACAGATGAAAAAGATATTAAGAGCATCCAGAAGACATTAGATCTTCTCGAAGAAGACGATGATGTTCAGGAAGTTTACCACAACTGGGATGAATAATTGAAAGAGGCGTAAAGCATTATGAATATAACTAGACCTGTAGTCATGGAAATAAATCTAAACAATTTTGAACACAATATGTCTTGCATCAGAGAAAGAATCGGCGAAAATGTTGCTATCATGCCTGTCATTAAAGCGAATGCTTATGGTACATATCTTAATAAACGTTTGGATATCCTTAATGAATTTGAGATTGTGGCCGTTGCAAATGTGGATGAAGGGATAGTTATTCGAAACTTAGGTTATCAGAAGCAGATTTTTGTATTGAACCAACCTTTTGACACAGAGATAGACAAAATTATAGAATACGATATTATTGTTGGAATTAGTTCTTACGATTTTGCTGATCAATTAGGAAAGACAAATAAGCCGATAAAAGTTCATCTTGAAATAGGTACTGGGATGGGAAGAACTGGTGTGCACCCATACCGAATTAACAAGTACATAGAACATCTTCCATCCAACATCAAAGTAGAAGGAGTTTATACGCACCTTTCATCGGCCGATATTGATGATGTTTATACTCAGAAACAGTTAAAATCTTTCAACGTTGCTGTCAATACGGCAAAAGAAATGCTTGGTGACATAAAGTATATCCACGCTGCCGCATCAAATGGAATTGTGAATTTCCCAAATTCTCACTTTAATTTGGTAAGAGCTGGAATCATCATGTATGGATATGCTTCTGCTGATGATACGCTGGATAAGATTGATATTAAACCAATCGCTGCTCTGAAAGGTAAAATTACTTTCTTAAAGACAGTTAATCCAAGCACAAGCATTGGCTATGGCAGAAGTTATATTACAAATAGAGAAACGAAAGTCGCAACCATACCGATTGGATATGCTGATGGTTTCAGAAGAACCTTCTCTAATGGATGGGAAGTTATGGTAAGAGGAAAAAAAGTACCTATTATCGGTAAAGTTTGCATGGATAGCTTTATGGCAGATGTGACAGATGTGCCCGATGTTGAATTGGGCGATGAAGTGATCATCTGGGATAACGAAAATATCACCATAGAACAATTAGCTGAACGATGCGATACCATTAATTATGAAATTCTATGCACTATCAGTGACAGAGTTCCAAGAGTATTTATTAAATAGATACATTCAAGACCTTTTTATTAATGTGCAATAGCGTTAATAAAAAGGTTTTTTACTATTTTTTTATAAAAAATAACTTGAATAAAATGAAAAAATAGATGTTATCTTGAATCAATTGATTCAATATGCATAAAAATGAATTTGATTGTGATTTACTTTCGATTGTGTTAGAATGTGTTTCGTGATGTTTCGGAGAAAATGAATCCGAAACTGTGTATAAGAGAGAAAATACAAAAAAGACAAAAGAGTGAGGTAAATTATAATGAATTTAAACACTACAGGTTTGACAGGGAAAGCTAGTATTGATAAACCATGG
The DNA here is from genome assembly GCA_045121495.1 of Faecalimonas sp. GTDB lineage: Bacteria > Bacillota > Clostridia > Lachnospirales > Lachnospiraceae > Faecalimonas. The sequence continues at coordinate 104,653 of JBGVGF010000009.1, forward strand.
CTCAAATTTTATCCAGAGCCATTTCAAAATATTGAAGTGCCAAAGATAACGTTGGAATCATTTTTAAAGATGAAGAATCCTGATGAAAGCAGAGATGCAATCGAGTATTATGGAAAAACATATACATGGAAGGATTTCTGGGCAGAAGTAGAGACGGCAGCGAAGGCTTTAAAAGTGATTGGATTTGGTGAGGGAGACAGAATTCCAGTATTTGTACAAGCTGTTCCAGCACACTATATTTTACTTTTAGCAGCAGAAAAAATCGGAGCTGCACTGATTTGTCGTGATGATACACCAGAAGAACTTTGCTTTGCAATCCGTAAATCAAAAGCTTCTACAGCATTTGTTCATGACTATGTTTCAAAAGAGGATGAAGAATTATTCCGTGCTACGACTCCTATGACACGTATGATTAAGGTTTCACCTTATGACTATGCTGACAAGAGCAGCATGCCTGATTATATTATTAAAGAAATCGAATCACGTTATCCATCTGAGACAGAGACAACAGATGGTGACCTTACATGGGATGAATTCATGGAATTAGGGAAAAATTATAGAGGAGATTTCTTAGCACCAGCAAATCCTGACAGACCATTATTCGGAGCTTATACAAGCGGTTCAACAGGAATTTCAAAATTGGTTATCCATTCTGGAGCTAATATTGTAGCTGTTGCATATCAGATGTCGATTTTTGTTCCACCATCAGAAGAACAGGAAACATGGTGGCTTCCAATTTTAACACCAGCATTGATCGCAGCAACTGTTTCAATGACGATTTTCCCAATGTCAGTTGGACAAAGAGTAATCCTTGATCCATTCTGTCCTATCGATGATATCGATATTCAGTTTATGAAATTGAAACCAAACTATTGGGCATTGATTCCAATGATGTGCGAAATCTTAATGAAGAGTGACAGAATTCCAGAAGACTACGATATGTCACATTTAAGAAGTATTGGTACAGGCGCTGAAGCGATGAATGAAAGAAAGAGCCGTGAAGTAGAAGAATTCTTCCATAAACACAATTGTATGGCACCATTGAGTGCAGGATACGGACAGAGTGAAGGATGCTCAAACTTTACATTACCAAACCCAATGTTCCCATTAAAAGATGGCTGCGTAGGTATGCCAATGCCAGCTACGGTAGTTTCAATTTTTGACCCTGAGACTTTAGAAGAAAAAGGTTATGGAGAGATGGGTGAAGTTTGTGTAAACAGTCCAGCTAAAATGCTTGGATACAGTGGATACATGGGCGAAGAAATGACTGAAAGAACTTTGATTCCACATGCGGACGGTGAAGTTTGGTTACATACAGGAGATATCGGATATATCACAGAACATGGTATCATTCATATTCTGGGACGTGGTTATTCAGAACGTTTTGGCGGCGGTTATTTATTCATGATGAGAATGGAAAGCCGTGTAGTAGAAGCAGAAGGTGTAAAAGATGGCTTCTTCTGTTTTGTGCCAGATCAAGATCATGAAGGCTACTTTGTTCCATATTTATTTGTAGTACTAGATGAAGGTAAGACTTTAGATGAAGTAAGACCAGCAATTCTTGCTACTTTAGAAGAACATGAGTACCCAGTGGAAATTACAGTAATTAACGAAAGACCATATTTCCATTTCAAGACAAATAGAAAAGAATTAACAGCAGCAATCGTTGCAAGATTAGCTGAAAAAGGAACAGGCAAGATGAAAGTAATCTGGACACCAAACGAAATGGCATCTGGATACCAAATCTGTTACAGTACAAACAGTGCATTCAACGGATGCAAGACAATGGATGTTCCATCGTCTCAAAAGCTTCAGGAAGTAATCGGTGGACTTAAGAAAGGTGAACGTTACTATGTAAAAGTACGAGCATTCAATACTTCGGGTTCAAATACATATTATTCAGCTTGGTCACAGCCAGAATCAATTATCCATGCAACAGTTGAACTAAGCAACGTAGCAAATGGTATTGAAATTGTCTGGACAAAAGTAAATGAAGCAAGTGAATACAGAATTTATCGTAAAAAATTTGGTGAAAGCAATTGTGTCAGAATTGCAGTAGTAAGAGGCAATACATCTTATGTTGATACAGCTGTAGAAAATGGTATACGTTATTGCTACTATGTGGCACCACAAGTTTCAGGTATCAAAGCTACAACAAACGTTGCGGCTCAAATGTATCTCGAAGCTCCAAAGATTGAAAAATTGTGGAATAACTAATAGAACGATATAAAGAAGAGAACAGTTCTGCCAAAGAGTTGTTCTCTTTTTAAAATTTACTTGCACTCATGGTAATAATTGTATAAAATCAATTACATATGAATTCATAGGAGGATTACTTATGAGCAATTATAAGATAGAAACAAAATGTATCCAATCCGGATACACACCAAAGAATGGAGAACCTAGAGTTCTTCCAATTTATCAGAGCACAACTTTCAAATATGAAAATAGTGACGAGATGGGAAAATTATTTGACCTAGAAGCATCTGGATATTTTTATACAAGACTCCAGAATCCAACAAATGATGCAGTAGCAGCCAAGATTTGCGATATGGAAGGCGGCGTAGCTGCGATGCTTACATCATCAGGTCAGGCTGCAAACTTTTATGCAGTGATGAACCTTGCAGAAGCAGGAGATCATATCATTTGTTCCTCAGCGGTTTATGGCGGTACATATAATTTATATGCACATACAATTCGAAAAATGGGAGTGAGTGCAACATTTGTTGATCCTGACTGTTCCGAAGAAGAATTACATGCAGCATTCCAGGAAAACACAAAATGCGTAGTAGGTGAAACAATTGCCAATCCAGCGCTTACAGTACTCGATATCGAAAAGTTTGCAAAAGTAGCCCATGCACATGGTGTACCACTTATTATTGATAATACATTTGCAACACCTATCAATTGCAGACCTTTTGAATGGGGAGCAGATATTGTGACACATTCTACTACAAAATATATGGATGGACATGCAGCAGCAGTAGGTGGATGTATTGTTGACAGTGGTAATTTTGACTGGGAAGCACATGCTGACAAGTTCCCAGGACTTACTACTCCAGACGAAACATATCATGGACTTGTTTATACAGAAAGATTTGGTAAAGGCGCATTTATCACAAAGGCAACTTCTCAAATGATGAGAGACTTAGGTTCTATCCAGTCTCCTCAGAATGCATTTTTGTTAAATATTGGTCTTGAAACATTACATCTTAGAATGCCAAGACATTGTGAAAATGCTTTAAAAGCAGCAGAATACTTAAAGAATCATGATAAAATTTCATGGGTGAACTGTTCTATGCTTGAAGGCGATAAATATTACGATCTTGCCCAAAAATATATGCCAAATGGTACATGTGGAGTTATTACTTTCGGTGTAAAAGGTGGAAGAGATGCATGCGTTAAGATGATGGACAGCCTTAAGATGATTGCAATTGTGACTCATGTTGCTGATGCAAGAAGCTGTGTGCTTCATCCAGCAAGCCATACACATCGTCAGATGAATGAACAAGAATTAATCGAAGCAGGAGTACAGCCAGATTTGATTCGTTTTAGTGTGGGTATTGAAAACATTGAAGATATTATTGCTGACTTAGAACAGGCTTTGGCCGCTATCTAATAAAATATAATCAAAAAGGATATGGAAGAAGATTTCATATCCTTTTTGCATTTTTTTCTTATTACTTGGCATACTAAGTGAAAAGTAAAGGAGTATGTGAAATGGATAGTGATAAAGAAAAAAGAGACCAGATAAATGATGAGATTCTAGAAACTGGCAGTATAGAGTTAAATGATAAAAAAGGCGAACACAATATTGAACTTTTTACGATAATCGGAGAAATCGAAGGGCATGAGATGGCATCAAGTAATACGAAAACTACAAAATACGAACATTTGCTTCCTAAATTGGCAGAAGTAGAGTGCAGCGAAGAGATAGAAGGAGTTTTATTTCTAATAAATACACTAGGTGGTGATGTTGAAGCAGGGCTTGCAATTGCAGAGATGATCGCTTCCTTAAGCAAGCCAACAGTATCACTTGTCCTTGGTGGGAGTCATTCGATTGGCGGTCCGCTTGCCGTCGCGTCTGATTATTCATTTGTTGTGCCCTCTGCAACCATGGTGGTCCATCCTGTTCGTTCCAGCGGGATGTTTATCGGCGTATATCAAAATTATAAAAATATGGTACGCACACAGGATAGGATTACAACATTTCTTTCTACGCATTCAAATATTTCAAAAGAAAGAGTCGAAGAACTTATGTTAAATCCATCAGAATTAGTGAAGGATGTCGGGACATTGCTGGATGGGGAAGCAGCAGTCAGGGAAGGGCTCATAAATGAGGTTGGAGGCATGAAGGAAGCGATTCGAAAGCTCTATAGCATGATAGATGAGAAGAAATTTGGTGATGACATGGGATTTTTTAGATGATATACTATTAATAGTATGTAAAAATAAGGGGGAGTTTCATGGCTTCAAACAAAAAAACAACGAGACAGAATACTGGAAATCAGTCGAAGCAGACGAAACAATCAAATTCAAAGAAGATAGAAGATACTACTTCACTGAAAGATGAGATTACAATTCTTTTGACATTAGCAGCTTGTGCACTTCTTATGATTAGTCATTTTGGAGTTGGCGGATTTTTAGGCGGTGCAGTTTCAGACTTGCTTTTTGGCCTATTTGGACTTTTGGCATATATGATACCAATTTTAATTTTCGTTGGGGTTACCTTTATCATTACAAATAAAGGTAATGTCAACGCATACATAAAATCCATTGCAGCATTTGTAGTAGGTGTGATGTTCTGCACTCTTTTTGAACTTATTATGAATGAATACGTTCCAGATACGAATATTTTTGAATATTATAAAAATTCATGTATGCACAAAGATGGAGGCGGATTATTTGGCGGTATTTTTGTAAGCCTGCTTTGCCCGGCAATTGGAACAATCGGAACTTATTTAATTGCAATTATTGTGTCTATTATCTGTTTTATAATTATCACCGAGAAATCATTTATAGGTGGTGTTAAGAAAGGCAGTGAAAAGGCTTATATTACTGCGAAAGAAGATGCCAGAAGACGCAAGGAAAAACGAGAACTGGTACGTTTGCAAAGACTTTTGGAAGGGAATGCTGAGACAGAGACAAAAGGTCAACGAAGAAAAGACAGAGTTGTATCAGGGGTTACCTTTGACACTACATTAGAAAAACAGGCTGTTGAAGAAAAGAAAACACCTGAAATGCGTGAAATTAAACCTATTGAATCTGAAGAACCATTAAAGCCGGAAGAGGTATTAACGACATCCGAAGAATTATCAGGACAGCTTGTAATAAGACGTGCGCAGCCGTTGCCAGAAGAAGAGGTAGAAGAAGAAACTACCAAAATAACTACAAAGCAAAAGACAAAGGAAAGTCGTAAACAGGTTGAAAAAGAGACGCTGGACGTAGAAAAAGAGATTCAAAAAGAAGAAGAAAAACCAAAGAAAGTTTATAAGTTTCCACCAGTCAATCTATTGCAAAAAGGGAAGAATACTGGAGGAGATTCCGATGAGCATCTGCGTCATACTGCAGCAAAGCTGCAACAGACACTTCAGAATTTCAATGTGAATGTAACAGTTACAAATGTCAGCTGCGGTCCTACCGTAACGAGATATGAATTACAGCCAGAGATGGGTGTAAAGGTGAGTAAGATTGTCGGATTAGCTGATGATATTAAATTAAATCTTGCAGCATCAGATATTCGTATTGAAGCACCAATACCAGGAAAAGCAGCCGTAGGTATTGAGGTGCCAAACAAAGAAAATGCTGCGGTTATGCTGCGTGATTTGATAGAATCAGACGAATTCAAGAAACATAGTTCCAAAATTGCTTTTGCCGCAGGAAGAGATATTGCTGGACAAGTAGTTGTTGCAGATATTGCAAAGATGCCGCATGTACTTATTGCAGGCGCGACAGGTTCAGGAAAATCTGTTTGTATCAATACTCTAATTATGAGTATTTTATATAAAGCAACTCCGGATGAAGTAAAACTAATCATGGTTGACCCAAAAGTAGTAGAACTTTCTGTATACAATGGTATACCTCATTTACTCATTCCTGTTGTAACAGATCCAAAGAAAGCTGCAGGTGCGCTCAATTGGGCAGTTACTGAGATGACAAAACGTTATCAGATGTTTGCAGAATACAATGTACGTGATCTTGTGAGCTACAATGCAAAAGTAGAGACAATTGCTGACATAGAAGATGAAAACAAACCACAAAAAATGCCACAGATTGTTATTATTGTGGATGAGCTTGCTGACCTTATGATGGTCGCACCAGGAGAAGTAGAAGAAGCGATTTGCCGTCTTGCCCAGCTAGCGAGAGCCGCTGGTATCCATCTTGTGCTTGCTACACAAAGACCATCTGTAAACGTTATTACAGGTCTGATTAAAGCGAATATGCCATCGAGAATCGCATTTGCAGTATCTTCAGGTGTAGATTCAAGGACTATTCTCGATATGAATGGAGCTGAAAAGCTGCTTGGCAAAGGTGATATGCTGTTCTATCCAACGGGATATCCAAAGCCGGCTCGTGTACAAGGATCTTTTGTTTCTGACAAAGAAGTACAGGCAGTTGTAGAATTCTTGATAAATAGCGCTGATGGTGTTGCATATAATGAAGAAGTTGCAAATCACGTAAATAGCAGCAATGTTGGAAACAATAGTGCAGGCATGTCTGGTTCTTCAGAAGAGCGAGATGTTTACTTTGTAGATGCTGGAAAATTTGTCATAGAAAAAGATAAAGCATCTATTGGTATGCTGCAAAGAGTATTTAAAATTGGATTCAACCGAGCTGCAAGAATTATGGACCAGCTTGCAGATGCTGGCGTTGTAGGTGAAGAAGAGGGAACAAAACCTAGAAAAGTTCTGATGTCGATGGAACAATTTGAACAATATATTGAGGAATATCTATAGGAGATGATAATATGGCTAGATTAATTGACGGAAAATTAATATCAACACAAATCAAAGACGAATTAAGAGAAGAAGTAGCAGGTCTAAAGGAGCATGGGATTGTTCCTTGCCTTGCTGTTATACAGGTTGGAAAGGATCCAGCTTCTTCTGTTTATGTAAATAATAAGAAAAAAGCCTGTGCTTATGTAGGAATCGAGTCTCTTTCTTATGAATTAGAAGAATCTATTTCTCAGGACGAATTATTGGAAATCATTCGTGAATTAAATCAAAACGTAGATGTAAATGGTATATTAGTTCAGTTGCCATTGCCAAAACATATCGATGAAAATGCAATCATTCAGGCGATTTCACCAGAAAAAGATGTAGACGGTTTTCATCCGGAAACAGTTGGAAATATGTGCATCGGTACCGATGGATTTTTGCCATGTACACCAGCGGGAATCATTCAATTGTTAAAACGTTCTAATATAGAAATAGAAGGAAAAGAATGTGTGATTGTCGGAAGAAGCAATATTGTTGGAAAACCTATGGCAATGCTGTTACTTCGTGAAAATGGAACAGTCACAATTACTCATTCCAGAACGAAGGATTTAAAGGAAGTTACTAGACGTGCTGACATTTTAATTGCAGCACTTGGAAAACCAAAGTTTATCACTTCTGAATATGTAAAAGAAGGGGCAGTGGTGATTGACGTAGGAATTCATAGAAACGAAAATAATAAACTTTGCGGTGATGTGGATTTTGACGATGTGATAAATAAGGTAAGTGCAATTACCCCTGTACCAGGTGGTGTTGGTCCTATGACGATTGCTATGCTCATGGATAATTGTGTAAAAGCGATAAGAAAATAGAAAAAAAAAGAAAATTTATTGTTAAATCTGTTGTAATTTTCTGGTGATGGAGATATAATGTCAAAAGATGATTTGATAAATATTTCACAAAAAGGAGAGACAGATTATGGCAAGATTTACATTACCAAGAGACATTTATCATGGAAAGGGGAGCCTCGCTGAATTAAAGAATTTAAAAGGCAAGAAAGCGATTCTTGTAGTAGGCGGCGGTTCAATGAAGCGTCAGGGATTTCTTGACAAGGCAGTGAATTATTTAAAAGAAGCAGGAATGGAAGTTGAATTATTTGAAGGTGTAGAACCAGATCCATCTGTTGAAACAGTTATGAAAGGTGCACAAGCAATGCGCGATTTTGAGCCAGACTGGATCGTAGCTATGGGCGGAGGATCACCAATTGATGCAGCAAAAGCTATGTGGGCATTCTATGAATATCCAGAAGTAACATTTGAAGAATTATGTATTCCATTTAACTTCCCAGAATTAAGACAAAAATCAAAATTTGCAGCGATTCCATCAACATCAGGGACAGCTACAGAAGTAACAGCATTCTCAGTTATCACAGATTATGCAAAGGGTATCAAATATCCATTAGCTGACTTCAACATTACTCCAGATGTTGCAATCGTTGATTCAGAATTAGTAGAAAAACTTCCAGTACATCAGGTTGCTTATACAGGTATGGATGCCCTTACACATGCAATTGAAGCATATGTTTCGACAGCAAACTGTGTATACACAGATCCGCTTGCAATTCAGGCGATTGAAATGGTATTTGATTATCTTCAAGCTTCATACAAAGGTAATATGGAAGCAAGAGCTCAAATGCATGATGCTCAGTGTCTTGCAGGTATGGCATTCTCAAATGCATTATTAGGTATCGTACACTCTATGGCGCACAAGACAGGTGCTGCATTTAATACAGGACATATAACACATGGTTTAGCAAATGCTATGTACTTGCCATATGTTATCAAATACAATGCAAAAGATCCAATTGCAGCAAAACGTTATGCTGAAATCGCTCGCAGAACGGGACTTGAAGGTGTTTCAGAAAGAGCATTAATCAATAGCTTATGCAGAAAAATTGATGAAATGAATGTATTCCTTGGAATTCCAGCTACATTAGAAGAATTTGGTATCGATGAAGATGAATTCAAAGAAAAAATCGCAGTGATTGCTGAAAACGCAGTTGGAGATGCTTGTACAGGAACAAATCCAAGAGCAATTGTTCCAGCCACAATGGAAAAATTGTTTACATGTATCTACTACGGAACAGAAGTTGATTTCTAAAATAATACATAGAGCGGGTGCGAAAAGCACCTGCTTTTTTTATCGAAAAAGCTTGATATTTAAACTTCAATGCTTTATTATAGTGAATTGTAGAAAATTTTAGGAGGAATATCATGTATAAGATAGTAAAAGCTGAAAAACTGGCTGATAAGATTTACCTCATGGACGTTGAAGCGCCACGTGTGGCAAAACATTGTGAACCAGGACAATTTGTCATTGTTAAGATGGATGAAAAAGGCGAAAGAATTCCACTTACAATTTGTGATTATGATAGAGAAGCAGGAACAATTACAATCGTGTTCCAGACAATTGGAGCATCTACAGAAAAGATGTCTCATTTGAAAGCTGGAGACTATTTCAGAGATTTTACAGGACCTTTAGGATGTGCATCTGAATTCGTAAAAGAAGATATCGAAAGCTTAAAAGGCAAAAAGATGTTATTCGTAGGTGGCGGTGTTGGTGCAGCACCTGTATATCCACAAGTGAAATGGTTACATGAACATGGTGTTGACGTTGATGTTATCATTGGTTCAAAAACAAAAGATATGTTAATCCTTGAAAAAGAAATGGAAGCAGTTGCAGGCAACTATTATCCATGTACAGATGACGGTTCTTACGGTCATGCTGGTATGGTTACTACTAAGATTGAAAAATTAGTAGAAGAAGGAAATAAATACGATGTTTGTGTAGCAATCGGACCAATGATCATGATGAAATTTGTTTGCTTACTTACAAAGAAATTAGAGATTCCAACAATTGTAAGTATGAACCCAATCATGGTTGATGGTACAGGTATGTGTGGAGCTTGCCGTCTTCAAGTTGGAAATGAAATTAAATTTGCATGTGTAGACGGACCAGAATTCGATGGACATTTAGTAGATTTCGATCAAGCGATGAAGAGACAACAAATGTACAAAACTGCAGAAGGCCGTGCAATACTGAAATTACAAGAAGGCGATACACATCACGGCGGATGTGGAAACTGTGGAGGTGACGAATAATGGCTAACGTATTAAATAAAGTACCTGTTAGTGAACAGGATCCAAAAGTTCGTGCAACAAACTTCGAAGAAGTATGTCTTGGATATAACAAAGAAGAAGCTATGGAAGAGGCAAAAAGATGTCTTGGATGTAAGAATGCAAAATGTGTAGAAGGATGTCCAGTTTCTATCAATATTCCAGGATTTATTAAAGAAGTAAAAGAAGGAAATATGGAAGAAGCATACAAAGTAATCGGTAAATCATCTGCACTTCCAGCTATCTGTGGTCGTGTTTGTCCACAAGAAAATCAATGTGAAGGAAAATGTATCCGTGGTATCAAAGGCGAAGCAGTTTCTATTGGTAAACTAGAAAGATTCGTAGCTGATTACGCGCTTCAAAATGATATCAAACCTGAAAAAGCAGAAAGTACAAATGGTCATAAAGTAGCAGTAATCGGTTCAGGTCCTGCAGGTCTTACATGTGCTGGTGACTTAGCTAAATTAGGTTACGAAGTAACTGTATTTGAAGCACTCCATGAACTTGGCGGTGTATTAGTTTACGGTATTCCAGAATTCCGTTTACCAAAACAAAAAGTAGTTGCAAAAGAAATCGAAAAAGTAAAAGAACTTGGCGTTACTTTTGAAACAAACGTTGTAATTGGTAAATCAACAACAATCGATCAATTGATTGAAGATGAAGGATTTGAAGCTGTATTTATCGGTTCAGGTGCTGGTCTTCCTAAATTCATGGGTATTCCTGGAGAAAATGCAAACGGCGTATTCTCGGCAAATGAATACTTAACAAGATCAAACCTTATGAAAGCATTTGATGATTCTTATGACACACCAATCGCAGCTGGTAAGAAAGTTGCCGTTGTTGGCGGTGGTAACGTAGCAATGGATGCTGCAAGAACAGCACTTCGTCTTGGTGCTGAAGTACATATCGTATACAGACGTAGTGAAGAAGAACTTCCAGCCAGAGTAGAAGAAGTACATCACGCAAAAGAAGAGGGAATCATCTTTGACTTATTAACAAATCCAACAGAGATCGTAGTAGACGATAATGGATATGTAAAAGGTATGAAATGCGTGAAGATGGAACTCGGTGAACCAGATGCTTCTGGAAGAAGACGTCCAGTTGTAGTTCAAGGTTCTGAATTCGAAATGGAATTAGATACAGTAATCATGTCACTTGGTACATCTCCAAACCCACTTATTTCTTCTACAACAGAAGGTTTAGAAGTAAACAGATGGAAATGTATCGTAGCTGATGAAGAAACAGGTAAAACAACAAAAGAAGGCGTTTATGCCGGTGGTGATGCCGTAACAGGTGCTGCAACAGTAATTCTTGCTATGGGTGCTGGTAAAGCAGGTGCAAAAGGTATTCACGAATATTTAAGCAATAAATAGCAAATACCATATTTAAAAAGAACTTTTGCCAAAAGGTGGAAGTTCTTTTTTTAGTGTCATCTTGTCGAAATTCTGATATAATAAAACGATGAGAAATTTATGATAGGAGGTTATTATTATGCAGTTAGCAATAGTTACGGCGTTGGGTGTTGGCGGCTCAACAATTATTGGTGTATTATTTGGATTTCTATTTCAAAAAGTACCGCATAAATTTAATGATGCTATTTTAGGATTTGCTGCAGGGATTATGCTTTCAGCGGCAGTGTTGGGACTGATTGTACCGTCATTGGAAGAGGGGAACATATGGATTACGGCAATTGGTATTTTAATAGGTGCTGTTTTTTTGAATATTGCGGATAAAGTCACACCTCATTTGCATCATATCACGGGTGTTGATCAGGAAACGCATGCAGATAGTCAGAGCCACTTAAACCGCGTTATGTTGTTTGTTATGGCAATTGCAATCCATAATTTACCAGAAGGTATTGCAGCTGGAGTAGGGTTTGGAAGTGAAAATGTAAGTAATGCAATTACGGTGGCGCTAGGTATTGCACTTCAGAATATTCCAGAAGGTATGGTGATTGTTTCTCCGCTGATTATGGCCGGATTAAAAAAGAGAAGAGTGCTTGCTATTGCAAGTTTTACTGGAGTAATTGAAGTAATCGGAACAATGATCGGATTCTTTGCGGTATCGATTGCAACGACAATCCTTCCATTTGCTTTGGCATTTGCAGGAGGAACCATGATTTATGTAGTAAGTGATGAGATGATTCCAGAGACACATAGCCATGGATATGAACGAATGGCTACATATTCTCTGTTGTTTGGATTTATCACTATGCTCATACTCGATTTTTACATAGGATAGGAAAATTATATGAAAATCACTTTAATTACAGTTGGAAAGATAAAAGAAAAATATTTAAAAGATGCGATTGCTGAATATAGTAAGCGCCTTAGTAAATATTGTAAACTTGAAATTATTGAGGTGGCGGATGAAAAAACACCTGATAATGCAAGTGGGACAGTAGAAAATACCATTCGTTCAAAAGAGGCAGAGCGTATTTTGAAATATGTAAAAGAGGATGCATATGTGATTACGCTTGAGATTCAGGGAAAGCAGCTTACGTCAGAAGAATTGGCAGATAAGATAGATAAATTGGGCGTCCAGGGAACAAGCCATATAATATTTATTATTGGAGGATCAATTGGACTTGGAGAAGAGGTTTTAAAAAAATCAAATTATGCGCTGAGTTTTTCAAAGATGACATTTCCACATCAGCTTATGAGAGTTATCTTACTGGAACAGGTTTATAGAAGCTATAGAATTATAAGTGGCGAGCCCTATCATAAATAAGGAAGTAATATGCATCTTGCCTTGAAAAAGTGCATCTTACTTCTAGAATAATTGTCAATAATAAAACTTCCGTTTATAGTCACCTTATCAAAGAAAGGATTAGGTGATTATAAATGGAAGTTATTTTATTAGGAATTTTTATTGCAATGGAGATAGCGTTACTGGTTATCACATTTACAAAACAACAGGAGAAAAGCAAATGGTATCGTAACCGCATCGGAATTAGAACAGGTGAAATTATTGTATTTCTGGCTGCACTGTTATTACCACAGATTACATGGGATTTTCGATTTAAGATGCTTTTTGGGATATTAGCAATTCGTCTTTTTACTGCAGGACTTATCTATGCTTTCAAAAATAAAAAAGTAACTGGGAAAAAATCAAAAATCGCAGCTACATTCAATGTACTATTTAGTATTCTGCTTATTACAGTATCTATGGTTCCAGCATTTTTATTTACAGGATATGAGGGTCTTGAAACAACTGGTACATATGAAGTAAAACAGACAAAAGCGATTTTGGTAGACGAAAACAGGATAGAAACATTTGAAAACGATGGTTCTAAAAGAGAAGTTCCAATCTATTTTTATTATCCAGAAACAGAAAATGCTGGCACAGATGCATTTCCTTTGGTAATATTTTCTCATGGTGCATTTGGATATTATCAAAGCAATACATCCACATATATGGAGCTTGCCAGTCACGGTTATATAGTAATCAGTATGGATCATCCATATCATTCATTTTTCACAGCAGATACAGATGGTAAACTTATTACAGTAAATCCAGAATTTCTGCAAGAAGTAATGGTCATAAATCAAGAAGGTGTTTCTGAGAAAGAGGTATTTGAATTATCGCGTAAATGGATGGAAATCCGATCAGGCGATATGAATTTTGTGTTAGATAGTGTGAAAGACGCGAAATCTCAGACAGAACAGTTGAATAACTGGTATGTAGAGTCAGAAGAAGTGAAAGAACAAATTGAAGACGTACTTTCCATGACAGATATTAAAAAAATCGGTCTGATGGGACATTCTATGGGTGGTGCGACCAGTGTTACGCTCGGAAGAACTCGTAGTGATGTTGATGCGGTAATCGACTTAGATGGTACGATGTTAGGAGAACAGTTGAATTACGAAGATGGAATCTATGAATATTATGAAGAAGCATATCCAGTGCCACTTATGGTAGTTGATAATGAAGAACACTACAATGAAACAGATAACTCAGGACTTTTATATGTCAATGACCTTGTTATTGAAAATGCAATGGAGTGTACTCATACCTATATTGAAGGAAGCGGGCATATGAATTTTACAGATCTTCCATTATTTTCTCCAGTGCTGGCTTCTTTGCTTGGAACAGGGACAGTGAATGAAATGGAGTGTATTTTGGAAATGAATGAAATGGTTCTTCAATTTTTCGACTCTCATTTAAAAAATTAGTATATTGGAGCATGAAGGACGAATGGAAATAAAAATCTTTAAAATAAAAAAAGATCAGCCGGAGCAGCTTGAAATCCGTTGTCACGAGATGACAGATACAATTAGAGAAATTGTAACCTTTGTCAAATCCAGGCAGGGACAACTTACGGGGATTATCGAAGGAAAGCAATATGAGATTCCGGTAACAGATGTCTATTATATCGAAGCAGTAGATAATAAAATGTTTATCTACTGCTCAAAACAGATATATGAAAGCAGACAAAAATTATATGAGTTAGAAGAAGTATTAAAAGAAAAGCATTTTTTGCGGGTTTCGAAATCTCTTTTACTAAACTTGATGAAAGTGAAATCAATCAAGCCTGCTTTGAACGGAAGATTTATAGGTGTGTTACAAAGTGGGGAAGAAGTCATGATTTCAAGAAAATATGTGCCAGAGCTTAAAATGGCATTGAAAGGCGGTGCTAGATAATGAATGGAAAAGATTTTTGGGGCGGAATGATGCGAACTTATTTTATATTGGTAACGCTGATAACAATTACACTATATGTGATGGGTATGTTATTTGACCCAAATAGGCAATTGGGATATGAAGCGTTTGCTGCACCGCTAATTTATGCCGGGTGTACTGTAGTAGTAAATGTAGTCATGTATTCCAAAAAAGAACTTACTATAAAAGCTTTTTTATTCCGAAAAGTGATTCAGTTCTTTCTGCTTGAAGGAATTATGCTATTTGTCATATATGGAAGTGTAGATGTTCTAATAGAAAACAGAAGCAGTGCAATGGGTATTATGATTAGTGTTTTTGTTATCTTTGTGTTAGCCCACGCTGTGCTGGGGCTTGAAAATTACTTATCGGCAAAAAAAATGACAGAAGAACTGATTGAATTCCAGAAAAATGCCAGATAAAATAGAAAACAATAAACATTTATGGAAGGAACATAAAAGATGATTATTTTAATAACTGGAGCATCGCATACAGGCAAAACAAATCTGGCACAAAGATTACTTGAAAAATATAAGTTTCCATATTTATCAATAGATCACTTAAAGATGGGACTTATTCGCAGTGGCAATACAGAACTTACACCTATGAGTGCTGAAAGTGAATTAACCGACTATTTATGGCCAATTGTTTCTGGAATAATAAAAACAGCCATTGAAAATAAACAAAATCTTATAGTAGAAGGCTGTTATATTCCTTTTGACTGGGAGAAATATTTTGAAAAAGAGTATCTGGATAATATAAAATATTACTGTCTCGTAATGAGTGAGCATTATATCAGAAGTCATTTTGATGATATTAAAAAATACGCAAATATTGTGGAAGATAGATTGGAAGATGAATGCTCAATAGCGAGTATTCTTCAAGATAACGCCCGAATATTAGAGTTTTGCCAGAAGAACAAAGTGAATTATGTGCTTATTGATGAGAAATATCAGATTCCAATTTAGCGGGTGAAGCAATGAGAGAGAAAATAACCGATTAATTCATGTTTTTAAGCAAATAGAAGGCTAAGGAGGAGATGCAAAATGGAACCAATCAATGTATCAAGAGAAAATTTTCCGAGAAGTACTGAATATGCAGACGGAATGCAGATTATAAATCCAAAGTGTGATTTTTATGAGTTGAGTTATGAGTATGATGTCCCTTATAGAACAATAAATGGAAGAACTTTGTATTTGCAATTGATAAAACCAATAAATGCAGGAAGTAAAACTCCTGCAATCATTTACATACCAGGTTCGGCTTTTCACCGCCAAAATGTGAAGGAACGAGTTGCGCAGGCTGCAATGCTGGCAGTGAAGGGATATTTTGTTGCCCTGCTGGAATATACCGGTTCAGAGGATGGGAGATTTCCACAGTTTGTGTTAGATGCCAAGGCAGGCGTTGTTTTCATAAAATCACATGCAGCAGAATACGGAATCGATAAAGAAAATGTTTTTGTAATGGGAGATTCATCAGGTGCTTATACTGCTTTAATGACAGGACTGACAAATGGAGTAAATTCATTAGAAGATGAAATCTCAAAGATGAACGATTATTCCGTGAAAGGAATTATTGATTTTTACGGACCGACAGATATTACGACAATGAATAATGTCCCTTCTTCTCAGGATCATCGAACTGCGGATTCTCCGGAAGGATTAATGATTGGTGGCTACAGACCATTAGAAAGATTGGATTTATCAAAACCAACAATTATCAAAGAATATTTGAAGGCAAATAAGCAGTATCCACCAGTCATCATGTTTCATGGAAGCAATGACGAGCTTGTTCCTTTTTCACAAAGCTGTGAATTGTTTGAGGCAATGAAAAACTGTGGTGTCAATGCATCACTATATCAAATAGAAGGGGCGCATCATGGTGACAGACAATTTTGGTCATCTGAGGTATTAAAGATGATTGATGAATTTATAAAGAAAAATAGAGAACAGTTACGATAGTCTTGTATCGTGTTATGTCGTTCTACCCTTGTTTGCGAACCCTCATAAGGGAAAAAATAAGGGAAAGTAAATCTTGTAACAACTTATAACAAATAATCAAAAATTACTCATATTGTTATAGCTGATAAAGCAGAAAATGACTTTATCAGCTTTTTTATTACAGTACTGGACCACTTGTAGTTCTTCTCTGTACCGCTTACCTAAAATCACTTGGAAATTTTAGACTCTCTCGCTATAATGACAATTACAGGAGGTACATTATGAATATCCGGATAATAGAAAATATAAACGAATTTTTTGAAATAATCATAAAATGCCCGAAGGCAGATGCAAGTGTAATGAAATTAAAAAAACATATCGAAGCCTTTGAAGAAAAACTTGACGCTATTGATAATGATAAGCATTATCTTGTTTCTCCCCTTGAGGTATTCTACTTTGAAAGCGTTGATAACCGTACCTTTCTCTATACTGAAACACAGGTTCTTGAAATAAAGAAAAGGCTTTATGAACTTGAAGAAATCTTATCTGACAAGGATTTTGTACGTACTTCAAAATCACAACTTGTAAACATCAATAAAATTAAATTATTGAAGCCCGAACTTAATCGTTCAATAACTGCGGAAATGATAAATGGTGAAATTCTTTTCATATCGCGCCGTTACGCAAAACAAATAAAAACACTTTTATCAATTTAGGAGATATTTATGAATACTAAAAAAGAACTTAAAACATTTTTTACATGGTTAAGAAACGGAACATGCTTCGCGGTAACCTGGTTTCTGATACTTGAACTCATTGTAAGGTGGATATCTGGAGTTGACACAATTTCTATTGTCAATCTTACAAAAACAATTGTTTGGACAGTGGGCGGAGTGTTTATTTTCTGTGTGGCTTTTACCCGGCTATTTATAAGGAGATTTGGTTTTACTGCAAGACTTACTATCTTTATGTCAGCTATAATGTTCTATGAAATATTGTTTTTTTACAACATAGGGCTATTTGTAGATACAAGTTATTTGCATCAATGGCTGCTCTTTTTCGCTATTATTTTGTGCCTATATTTTATCTGTCTTGTGATTTACGGTAGTTATCGAAAAAAAAAGTGCGAGTTATATACTCACGCATTACAAAAATACCAACAGGAACGGAGAACTATAAATGAATAACATTAAGGAAAACATAACAAATTTGGAAAATTTAAGAAATGATATAGTAATAAAGCAGAAAAAGGGATTGCCCTTTATCGGTGCTTCGGTTGTTATATGGTTATTGATACTAATTGTGATAATGCTGGATTTACCACAAGATAAAGAGAATTTATTTGTGTTTTGTTGTTCGTGTCCATTGCTACCGATTTCCTGGCTGATTGGTAAAGTATTAAAAGTTGATATTTTTGATAAAAGCAATCCTCTCGGCAATGTTGGGTTTTTATTCACTTGTAATCAGTTTTTATATTTGTTAATTGTAATGTGGGTATTTAGTGCAGTTCCTGATAAAATGGTAATGGTTTATGCAATGGTTTTTGGTGCTCATTTACTTCCGTATTCATGGTTATATAAGTCGTTAAGCTATCGAATTTTTTCAATTGCAATACCAATAGTTTCACTTATTGTTGGCTGTATTTATTCGGCTTTTTCAGTTGCAGTTACTATGTTAATCATTGAGTTTATTTTTGTTCTTGCTTTGTTTGTTGAAGTAAATATGTTTATTACCTCTCGTCAGTAGATGCTCCCTGCAAGGGCGAAATGTCTAGAGTACAAATCAAAGATTTGTGCGAAGGGTGTATCTCGCTCTGCGAGGCTGAAAATAATCTTTTGTGCCCGAATATATAAAAGATTATGAATTTTTAGAAATTCATTGACAAAAGAATGGCATTTAGTACGATAATATTAAAGAAGTCGGTGATAATATGCTAATAAAAATAGGTAATTTTGAATGCACTGAAGTATGGGATGGTGTGTTCTATAAGAAACTTTCTAATTATCCACAGATATCTAATTGGGAGATTAGAACTATTATTGAATTTATAGAGTATGAAAAAAGATATGGCAGAGAATGCAAAATTGAATGTGAAGATAATAATGTTTTGAATTTAATTAACGAAAGTATCGTACATAAAGAAGAGTATCTAAGTACGCCACGACCTAAGTTGTTGACAGAATGTACGGCATGCCCTTATAGAAAAGGTTGTGTTACAGATTATGTATGTCACACAACTTCTGCGGATAATGCCATAAAAATATTTGAATGTGGAAAACTGTTATCTGCACTGAATGCTCGGAAAGTGTCAGTTGAAGAACTAATGAGTGAAAATCGAAATGCAGCAAATGACCCTGCGGATTATTTTGAATATATAATGTTTGCGTGGGGCAATTGCCAAGCAGGGGATAGATTGGTTATGGAACGAGCATTAGAGCGTTTTCTAAATGAAGAGGATTTGAGTGTACATTTTAATCCTGGAGTAAGATTTTATTTCAAATATGAACAATTATTAAAGCATCCAAATACGGTGTGTGATGGTGTGCTTCCTATGAAAGTCAAGGATGAAATAATACTTAGGGATTGGATATACAAAATTGTAATTCCTATGAAATTAAAAGAGAAATTGGAATTATATATACCTTGCGAATTGAAAGATAGGATTATTTATATTGATAATGATTGCAAAGATATCTGGGACTGGTCTGAAAAAGTATATAGAATTATAGAAAGATAAAGCATTTGAAACTTTCAGTAAGCTGGTGTGTTTAACTAAGAGATGAATTGATTAGAAACCAATCGAAGTTGGTGTAAACGATAAAGCAGCTTACGTTTTATAAACTGCCCTGTCGTTTGCACCAATTTCGATTTTTCTATAGTGAACAAAGTCGCGTCCGTTTTGCAGGAATTCTATGGATTTTCAATTATTCTCTTCTTGATTAATATTCATAGAAAAAACAACATATTTCGGTATCTTACCATGAACCGTGCAATTAGAGGCACGACAAAAAGACCTCGAACTCGAGGCTATTTTAACGATATAGGTAATGAGTATTTTAAATCCGCAAAGGCATTTTTAACTGTGATTTCCCAAGCTTGCCACCACAGCATGTACAAACAGAAATCTTTATTCCGTACAGAGTTTCTAAAATCTGAGGTGTTTCCATGGAACGAAGTCTGGAAAGATACTGTTTGCATCCCAAAAGATTTCGGCATAAAGTCAGATGTTTGGATTTGCTTCGGGTGCAAAGTAGCCCGTAATGCCTAATCCTAACAAAGCGCCTTGGAGGAACATGCATAAGAAATCTTCGGATAAATTCGATACCTGAAAGTGTAAGTTCCTTCCACTTGCCTTCTTCACGATAATCCTTTACGGAAAAGGTAACGGTATTTTCATCTATTCGAATAATACGATGATTGCTGATTGCAATCCGGTGTGTATATTTTCCAAGATAATTAATAACAGAGTTGGCACCGTTAAAAGTCTTCTTACAATGAGGAATCCAGTCTTTTTGATAACAGACATCCAGTAATTCTTTGAAATTATAGTGGTTGCGATATGTTTCGCTGGTTCCATGGAATTGCAGCTTATCTTGTTCCCATAAGGATTTTAATTCTTCCATATATTTTCCACGGAATACCTTTGAAAGAACTTTTACTGGGAGAAAGAATTCACTGCCTTTATCTTTCCATTGATTTTTCACAGTTAATCCACCACCGAGAAAAATTACGTGGATATGAGGATGAAAATTCATTTCAGATCCCCAAGTGTGTAAGATGCAGATATATCCGACTTTGGCTCCAAGATATTTGGAGTCAGCGGTAAGTTCATTGATTGTAGCTGATACAGAATGATAGAAAACATCATATAAAAGTGTTTGATTACTATAGATAACAGGATTTAATTCCTGTGGCACCGTAAAAACAACGTGAAAATAGGGTGCTTCTAAAACATCTTCACGTCTTGCATCCATCCATTTTTCTTTTGGCAGAGCTTGACACATAGGACAGCAACGATTACGACAGGAGTTATAATGAATGTGAAGATGACCACAATCTTCGCAGATGCTGACATTTGCTCCATAAGCACCAGTCTTGCAGTTGATAATGCAGTTGGCAACTTTCATTTGTATCAGAGATGGTGAGTATTTATTCAGATAGTCAGGATAAAAACGATGAAAGATATCCTGTACAGTAGGGTTATCCATGGTGATTAATCCTCCTGTACATCGAAAGGACTGCGAATACCAAGCAGCGTTTTATTGCTCACATGAAGATATCTATTATGACAAGCTTGTCATAATAGATATTATGTAAAGCTTTTTATTATGTAAAGTATCCTGGTGAATCCCTATGTTTATGCAGAAATCCACCAGTTTTTCTTTACATAACAGTTTTATATTCTATTACAAACTCTTAAGCCA
>JBGVGF010000010.1:0-34845 GCA_045121495.1 Faecalimonas sp.
AAGCAGTAGATAATATTTTAAATATGTTTGCACGTACAAAGGATAATCAGGAATTTGTACAGCTGGTAAAGAAAACAAGATTACTCTAAATGAAAAAAGTTTACAGAAAAACTTGCAAAATTATATCATCTATGGTACAATGAATAAGCTGTTTAAAAGTAGAACTCATCGCAGGCATCGTTTTTCGATGTTGCATATAGAAAAGACGATGGCCTACGCAGAAATAAAATTTAACGAGAGGTGAAAATCATGAGAGAAGGTATCCATCCAAAATATCATCAAGCAACAGTTACATGTAACTGTGGAAACACATTTGTTACAGGATCTACAAAATCTGATATCCACGTAGAAATCTGTTCAAAATGTCATCCATTCTACACAGGACAACAAAAAGCTACTCAAGCTCGTGGTCGTGTTGATAAATTTAACAAGAAATACGGTATTCAATAATTATAGAATCCAGAATTTACGGGTTGAGGTTAATATGACCTCAACCTTTTTTCGATTTATAAGGAGGTGTCTTATGAAATCATCCAATATCGGTGGTCAGGCTGTTTTAGAAGGAATCATGATGAAAAATGGTTCGAAATATGCAGTGGCAGTAAGAAAGCCTGATGGTAAAATAGAAGTAAAGGCAGATGAATATAAAAGCATTATAAAGTATGATAAATTGACAAAGATTCCTTTTATCCGAGGGGTTTTTAATTTTATTGATTCTATGGTACTTGGCATGAAAACCCTTACTTACTCAGCAAGTTTTTATGAAGAAGAGGAAGATACGGGAGTAGTGATGACAGAAGAGGAGATAAAAAAGAAAGAAAAACAAGAAGACTTGATCATGACAATCACAATGATTGGTTCGGTTGTTCTTGCGTTAGGACTTTTTATGGTACTTCCATATTTTATCTCAAACTTATTCAGTGGAATTGTAAAATCAAGATTTTTAAAGACAGTAATTGAAGCAATTATAAGAATTGCCTTATTTATTGGATATGTTCTTTTGATTTCAAAGATGGAAGATATACAGCGTGTATTTATGTATCATGGTGCTGAACATAAGTGCATTAACTGTATTGAAAATGGCATGGAATTAACAGTGGAAAATGTAAGAATCAGTTCAAAGCAGCACAAGCGATGTGGAACAAGTTTCTTATTCTTTGTTATTCTTGTAAGTATTATAGTATGCTTTTTTATTACAGTAGAATCACCGATACTTCGTGTGGTAATTCGTATTGCGCTGCTTCCGGTCATTGCTGGGATTTCGTACGAACTGATCAGACTTGCAGGCAGAACTACCAATCCAGTGATTGAATTACTGAGCAAACCAGGACTTGCAATGCAGAATCTGACAACAAAAGAACCAGATGATTCTATGATAGAAGTTGCGATCAAAGCGGTCGAAGAAGTGTTTGATTGGAAAAAGTTTCTAATGGAAGAATAAAAGGATGTTTTGAGGGAAGACAATATGACTTTGCGTGAAGCATATGAATATGGACAAAGAGAACTGAATCAGGCGAGAATTGAAGATGCGGCAGTAGATGCTTGGTATTTATTAGAGTTTACAACAGGAATCAGCAGAGCAATGTATTTTTTGAAAATGCAGGATGAGATGTCTGAAGAACAAAAAGAAAAGTATCAAGAATATATTCAGATCAGAGCATCCCATATCCCGTTACAGCATATTACCGGAGTACAGGAATTCATGGGGATGGAATTTGACGTGAACGAACATGTGCTTGTGCCAAGGCAGGATACTGAGGTTTTAGTAGAGAATGTTTTGAAAATATTGAGACCTGGCATGAAGATACTTGATATGTGTACAGGCTCAGGATGTATTTTAATTAGTTTACTCAAAATGTGTCAGGGTGTTTTGGGAACAGGAGCGGATGTTTCTGAAGAAGCCTTAAAGGTTGCAGAGAGAAATAATGCAAAGCTTAGTGTAGAAGCAAGATTGATTCAGAGTGATCTGTTTGAGAACGTACAAGGTAAATATGATGTAATTGTATCAAATCCGCCATATATTCGAACGGCGGTAATAGAAGAATTAAAAGAAGAAGTAAAATGTCATGATCCATTTATAGCTCTGGATGGAAAAGAAGACGGGCTTTATTTCTATCGGGAGATTGTGGATAAAAGCAGAGCATTTTTAAATTCAGGTGGAAAACTTTATTTTGAAATCGGTCATGATCAGGGTGAAGATGTGAAAAGGCTTATGGAAGATGCGGGGTTTGTTGACATAATCGTGAAAAAAGATTTGGCAGGACTTGACCGGGTGGTTTTCGGTATGTATAATATTTAATGGAATTTTGCGAACAGCAGACAATATAAGTCCTGCTGTTCGTGTGTTGTATAAAATAAAAACAGTATTTAAAATAAATAATGGAGGAAATAACATGTTTGATAAATTAGACGATTTGTTAATTCGTTTTGAAGAAATTTTAAGTGAATTACAAGAGCCAGATGTAGCAAATGACCAAAAACGTTTCCGTAAATTAATGAAGGAGCAAGCGGATCTTACTCCGATCGTTGATGCGTATACAGAATATAAAAATGCAAAACAGGCAATCATCGATAGTGAAGAAATGTTAGAGATGGAATCTGATGAAGAAATGCGTGAGCTTGCAAAAGAAGAATTATATGAATCTAAAAAGCGTGTAGAGGAATTAGAACACGAATTGAAGATTCTCCTTCTTCCAAAGGATCCTAACGATGATAAGAACATCATGGTTGAAATCCGTGCAGGTTCAGGTGGAGATGAATCTGCATTGTTTGCTGCTGAAGTATATCGTATGTATGTACATTATGCTGAAAGCAGAAGATGGAAGACAGAACTTATTTCATTCAATGAAAACGGTATCGGCGGTTTCAAAGAAGTTGTATTCATGATCACTGGACAAGGTGTGTACTCAAGAATGAAATACGAAAGTGGTGTACATCGTGTACAGCGTGTTCCTGAAACAGAATCAGGCGGACGTATTCATACATCTACAATTACTGTAGCTGTAATGCCAGAAGCAGAAGAGGTTGACGTAGAAATCAATGAAAAAGATATTCGTATCGACGTTATGCGTGCTTCGGGTAATGGTGGACAATGTGTCAATACAACTGACTCGGCTGTACGTTTGACTCACTACCCAACAGGTATCGTAATCTACAGCCAGACAGAAAAATCGCAGTTACAGAACAAAGAAAAAGCGTTCCGTTTACTTCGTTCAAAATTATATGAGTTGGAATTAGAAAAACAGCAATCTGCAGAAGCGGAAGCGAGAAGAAGCCAGATTGGTACAGGTGACCGTTCAGAAAAAATCAGAACATACAACTTCCCACAAGGACGTGTAACAGAACACCGTATCAAATTGACACTATATAAGATTGACAGTGTCATGAATGGAGACATTGATGAGATTATCGATAGTCTAATCGCGGCAGATCAGGCAGCAAAGCTGGCGAAGATGCAGGATAACTAGGGGAGATTGCCCAAGTTTTGGTACGAGATTGAAAATAAGATAATGAGATGTAAAATAAAGTGCTCTATATCAGTATAAGCGGCTGATATAGGGCATTTTTTTGTTATATGGATATTAGGGAAAAAGTAAGGGATTATTAATTGGAATGTGGAAAAAGAACATGGTGCAAAAAAGTACTGAAGAAGTAACATATCATATTGGAGAGAAAAGAATGAAGAAAAAATATTTAAAATTATAAAAATAGTTGTATTAGGTTACGTGGCATTACAAGTAATATTGTTGTTATTATGCGCCTTACTACACCACACTTCATGCCAAATATTTTTAAAAAGGTTTTTCCTATTCTATATAAGCTACAAGGTTTCTGTGGTGCCGAAGTAAATACAATGTTAACAACAAACAAAAAACAATGGACGGACGAATATGGATATACCGAATATCCTACGGAAGTTCCATATCATAAAATAATGATCCTAAAAAGAATATTTTACCTGTTGTTTTTTCTGGCATTTTAATATATGCTTTAGTCGTTTAAGCAATTTTAAAATAATACAGAAAGAAGAGGCAATTCCTATGAAAAAATATAATGACAACAACAAACTTGCTATTCAGATGCTTATTGCCATGATTACCGGTATTTTATCCGGTCTCTTATTTATGGCAGTAAGAGAAATGCTAGGAGAAAACAGTTCAGTATGGAACACAATGAGTAGTTTGTTATTTCAGGATATTACTGCGGAGGGCGGCGAAAGTTCCCTGGGACTTTTTTATCTTGGAGGGCAGCTTTTTATTCGAGCATTGCAATTGATTATCGTTCCTATGGTATTTACATCTGTAGTTATGGCCATTAGTGAGATTAAAGAGGCATCCACTTTAGGGCGTGTAGCTGGAAAAACGATTGGATGGTTTATGATGACCAGTATAAGTGCACTGATTTTTGCCGGTATTGTTGGTATGATCTTTGCAAAGGCAGGCTTATTCAATGTAACTATTGAAGGTGTGAGTGCGTCTACTGGAACAACTGGTTCGAACCCGCTTGAGGTTATTTTAAATATTATCCCTGGAAACATCGGCTCTACTTTTAGTGTAAATAATGCTGTTCTCGGAGTAGTATTCATTGCTGTTGTGACAGGTCTGGGAATGAATGTTTTGGGATATGGAAAAGACAGTATCATCTATGGATTTTGTAATGAAATCAGTAAGATTATTGTAGTATTTTTGAATTTTGTAGTAAAGAAATTTGGGCCGGCAGCCATTTTTATGTTATTGTGCCGTACATTTGCTACTTATGGTATAGATTATCTGAAACCTGCAGTTACTTATTTTAGTATCTGTGTGTGTTTGCTTCTGACTTATCTGTTTGTTGCATATCCAATTATTATAGCAGTAGCTTGTAAGTTGAATCCATTTATCTTTATTCGTAAAATTTTCAAAGTGATTGTATTTGGGTTCTCTACATCATCTAGTGCAGCAACATTACCTTTAAATCTGGATACAAATACAAAAGAATTGGGAGTAGACCAACAGGTAGCATCTTTTGTTTTGCCTTTAGGGATGACTATTAACATGGATGGAACAGCAATTATGCAAGTGATTGCCACGCTATTTATTGCAGGATGCGGTGGTTATGAAGTGAGTGTATTTCAGCTAATCATCATCATGGTGTTGGCTCTTATCGCAAGTATGGGGACTCCGGCAGCTCCAGGTGCGGGCGCGGTAATTTTGTTCACAATCCTATCAGGGGTAGGTTTTACGGGAGAAGCAGCACTAATTGCTTATTCACTCATTCTGGCTATCAACCGTCCAATCGAAATGTTGGTTACATCTTTAAACTGTGTAGGTGACAGTGTTGCGTCAATTGCTGTTGCTAAGAGCGAAGGAAAATTTGATATAGATATGTTTAATAGCTAGCAAAAGATAACTGTAAGTTAATTTCTATAACTGCTTGTTTAACTTTGGCTCAATTGTTTTGAGTTTTGTGGTTTGTTATGATATGAATATAGAAATACAAGGGAGGGTTAAGCATGCAGATAGGAGAAGTGATAAGAAAATATAGAAAACAACAAAACATGACTCAGGAGGAGATGGCTTATCGTCTGGGTGTTACTACACCGGCTGTCAATAAATGGGAAAATGGCAACTCTATGCCAGACATCATGTTATTGGCACCGATTGCAAGGCTGCTTAATATTTCGCTCGATACTTTACTGTCTTTTCAGGAGGAATTGACAGAGAAAGAAATCAATGAAATTGTAATAAGAATCAATGAACATTTTAAAAAGCATAGTTTTGAACATGTATTTCAAGAAGCAAAAAAGATGATTGAAACATATCCAAATTGTGAGAGGTTGATCTGGCAGATTGCAGTAATATTGGATGCACAGCGATTATTTGGAAATAATCTCGAGACTGAAAAATATGATGATTATATTTTAAAGTGTTATATTCGTGTTCTGGAGAGCAAAGGAAAGCAGGCATTAATCTATAGTAAAACTGATAGAAGAGAAGAAGCTTATAAAGCATACGAAGAGCTGCTTTTTTCTGGATATCAGACGTTAAGTGCAGTTTTCCAGAGTATATACACTTTAGCTATGCAGGATAATTATTTAGACAAAGCACATAAGATGGTCGAAAAGCAGCAGGAAATAGCAAGAATATTTGAGATGGGAAAATATCATGAAGTTTCATGTGGTCTTGAGTTGGCAACGCTGGAAAAAGATACGGATAAGGTTCTTGAAATTATGGAAGAGATGCTTAGAGGCATCGAAGAGATTGCAGCATTTACAGAATCTGAGCTTTATGAACATATGACTTTTAAAAAAGCAAATCAGGAATTTATGGATGAAATGAAGAAAAATCTAATCGCATGTTTTCGAGATGAAGAAACGTATGGATTTCTTAAAGGAGAAGGACGCTGGAAACAAATAGCAAAATAGAGGGAGATTGCGTGAAAGCGCAATCTCTATTTTAATACTCTTTTAGAAGGGCATCCATAATGATATAGAGTCCATCTAGCACAGACGAAGAAACAGATTCATCAAATCGATACGGATCGCTTGCTTGTGGAGAAGCAAATTTAAACACTGTCACTACTTTCTGAAATGGATCAATAATCCAATATTTCCGAATGCCGGCTTTTTGAAATTCTGCTCGTGGCTGCTCGGAAAGAAGATCTATGTCAGTGCTATCGTACTCTCTGGCAGAGTATTCATAGGCTACATTAATTGCTTTAAAGCAGCTGCAGTCATGTCAAGAATGATACTGCAAAAAAACATTGACAAATATATCGCAGTGCAATATACTAAGTACAACGATATAACGTAGTGCGATATATCGTGAGAGTCTTGAATAAGAATTAGAAGGAGGATCATATGGACGCTCATATCAAGAAAGTATATGTTCCGATGACGGAAACGGGATTCTACATTTTATTATGCCTGCAAAAGCCGAATCATGGATATGGTATTGTACAGAAAGTAGAGAACATGACAGAAGGTGAGATTCGTTTGAGCCCGGGAACCATGTATGGAAGTTTATCCAAGATGGAAAAGGATGGATTGATTCAATTTATTCGTGAAGAGGAAAAGCGTAAGATTTACACGATTACAGAACTGGGTAGAGAAGTACTGCAATTGGAATTAAAACGAATCAAACGATTATATAGAAATGCACAGGAGGAAATCTAGGTATGGAAATGAAAAAAGAAAACAGATATTTTAATATTGCTCAATATGAACAAGAACAAGAATATCTTCGTGAAAATCATAAAAAAGGGTGGAAGTTTGTAAAGGTAACAGGACTTGGAACTTATTATTTTGAAAAATGCGAACCGGAAGATGTTGTATATCAACTGGATTACAATCAGGATGGAATTGCACATAAAGAAGAATATGTGCAGATGTTTCAGGACTGTGGATGGGAATATTTGATGGATTTCTGGGGATATAGTTATTTTAGAAAGCCAGCTTCTGAGATGAATGGAGAAGAAGAAATCTTCTGCGATGACAATTCCCGTTTGGAAATGCTGGAACGAATTTATAAAGGAAGAGTACTGCCATTATTGAGTTTATTCTTTTTAATCTTGCTACCGCAATTTATTATGTCTTTAACAGTTTATAAACTGCCTGCATTGTCTGTATTTTATGTGATGCTTATTATTTTGTATGTATCTATTTTTGGATGGTTTGGCATGAAATATAAGCAGTATAAAGAAAAACTGGGAAAATAGAGGTGGGAAGCATGATTCAAGTGAAAATTAAGAGAGTAGCACTTCTTGGCGCTGGTGCAGTTGGAGCTTATTTTGTCTGGGGACTCTCGGAGAAAATGGGAGACAACTTTTGTGTGATAGCCAAAGGGGATCGTAAGAAACGTTTGGAAAGAGACGGACTGGTGATTAATGGAAAACAATACTTGTTTTCTGTCAAAGAACCGCAAGATGCAAAGAATATAGATTTACTGTTGGTATCAAGTAAACAAGATGCACTTAAGGATGCACTCAAAGATATTCAGACAATTGTAAATAAAAATACGATGGTTATTAGTTTGTTAAATGGTGTTTCTTCCGAAGAAATTATAGGAGCTGCAATTGGTATGGAGCATATGCTCTATTCTGTAATGCGCATTGCATCTGTGAGAAAAGAAAATCAGATTACATTTTCTCCGGAGCGGACAGCAGGAATCTATGTGGGTGAAAAGGGTAAAAAAGAACCGACAGAAAGAGTATTGGCTGTGGAAGAATTGTTTAAAAATACAGGGATTCGTTATAATTTTGTGGAAAACATTGTCTTAGATATTTGGTTTAAATACGCAAGTAACATTGCCCAGAATCTTCCACAAGCCATTTTGAGTGTAGGATTTCAGGCTTATGTTGATAGTACTCATGTACGCCATATTGCAGAATCTCTCTGGAAAGAGGTCGCCCTTGTTGCAAAGGCAAAAGGAATTCCGCTTACAGAAGAATTTGTATTGTTTAAAGGCGTGATGCCGGAAGCAAGATTCTCAACACTTCAGGATTTGGATGCGAAACGTCATACCGAGATTGAAATGCTGGCAGGTGAGATGATTAAGATGGGAAAGGAATGTGGAATTGCAGTTCCATATTGTGAGTATACATATCATCTGATAAAAGCATTGGAAGAAAAAAATGATGGAGTATTGAGATAAGAGCAATGGGGATTTATGCAAATAGATAGGAATAGGAGTAGTCAAAAATGTAGAATGCATTTATGGCTACTTTTTAAGTGGGGTTTTTTGTGGAGTATAGCTTGCAATAAATGGCGTGGGCATATGCAAGAAAAGTATAGCTTGCAGTAAATGACGTGGGCATATATCGATTTTTGCAAATCTACTGCCAAAAAACGTGCTAAAAATAGCTCAAAACAATGTATTTTTTCTAAGTGCAAAAAAAGAAACCAATACTGCCCATGAATTCAGTAAAAGTGAAGGTAGAGCAAGCATGTTTTCATGTATACGACCAATTCAATGTTCTTTTGAGTTATTTTAATAAATTTTTGGACAAGCAGATTTGTAAAATCGCCATATGTCCAGAGCATTTCCGCCAGAGGAAACTTTTTCGCCATATGTCCAGAGCATTTCCGCCAGAGCAAACTTTTTCTGTGTCTGCCCAATCAATTGAAACTTTCTCCTAAGCCAACAAATCTCTATTATTAGCAAGTTGCCCTTTTTTGGAATAATGTTATAATGAAAAGTATGGAGGGATGAAGAATGAAGACAATTGGCTTGATTGGAGGACTTCATTCGGCAAAAAAGTAGTGTTATATTCCTTGGAGGAGTTGCAATGATAAACAGAGAAGATATGTTGGAACTGACCAGACGTATGACTTTAAAAAGGACTTCCATGACCAGAATTGCGGGAAGTTATATGGATGCAGATGGTTTTATTGATGGAACTTTTAATACGAGTTTTTTAAAGCTTTCGGCAAAAGACAGAGAAAAGAACCTTGCTATTGCAAAATACATTCCTTTTTCTGATACAAATAAGGAATTGAAGCAATTCAAATTTTCAAAAGAAGCTATGAAAACAGGCGGTATTTGGCAGCTTTTGATGGGGATTAAGACAAGTGGATTAAAGAATGATGCACTACTGGAAACATTTTATGAATTAGTTGCTGAAGTATATAAGACGAACCATGATTATGCAATCTATGTATTTCATGACAGATATGATGTTCCAGTGAAGGCTGCGGATCATGAACGTATGGGAGAATCCGAAGAAGTTTATGAATATATTATTTGCACAATTTGTCCGGTGAGTGATGATTACGAACCGGGAATTCCGGAATGGGGATTTTTGTTTCCGGCTTTCACTGACAGAAGTGAGGACAGGAATTATATTAATATATTTCAGCCTAAAGAACATCTGGAGTTGTTAAAATTGTTGGGAATGTGATTAGAAGGAAAAGTTAAAATCATATATTTGTATGACAGCAGTTTGAAAGGAGAGTAATTGTGAAATTTAATGCTAAAAATTTAAAATGGACAAGAGAACCAGAATATTATTCGATATCAAAGGATAAAATTGAGATTATAACAAAGCCTCATACTGATTTGTGGCAGAGAACTTACTATCATTTTCGAAATGATAATGCTCCTGTGTTGCAGATGGAGACAGATGAAAAGTATTTTTCTTTCATTGTAAAAACAGAGTTTGAAAGCAAACATCGTTTCGATCAATGCGGTGTGGTAATGTATCTGGATAGTGAAAACTGGTTAAAGGGTTCCATTGAATATGAAAATGAAGAATTTCAACATTTGGGAAGTGTAGTTACAAACAATGGTTATTCCGATTGGGCTACAACAGCGATTGATGCATCGATTAAATCCATGTGGTATAGATTTAGCCGTAGAGAAGATGATTATTGTATCGAATGTTCTGTGGATGGAATCCACTATAGTCAGATGCGTATCTGTCATATGTGGAATGGCGGAGGAACGATTCAATTTGGCATTTATGCATGTAGTCCAGAAGATTCTTCGTTCAAAGCTACATTTACCAATATGGAGTTGACAGAATGTCAGTGGCTTGCCCATGATGGACAGGCACCAGACAAGGAATAATCTTTTTTATGAATGGGGAAATTTTATGTTGCGCAGTAAAATTAGAATTGCAACAAAAGAGGATGCAAGAGAGTTGCTTGAAATCTATGCACCATACGTGGAAAAAACTGCAATCACATTTGAATATGATGTTCCAACGGTACAAGAGTTTGAAGAAAGAATTGAGCGAGTGTTAGAAAAATATCCGTATCTTGTTGCAGAGCGAGAGGGCAAAATAGTAGGTTATGCGTATGCCAGCAGTTTCCACAGCCGTGCGGCATATGGATGGGCAGTCGAAACTACAGTGTATGTTCACAAGGAACAGAAGAAAACTGGAATTGGAAAAGAATTGTATGAAGCATTAGAAAAATGCCTTGCTATGCAAAATATATTAAATTTAAATGCATGCATTGCATACACAGAAAAGAAAGATCCATATCTTACAAAAAACAGTGTTCAGTTCCATGAACATTTAGGCTACCGATTTGTGGGGGAATTCTATAAATGCGGTTACAAATTTGGACGCTGGTATAATATGGTGTGGATGGAGAAGCATATTGGAGAGCATCCGGATGTTCCATTATCGGTAAAACGATTTGACGAAATAAGAAAAACGTTTGCAGAAAAATATGCAATTTTATGAGAAAAGATGATTGACACGAATATGTAGAATGTGCTAATTTATAAATAGATTAAGAAATGAATGAAATTTAATATGGCAAATGATTTGGGATTAAAGACCGTTTTATTTTATATCGGACGGAGTGAAAAATAGGTAAAACGCTAATTACCCAAATTATTGAATAAAGGTGGTTAAAGGTGTAATTAACCACCTTTGTTAAATTAAAAGAAAAAGCGGACTATGTTTTGGCATAATCCGCTTTTTTGCATGGTTAAATATTATCTAATCCATAAATCTTTATCGTCAAAGTAATTAATCTTCATGGCTGCACGTACATCGTCAAGTGTCTTAGCAGCAGTTGCTCTTGCTCTTTCACTTCCAGATTTTAAGATGTCATATACTTCTGGAATGCGTTCTTCCCAATATTTTCTGCGTTCTCTGATTGGGGCTAGTTCCGCCTGCATAACGTTGTTTAAGAATTTCTTCACTTTAACATCACCAAGACCACCACGCATATAATGGGCTTTCAGTTCATCAAGGTTTTGATAATCAGGTAAGAATTCAGCAAAATGTTCTGGTCGGCAGAATGCATCTAAATAGATGAATACTGGATTACCTTCAACCTGGCCTGGATCTTCCACACGGATGTGGTTCGGATCTGTGAACATAGACATTACTTTTTTCTTGATGTCCGCTGGTTCTTCTGAAAGATAGATACAGTTTCCAAGAGATTTACTCATTTTTGCTTTTCCATCAATACCAGGAAGGCGGAGGCATGCCTGATTTTGAGGAAGGATTGCAGTTGGATCTGTAAGCGTTTCGCCATAAACAGCATTAAATTTGTGTACGATTTCTTTACATTGTTCAATCATTGGAAGCTGGTCTTCCCCAACTGGTACTGTAGTTGCATGGAATGCAGTAATGTCAGCAGCCTGGCTGATTGGATATGTGAAGAAACCAACAGGAATACTTGCTTCAAATCCACGCATTTGAATCTCAGATTTTACAGTAGGATTTCGTTTGAGACGAGATACTGTTACAAGATTCATGTAGTAGAATGATAATTCTGTCAATTCAGGAACCATAGATTGAATAAAAATAGTAGCTTTTGATGGGTCGATTCCACAAGCAAGATAGTCTAATGCTACTTCAATCAGATTCTGACGCACTTTTTCTGGATGCTCAGCGTTGTCTGTCAAAGCCTGAGCATCTGCGATCATGATGTAGATTTCATCAAATTCACCTGAGTTTTGTAATCTTACGCGTTCTTTTAAAGAACCTACATAGTGTCCAACGTGAAGTCGGCCAGTTGGACGGTCACCAGTTAAAATAACTTTTTTCATAGTTTAATTCTCCTTTATGATATTCGTGATTGTTTTGCGATAGAAGCAAGAGTTTACAAAAAACTCTTATGCGAGACTCATTTCTATAAATAAAAAACTTCTGTCCCAAAAGGACAGAAGTAAAATTCTGTTAGCCACCTAATGAGTACGCACTATCATGCGCTTCCAGTGTTACGGCCTGGATATTCCGTCAACGCCTACTTGATCATAATCGTAATAAAAATCGTTCGGGCTGCCCTCATAAGTCCATTCGTCATAACTTGAAATATCGCCTTCACACCATCGGCGACTCTCTGGGATTTCGCTGTTATAAGTACTACTCTTAATCAACGGTTTACGTATTCACTTATAGAATGATTTTATTACGAGAATGGAAATCTGTCAATCATAAGCTTCTAGAAAAAAATTGAGGAAAATAAAACTTTTTTATGATTTAATTTCGTATATAGAAATGTAACGAACAAAGGACAGAGGGATTGAGAATGCATTCAGAGAATCAATTAATCAGAAAGGTTAGGAAAAACGGCGACAGACAAGCGGCTGATGAGCTTGTAAATCGATATTACCGTGAGATATATGCGTTTGCTTATCGGCAGACAACGGATATGGAATTGGCGATGGATTTAACACAGGAAATTTTCATTGCAGTACTAAAAGGAATTTCCACATTTGATGAAAGAAAAGCAAAATTCCGTACATGGCTTTATACAATTGCTTCGAATAAGATAACCGATTATTACAGGAGCAAATATCACAGACAACAGGAATTAGAAGTTTGTGGTATTGAGTCGGAAGAACAATCTGGAAGTTATGAAGTAGAAGAAAGAATGATCCAGAAGATTTACGATGAACAGATGATCCAGAGTGTAATGAAGGTCATTGTAAAATACGGAAATGAGTGGATACGAATATTTCAAATGAAATTGTTTCTGGATAAAACGTTCGATGAAATTGCTTTGGAACTGAAATTATCTGAGAATACGGTGAAAACGAGATATTATGCAATGCTTAAGCGCTTAAGAAAGGAGATTCAAAAATGAAAGAACAGGATTTAAAAGTTGTGTATCCATCCGAAAGTCAGATGAAAATGCAGATGGATCAGATTTTGGAAAAAGGGTTACAACCAAAAGTGACATGGTCAGACAGAGTAAAAGAGTTATTGAACGGGCCAGGACTTTCTGTGATTTTTTATCGTTCTAAACTGATTTTTGCAGGCAGCCTTCTCATCTATTTGTTTTTAGTATACTTTTGTGATTTCATAGGGAATTTTGTCACACATAAAGAATATTTTGCCATACTTACATTTCCGATGCTGCATCTGATTTTTCATATGCTTTTCTATTGGTCGGAAGAGCAGGATGCAATCATAGAGCTGAAAGGAAGTCTGCATTATTCATTTCAATATATAGTCAGTCTTCGCATGTTTTATGTGAGCATTTTGTCGGCAGTGCTGAATCTTATATTGATGGGAGGATTTACCCCTTTTTATCAAATGGGAAAAGTAAGCATGATAGGACTAAGCAGCCTGTTTTTATTTGCTGTTCTGACTTTAGAATTATGCGAGAAAATAAATGGATTGCAGCCAGTGATCATCTCATCAGGAGTATGGGTCTTGCTTTGTATATTCTTTTCTGTATACGGAGACAAAATCAGTTTCTTTTTATTTGAGATAGTTCCTTTGATCGTGCACATTCTGATGTTTTTATTCAGTTTTGGATTGTTTATTTATTATTTTGGAAAGGTTGGAAATAAATATGCTAACGCTTGTGAATATTAGTAAGAAATATGGAAATCAGACGGCAGTGGAAAATATTAATCTGGATATGGATCATGGACTTTATGGGATGCTTGCTCCAAATGGTGCTGGAAAGACGACCATTATTAAA
The DNA here is from genome assembly GCA_045121495.1 of Faecalimonas sp. Lineage (GTDB taxonomy): Bacteria > Bacillota > Clostridia > Lachnospirales > Lachnospiraceae > Faecalimonas. The sequence goes on from JBGVGF010000010.1 coordinate 14,375, forward strand.
ATGATCACGACATTGTTATTTCCTACAACAGGAGAAATATTGTATGACGGTATCAATATTATGGAAATGGGAGCAGCGTACCGAGATTTGATCGGGTACCTGCCACAGCAATTTGGATACTATAAAAATAACACGCCAACACAGTATCTGGAATATCTGGCATGTCTCAAGAAGATGCCAAAAGAAAAGGTGAAGAGCAGAATTCAGGAATTGTTGGAGCTTGTTGGGCTCTCTGATGTGGCACATAAGAAAATGAAAAAGTTTTCCGGCGGTATGATTCAGCGGGTGGGAATTGCACAGGCGATGCTAAATGACCCAAAGATATTGATCCTGGACGAGCCGACAGCGGGACTTGATCCAAAGGAAAGGGTGCGTTTCCGCAATATTATTTCGATGCTATCAAAAGATAGAATTGTGATTCTTTCTACTCATATCGTGTCTGATATTGAGTCGATTGCAAATCAGGTGATTTTGATCAAAAATCAGCACTTGTATAAAGTAGATACCGTGCCGAATATCTGCAACAGTCTAGAAGGAAGAATATATGAGATAGAAGTGCCGGACCAAGAATATGAAATCTTTGAAAAAGCGCATCAGGTACTGGCTGCCAGACAGGAAAATGGGAAAATGGCAGTCCGCTATTACGAAAAAGAAAAAAGTGGTCTCAAAAATGCTGTTTTGTGTAATGCCAATTTGGAAGACGTGTTTCTGGTGACATATCAATAGGAGGGGCTTATGAAAATTTTGTGGTATGAATGTAGAAAAATCTTAAACGGAAAGATGCTTTTATTTCTAATGCTGTTTACGATGTTATTTTACAACATGTTTATGGGAGTTGTTTCACATCCGGACGATAACGCATCCTGTGATGCGCAGAATGATCTCGCAGCCATTTTGAAAGAAGAATATGGATATAGTACATTTTTGCCTTACGAGGATTTTGGTGTAGTAGAAAAGATACGTCAGGAACAAATCAGAAAACTGGATGTACTTGTGCAGGAAAGTGCCATCTTAAAAGAAGCAGGAATTACAAGTTATGGAGAACTTCGGGCAATCGAATTGGAAGAAATGGCGGAAGATGTCTATGAAGAAATGGTTCGTATCGATTTCGAGGATGGGATCAGACAGGTATTTCTAAAGCAACATATCGAAAGTCTGTACGAAATGATGGAATTTCATCCGATCATGGGAGTGGAAAACGGAAAGGAGATAGAGGCTGCAGATACGTTTCTAAGTCACAGCGAGGAGGATGGCTATTCCAAAGATGCAGTGGATCGTGTAGCAGGGATGATCAAAGAAAATCAGTTATCTCTGCTTCCAGTTTCAGTATTGTTTCATCTGGAGGAGGATTTTCCTAAGTTTGGGGTACTTCTTCTTATTTCGTGTCTGCTTCTGATCTTGCCGTATCAGGTAAAAGAGAGGCTGGCTGGAGTAAATCCACTTTTTGCAGTGTCAAATACGGGACGAGAATTATGGAGAAAGAGATATCGTTCAGCATTGGTTTCCTGTTTTGGTGTCTGTATTCTGCAATTTTTAATATTTTGTGCGATATTGGCAAAATCAGATATTTTACAGTATTGGAATTATTCTGTGAACGGAAATGGAAGTGATTTTTACTGGCTTGACATGAATCTGGGTAGCTATTTAATCCTCAAAACTGTTTTATATAGTATGATCGCACTTGGAGTCATGACTGTGTTTTATTTGATTTCCAGATTGTCTGCCAATTATATTGTAGGGACAGCAGTCGGCGTACCGACCGTAGTGCTATTTGGAATTTTAACAATCAATTATACAAAATCATTTCTAAACGTAACAAAAAGTATAGAGTATGATTTGATGCGTCCGATTGGCTTTACAGCAATTTTGTTAGGGCTTGCTGTTGCAATCGTATATGGTTTAAGAAGATGGGATCAAAGAAGGGACATTTTTGTATGATTTGGAAACAGGAAATGAAAAAACTTATCAAACATCCGATGATGTGGTGCCTGCTTGGAGTCTTTCTGGTATTTAATGGTTTTCTTCTCTGGGGAAATATTGGAGATAGTTTTCAAGAACTTCAAATGGCTCATAAAGAAGTGTTAGACGGTGGGATGGATGAAGGGTTTTATCAAGAAAAACTGAGCCTTTATGATACGCTGGACATGACGGACGTGAAAGAATTGAAACAGGAGTTATATCAGTATAAACCAACAGGAAGTTATAAGAAATTCATTGATGAGCGTTACGAGAAACTGAACGAGCGCGTAGAGGAAATCGTTGAGAGTAAAGAAGCAGAGGGTCTTGTCTATCCGGGGAGTGTGTATCGGCTGCACAACAGGTTTTATGTGCAAGTGTTGCGTTGGGTGTTTCTAGAAATAGGGCTTATGGTAGTCTTTGCTGTACTGTTTATAATGGATTATGAACGTACGAATCGAACAATTTCTCTGACCTATACCAGTAAAATTGGGCGAAAACTGCAAGGAATCAAATGGTGTGCAGGAATGACGACAGGTATTGGTTTTGGAGGCATAGTGCTTGGAGTGACGCTTTGGGTGTGGTATCAAATGATACCATATGAAGGGTTTTGGAACACGTCTGTCTCGGCGGCACTTATGACGGAGCCAAGGGGGATTTTGACCTACCCCTTTATTACTTTTTATAAAATGACGATTCTGCAGTATTTACTCGCAACAATTGCTGTCGGAATTTTTCTGGTTGTGATCGTTGGAATAATCGCAGGAGTAATACAAATGTTGATCAACAATAGTTATTTGTCTTTTATATGTATCGTTCTTTTTTTGATGGCAGGACTTTGCATTGCAGGATATAGTACGCAAAGCTGGTTTGACATTGCCTTATCATGGAATCCGGCTGATCTGTGGTATCGCATGGGAAACTGGTTTATGGAAGGAAGCCTTGTAAGTAACTTTGAAGGAGCTGAAATGATAAGTTTAGCAGTTCAGGCAGGAGTCTGGGGAGGATTCGCAAAGCTGGCATATCAAAGGTTTATGAGGAAAGATTCTTATTAGAATAATAGATGATATGAAGTCGAGAAGCAACGTAGGGTTCGCCTGCGTTGCTTTTTGACCTTTAGTCTTGACATAGAAGAGAAACAAAAATAAAATAATTAAGAACTTAATTATTTTATGATTATATAGGAGCACAAAAAGAATGGAGAAGAAAAGGAGCTTAATGATGTCGCTTGCAAGAACGCGAAGAGCGTGGGTGAATCATTTGAGAACAATTGCATCAGATATCGGGATTCCAGAAGCATACCGACCTGTTATTTCATATCTGAATCGAGAGCCGGGTGCAAATCAAAGGAATGTGGCAGAGTTTTGCAGCGTCACAACATCGGCAATCAATCAGACGATAAAGAATATGATGGAAGAGGGATATGTCAGAAAAGAGACAGATGAAAGTGATAGAAGACATACAAAACTTTTTTTGACAGAAAAAGGAAAAGAAAAGGCTTCAAAGATGCGCGAAAGACTGTATCAGGCAGATCAGGTTATCACAGATTTAATCACACCAGAGAAAGAAGCGGAAATGATTGTACTTTTAGATAAAATACATGATTGTATAGAGGAGGAATTATAAAGATGCTGAAATATCTAAAAAAATATTGGATTTTTTGTCTCATTGCACCGCTATTCATGATTGGTGAAGTAGCAATGGACTTGATACAGCCAGATATGATGGCTGATATCGTAGACAATGGAGTTTTGAAAAATGATATGGATCTCATTGTATCTATGGGAATCCGTATGATACTGCTTGTCATGGTCGGTGGACTTAGTGGTGTGTTATGCGGATTGTTTGCAAATATTGCAGCACAGAATTTTGGAAACGACTTGAGAAAAGATCTGTTTGCCAAAATTATGTCACTTTCTTTTCAGCAAACGGATAAGATTTCAACAGGTTCGCTGGTTACAAGACTGACAAATGACGTGACACAGGTACAGAATATGGTAATGATGGCAGTCCGAGGCTTTGTGCGAAATTCGGTTATGTTTTTTGGCGGTATTTTTATGTTGTATCGTCAATCACCGAAGTTTGCAGCTATTGCGGCGTGTGGACTTCCGTTTATCATATTTTTTACTATATTTTTCCTAAAGAAGGCTTCTCCGCTCTTTGCAATCGTGCAGAAAAAACTGGATGGGATCAACAATGTCATGCAGGAAAATGTTGCAGGCGCACGAGTAGTGAAAGCTTATGTAAAAGAACAATATGAATTAGAAAGATTTGATACGGCAAATGAAGCACTTTGCAGTGAGAATCTCCGTGTCCAGACATTGCTTGCGTTTATGAACCCATGTATGAACATTGTTTTAAATGTATGCATTGTAGGGGTAATTCTTGTTGGAGGGATGACTGTAAAAGCAGGTGGAAGTATTACACCAGGTAATACTATGGCGGCGATAACGTATCTTTCGCAGATTCTTCATGGAATTACATTTATGGCAAATATTTTCCAGATATTTACCAGAGCAAAGGCTTCTGCGGACAGAATCAACGAGGTGCTGCGAAGTGAAGAAATAATAACAAATGGAAGTAACCTGGTTGATACAAAATTAAAGGGAGAAATTGAGTTTCGTGGCGTAAGTTTCTCGTATCCGGAAAGTTCGGGAGAATATGTACTTGAAAATCTGTCATTTAAGGTAAAGCAGGGCGAAACACTCGCAATTATTGGGGCAACGGGAAGTGGCAAGAGTTCTCTTGTAAACCTGATCCCGCGTTTCTATGATGTCACGGAGGGAGAGATTCTGATTGATGGAAAGAATGTCAAAGAATACAGATTAAAAGAATTGCGAGATAAGATTTCGATCGTGCTACAAAAAGCAGAATTATATTCGAGACCGATCGAGGCAAATATCCGTTGGGGAAAAGATTCAGCCGATCCGTGGGAAATCAAAAAAGCAGCCGAGATTGCACAGGCGGACGATTTTATCTGTGGTGCAAAATATGGATATCATACACTTGTTTCGGAAGGAGGACATTCTCTTTCTGGGGGGCAGAAACAAAGAATCTCGATTGCAAGAGCACTTTTAAAGGAACACGAAATTTTGATATTCGATGATTCGACCAGTGCGCTGGATTTAAAAACGGAAGCACTTTTACAGCAGGCACTGCGCAAAGAATGCCCGGACGTTACAAAAATATTGATTGCACAACGAATCGCATCTATCAAAGATGCCGATAAAATCATTGTACTTGATAATGGAAAAATAGCAGCTATGGGTACTCATAATGAGCTGCTGAAAGATTCCGAAATTTATAGTGAAATTTATCATCTTCAGATGAAGGAAGGAGGTAAGGCAGCGTGCTAAATGCAAAGGAATTACCAAAAGGATTTGAAAGACATTCGGATGATGAAACGGTACAGTACCATGCTTCTTCTTCCCAGGTGAAGCATACGAATACTGTGAGTTTTAGACCGAGACCAGGAGGTCCTGGGAGAGGAATGGGGCAGACTGTCGAAAAGGCAGAGGATGTAAAGAAAACAATTGCAAGACTCCTGGTATATTTTAGTCAGGCGAAAAAATTGCTTTTTACTTTGTTAGGTTCTGTAGTGTGTGTTACTTTCGTTGGACTGCTTGCGCCTGCTCTGCAGGGAAAGGCCATTGATTACATCACTTATGCTGAGTGGTCAAAGCTGTATAAATGTATTATTTTCCTATTAATTACATATCTTGCAAACATACTTTTTGGACTGCTACAGACATTGACTGCTGCAAAATTGAGTCAAAGTATTGTAAAACAGATGCGACATGATTTGTTTCAAAAGATAGACAACCTGTCGATAAAGTATCTGGATACACATTCTAATGGGGACATTATGAGTCGCATGACAAATGATGTTGAAAATGTATCTAATACAATTTCCCAAAGTCTGGGATCGCTGGTCTCCGGAGTCCTGACAGTCATTGGAACGGTTCTTATCATGTTTGTTTATTGTTGGCAGCTTACGCTGATTACACTGGTAACAGTTGTCATCACTGTTTTCGTGACGAAGAAGATGTCAAAAATTATGAGAAAGGTATATCGAAAACGTTCTGCAATTCTAGGAGAATTGAACGGACATTCCGAAGAAATGATTACGGGATACAAATCGATTGTTGCATATAATAAGCAGGAAGATGTTAGAAAAGAATTCTGTAAAACCTCGGACGAACTTACAAAAGTAAGTATCAAAGCTGAAATATTAGGTGGTTCGATGGGACCAATCATGAACTGCATTTCTAATATTGGATTTGTGATTGTTGCCGCATTTGGCGGATATTTTGCATATATAGGACTAATCTCGATTGGAACGATTTCAGCATTTATCATTTATGCAAAGCAATTTTCCAGACCGATCAATGAAATTGCCCAGCTTTACGGAACAATACAGACAGCGGTTGCAGGAGCAGAACGCGTATTTGCTTTAATTGATCAGCCAGATGAAGATAACAGTGGCACGCAAATGATGGATAACGTGAAGGGAGAAATCTCTTTTAGAAATATTGATTTTTCTTATATCCCTGGAAAACAGGTATTGTACGATTTTAATCTGGATGTAAAACCAGGACAGAAAATCGCGCTCGTAGGTGCCACAGGAAGTGGAAAAACTACAGTGGTAAATCTACTTATGAGATTCTATCCAGTGGATGCGGGAGAAATCCTGATAGATGGTGTAAATATATACGATATTAAACGAGATGAATTAAGAAAAAATATCGCCATTGTTTTACAGGATACCGTACTTTTCTCGAATACCATCGAAAACAATATCAAGTATTCAAATCTGGATGCAACGGATGAAGCAATGCAGCATGCAGCTGAGATGAGCTATATTAGACGATATATTGAGAAACTCCCGAAAAAATATCAGACATTTTTGAAACAGGCAGGTGCCGGACTTTCTCATGGACAAAGACAGCTTATGGCAATTTCCAGAGCAGTTCTTGCTGATCCGAAGATTTTAATATTGGATGAAGCGACATCTTCGGTCGATACGCGAACGGAACAGAGAATTCAGGATGCAATGGTGAATCTGATGAAGAACAGAACGAGTTTGATCATTGCACATCGCCTTTCGACAATTCGGGATGCAGATAAGATTGTGGTGATGGATGAAGGCAGAGTTGTGGAAACGGGAAGCCATGAAGAATTACTTGAAAAGAAAGGAAGATACTATGAGCTCTATATGACCCAGTTTGCAGGAAATACAATTTAGAAAAGGAAAAAATTGAAAGAAATGATTGTAAAAGCCGAGGTATAAAAGTGAAAATGACAGGAAATGAATTGAAAAACAAAGTGATTGAAAATATCGGTAAAGTAATTGTTGGGAAAGAAGATGTGGTGACACTGCTTCTTACAACGCTGTTGGCAGAGGGGCATGTACTTTTAGAGGATGTTCCTGGGACGGGGAAAACAAAAGTAGCAAAATCGCTTGCAAAGTCTTTGAATTCTTCTTTTAGTAGAATTCAATTTACACCAGATTTACTGCCAAGTGATATTACAGGGCTGAATATTTATGATCAAAAGAAAGGCGAGTTTGTATTAAGAAAGGGACCAGCATTTACTAATATTTTATTGGCGGACGAAATTAATCGTGCGACACCTAGAACACAGGCTGGACTTTTGGAATGTATGGAAGAAAGACAGATTACAATTGATGGGGAAACCTATGCGGCCGGGGAACCATTTTTTGTAATCGCAACACAGAATCCGGTAGAGACAGCGGGGACATTTCCACTTCCGGAAGCGCAGATGGATCGTTTTATGATGAAACTATCTATGGGGCTTCCAACTAAAGAAGAAGAATGCAAAATCATGGAACTCTATATGAGAGAAGAACCTCTCAAAAAATTGGAAACTGTTTTGACTGTAGAGGAATTGGAAAAAGCTAAAGCAGAAATCAACAATGTTTTCGTACATAAATGTGTGATGGAATATATGGTGGACATTATTTCAGCTACCAGAGAAGGTGAAAACGTTCTTATGGGAGTAAGTCCGAGAGGAACACTGGCATTCCTTCGTTGTGTGAAGGCATATGCATATTTGCAAGGAAGAGCATTTGCAACACCGGATGATGTAAAATCGTTGGCAGTACCTGTACTTGCTCATAGAATTATCATGGGTTATGGAAAAGCAAATGCGAGTAAAGAATTTTTGGTGCAGATTTTATCTACAATCAAAGTACCTACTGAGGATTTTACTGTATGAAAATAATCGGAATTGGAATTGTGGCATTTCTTTTAGTTCTATTGCAAAGAATTGTCTACGAGAAATGGGGACATAAGAATTTAAAAGCAACAGTTTCTTTTGCGCAAAAAGGAATCACCGAAGGTGAATCCGGTGAGATTGTAGAAGTAATTGAAAATAGGAAAAGCCTGCCGCTTACGATGCTCAAGGTTAAATTTCAGACCTCGAAAGATTTGGAGTTTACAGATGATGCTGGTTCAAAGACAACGGATCAATATTATAGGAACGACATTTTTCAAATTGGCGGCGGGGAAAAGATAACAAGAAAACTCAGTTTTTGTGGGAAAAAGCGCGGATATTATCATATCAAGAATATTGACCTGGTGGTTTCAGATTTGTTTTTGACAAATGAAACGATCAAAAGCATGACGACAGACTGTTATTTATATGTGTACCCAAAAGTATTTGAAAGCATAGAATTTCAATATTCGCTGCAGAAGCTGAATGGTGAAATCATTGTAAAGCGCCATATGCTGGAAGATCCTTTTGAGTATCGTGGAATCAGGGAATATCAGCCATTTGATGATATTCGTAGTGTCAATTGGAAGGCTACTGCCAGAACAGGCGGATTAAAAGTCAACCAACAGAATTATACTGCAATGCAGACTGTACGCATTTTTCTGAATCTGGAAGACGAAGGAGTATGGAAAAAGCATAGAGAAGTCGAAGCTTCCATACAAATCGTGATGGGGATTGCATCATATTTTCTTTCTCAGGGGATTAAAGTAGCATGCTACGCAAATGGACGAGATATTATTACGGATGAACATATTGCAATAGCTGGCGGTGCGGGAGTCGGTCAGTTGGATATGATAGGAAAAGCATTGGCAAGAATTGATACTAAAAAAGAAGCAAAAGTCTTTTGTGAAGTATTTGAAGAAATATTGATGGATGATGCGGAAGGGATATTTACATTTTTTGTTTCTCCCAATGGATATCACGAGTTTGAACGGCTTATGATGATGTGTAAGGAAAACGGAATGGAGTTTGCATGGTTTTATCCGGTATTACCGTCTGATGAACCAGAAGTATCAAAATTACTCGAAGAAAATTTGCATATTATAAGATTAAAATAGTAGGAGGCAGTAATGAAACGGGAGTGGATTGAACGAATACAGGATTTCATGGTTATAGTTTTAAATCACTTGATGCTGGTTGTAGCCGCAATAACTGTATTTGGATTGTTTAAAAAAGAAAGTCCCAAATTATTTTTGTGGATATTTATGATTATTGTGCCTATATTATTATATGCAATTCGAAAGAAAGTGGAAAATTTCATCCTATTTTATGCATTACATATAGCTGTGCTAATCGTGATTCTTCTTGTGCCGGCAGAGCAACTGACGAAAACGGTGATATTAGCTGTTGGACTTTTGTATTTTGTCTGGTCAATCAAGACGAAAATGACTTCTAAATCAGGAAAACAGGGTCTAGTGCCAATACCATTTTTTATTGTTATGACAGGAATGATGGCGATATTTGAAGGCACGCAAGGTCAGAAAAATTGGGAAAACTATTATCTGATGCTTACGATGGTGTACTTTGTAGTATATTTTTCGTATTTGTTTTTGCAGAGATATATGCATTTTATAATTACAAATGAAAAGAGTGCATCTAATATTCCTGAGAAGGAGTTATGTCAAAATGGGTTAAGACAGATTGCGCTATTTTCAGGAGGAAGTATAGTAGTTCTTGTTGTTACTGCGAATTTCGATTGGTTTTCTAAAATAATGTCCGGATTTGGCGATTGGATACTCGATTTACTTCGAAAAATTTTTTCAGGCATGCATTTTCATGAAGAGGATGAAGCAATCAAAGAGTTACCAGAGGAGATTACAGACAATGTTGGAGGGTATCATGGACATGTGATTCCTGAGTTTATTTTAGAAATTTTAGAGAAAATAATCACAGTAATTACATGTGTTGTTGTTATTGTAGTTGTGATTGGAATGATTTACCTCATCTGTAAATTTATCAGGGAGCATTTTTTACCGGTCAAAGAAGAAAATACAAAAACGCTTCGAAGTAATCAGGATATTCGTGAAAATTGCGGGGTAGAGAAAAAGGAAAAAGGCAATAAAGGTTGGTTTGGTTTTTTAGATAACAGAGATAGGGTACGAAAGCTTTATCGAAAAAGAATCTTAAAAAACAGTGACAAAATTGTCGGGGATGCGGACAAACAGCAGCTGGGATATCTGACAGCAAAAGAATGCTGTGACAGAATATCAGAAGATGCATTGAAGAACGTATATGAAAAGGCCAGATATAGTGAGGAAGAAATCACATCAGAAGATATTAAAATGGCTAAAATGAAGGTGTAGAGGAAAGAATTTTACACCTTCATTTTTTCTTAAAGAAGTGAAAAAATTGTGTTTGCTATTGTCAGTATATGTCTTTTTTGTGTACTATATTATTTAAATATAGTTCCACATAAGAAATATGCCAATGAAGATTTTGGTATTGGTACATATATAAGTCAGATAGATCAGGACAACGATGGCATTGATGATCAAACTGATATCTTGCAAAATGTTCGTACATACATAGCAACTTCTCCTAAGTATAAGAGTAAATATTGTGGGCCATTATCGAATGAGTTAAGGACGAATTCAGAGAATAGTAGATAAGAAAAGGGGATACATATGGTAAGAGAAATTATGAAAGATGTGTTGTTTCTGGGGCAGCAGTCAGAACCGGCAGGAAAAGAAGATATGAGCATAGCGATTGATTTGCTTGATACCTTGAAAGCAAACGCGGAGCACTGCGTTGGAATGGCGGCAAATATGATAGGAATAAGAAAAAGGATCATTGTTGTAAATATTGGTTTTGCAAATATGGTAATGTTCAATCCCATCATTATCAAAAAAGATACACCTTATGAAACAGAAGAAGGGTGTCTTTCGTTAGTAGGAGTACGAAAAACGATTCGATATGAGAATATAGAAGTGGAATATCAGGATATAAATTTTAAGAAGCAAAGACAAAAATTCAAAGGATGGACTGCACAGATCATACAACATGAGATTGATCACTGTAATGGGAGGGTTATATAGGAAAGAATGATGAGAAGGTTGCGCGAAATACCAAATGCGCAATCTTTTTATTTTTTGTTAAAAGTTTTTTGTGAATTGTTTCTCCTGTATTATTGTGATACAATATATTTAGTAATACTAAGTATATGAGGTGATACCACTGAATGATAAGTACGAAAGTCAAATGAAAAAGGGTGTTTTAGATATGCTTGTGTTAAAACTCTTAGAAAAAGAAGAAAAATACGGCTATCAGATCATTAGTGAATTAAAAGAAAAAAGTAACAACCGTTTCCTGCTAAAAGAAGGGACATTATATCCGATTTTATATCGATTGGAAGATGACAAGTTTGTGGAAAGTAAATGGAGTGAAGCGGTTGGAAAAAAAGTTCCGAGAAAATATTATGTAATTACAGAGGAAGGCAGAAAAGCGTTACAGGAAATTCAGACACTTTGGTTAGATATCAATCGAAGTGCGGCAATGATTATGGAGGATAATACAGATGAATAAGAAATACATCAATCAGATCGTAAGAAAATTAAAATGTTCAAAAAAGAAACGAGAAGAAATCAAGAAGCAATTACTCTCTGATTTTTCTGCTGAATTTGAAAATGTAGAAAGGGAGCAGGAAATCATTAGCCGAATGGGAAACTCGGAGGAGATTGCAGAAGAATTCAATAATAGTTTTTCGGAAGAAGAAAAGAAAAAGTATAAGAAAGAAAAATGGAAAAAAAGGATTGGAATCATTGTTTCCATATTTGTGGTAATATCTGGAGTTATCTGGTGGCTGCTTCCAAAGCAAATTTGGATTGAACGGAGTAAAATATATGATAAAGAGGAAGTTTTAAGACAGGCAGAAATTGTAGTGGAGTATTTAAATGCAGATGATTATGAGGCATTAAAAGTAATTTCAGATGAGAAAATGAAAGAAATCATGGATGGAAAGGAATTGATGGACGTCAAAGCACAAATTGGCACTGACTGGGGTGAGCAGCAGTCTGTTGGAAATGTTTATGCTGTCGAATTGACCCAGATGGGTAGGAAAAGTGCAGTAGTACAGATGCATGTCGTATATGAAAATGAAAGTGTGATGTATACGATTTATTTTAATCAGAATATGAAACTGGAAGGTCTTTGGATGCAGTAGTTTGCAGGGAGGGCGTGCATATGAGGTTTAAAGGAAAGATAGATGTATGGTTCTGGATTGTAATGCTGTTTGGAGAAGCATTGGTTATAGGTGCGTTACTAACACCGGAAGATGGCATATTAATGGGAATTGTTGTGACTATATTTTATAATGTTATTTTCTTACCGTTTGTTTTTCGAAATTATGTAGAGGTTACGGAGGATAAGGTGACAGTTGCGTTTGGATTCGGTAAAGATTCAATGGCAGTGTCTGAAATTCAGGAAGTGCATGGAACACATAATCCAATTGCTTCTAGTGCCGCTTCGCTGGATCGCATTGTGATAAAAGGACACCGAAAAGAAATGATGTGTGCTGTGCAGGATAAGGAGAAATTTTTTATATGTCTGAAAGAAAAAAATCCAGATATTGATGTAAGTTACAATGTGAAAGCAAAAGCAACGAATACAGTTACAAAAGGAAGTGTGATTTTCTGTCTGATAATCTTTGCAGTTGTAGGTGTTTTACTTATGACCGGGGATATCAAGATAGAATATGGAAGAGATTCATTTACAATCAAAGCATCTTACTGGTATGACAAAGAGATTGATTATGCAGATATAGAATGTATTACATACTGCGACGAAAAAGTAAATGGCTCCAGAACTGGTGGGTTTCGAAGTTTTCGTTTACTTATGGGAGATTTTAAAAACGATGAACTTGGAAATTATACGAGATATACATATGCTGATTGTGATGCGGGTGTGGTACTTCTTGTAAATGGAAGAGAAGTGGTCATCAGTGGCGAAGATGAAGTGGGCACAAGAGAAATCTACGAGGAACTTCTGGAGCGTTGTGAAATGTATTTGTAATTGTTGTAGTCTATGCAATAGTAGGTTCCGTTCGGGATACAATAAGAAAGTAAGGTGACATTTATGAAAATAAAAAATAATACAATTGATAAAGGAATGGAAGGAATCTGTCTTGCATTATTAATAGGAATTGTGGGATATTTGATACTAAACTGGGCTTCTATTCCGCAGAAAGTGCCGCTCCATTACGATTGGGCCGGGAATATTGACCGTTGGGGTAGTAAGATGGAACTGCTGATACTACCAATTGTTTCATGGTTACTGTATCTTTTTGTTACTTTTATAGAACAAATTCCACAAGTTTGGAATACAGGCGTCACTGTGACAGAAGAAAATAAGATGCATGTGTATCGAACATTAAAATACATGTTAAAATCAACAAAACTGATTATGGTTCTGGATTTTACGTTTTTAAATGTAAGTACAATATTGGGAAGAAGTCTTCCGACATGGTTTACAATTGTGTTCCTGGTGACTATTTTTGGAAATCTTATATTTTGGATTGTGCGATTGCTAAAAATAAAATAATAGGAGTTGGGGGGAATAAATATGCATTTTATAGATGCGAAAGGAATTTTGTCAGCGACCAATGGCATGAATTTATATCGAGGCTGTACCCATGGCTGCATATATTGTGATGCCAGAAGTAAATGTTATAGCTTTACGCATCAATTTGAAGATATTGAGGTGAAGCAAAACGCACCGGTTCTGTTAGAAAACGCACTTCGTTCTAAAAGAAAGAAATGTATGATCGGAACCGGAGCTATGTGTGACCCATATATGCATTGTGAAGACAATCTTCAATTAACAAGGAAATGCCTGGAAATCATTGATGAGTATGGATATGGAGTGGCGATTCAGACGAAGTCGAACAAGATTCTTAGGGATTTGGATTTGTTAAAAAGCATTCATGAGAAAGCAAAATGTGTGGTACAGATGACACTGACTACATACGATGAGAAATTGTGTAAAATATTAGAACCCAATGTAAGTACAACGAAAGAAAGAGTGGAAGCGTTAAAGATATTTCATGAAAATGGGATTCCGACGATTGTCTGGTTATCTCCAATTTTACCTTTTATCAATGATACAAGAGAAAATATAGAGGGGATTTTGAATTGTTGCATTGAGGCGAATGTTTATGGAATCATTTGTTTTGACATGGGACTGACACTTCGTGAAGGCAATCGAGAGTATTTTTATGAAAAACTGGATAAGCATTTTCCAGGGATGAGTGAAAGATACCATAAAAGGTATGGATATTCATATGAAATACCGAGTGAAAATAATCGGGAACTGATGAAGATTTTCAAAGAAACCTGTCAGAAGCATGGAATTGTACATGATATAGAAGCATGCTTTCAATATTTGCATGAGTTTCCAGAAAAGTATGAGCAGTTGACATTGTTTTAACAATTTCAAAAATGTCTCGTCATGCAGTTCATATGCAGGCAGATGAAGAAAAAGCATGGCAGTCTGCACTTCGTTGGCACTTGAAACCGCTGGTTATAAAGATTGCCGCAAAGGAAATGCATGATAAAGGACTTCGTTTAGGTGTGACAGATAATGAGGTGTGGTGTACAGAAGAAGTTCCGATAAAATATATTGTAGAAACATTATATCGAGGGTAAATAAAGGGTTCACATTTTGGGAAAAAGAAAAAATTTCCAAAATAGTGAACCTTTTGTTATGATGGATTGTATCTGTATATGAAAGGAGGAACAAAGCGTGATTAATCAATGTATACGACAATATGGAAAAAGGCTCTACGGACTCTGTTTACACCTTTGTACAAATTCTTTTGAAGCAGATGATTTGTATCAGGAAACGTGGCTGAAGGTCGTGAAGAATATAGAAAAATACGATCCAACAAAAGAATTCGAACCATGGCTGACTCAGATATGTGTAAATACATATAGAAACAATCTGCGGCGGATCTTGCGGAGTCCGATATTAGATTTTTCCAATAATGAAAGCAAAGACGCGGTGCTTCAAGCGGTGCCTGCCCCTGAAACAGAAGATTATAGTGATCTGCATGACGCAATTGATCAGTTACCAGATAAGTTACGTCTGGTGGTGATTCTATTCTATTTTCGGGAACAGGATATTGGAGCAACTGCAAAGATTTTAAATATTCCAGTGGGTACAGTGAAATCTCGCTTGAATAAAGCGAGAAAACTATTAAAGGAGGTGCTGAGCAGTGAAACAGATTTACGATTTTGAACAATATAATCCGCCGATATTGAATGAAAATATGCTGAAAAATGAAATAGAAAGACGTCAATTACAAAAACAGACTATAATACTTGCGATAGCAGGTGTACTTGCTCAGATCGCAGTGTTGATGTTTGGGTTTATGATTGGTGAGAGTTATCCGATGATAGCAATTGTTTGTTTTGGTTATGTTTTGGTTTCTATTATGGGAAGTAGTACAATAGCGGTGATATATGCAAGAAAAGGAGGAATAACAGTATGAGTACAGTAGCAGTACTTTTGGTTTATGTGATTACATTAGCGATTATTTTGGCAATTCCAGTAGCAATCGGGGTTTTTGTTTATCGAGATGCGAGAAGAAGAGGGATGAATGTTGCTTTATGGACCCTGATTGCGGTTCTGGCACCATCATTGATTGGTTTTATTATTTATTTATTAGTGCGTGGAAATCATTCTGACATGAAGTGCCCAAATTGCAATACACGTATTACAGAGCAATATGTAGTGTGCCCAGGTTGTGGTGCAAAATTAAAACCAACTTGTCCAAACTGTATGACAGCAGTGGAACCAGATTGGAAAGTATGTCCAAAGTGTGCAAATCCACTGCCAGAATACCAGGACGATGTGGTAATGCCAGTGAAACCAAAGGATAGGGCGTTATGGAAAATATTAATCGCAGTGATTGTGATTCCAATTGTATTAATCGTATTAATGATAGCACCTTATACAGTAACACCGTCTTCTGTTGAAAGTGGAATGGAAGAAATATTAGTCGAAGAGTATTTGGGGAGAATGAACGAACCGAGAATAGAAGCATGGCTGGATGAATGTGATAATGATTTAGGAAAAGCGTATGCATTAGAATACAAAACCGAACTGGATGGTCAGAAAGAGATTCATTATCTGGTTTATGTGCCAGAAATGGAAGAGTGTTTCAATTATAGACCAGATTTGCATACTGGTTTATTCGGAACTACATTAAATATTGAGTTGGAAAATGTTGATGGAGAGAGTGGTACTACAGTGATTTTGGTCACTTGCACTGGAGAGGATTATATTGAGCTGAAAGAAATTGAACTTGATGGTGTAGAACTGGATTGTGAAATCATAGAGGTAGATTATGATGTAAGGTGATTAGACATGAGGTATTATATTGCGGATTTACATTTCTTTCATGAGAATATGAATACAAAAATGGACTGCCGTGGGTTTGAAACCGTGGAAGAAATGAATGAATACATGATAAACCAATGGAATCGGAAAGTTAGAAAAAATGATGAAGTAGTGATTCTGGGTGATTTGTCATGGGGAAAGGCGAAAGAAACGAACGAACTGCTAAAGCGATTGAATGGGAAATTATATATGATTCGGGGAAATCATGATTATTTTCTAGATGAAAAAGAATTTGACAACAGTCGTTTTGAGTGGATTAAGTCATATGATGAGCTGAAAGATAATAAGAGAAAAGTAGTAGTCTGCCATTATCCGATTATGTGTTATAACGGACAATATCGTTTGAATGAAAAAGGAGAGTCCAAAACATATATGCTTTATGGGCATGTTCATGATACACAGGATCAAAGGCTTTTAGAACAATTTCAGGAGATTACAAGAAGTACAAAATCCATTGGTCCGGATGGCACAAAGAAAAACATTCCTTGTAATATGATTAATTGCTTTTGTATGTATTCTAATTATATTCCACTCTCATTGGATGAATGGATTGAATGTGACAAAAGATTAAAAGTGGTTAAAAGTTAATTTGAGGATAAAATAATATACCCTTGTCAAGGGTGCCATGTTATGATAGAAGATACAGAAAGAAAAAATTCGAAAGGAGAAATGAAAGATGATTATTACTACAACACCGAGTATCGAAGGAAAGAAAATTGTTGCATACAGAGGAATCGTTTTTGGAGAAGTAATCTCCGGAGTGGATTTTATTAAGGATTTTACGGCAGGATTGAGCAACTTTTTTGGTGGACGTTCTACCACATATGAAGAGGAATTGTTGAATGCGAGAAGAAATGCATTAATCGAAATGGAACAAAGAGCATATGATCTTGGGGCGAATGCGATTGTAGGTGTCGATATTGATTATGAAGTCCTTGGCGCAGACAATGGAATGCTTATGGTAACGGCAAGTGGAACTGCTGTTGTGGTGGAATAAAGATGAGTTTAAAAAAGAAATTTGTAACTATTAGAGATAATTATGTAATCAATCAAGTACAAAAGTTAAAGCTTCCCGAATTTCATTCGGATGAGATAAAACGATACAGGATTATTTTTAAAGGCCGTGTCCAGCATGTGGGGTTTCGGTTGGAAGTATCTGAATTGGCTAAAAAATTAGGGTTGACAGGTTTCTGTAAAAATCTTGAAAATGGCGATGTACTTGCAGAGATACAGGGAGCCGATAACAAAATCCAGTTCTTGATTTCTTTTATGGAATCATTAAGAAGAATAAAAATACGTGATAAGGTGATTACACAGTTAGATACAATGGGCGAAGAAAATGCATTTTTGACATTGTAAATCTACAATAGCGATATGATTAAAGCCTGCCGCTCATTTTAATGAGTGGCAGGTTTTATCACAAATAAACTTGGATTATTTGGTGCATTTTTGGAAAAGATATTGTTTATCAGTGTAAAGATTATCCGAGTACATTAAAATGTCAGGAGGTTGAGAATAATGGTTATTAAGAAGATACTTTTTATTTACAATCCAAAGTCTGGGAAGGCAAAGATTCGGAATCATTTGTTAGATATTATTGATATTTTTGCCCGTGAGGGATATCTTGTGACCACTTATCCAACTAAATGTCAGGGAGATGCAATAGGAGCTGTAAAAGATAGAGAAAAGGGAGTATATGATCTTATTGTATGTAGTGGAGGAGACGGAACTTTAGATGAAGTTGTGGCAGGAATGATGCAGTGTGAAGAAAAACTTCCTATTGGTTATATACCGGCCGGAAGTACCAATGATTTTGCAAAGAGTCTTGGAATTTCAAGTAATATGACAGATGCAGCAAAAGAAATTGTGGGTGGACAAGTGTTCCTTTGTGATGTTGGAATAT
Source organism: Faecalimonas sp. (assembly GCA_045121495.1). Taxonomy (GTDB): domain Bacteria; phylum Bacillota; class Clostridia; order Lachnospirales; family Lachnospiraceae; genus Faecalimonas. The sequence continues at coordinate 32,922 of JBGVGF010000010.1, forward strand.
TTAATGATGATGCATTTGTTTATATTGCTGCATTTGGATTGTTTACCGAAGTATCCTATGCAACAGGGCAGAATTTGAAGAATGCATTAGGGCATACAGCTTATATTTTGGAAGGTGTAAAAAGCTTGTCGTCTGTAAAGACATATAAAATGAAAATTGAAAGTGAAGAACTTTGTATACAAGGTGATTTCATTTACGGGATGATTACAAATTCAACATCAGTTGGAGGATTTAAAAATATAACTGGAAGAAATATCGAATTGGATGATGGAAAATTTGAAGTTACGTTAGTCAAAGTACCGTCTAATTTGGTGGAATTGAATAACATAGGTGTTTCACTTGTGACCAGAAAATTTGATTCTGAATGCGTGTATAACTTTAAAACTTCACGGCTTAAAATTGAAAGCGAAGGAGACGTGAGTTGGACACTGGATGGTGAGTTTGGAGGGAACCATAAAGAAGTGATTATAAAAAATGAGCAAAAAGCGATGCAGATTATCGTTAATCAAGAAGTATGAATGTCTTGAAATCTAAATTTCCGTTTTGTACAGATGAAAAATAGAGGAGAAACATATGGAAAATAGTAAGGTATGGAAAGTATATTATAGTGGTTATTTCAGTAAAAGAGAAAAAGGGGAACACTGTTGCAAGGAAATTAAAGTAGATAAAAAGGTTATCTGGAATGAAGAGAAATGGTATATACCGTCCGTATATACTTCATCAAAAGGTCTGGTAATAGATTTTTGTAAGGAAATTACAGTGGAAAAGATTCAACAATTTAAAGAAAAGTGGAATCTGGAAAACTGGGATATTACAGAGGTTCCAAAAGAATTCTGGGAAGAATTTGAAACCGAGAATCCATTTAACGATGATATGAATGTGCAGGCGTTTGTAAATGGAAAAGAATTGCTTTGTGGACATGGATGCAAAACGGTATGGTGTCCTAATTTACCGGAAGAAGTACAGGGTGAAACAGAATCAGAAAATGTGATTTTGCATTATGGATTGAGTCTTAAGACAGGATGGATTGTTTTACGCCAGACTTTTAAATGGGGAACAAAGAAGTCAGTGATTCACAGCATAAAGTTATGTTTATCTGATTATCCAAAAACGATTGGAATACAAAGATTTTCGGCTGAAAAAGAAGGAGATAGAGTTGCTCTTAGGCATCCAATCACGAAAGAGGAACACCTGTTAACTGTGCTGGAGATAAATTCAGGAGAGCTTGATAATACTAATTTTCCGGAGAAGGAGATGGTCTGGCCGACTTATTATAAAGAAATGAAATACACATTAACTCCTGATTTACCAAGAAGTAAATTTATGGTTCAAGATTGCGCAGAAAGTGACAGGCCAATTTCCAAAATAGAGAGAAAGAATAAAGGCGAGGTCAGCGTGGCTGTTATAGGAGGTGGAGATGGTCCAACTGCAATCTTTCTGGCAGGGAAAAGTAAGGGGCGTTATCATACGGGACTTTCATCTTTACATTTTAAGCCTGTTGAAAAAGTAGAGTGGAAAATTGGTTTCCAGGAGAAAATGCGAGAAGATATCGAAATAGAAATTCTATTCTAAGTATGATTGACAAAACATATGGCATATCATGAATATTTACATTATATATAAGAGAGAAAATACGGAATAGGATGGAGGTGCAAATTATATGACATTTCTGAATTGTATAAATTGTTTGAAAAAATTTCAAAAAAAGGTGTTGACACTTTGGAAAACACGTGGTAATATAAATTTCGTTGTGAACGACACAACAACTTGAAAAAAGAAAAATAAAAAACTTAAAAAAGTTGTTGACAAGCAAGTTTAAATGTGATAATCTAAATGAGCTGTCGCGAGACAACAAAAAAGAACATTGATAATTAAACAATAGATGACAATAAAACGAATTCCTGAAAATTTCGAAAAGCTGAAA
>JBGVGF010000011.1:0-2398 GCA_045121495.1 Faecalimonas sp.
CGTGTCAAAAGTCTGTAGTTTTTTTACAATCATTTGTGCATGGTTGAACCAATGTCATTTAGTTAAGCCTTGAAGGTTTTCGAATGGCTTGAAAGGTAAATATATCTTCCGAAAACCCCCTCTCGCTTGTATTCACACGTAGTGGTACTAGACTCGCTTGCAAAACAGCAAGCTCATCAAGTGCCAACGTGCTCATGCAGTTTTCTGCAGTTATATTTACCTTTCAAGCCAAGCGATAGATTTTCGAGCTTAACTAAATGACATTGATGGCTGAACTGTTACTAAATTATGGACTTTTGACAATCGACCCATTTACTATTTAGCAGGTTATTTCAGTGAACTACCACTAAGCTAAAGCTTACTGGCTTCTTGCTTCAACGTCCTCGCAACCTACTAACTCCACAAGCGTGACTTCGGGTAGTTCCTACCCTAGTTGTTTTCATTATATTATACAGAAAGCATTCTAAGTCCCTCTGCTAATATATTCTGACTTGCATTGATGTCTCGGTCATGTTCTGTACCACATACAGGGCATGACCATTTTCTTATTGCAAGATTTTTTACATTTGTATTTTTATATCCGCACCATCCACATGACTGACTGCTTGCATAGAATGTGTCAATCTTAATGTACTGACGATGGTTCCATTCTGCTTTGTATTCCAGTTGTCGTGTGAGTTCATACCATGAACAGTCTGCTATTGATTTTGCCAGACTGTGATTCTTTATCATATTGGATATTGCTAAATTCTCACTTACTATCACTTGGTTATCGCTGATAAGTTGATGTGAGATTTTATGCAGATTATTCTTTCTGATATTCGTAATCTTTTCATGGCATCTTGCAATTTTGCGTTTCATTTTATAAAAATTTACACTTCCCTTATTTTTATGTGCTAGCTGTCGTTGCAACTTTGCTAACTTCTTTTCATATTTCCTCATTATTTTTGGATTTTCATATTTTTTTCCATCAGTCGTGATACATAAGTCCTTAATTCCTAAGTCTAATCCAACCTTATGTTCCGTATGTGGTAGTTCTGTATGTTCCGTCTCTACAAGAATAGACACATAGTACTTGCCACTTGGCACTTGTGAGACAGTAACGCTTTTAATAGTACCACTGAAGTCACGATGCTGTTTTAACCTTACATAACCGATTTTAGGAAGTTTTATGTACTTTCCAACAATCGCAACAGAGCCTTTTTGGTTGTTCGTTGTATATGCTTTATGATTGCTCTTTTTACTCTTATATTTGGGAAAACCTACTGACTTGTCACGAAAGAAGTTACGATATGCACTTTGTAAATTCATCTGTGCATTTGCAAGTGCTAATGAATCCACTTCTTTCAGCCATGGAAACTCTGTTTTATACTTTGCAGGGGTGACAGTCAACGACTTTCCTGTTTCTTCATAATAAGCTATTTTTTCAGCAAGCATACGATTGTATACAAAACGCACACAACCAAAGGTCTTAGCAAAATATTCTCTTTGTTCTTTGTTTGGATATAATCGGAATTTATATGCTTTTTGTATCATCTGTTACACCTGCCTTTCCTACTCCTATTATACAGTATTTCCTTATACTTTGCAAACATTTGTTCGTCTTATCCTTGATTTTCGATATATTCTTTTAGAACGTTCTCGCTAACATTGCCTACGGAACATACAAAATATCCATCTGTCCAAAAAGTATGTTCTTTCCAAAAGCACTTGGAAAGATAATTGCGGTATTTCTTCCAAATATGATATGTGGTATAACTTTTTATTGTTCTAACAAAGTCAGATAAGTTGATATTTGGTTCTGTTTCAATCATGTAATGAATATGGTCTTTATCTGTTTCCATATATCTAATAATCACATTATGTTTTTTACATATGGATTCGGACAATGACTTTATATCACTGCTAATAGAATTTGACGATAATAATTGCTTTCGATATTTGCAAACAAATATCAGATGATACTGCAACAAATATTTACTATGGTTTTTAGATTTCCATTCGCCCATTACTTACAAATCTCCTTTCCTTGATTTATCGGCAACAGACGATTGTTTTAGAACAATCTGTCTATGATTGACGCATTCATCCACTCAGCTAAAGCTAACTGGATTTCTGCTAAATTTCTTTTAAAACCATCAAAGGTAATAAGTATTTGCGGCCAATAGAAAATGCTCATCTGCAATCTCTCTTCTCAATCGCTCCATTGAATAAAAGTGTAACTTATCCGTTTTTCACTGCATCTTACAGAAATTCACTTGTATTAAAATGCAAAAAAGGATATAAAGGTATTAGAAATAAAGTGATGCAAAAAGGAGTGTGAAAAACATAGAATGAAAGTTACATAACAACAAATAAAAGATGGAAAAGAAGAAGTCATTGTAAAATACAAACAGAT
>JBGVGF010000012.1:0-9929 GCA_045121495.1 Faecalimonas sp.
ACATGGCATAAATCTCCTTTGTGATTAATTGTTTCTAGTCAATTCAATTATACCACTAACAAACGGTTTATGCCTTTTTTATGCGTTAAAGTATTGATTTTTCAAGGTTCATCACACCTATCGGTGTGGGAAGTTTGAGTACGTTATATTAATGAAAATGTTTCAGAGTCAAAAAAAGACAAGGAAGAAAACCTTAGATTATGTTTGAAATTGAATGAAAATGAAAAAAATGAGCTTGGAGATCTGATAATTTCGAGCTTGGAGAATTTGGATGAAGACGCTAAAAAAAGAATTTTTTTACATATTTTATCAGTAGGCGCTGAACAGAAAGTATGTGATTATGTATGTGAACAAGTTACACAATGGATGAAAAATGACAAAATAAAAGAATTTCTTCCTTATGAAGCTTTAGAACAGATCATTAAATATAACTATAATTCGGAAGATATCGAATTGAAAAGAATTATGATTGTTCAGTGCTTATATTGTGAAAATTATAGAATAAATATTTCGTTTATAAAAAGAGTATTGAAGATTAAAATATCGGATTTGGAAGATATAATTGATTATTTAGTTCCTTTTAAAAGGAGAGGGTATCGAAGTGAACATAGAATAAAAATAAGCAACAATTTTGAAGTATCTTTTACAAATGATCATCCGCACATTCCCAAAATGCAAAAGTTACAACTGGAAATGGAAAAACTTGGAATGGAATTCTTTTCTAAATTATGCGACTTCTTATGTTTTCCTACATATGATAAATTCTTAATTTTACGTTCATTAGTTGAAGGGGAAGAGGAGTATTTAGCGATAAAATATAAAAATAGTCTTCAATATTATGTGGATAGGTTAAATATAGAAACAGAGGAAGAATTTTGGGATATTTTAAATAAAAGAAAAAAAGACTATCAGCAATTAATGGAAGGAAACTTACATGAGTTTTTCTTTGGAAATTTGGATATCAAATATAGTTATTCAGCAAGATGCTATGAGCTGGTTTTTGATGAATTATTAGAAAAAGGTCCCGTCAATGTTACTAATATTGGAAAAATAAATGACGAATGTTTACGGGCATATATGTTTGTTTTAAGAGTACAGCTAGAATGTACGAAAGGTTTATCTTCAATTAGTGTAGAACAGGCAAAAATTTATATTGAATTTTTTAATGAAGCTTTTAAAAGAAGAATATATGATGGTAGATTTAATGAAGCTTTGGCTGTTTTTATGACATCAAAATTTAAAAAAATATTTTGGAGTAATAATCTGGAATTCATTTCTTACGGTAATTTATTAAAGCCAGGAAAAGGAATTTATAGATTTCGCAGAGATATTAGATACATAGGTTTAGATGAGTTGGAAGATATACTATGTAATATAATCAATAAAATGCTTAATAGCGAAGAAGAAGACAATTATTTGGCATTATTTTTACCATTGATTAATGAGAACATTGATGTAAGTAAGTGTGTGTCAGAAAAACAACTACAGCAATTAGAACAAAAGAAATATTGTGAGGACATCAATGTTTTTGCTATTCAGTTGATAAAAATATGTGTGTTACAGAATAAAGACTCTGAAATGCTTTTAGATAATCTTTTTAAACTTGAAATTCCGAGAAATTATTTTTATGTGGTTTTAGAACGTATTTTAAATTACTGTATGTCAGATAACAAAGAGATACTTTTTGTTAAAGTATATCTTAAATTAATTGAGGAAAGCTTTGATGAAATAGAAGAGATAAAAAGAATGTATTTGACAGATATGCTTGAAATGAAGGGAAAAATATTATCTGTATAGTTTTAAGAATAGGACAGTTGGGTTTTATAAAGAAGGTGAGAGCTTTTCAAGTGGTATAAATGAAAAAACACATTTGGCACTGGAGATATTACAAAACTTGACTGTGACTGCATCGCTAATGCAGCTAACAAAAGTTTCTACGGTGGAGGAGGTGTAGACGCATCTGGGATAATCAAAATTCTTAAGGATTTTTCGTGACGGTTTACCTAGTTTTTTCGTTTACCCCCAAGAGAATAGCCCCTCAAAAACTTTGATTACCCCCTTTCCTCATCTGATATCCTAACATTATCAAATATTTCAAGAGGTATTTATTATGTATGGAGCAATTTTAGGTGATATCATTGGTTCACCATTTGAATTTGATAGAGGCAACAAAACAAAAGACTTTGAGCTATTTTCCCCAGGTGCCAAATTTACAGATGATTCTGTCATGACCATTGCGGTCTGTGAAGGCTTGTTAGATATAGGTCTGGATAGGGTTGGAGAAAATAAGAAACCTCTCTTTGCCCACCACTTACAAAGATGGGGCGGGATGTATCCGAATGCAGGATATGGTGGACGATTTAGACATTGGTTAAAACAGAAAGATCCACAGCCTTACGGAAGTTATAGCAACGGTTCTGCCATGCGTGTTTCTTCAGTTGCATGGCTCTACGATTCACTTGAACGTGTCCGGGAAGTTGCCCGTTTTACTGCAGAGGTTACCCATAATCACCCAGAAGGTATCAAAGGTGCGGAAGCCACTGCAGCAGCAATCTATCTGGCTCGTACTGGCCATACAAAAACAGAAATCAAAGAATATATTTCTGCAAATTTTGATTACGACCTGACCAGAACCGGTGATGAAATTCGTCCTACATATTGTCATGTGGAAGCTGCCAGCAAACTGTCCCTGAAGCGATTACGGCTTTCTTAGAAGGAGAAGACTTTGAAGATGTCATTCGAACAGCAGTATCTTTGGGCGGCGACTGTGATACGCTGACTGCCATTGCAGGAAGTATTGCGGAAGGCTTTTACGGTGTGCCGGAACATTTAAAACGTGAATGCAGAAAAAGATTGCCATGGGATATGCTGAATATTTTAGATGCATTTGAGCGTGTGGCAAACCGTATTATCTGATATACTGTAAATGAAACAATTCGTTTTATAAATACGGAGATAAAACCATGCCGTTTGAAATCGTAAGAAACAACATTGTAAATATGTACGTGGACGCCATCGTCAACACCGCCAACCCACGCCCGGTCATTGGTTCTGGCGTTGATTCTGCTATCCACGAAAAAGCCGGAGCAAAATTATTAGAAGCTCGAAAAGCAATCGGCGACATTCCCGTAGGGGAAGCTAGAATGACTCCGGGCTTTAATCTACCTGCAGACTATGTTATACATACCGTAGGGCCAGTCTGGAACGATGGGAATTATGGTGAAACAGACCATCTGCGCGCCTGCTACCGCAACAGTCTGAAACTCGCCAGAGAAGCGAAATGTGATTCCATCGCATTTCCACTCATTTCCATAGGGAATTATGGATTCCCTAAAGATCTTGCGCTCCAGATTGCCATAAGCGAAATCAGCACATTTCTTTTAGAGCACGAAATGCAGATTTACCTTGTGGTGTTTGATAAGAAATCCTATGCGCTTTCGGAAAAATTGTTCAAAGCAGTGGAAAGCTACATTGATGAAAATTACGTGGAAGAAATTTTCCTCTGCGAATATGCAAAACCGACGGGACGCCGTCATGCCAGAGAAGAACGAATATTAGAATGTATGCCGATGGAGGCACCCATTCAGAAAAATATTCTGGCAGATGCAAAGCTGAAACGGAAACTGGAAGATCTGCTTGATGAAGTAGAGGATACATTTTCGGAAAGTCTGTTCCGTTGGCTCATCAAAAAGGATAAGACGAATCCGGAAGTTTATAAAAAGGCAAATATGGATCGGAAATTGTTTTCCAAAATTCTGAACAATAAGGATTACAAGCCGAGTAAAACCAATGCCATTGCCTTGGCGATCGCGCTTGAGCTGAATCTGGATGAGACGAAGGATTTTATCGGACGTGCAGGCTATGCGTTGACTCACAGCAGTAAATTTGACATCATCATTGAATGGTTCATTTTGCAGGGCCAATATGATATTTTTAAGATTAACATGACTTTGTTTGAATTTGGACAGCCAAGTATTGGCGGTTAAATGTCGCTTCGTATGCGACCATAGACCTCCCTCTTTTTTGTATGATTTAGGTACAAAAGAGAAGGAGGTTTTATTTATGAGTAAATTTACAGAGATTGTTTTTATTTTAGACAGAAGCGGTTCGATGGCGGGACTGGAAGCGGACACAATAGGAGGATTTAATTCGCTAATTCAGAAACAGAAAAAGGAAGCAGGAAGAGCTGTAATATCCACATTATTATTTGATGACAAATGTGAAGTATTGCATGACCGCAAATTGCTGGAAGAAATCGCACCTTTGACAGAAAGGGATTATTATGTGCGAGGGTGTACAGCGCTTCTGGATGCCATTGGCGGAGCAATTCATCATATTGGAAATGTGCACAAGTATGCCAGAGCTGAGGACAGACCAGAAAAGACATTGTTCATAATTACGACAGACGGTATGGAGAATGCAAGTAAACAATATGGTTATGAGAAAGTAAAACGGATGATTGAGAGACAGAAAGAACGTTACGGCTGGGAATTTTTATTCCTCGGTGCCAATATGGATGCAATAAGTGTAGCAGGGCGATTCGGGATTGCGCCGGAGCGGGCAGTGAGGTTTCACAGTGATGAGAAAGGTACAGAAATTAACTACAGAGTGTTGAGCGAAACCATTGCGAAGGTAAGATGTGGGGCACCGATGCCAGTAAGTTGGAAGGAAGAGATTGAAGCGGATTACGAGGCAAGAAAGTAAGGATTTTCAATGAGCTCCTAACAAAAGAAATGGTAGTAAAAAATGTGGGCGTCATAAAAAACAATAAAACAGTGCTTGAAAATATGACAAAAGAATAATATAATAAACATAGGCAGACACTGAGAGTGTTTTTAGAGGGGATTTAAAGCATGATGGCAAGCACAAAGAATATACGTTTAAAACAGTTAAGAAAAGAAAGTAAGATAACGCAAGAACAATTGGCAAAGTATTTAGATGTTGATCAGTCTATGATTACGAAATTAGAAAATGGTACGAGAAGTTTGAATATTACCTTAATTGAAAAAATTTGCAGTTTGTTTGGTTGTTCGGAAGCATATTTGTTGGGAGAAGATGATGCATATATCCCATTAAATTTTGCATTTCGCTCTAATGGTATCCAAACAGAAGATTTGGAAAGTATAGCGATGGTCAATAAAATTGTAATGAATATTCGTTATATGAACGAAATGATAGGAGATTAATAATTATGAGAACACCTCAGGAATTAAACTCATTAGCATTAAAAACACGAAGAATGTGGAACGAGGATGGATATTCCCCAATCGATATTTTTGCGATTGTGAATGGCTGGAAAGATAAGAAAATTACCTTGGTTAAATATCCGATGTCTTCAAGAATCAGTGGTATGTGTACAAAAGAGAAAGATGATATTATTATCTGCATTAATTCCACAACTTCCTATGGCAGACAAAGATTTACTTTAGCTCATGAATTATATCACGTGTTGTATGAAGAAAATATGCAGCGGGTAATTTGTGATATGAGTATGAATGGTGAAAAATCGGAATCAGAGTGTGAGGCAGATCAATTTGCAAGTTATTTGTTAATGCCTTACGACGCGCTTTTACAATATGAAGACGAAAAATCAGAATGGACTCTTGAAAAAGTGATTGATGCAGAACAATTTTTTCAAGTAAGTCATCAGGCCATGCTTCATAGATTGGTGTGTGATAATCTGCTCAGCAGTTCTGTTGCTGATGAATATAAGGCGATTACCGTTTCTACTGTAGCCGCTAAGTTGGGATATGGAAAAGAATTATATTTTCCGACAGATAAAAGCAAACAGTATTTTACAACTGGAGAATATATTCGGAAAGTTGAAAAGATGGCAGAAAATGACCTTATCTCAAATGGAAAGAGAGAAGAACTTTTGTTAGAAGCATATAGAGCAGATATCGTATACAATTTTGACGAGGAGGAAGCTAATCTGAATGACTGACAATTTATTTTTTGACACAGATTGTCTATCTGCTTTCTTGTGGGTTAATGAGACTAACATATTGCATGAGCTTTATGGAGGCAAAATTGTTTTACCAGAACCTGTCTATCAAGAACTTTCTAATCCATGTATTCCGCATATTAAACAACGTGCAGATATATTGATTAGTAGTAAGGATATATCAGTAAAGGCAATTGAGGCTGGTACAGAAGAGTACAGATTATATTCAATGCTTGTACGGGGAGAAAAAGGGAAAAAGAGTATCGGGCGTGGTGAAGCTGGTGGAATTGCATTAGCAAAAACCTACAATGGAGTTCTTGCAAGTAATAATTATAGAGATATTGCACCATATGTTGAGGAATACGGTCTTCAACACATTGATACCGGACAAATTTTGGTAGAAGCGTTGGACAAGGGTCTGATAAACGAAGAAGAGGGCAATAAAATTTGGAGAGAAATGTTAGAGAAAAAAAGAAAGCTGCCGGCAAATACTTTTTCGGAGTATTTGCTAAATAGGAATAAGGATGTATAAGAGAAAACTCTTTACATAGAAAAACTGCCAAGCGGCTAACTTGGCAGTGAGTCAAAGAAAAGTTCCTTGACGTATTTATTCTGACAATTTAAATATAACAAAAGAGCTTTTCTTTGACAAGAAATATCTTGCAAAGGAGGTTGAAGCATATGGCAGTGCACCATGGAGGAAAAGTTGGAAAAGCTGGAAAAACTTTAGCGAGTAACTCTTCTGGCAAAAGTGCAAAGAGTAAGGCTGGAAAGACATTAGCAAATCATAAAGCAAAATGCCATTAGAAGGGAATGGGCGCTTGTAAAGGTGCATATCTTCCGATGCAGTTGTTGCTGACATCGTAACTTTCAAAAGAGTCAAATTTCTGATTAAGGAATTTGACGAATAATTTGAAGGAATATCGAGAAGTAGATGAATTAGTAACAGAATATGAAAAGCATAGGCAGAATGATTTATACAAAGCTATGATGAACATTATCATTCGTGCAAACGAAACATTGTTTGAGGAGGTTAAAGGGAACGATATGTGTGAAGCGTTAAGGGAACTTTTTCATGATGAGTTAGAAGCGGCAAGAAATGAAGGTGAGAGCAGAGCATTTTTACAGTTGTTGCGTGAAGGAATTCTCACTGTGGCTGATGTTGCAGTACGTTTAAATATAACAGAAGCAGAAGTAAAAGAAATGCTTGCGAACTAAATAAAAGACTTAAAAAAGGGCTGTTTTACAGCCCTTTTTGCAAATGTTCAAGGAGGATAAGTTAAATGAATACAAAAATTACATTCGATATTGGAGATATCACAAAATTAGACGTCGACTGCATCGTCAATGCAGCCAACAAAAGCCTCCTCGGTGGCGGAGGCGTAGACGGAGCCATTCATCGGGCTGCAGGTCCGGATCTCCTTGCAGAATGCAGGACACTGCATGGCTGCAACACTGGCGAAGCCAAAATAACCAAAGGATACCGCCTAAAGGCAAGATATGTTATTCACACAGTGGGCCCAATTTATTCTGGAAAATCATCTGATAAACAGGATTTACGCAATTGTTATTACAATTCACTGGAACTTGCAAAAGCCAATGATATCCATAGGATTGCATTTCCAGCAATCTCTACAGGTGTGTATGGATATCCAGCCTATGAAGCAGCAGAAATTGCCCTTACAACAATTCAGGAATGGCTGCAAGAAAACGAAAACTATTCAATGCAGGTAATTATGTCCTGCTTCAGTGAATCGATGTATAAAGTATACATGGATGTTTTAGCAAATAAAGGATGAAGTTTATACCAAACCCATAAAATGTAAAAGAGGTTGCCAAGGCAACCTCTTTTCATTCTCATATCCCTAACTTAAATCTCCATCAAAATATCCAGCATCTGCTGTGGATTATCTGCAGCCTTCACCTTATCAGAAGCCTTAATAATAATCCCCTGTTCATCAATCAAATAAGTCGTGCGTACAATTCCCATATAAGTCCGTCCCGCCATTTTCTTCTCATGCCAAACATCATAAGCCTGAATAGTCTCCAATTCAGGATCAGACAGCAGCGGAAAAGCGAGTCCATATTTTGTCTCGAACTTTTTGTGAGAAGCCACGCTGTCCTTATTTACCCCAAGAACAACAGCCCCCTGTTCTGTAAACTGTGGGTAACGTTCTGAAAAACCACATGCCTGCTTGCTGCATCCGGCAGTATTATCCTTTGGATAGAAGTAAAGAATGACCTTCTTCCCAAGATACTGCTCCAAAGTGTGAATAGTGCCATTCTGATCTGGCAGAGAAAATGCAGGTGCCTTTTTCCCAACTGCTAACATAATAATCCTCCTAACCAAACTGCTCTATACAAGAGCTTTCGTCTGCTCCTTGTAAATCTTAACAAAATAAATAATCTCCACAATCGCTGTAATAGTCCATGAGAAAACATACAGCAAATAAAGTGACGTAATCGTCTCAAAATATTCAAAGATCGTATAAATCCAGATCAATCGGAAAACACAGGACCCCATAATCACGATAAACGCAGGAACCACGCTCTTTCCAAGCCCTCTGGAAGCACAAATGGTATTGTCCATAAATGCAGAAATCGGATAAGAAAATCCCATAATCGTCAGTCGATACATTCCTGCCTCGATAACAGCTGGATCTGTCGTAAAAATGCCAAGAAAATTTCTTCCGCAAGCCAAAATACCAAGCCCAATCACAGCCCCAATCCCAAAAGAATAAATCAAACTAATAAAATAGCTCTTCAAAATACGATCCTTTTTGCCAGCCCCGTAATTTTGCCCAATAAAGCAGGCGCAAGCAGTATAAAGTGCCGCCATTGTCTCATACACAAGCCCGTCCGCATTCGCAGCAGCAGAATTTCCGGAAACGACTGTTGCACTGAAACGGTTGACCGATCTTTGCACAAACAGGTTTGCAATCTGAAATACCGCATTCTGTGCTCCGCTGGGAAGACCAAGCGCTAAAATAGCCTTTGCATGTCGCGCCTGAAATTTTAAATCACTGAATCGAAGTGCAAAACTGTCCTGACTTTTAACAAGGGCCCTCAACACTAAAAATGCTGAAAGATACTGAGAAATAATACTGGCAATCGCAACTCCGGCCACATCCAGATGAAAAACAATTACCAAAATCAGGTTTAAGACCACATTCAAAACTCCTGAAATAGAAAGATATTTCAGCGGACGTTTCGTATCTCCCGCAGCGCTTAAAACAGCATTACCAAAATTGTAAAGCATCATTGCCGGCATTCCTAAAAAGTAGATTTGAACATAGATCACAGCTCCGTCAATCAGCTCCGGTTTGGTATTTAACAGCTCTAAAATAGGACGTCCAAAAACAAGCCCGATTAGAAGAGTGATTACACCAATGATGACACTCAAAATAGCGGAGTTATGTACCAATTCTTTCGTCTCCTGTGGACGATTCGCTCCTAAAGACTGGGCAATCAGTACATTCATACCACCGGAAATCCCGATCAGCGCAGTCGTAAACAATGTGACAAAAATCGTTGTAGACCCTACAGAGCCCAGCGCATTGGCTCCCGCAAACTGTCCCACAACCGCCACATCAGCCATATTAAAAAGTACCTGTAATAAATTGGAAAAGATCAAAGGCAGGCTGAATTTGATCATCTGTACCCAGAGATTTCCCTGAGTAAAATCCTGTACATGTTTTTTCATAAATTTCCTCTAGTTGTAAAAAATTCCGTCTAAAAATGCATTCTTCTTCGAATCTCTGCCCGAAGTCCTTCCTGCAGATAAATCGTCATCAAAATAATATCAATGACCACACAGCAGGTCAGTACGATGGCAGACCAGCGAAGATAAAAATATCCTCTCAAATGCAGATCAATCACCATTTCTGTAGCAACACAAATGACAGCGATCGCAGCCATGGAAACCGCCGCTTTCACAATCATAGAACTCTTAAGCTTAAATACAAATATAAAAATAATCTCCAAT
>JBGVGF010000013.1:0-2725 GCA_045121495.1 Faecalimonas sp.
GGTCCCAAGGGTTGGGCTGTTCGCCCATTAAAGCGGTACGCGAGCTGGGTTCAGAACGTCGTGAGACAGTTCGGTCCCTATCCGGCGTGGGCGTAGGATATCTGAGAGGAGCTGTCCTTAGTACGAGAGGACCGGGATGGACTGACCTCTGGTGTACCGGTTGGCGATCAACGCCACGGCCGGGTAGCCATGTCGGGACGGGATAAACGCTGAAGGCATCTAAGCGTGAAGCCCCCCTCAAGATGAGATATCCCATCGTAAGAGTAAGACCCCTTGAAGACGACGAGGTTGATAGGGCAGAGGTGGAAGCACGGTAACGTGTGCAGCTGACTGTCACTAATAGGTCGAGGGCTTAACCAAGAGGCTGGTTAGAGATAAGAGGAGTTATTCCAAGAGATGTTGAAGAGATTGTGTAGATTTCAATGTGAAGTTTTGAATGTATATGATAAGGACGATACGAAAGTATCGTTCTTTTTTTATGCGGAAAAGCAATATAACAAATGTATAAACAGAGTAAATCAAGAAAATAATATAAGATAAAGATTTACTCCATTTTGATTGACAGAAGTAACCAAAATGGGTATTATAAATTTATGACTAACCAGATTGGGTATACAAGGTGAATGCGATGGAATATATGATTAAAGAATTAAGAGATATGACCGGAATGACGCAAAAGGCATTTGCAGAGATGTATGGAATACCTCTTAGTACACTGCGCAAATGGGAACAGGGTGAAGCGTCACCAGCACCATATGTTTTGAGATTAATTGCGAGAACACTTCCTGGTACACAGACAGCATTACAAAAAATTCAGGGAAAAGACGGTGTCACTTTTTATTATGATGCAAATAAGCAGACCGTGGCTGATACCAGAGGAAATATAATAAATATCCAGGAAGGATTAGAGGGAGTAAAAGAACAGAACCTTGTATTATATCTGGAGGAATTGTTTGAAAGCTTCTATGAAATACAAGAAAAGTTTAGCAGAGACTGTCGTTTTGATAAAGAGGATGACATTCTTTGGAGTCGTTAGGAGGAGTATCTATGGCAAGAAAAGCAAAAGAATATTTTTTGATGCATAAAGATATCCGCGTATGCCTTATGGAAATTACAGAGGATGGAGTACTTGGTAATGTAAGGAAAAATGAGGCGGCGGCTGGACATTTTCCATTAGGCGGACAGATGAATAATATGAAGTTTCATGAATGGTGGAGAGATCGTGCGATACCTAAGACCAGACATGGAGCGAAGACAGCGTTGCAGAAATTAGGATATACTTCTACGAACAGCGCTTTGGTGAATAATCTGGCACTCAGTCTTTCAGACTGTTACTGGATTCAGCCAAGAGGGGAAGACCTTACATGGAAAGACACAAATTTGTTTACCAATGATTTTGTGGATTCTTTCGGAGAGATAACCATTAATCAGGATCATATGGTAGATTTGAGGAAAGAAACAAAATTCAATTGTGCAACATCACAAGGGGAGCTTCAGAAGAAGTGGTGCATTGATAAAGATAGTCGCCGATATATGATCAAAGGAAACTATGGAGAGTCCTATCAGCAAAGCTTGAATGAAATTTTTGCAACAAATTTACATAAACAGCAGGGATTTCAAAATTACACGCAATATTCATTGGTTAAAGTGCAGACTACAGGCGGAATAGAGGGTCTTGGCTGTTTGTCATACGACTTTTGCAGTGAAGATGTAGAATGCATTTCCGCATGGGAACTATTACAAACCGTGAAAACCAAACAAAATGAATCATTATATTATCCATTGAAAAAAGTTTGCATTGGTCTTGGAATGGAAGAACAGTATTTTCATGATTTTATGGATTATCAGATTATGACAGATTATCTGCTTACTAATACTGACAGACATATGAATAATATAGCAATTGTAAGAAATCCAGATACATTAGAGTTGCTGGGATTTGCTCCGATTTTTGATTCTGGCAATTCCATGTTTTATAATGTTCCATACGAAGGGTTAAGCAAAGTACGATTAAGTGAAATAAAAACACATTCCTTTATTGAAAAAGAGAGCAAGCTGTTACAATATGTTAGAAATCGTACGCTGGTTGACATTGACAAGGTAGAAATGGATTTCTCCATATATGAAAAGGATATTTTAGAGCGTCATATCAGAATTCCTGAATTAAAAAGATTGTATCAAAAGAAAGTGGATTCTTTGAGAAACTTTCAGAGTGGAAGAGATATCTGGAAGTAAGCAAATGTGGAAGAACAACAAATCATTATGTGTTGATACAGAAGGTGGTTAGAGTGGAATTACCTTCTGTGTGTTGTGAAATATTACTAATAAATAGAAAGAAAATTGTACATTTTGGTTAAAATGACATTTTATAAAAAGTTTGTAAATTGTTGTTGACTTTTGTCTATGCCAGGGTGTATATTAACAAAGCTGTCGCGAACGACAACAACGAAAACTTAACAGCGAGGAGTTCTAAGAGCCTTCTTTGAAAGAGCGAGAATGAGTCGAAAAAGTAAAAAAGTTGTTGACAAATAAAACGACACATGATATTATGACAGAGTTGCTGATGCAGATAACTGATAAGCAGCGCTAATGAAAATGAACATTGATAACTAAACAGTATAACATGCAAAGTTCTTTAAGAACATATGCAAACCTTGAAATTCTTTAATGAGTAATGTCTGGAAAGACAGTCCGAGAGGACAGAAATTCAAGAGAACAGATTCGC
>JBGVGF010000014.1:0-34303 GCA_045121495.1 Faecalimonas sp.
CAGAAAGCGGAGAAACCTTGAAAATAAAGGGTTTTTAATGATAAAAAACTAATTTTATTGATACTTGTGTGTCTGTAAACCCTCAATTTAGGGGGATTTGCAGGGAAAGTGAAACAGCAAAATTGACTTTCCCTCGTAACAGCATGTGTGAAAAGGGAAACTTCATTATCCCCTTTCACTTTCTAACAAAATTAAAATGACCTTGTAGAGAGAAATCTCTATGAGGTCTTTTTTTATTTAGAAAGCCGAGAAAACCCTTGAAAATTAAGGTTATTGATAAAACTAGATTTTTATTGATAAATTGAATTTTTTAAGTCCTCAATTTTGGGGCAGAAAGTGGGAGAGCAAAATTGGTTTTCCCTCATAACAGCATGTTTTCTAGGGACTTACGAAATACCTAGAGACTACATGATTCGAAGCGCAATACTTTATCATAGTCAAAATATATTTCTTTTCCCGGAAAAGATTATAATGAAGCTTTACATTGTATAGGGAGTCTGCAAAGGCTCCCTATATTTTTTGCAAAAAAATGTAATTTTGCGTACTGTGAACCTTGTGTATATGTGAAAATTGGAAAATTATTTTAGCTCCAGTTGTTTGTTGTAAAATCATGATTAATCGGTTATAATATGATTAAAGATAAAATGTTGATAAAATTATGATAAGCATTGCAAGGAGGTTTTTATGATACAGATTAGACCAGTTTCAGATTTAAGAAATAAGTTTCCGGATGTGGAGAAAGCAGTTGCATGTGGTGAACCGGTATATTTAACAAAAAACGGATATGGTGCAATGGTTGTGCTTAGTCTGGAAGCGTATTCAAGATTAACAGATGGTATTGAAGTAGCACTTGATTTGGCTGATAAAACAGCGGAAGAAGATGACAGAAGATATACGCATGAAGAAGTTTTCTCTAAACTTAGAAGGAAGGGAAATGGCTAATACAAAGTACAAGCTGCGATATTTGCCACTGTTCTACGAAGATTTAGAGGAAAAGATTATATATATCGCAGAGGAATTACATAATGAAAAGGCTGCAAATGATTTGTTGGATGAGGTTGAAGCGGCAATATTGGAGTGTCAGCTTGTGGCAGAATCATTTGAACCATATCGTTCTTTAAGGGAACGTCGCTATCCATATTACAGAATTTATGTGAAAAACTTTGTTGTCTATTATGTTGTGATAGATGATGAGGGCGATGACAAGATTATGGAAGTGAGAAGATTTTTATATAACAAGCAGGATGTAAAACGTTTGTTGTAGAGGATAAGTGAATAGATGTAATTAATGCACTCTCAGGTAGTAATCTGAGAGTGTTTTTAGTATAATAGGAAATGTAAGAAAATAATCGAGGATATTTTTGTAATAAATTACACTCTGCTCTTTACACGAATAGCATAAGGTAGACTT
This sequence comes from Faecalimonas sp., assembly GCA_045121495.1. Classification (GTDB taxonomy): domain Bacteria; phylum Bacillota; class Clostridia; order Lachnospirales; family Lachnospiraceae; genus Faecalimonas. Next base: position 1,412 of record JBGVGF010000014.1, read on the forward strand.
GTTGTCATGGCAACCTGTGCCAAAGGCATAGGATCGCCGTGTTGTCATTAATCCATATGCGAAGGAGGCTCATGTCAAGAACAGAGTGAGTTGATAAGAAAGAAGGAATTTTATGTTGGAATTTGGAATGCCGACTCTGATTGAAAATAGAACTCTTGAGGATAATATATACCTTTGTAAGGAATTGGGGTTGTCTTTTGTTGAATTAAATATGAATTTTCCAGAATATCAAATCGACAAAATCGAGGATACCGATTGGTTTTATAAGAAAGCGGATGAAGCAGGGATTTATTATACAATTCATTTAGATGAAAATTTAAATATTACAGATTTTAATCCATTGGTCGAGATGCTTATTTGGAAACAGTAAGGCGCACGATAGAAGTGACAAAGAATTTTGTAGAACTAAAGAATAAGCACGGGAAAAAGGAAAAGCCGCTAACAATCAATATGCATATGCATCATGGAATCTACATTACATTGTCGGACAAAAAGGTACAAATGTATGAGAGAGATTTTGATGTATATATGGATTATTGATTGCTATTGAAAATACGAATGGATTTCGTGAATATGAAAAAAAGGCAATAGAAAGCATGTTAAAAAGCAATTGTTTTGTTTTGACATGGGATATAGGGCATTCAAAAGGAACGGGAGAAATTGATGTGCCATTTATCCTTAGCAATAAGGACAAGCTAAGTCATTTTCACATTCATGACGGAAGAGAAAATCCACCGAAAAATTATTTGGCATTAGGTGATGGAGAAATAGATTTGATAGACCGTTTGACTATAGCTAAGGTATGCAATACAAGATGTGTCTTAGAAACAAAGACAATAGAAGCATTAAAAAAGTCAGTGGAGTGGTTAAAGAATGAAGAAATTTAAAAATGTTTATTTTATTAATGGAACTGCATATGCTGGCAAATCAACTATGGTAAAAATGTTAGCTGAAAAGTACAACGGAATTGTATGTGAAGAAAATTATCATGATATAAAATTGCCAGAATTAGATAGCAACGAGTTTCCGGGATTGACATATACCAGAGATTTAAAAGATTGGAGAGATTTTGTAAGAAGAACTCCTGATGAGTATGAGGAATGGATAAAAGTAGTTACAAGGGAATGTACTATTCTAGAGTTACAAATACTAGAAGAATTATCAAAACAAGATAGACCGGTGTTTGTGGATACCAATATTCCTGTAGAAGTGTTAACGGAGATTTCAGACAGAAATCATGTGTTGATTATGCTTGCTGAACCGGAGATATCCGTTAATAGATTTTTTGAACGGCCTGATAAAGAAAAACAATTTTTATATCGGTTATTGCTAGAGGAGGAGAATCCAGATAAGGCGATGGATGATTTCAGAAAATGTTTGATGCGAATTAATTCGAAAGAGGTATATAATAAGTTCCTTAATTCAGGATTTAACGTCATTAAACGAGATGACACAAGAACAATAGAAGAAACTTTTATAATGGTGGAAAGTGTTTTTGAATTGAAGTAAGGATTAAAGAAGGAGAGGTAACAAAAATGTATCATTCATATGTAATGGGAATAGATGAATCAATTTATACGTTGGAACATCAAGGGGTTGAAATTAATCGTGATGGTGGAAATTTTATGGTCTCGTTTCCAGAAGAAAAAGCTGCAATATGGGAAGAATTTATATCTGCACATCTTGATTTGGAGTATTGGAATGAATATATAACTGAAAATGGTGCAGTGTTCTTGTTCCACCTTCAGGACGGAATCAAAAGATAAAAAAGAATGTTATCAGATAATCACTTCTATAAAAGATTCATTAGTTAATAAAGGTGAAAGTAATGCAGGTTCAAGATATTAAAGACTATTGTTATACATAGATATGACGATGTGGAAGAAAAATGGGTTGTTGCTCCTGAAAAAATGAGTTTTACAGTAGAGGACATAGAAAGACAACCATTACCGTAAACTTAGGTGTAGGATTAGCCAATGCTGGAAAGAAAGTACTTCTTGTAGACGCAGACCCACAGGAAGATTTGACTACATCATTGGGATGGACAGACCCAGATAATCTTCCAGTAACATTATCAGATCAGTTGGAGAGAATTATTCTTGATTGATTGTATATCAAGTTTGGATATGCTGACAATCAATGCATTAGCTGCATCAGATAGTGTCATTATTCCAGTACAGGCATATTATCTGCCACTGAAAGGTATGACTCAATTGATTAAAACCATAGGAAAAGTACAAAGGAAATATTATAATACACAGCATAAATAATGCATAGACAGCTATGAACGGCAATTTTGCTCCATGTAGCTGTCTATAATATTTTGATAATTCTTTTTTATGTAAATGGTTCTAATAGAGCGAAGACTTGGTATAATGGAATCTGTATAAGATTTGCAATAAAGATTATAATTATTGTAGAATTGGTAATCGTTCTCAGTCTTTCAGTATTCTCTGTAAAAGAGTTATCTGAAGGAGAACTCAGAGAAGAAGATGAAACAACAAATGATGCTACTGTTGACGAAAAATATTCATTAATCGATGCTGCGAAGTTATTAGTTGCAAATAAGTATTATGTAATGATTTGTGTAACATATATTCTTCAGCAGTTATATGGTGCAATGCTTGGTGTTGGTACTTATTATATGAAATATGTAATGGGTAATGAAAATCTTTTCTCATACTTTGCATGGGCAATCAACATTCCGCTTATCATCGCACTTGTTATCACGCCATCCCTTGTTCAAAAATGGAAGGGCATGTATAAGTTGAATTTCTGGGGATATGCGCTTGGTACACTTGGTCGTGCATTAGTAGTTGTAGCTGCATATATGGGTAATCTTCCATTAATGTTCCTGTTTACTGGAGTAGCAGCATTTGGTATGGGACCATGGCAGGGAGATATGAATGCGGTTATCGCAGAATGTTCTCAGTATACATACCTAACAAAAGGTAAACGAGTAGATGGAACTATGTATTCTTGTACATCTCTTGGTGTAAAAATTGGTGGTGGCCTTGGTGTAGCTATCCAGGGATGGTTATTACAATTTGCTGGATATAATGGTACATCAGCAGTTCAGCCAGATTCAGCTATCAGCATGTTACAAACAATGTACTTATGGATTCCAGTCGTGATTACTCTTATCATCACATTTATTATGTCTAGAATGAAAGTTGAAAAAGCAAATGAAGAGTTAAGAGCGGCAAAAAAGGCTTAATTGACAGGTGGCGATGCACGGAAATAGTGTAGCTATGTTACTGATTAAAAAAGAAAAACGGAATGATAATATGAATGTCACAGATTTAATATCTGTGGCATTCGTGCGTTATAGGGGATTTATCTAAGTGATAGAAATAAAAGTAGTCAGTTTATGGTTAATTTTTTCGTGGGGCTTTTTGTAGCGCAGAGCTTGCTGTAAATTGCGTGGGCATATGTGAGAAAAGTATAGCTTGCTGTAAATCGAGTGGGCATATGTGAGAAAAGTTCAGCTTGTAAGAAATGCCCTGGGTATATATCGAATTTTTCAAGTTCACTGCCGAAAAAACTTGCTAAAAATAGCTCTAAATGATGTGTTTTTTCCAAATGTAAAAAAAAGGAACTAATACTGCCCATGAATTCGTTAAAAGTGACGGTAGCATTCACTTGTTTTTATACATACGTCCAATCTGATTATTTTGAGTCTTTTTAAGCAAGCTTTTTAGGCAGCGGATTTGCGAAATTCTATATATACCCAGGGTAAAAATGTCAATATAAAAAAGCAGTTTCTATACAGAAAAAGTAGAGTTCTGGAAACTATTTTTATATTCACCCAAGCAATTCACCCCCACCTAAGCCAACAAACTTTGGCGCGCAGCGCCACATTTTTCATTTATCAAAGTATATGCGCACAAAATAAATCTTCGTATCTCCTGAACGTAAGTTAAGCAAAGCGACGGAGAATCCATGCCGTAGTCGTTTGAGTCTAGCATGAGAGCCTCGCACGGCGAACATGCCAGACTCTTACGAATACGTGCATTAGTCGTAGGAAGCGGTGCGTTGTAGTGAAGGATATACGAAGATTTATTTGTTTGTATATCGCTTAGATAAATCCCCATTTTTCTTTCTTTTTACATTCCCATGCCAACAATCTTTACATTGCCCTGTTAAAGTAATCTTGTCAGAAATGATAAGAAGAGGAGATGAAAAAAGTGAAATATCTAGTAAAGAAAACAAGTACTTTTTTAGTCATGCTGACCGCAAGTCTCGTATTACTTTCTTTTATGCCTGCCATGGCAGCAGAGAGTACACAGAAATTTGATATTACGACTAGAGAGATTTCGGTAGACAAAGAAAGTGGACAATATAGTTTTGAAATTTGTATAGATACATCTGAAAATTATGCAGGTGCAGAATTTGGTGTTATCTGTAGTGAGGGAACAGAAATTACTTCTATTTCGAGTGATGCTGAATCTATGACAGGGCCCAAAGAAGCAAACGGTCTTGTATGGTTTGGATTTTTTGAAGGTGAAGACAGCTTTCGTGATGAAATGGTAGTTACAGTAGAAGGCGCCTATGAACCTGAGACAGAATCTGCAATTGTAATTCAGGACATCAAGATTTACACAGTAGGAGATCAGGAATATGCTTCTGAATCTCTGGATGCTGGAATGCTTGTAAACTTAAATGCAGATTCAGTAATAGAAAATGCCGAGGTTCCGACAGAAGACAATGGTATTAATATAGTTGTTCTACTTGCCGTTTTTATGGTGATTGTGGCAGTAGTGGCAATGGTATTGATATATAAAAGGAAAATGAGAGGAGAAAGAAAAGATGTTTTCCAAGAAAATAGTAAATAGCAAAAGAATGAAAAAAATTGGTGCTATGGCATTGGCAGTAGCAATGATGATGGAAGTGATTCCAGTATCAGCGGCAGAAACAAGTGAAAGCACAGTATCAGATGAACAGGCCGTTGAGTATTCCGTAATTGATGAAAATAAAGTGCCAGCACAGCTCAATGTGCATGTGGGCAATGATGCAGCTACAGAAGTAAATGTTACTTATACAACTGTAGCAGATGCATCAACTATTATTTCTATCCAAAAAGCAGAAGGTGGAGATACGATGTATTTTGAAGGCAGTTCTTATCAGGGAATTGGCGGAAAATACATCCATGAAATCGCAGTAAGTGGTTTGGAAGCATACACAGAATACAAATACACAGTAGGTGATGGTTTCAATACATATGAAGGTACATTTAAAACAGCACTTGAAAAAAATGATGAGACAACATTTACATTTGCATATCTTGCAGATACACAGGTCTCAAATGCAAGCAATGCAAAAGCACTTGGTGCAACTTTAGCAAAAGTAAATGAAAAAAATCCTGATTTTGTATATCTTGCAGGTGACGTAACAGATACAAACAACAACGAAAGTCAATGGGAATGGCTCTTCAACAATGATGGTGTATATTCTACAGGTGGAGAAGATATGTTTGCAAACAGCCTTATTGCTGTTACACAGGGAAATCATGATAACAGCGAAATGTATCAACACATCAATGCTCCAGAAGAAGCAGGAAAAATTGTTTACAGCTTTGACTATGGCTGTGCAAAATTCATTATTCTGAACTTAGAAGCCGCAAAATCTGACGAAACTGCAAGAGCACAACAAGAAGCATATTTAAGACAAGAAGTAGCAGATGCAAAAGCAAATGGACAATGGACAATCGTAGGTTTCCATAAATCTCTTTATACAGGTGCATCACACATTACAGACAGTGATATCATTGCAGCAAGAACATTCTGGTCACCAGTATTTGCAGAACTTGATGTAGACCTTGTATTACAAGGACATGACCATGTATATTCGAGAGGTTTTGTAACCGAAAATGGAGAAAATGCAAATCCAGAAGTTGATGCAGAAGGTAACATCCAACAACCAGACAATGCTCCACTTTACATGGTAGGCGGACATGCAGGCGGTTTAAAATGGTACTCTAAAAAGAACTATACAGTTTCAGAAGGTGACCCACTTACATTAAACTATGAATTCCTTGACGTAAACTCAACAGATACAGGAAGTGATGTGAAGAAAGAACAAGTAATCACAATGCTTGAAGTATCGAGCACAGAAATCAGTGCTGTAACAACATGCTTTAAATATGATACGGATACAGACACAATCGCAACAGAAGAATATGTATACGATTCTTTCACTGTGGAAAGAGATTTAGCTGACTGTGCAACTTCATATGTAGATGGTGTAGAACTCCTCGTAAAAGAACAAGAAGATACATTAGAATACACAGTTTCATTTGACAACATCGTTAATACAAACGCATTTGAAACAGCACTTTCTTACGATGAATCTGTAATGGAATTAGTAAGTGTAGAAAGCTGCCTTGATGATACAATTTTTACAGATGTTGAAACAGAAAATGGTGTATCTGACATCATGGTAGGGGTACAGAATCCATTTTCATCAGATAAAAAAGTAGAAGTTGCCAAATATACATTCCGTCTCAAAGAAGGTGTAGATGTGGATGAAGTAGCGGTAACACTTACAAAAGCAGATACCGTACAGGTTCTTCAAGATGGTGAAACAGTAGGTTCGGAAGACGTAAAATCTACGATGATCAAAGACGAAGCTGTTACCACAATCTATTCTTACAAGAAAGCAAGCGACATTAATAAAGATGAAGAAATTACACTCGCAGATTTAGCAATTGCATTAGTTTACTATCAGACAGCCGAAACAACATGCGATATCAACCTTGATGGTGTAGTAAATGCATTGGATTATGTTATCATCGCAAGCTACATTCGCTAATAAAGTATAAAATAACGAATCAATCACCAGTACAACATACCTGCACTCCCGAAAATGGAGGTGCAGGTTATGTGCGATTATTGAGAAATAGATAAAATGGAGAGTATTATGAAAAAGGTTTTATATCATACGATATTTATCATATGTTATATTGCGATACTATTGGGATATAACGGAATACTGGAATTTGAAAAACCGGCGGATTATCCGGAAGGACTTGAATACGCGAAGGCAGAAGTGATTGAAGTTGTGGAAGATAGTATGGGACAGGACCCGGACTATAATTATATTCGAATTGGAAAGCAGACAATGAATTTGAAAATCCTTTCGGGAAAATATAAAGGAAAGACGGTTCAGGCCATCAATTTTGTGACGAGAACAACGCAGATGGAAGGAAATGTAGGGACTCGATATATTGTAGGAAGTTACGATGGATATATTACTGCAAATATAATGTCTTATGAACGAAGCGGAATTATTCTGGTGCTTGCGGCAGCTTTTATCGCAATGGTGATTTTATATGGAAGAAAAAAAGGAGTTGCGGCAGTAGCAGCTTTGATTGTTACACTCCTAAATGTGGTATTTTTATTCATACCAATGCTGATCAATGGAATACCGGCGATTCTTGCAGCAATTATTGTAGTATTGCTTTCCACCTTGTATACAATGGTTGTGCTAAATGGATTTTGCAAGAAGAGTCTGATTGCAACTATTTGCTGCACTACGTGTACAGCATTTGCAGGACTCCTGGCATGGCTGGTTGGACAGATTGGCGGTATCTCAACGCTGAATACACCAGAAGTGGAAGATTTGCTGTTTATTACAGAAAATACAAAATTTCGCATTGACAATTTGCTGACTGCGGGCATTCTGATTGCAGCCATGGGCGCTGTTATGGATACTTCGATGTCAATCGTATCTTCCCTTTATGAAATCAAAGAGCAGAACCCTTCCATCACAGTAAAACAATTATTGCAGAGTGGAATGAATATCGGAAAAGATATCATGGGAACCATGACCAATACGTTGATTCTTGCCTTTGCGGGAAGCAGTATCAATCTGTTGGTTATATATTATATGTATTGTATGCCGGTAATCAGTCTGGTGAACTCTGATTTTATTGTGGTAGAGACAGTGAAAGGCTTGATAAGCAGCATGGCGGTAGTGATGTCTATCCCAGGTGCAGCATTTATGACGGCGGCAGCAATAGGAAAAAAGGAGTAACAAAATGGATGTAGTTTTATTTGACTACATCCATTTTTGCAATTTCGTTATATCTATGATTTCGATAGTGCCGCGTGTCAACGAAACAACACCTTCCGTTTGAAAATATTTTAGCATTCTTGTTACTACTTCCCTTGCTGTCCCAAGATGATTTGCAATCTTTTCATGTGTGATTTTCAAAATCAGACTATCTTCTAATACACTCTCTTCCATGAGAAAAGCTGCAAGACGTTTATCGAAACTCTTCCACATCACCTGCTCGATCAGCCACATGATTTCTGAAAGGCGGGAAGCCATGATCTGATTCGTATAATTAGCCAGTGCAGCTGATTTTTCCATCATCTCACGATATGCTTTTGGCGGGATAACCCAAAGGACACAGTCTTTTTCTGTCTCTATAAAAATATCGAACTGAATATTAGGCATCATACAGGATGCGGAAAAAAGGCAAATATCACGTTCAAATAGACGATACAGTGTGACCTCACGTCCTTCTTCGGAAGAAATAAATGCTCTCAGTTGTCCGGATTCGATTAATAACAGTCCGACACAATCTGCTGAACCATTATGGATTAATGTACCTTTTGGAACGACTCGCTTTTGTGAGATACGACATAAGCGTTCTTGTTCAGCTTTTGTTAATTGATTCCAGATAGGAAAAAAGTTTAATAAATTCATAAAATTCCTCCTTTATATAGTTGAAAGCTCGTTTCGGTATTCTTTCGGAGTCTTCCCCGTCAATTTTTTGAATTTTTTCGTGAAATAATTTACATCTGGAATGCCACAGTATTTTGCGATTTCCTTTATTTGCAAATTAGTAGAACTCAAAAGGATAATAGCGCGGTCAATCCGCTTTCGATTGACATGTTCAGTAAGGGTCTCTCCGGATTCTTTTTTGAATAAAGCGGAGAGATAGGAAGGATTAACATGAACTATATCAGCCAATGCATTCAAACCTAGGTCAGCAGTTAAGTCGTAATCGATCAGAGTAATTACTTTTTGAATCAATGCAGAATAACTTTTTAAAGAATAATTTTTAACCGTAAGACAATATTGCTGCAGCATCTCCTGAATTCTGTCTATGGCTTCCTGTGTAGTCTTGATGTCTTCTACACTTGCTGCATAATGTAGAGAGAGTTGATTTACTGTATGAGGATGCACAGAACTGGTTAGTGCGGCCAGACGAAAGAGCGTGTTCAGTGCTAAAACGTAATTCCTCAGTTGGCGCACAGTATTCGTAATACGTACAGTATGTTGATGATGTAGTAAATGCGATAAGTAAAGTTCAGCTTTATGCAGCTGTCCTACTGAGATAGCCTGCATTAATTGAATCTCAATTTGATAGCGTTCTTCCGCGATTCCAAGATATAAAAAAGAATCTTTGGCAGGAGAAACAATATGATCGGTAACTAGGGCATCGACATTTGGCAGAAAAGGATTTTCCACTGCTTGTAAGGTAAAGTTATCCAGACTTCCCCATAAATATTCACCCAGAGTGTATATAATACAAAAGAGCATAGTCTCATCTGTGATCAAAGGGGTTGCAAAGTAAAATTGTTCTAATTGAGCCGTAGCTTTGGGATTAAATCGAAGCTTTTCAATACGGGCATGAATGTCTTCTTTTTGAAGCATTTTACTAGTGTACGGACCAATATAGACATAAACAGGTGGATTTGATTCTCCAGGAAGCTGAAATATAATATAGTTGCAAGAAAAAACGTCATGAATCTGGTAAATCGTATTTGGTCTAAACTCTTTGATTAAGAGTTGCAACAGGGTTTCATGATTCCACATTTGTCTTAAAGAATCGTGAAGACACTTACTGACGGGATGAGCAATGACATCATCAGAGTCTGCTGTTACAAAATGAACACCTAAAGAATAGTTTGACAGAAGTTTTTGAACAAACTGAAATTCTTTATCATAATTCATAAAGGTACCTCCTAATTATAGTTTACTGTTACTATTATCGTAAAATTTTTAGGAAAAATCAAGAGAAACTAAAAAAAGCGAAGCAAATGCTTCTAGGGGTTCAAGCTTGAGAAAAAGGTAATAGGAAGGTATAATAAGAGAAAGAAATAATTGCCGGATGGAGGGATGCAACAAGATGAATCTGAATTTAAAAGGAAAGAATCTCTATATTTTCAATAAAAAGCCACAGAGGGCAGAAGTACTTAAAAGCGAGGGGACGAGTTTCAAGATTCTTGGTGAACAAGGGAATGTTCTGGATGGCGGAGAGATAGATTTTAAAAATGACTTGCATGCATGTCTGTATTGTAAGCTGCTAAAAAATATTGTGTTTATTGTAAAAAAGGAAAAGGCATATCATACATCTCTATTATTAGCGGATGAGATACAATTCGAATCTGTCTTGGAGATGATTCGGGCAGCAGAACCGGAGGTACAGTTTAGTGAGCAAAATGCAAAAATCAACGGGTATGCTGCTTCGGTTGTAGACAAGCTCCAGGAAGGAGTAAAGATTACTATTATAGAAACAAAGGAAGAAAAAGTGAAGTGCTGCCCTGTTTGTGGGATGGAATGTGATCCGAATATTCCGTATTGTATGGAGTGCGGAGCACCTGTGTAAAGCTGGCAGCATGAACTGGAAGGAGAGTGAGATATGAACCAAATTACACCAGAAGAATTGCAGATTTTACTTAAGCAACGTAAAAAAACAGAGATGTTTTGTCCTGGCGAGATTAAGATGGAAAATGTGGATTTAAGAGGTTGGGATTTGAGTTACGTGGATTTTTCGCTCTGTATTTTTAAAAATGTTTGTTTTGATGGAGCAGATATGAGTCATGGCTCTGTGAAAAATGCATTATTTGATCATTGTTCGCTCCGAGGAGTCAATTTTGAAAAGAGTAATCTTCAAAGCGCAGCAATGCGATTCAATGATCTGACAGGGGCAAATATCAAAGGTGCAAATTTATTTGCGGCAGTTTTAGAACATGCGAAATTGGATGATATCGAATATGATGATGAGACGCGGTTTTTTGAATTGTATTGTCCCAAAGAGGGTGCATTCCTTGGATATAAGAAATGTTTTAATAACCGTTTGGTACAGCTTTTGATTCCAGCGGATGCGAAGAGAACATCCGCTACCATGAATTCGTGCAGATGCAGCAAAGCAAAAGTTTTGACGATAAAAAGTTTTGATTATAAGGAACAGTATGAGGAAGCCTGGTCTCTGGTTGATGAGAATTTTGTATATAGAAAAGGTCAGTGGGTAGAGGTCTTAGATTTTAATGAAGACAGATGGCAGGATTCAACTACCGGTATTCATTTTTGGATGACAAGAGAAGAAGCCCTTGCTTATTAAAAGAACTGTAAAAAGATTGTGTTATGCACAATCTTTTTTTGTGAACTTTACACCAAAATATACAACTGTCTTGTCACATGACAAGAATGGTGCTATAATACGACCTGTTGGGAAAAATGGAGGTTCATATGGAAATAATAGAACAAATAAAAAAATTAAAAAAAGAAAAACATGCAATTATATTAGCGCATTATTATGTTACAGGCGAAGTGCAGGAGATTGCAGACTATATCGGTGACTCTTATTACCTGAGTAAAGTTGCGAAAGATACAGATGCAGATATTATCGTATTTTGTGGTGTATCATTTATGGGAGAAAGCGCAGCTATTATGAATCCAGATAAAAAGGTGCTTATGCCGGATATAAAAGCGGATTGTGCTATGGCGCATATGATAAATCTGGAGAAAATTGATAAAATGAAAAAGGAATATGAGGATTTGGCAATAGTTTGTTACATCAATTCTACAGCAGAGATTAAGGCATATTCAGATGTTTGCGTAACTTCCGCAAATGCTGTAAAAATAGTAAAAAATCTACCGAATCAAAACATCTTCTTTATTCCGGATGGAAATTTAGGTCGTTATGTGGCTGAACAAGTACCAGAAAAGAATATTATTTTAAATGATGGATACTGCCCAATCCATGCAGCTATGACCAAAGAAAGTGTACTAAAAGTCAAAAAGGCACATCCAGAAGCAAAATTCTTAGTGCATCCAGAATGCACAAAGGAACTTCTTGATTTGGCGGATTACATAGGAAGTACTTCAGGAATTATCAAGTTTGTAGAAAAAGAGGGGGAAAAAGAATATATTATCGGAACAGAGGAAGGCGTATTATACGAGCTTCGTAAACAAAATCCAGATAAAAAGTTTTATCTCCTATCAGAAAAACAGCTTTGTATGGATATGAAATATATTACCCTTGAGAAGGTATTGTCTGTACTTGAAAATGAAACGAATGAAATGATTGTCTCAGAGGAACTTAGAAGGAAAGCACTAGTTCCATTAGAAAGAATGTTGGAACTTGCAAAATAGAAAAGAGATGTAAAATGAAAACAGATATATTAGTTGTTGGAAGTGGGTGTGCAGGGCTATACTGTGCATTACATTTGCCAGAAGATAAGGAAATTATAGTAATCACGAAATCGGATGCAGAAAGTAACGATTCTTTTCTTGCACAGGGTGGTATGTGTATGCTGCGAGATGAGAGTGATTTTGAGAGCTTTTTTGAAGACACGTTGAAAGCTGGTCATTATGAAAATGATAAAGAGTCTGTGGAGATTATGATTCGTTCATCAAAAGATGTGGTAGATGACTTGCTTTCGTGGGGAGCAAATTTCCAGAAAGAGAAAGATGGAAGTTTGGCTTTTACAAGAGAAGGCGCACATTCTTCAAAACGAATTATCTATCATGAGGATGTTACAGGAAAAGAAATCACAAGCACTCTGCTTAGAAAGGTAAAAGAACAATCTAATATCAGGCTTTTGGAATATACAACAATGATTGATATTATTGAAAAAGAAAATGTGTGTTATGGAGCAGTGATTCAAAACGCAGATGGAAGCCTGGAAAAAGTAGAAGCAGATGTTGTAGTCCTAGCAACTGGCGGAATTGGAGGATTGTATACGCATTCTACAAATTATGCACATCTTACCGGAGATGCACTGGCAGTTGCTATCAAGCATAATATAAAACTGAAAGATATCGGATATGTTCAGATTCATCCAACTACGTTTTACTCGGAAGAAGGAAGAAGTTTTCTGATTTCGGAATCTGTTCGAGGAGAAGGTGCAGTGCTGCGAGATAAAGATGGAAAACGTTTTGTAAATGAATTGCTTCCTCGTGATCTGCTGACGAAAGAGATATGGAAACAGATGGAAAAGGACCAGACTGAGTTTGTGTGGGAGGATTTGCGAACAATTCCAGATGATGAACTTAACGAACATTTTCCAAATATTGTTGAGCATTGCAGAATGATGGGATATGATGTAACGAAGGAATGCATACCAGTAGTTCCTGCACAACATTATTTCATGGGCGGAGTGTGGGTTGACCATCAAAGTAAGACCTCGATGGAACAGTTATATGCTGTTGGCGAGACTGCATGTAATGGAGTACACGGAAAAAACCGCCTTGCAAGTAATTCCCTTCTTGAAAGTCTTGTATTTGCAAAACGAGCAGCAAAGGATATTGTGTCAAAAATGGATAATATCAAGAAAGCAGAGCAGGTAATCGAGCAGGTAGATCTGATGCAATTTCAGAATATTGAAAAATATATGAATAAAAACAAAATATTGGTAAAGCAAGAAATAGAAAGAATGACAATTTAAAGGAGAAAAATCATGTACGATCAAGTAACATTAAAATTAAATGTAGATCCACTTATTTTAAGTGCGTTGAGAGAAGATATTACAAGTGAGGATGTATCGGCAAACAGTATTATGAAGACACCACAAATGGGAGAAGTGGATTTAATCTGCAAACAGGATGGAGTAATATGCGGACTTCAGGTTTTTGAGCGCGTTTTCACCTTATTAGATGAAAATACAAAAGTAGAGTTTTATGTAGAAGATGGAGATGTTGTAAAAGTCGGACAACTTATGGGAAAATTGCGAGGAGACATCCGTGTACTCCTTTGCGGAGAAAGAACAGCACTAAATTACTTACAAAGAATGAGTGGTATTGCAACATATACACGTTCTGTTGCAGATCTTTTAAAAGGAACAAAGACAAAGCTTCTTGATACAAGAAAAACAACACCAAACAATCGTATTTTTGAAAAATATTCGGTACGAACAGGCGGCGGAAATAACCACAGATATAATTTATCGGATGGAGTGCTTTTGAAAGACAATCATATTGGTGCAGCAGGAAGTGTAAAGAAAGCGATTGAAATGGCAAAAGAATATGCGCCATTTGTCCGAAAGATTGAAGTAGAAGTTGAAACATTTGAAATGGTGAAAGAGGCAGTAGAAGCAGGAGCAGATATTATTATGCTTGATAATATGACTCATGAACAATTAAAGGAAGCAATCGATTATATTGCTGGAAGAGCAGAAGTAGAAGTTTCCGGTAATGTCACAAAAGAAAATATTGCCAAACTCACTGATCTTGGTGTAGATTATATATCAAGTGGTGCTTTAACACATTCAGCACCAATTATGGATATTTCACTTAAAAATCTACATTTAGTGTAAATTAGGAAGGATATTGATATAAGAATGGCAATGAGTGGGAAGGAAAGAAGAGAACAGATTCTGAGAATATTAAAAAGCAGTGATAAGCCGATTGCAGGAACAGGGCTTGCAAAGCAGCTGGATGTTAGTAGACAGGTTATTGTTCAGGACATGGCTTTGATTCGTGCAAATGGAATCGAGATTGTTTCTACAAATAAAGGATACATTGTGCAGGATGAAAAGAGCGTAAGCCGTGTATTCAAAGTAGTTCATACAGATGGACAGGTGGAGGAAGAATTGAATTTATTTGTAGATCATGGCGGAAAAGTAGAAGATGTATTTGTGTACCACAAGGTATATGGAGTGATCAAAGCAGCGATGAATATCAAGTCACGCCGTGATGTAAAGCGCTATATGGACGAGATTTCCAGCGGAAAGTCGACGAATTTAAAGAATCTGACATCAAATTATCATTACCACACAATTACCGCCGAAGACGAGCAGACTCTCGATTTAATTCAGGAAGAACTTCGCAACCGAGGCTTTCTTGCAAAACTGCAGGATTACGAACCAGTGGATTTCTGGAATGAAAATTAATAAAATAACCCACTCGAAACTGTGCATATAGCAATGTTCCGAGTGGGTTTATTTTATTTCATATTTTTCATGCTTTGGAATAATTCCATATCTTCTTTGGCAACTTTCAAATTTGTAGCGAATTCTTTTCCGTCAGGCCTTTTGATCTGTATTTCTATGATGGTTCCCTCCTCAATGCCATGTTGCGATACCGCATTTAAAAACATAGGAAATTTTGGATGACGAGAAGTGAAATCACTCCACATTTGTTGAAATTGCATAAGGTTTTTCAGATTCATAATTACTTAAATCTCTACCTTTCTTTGAAGTTTTGAATCGTTACTATTATAATTCAATTTTACCTGATTCAGCACCGTTGATTACATAGTAAACAGCAGCTTCTTCTGGTTTTAAGTATAAATCCATTGTAGCAATGTCTCCAACTTTTTTACCTGTTTCAGCTGTCCAAGTTTTTTTTACAGAAGCGATGATAGCTTTTTCTTCCACTTTTACTTCTCTACCACCGAATTGAACGTATAAAGAAGACTGCATAGCTGGTTTTTTCGCTTTTTTAGCAACTTCCTTAGTTTCTTCTGTATTAGTAACAACTGTGTTTTTCTCTGTTTTCTTTGTAGCCATGTTATATTACCTCCTACTACTCTAAGTTTGCACATTTCTGTGACGGGTCGATTGATCTTGTAAATGTATGTATAAACATTACAGGTGGGATTATAACACAACTTTTGATAGCAGTGTTGCCAAGAATATTTCCAAAAAATCCAAATATTTGGGCAAAATTTATATAATTCGGAAGTAAATTCCATCCCTTCCCATAAAAAGGTTGTCATCCTGCAGATCAAAAGAAGAGATTTTTTGAGATTCAATAATAGAAGTAATCGTAGTATCTCCAGAATAGCGACCGTGATTATACTGAAAATATCCAAGTATTTCCTTTGGTACTCCGAGTTTAATCCGGCGCTTTCTAAGGTATTCGTCTTTGTTTGTATTTTCGATATTAAGACCAAAGAGCTCCAATTCGATCTCTAAATAGCCGTCAATATAGTCGATCACGCTGTCAAATGGTTTACGACGGAGTGATTCGTCAAAAATTTCACAGATATGGCGGTAATACAATTTGAAAAATTGCTCCTTATCAAATACGATGTTGGCTTTTTTACCCTCTTTTGCGTTGCGGATGATTCCCTGTAATTCCCCATGCTTTGTATCAAAGTATGTCATACAAGCAACTGCAAGAGAAGGAGCCTTTTCATTGACAGTCTTGATGGCAAGAACCTGGTTGTATGCATCATCCAATGCTTTTGGTGCGTGGTCACGCTTTCCGGTAGACTCCCAGATACTCCATTCTTTTGTATCCTTCTGGTAACCTACAAAAGATGGTTTTTTACGGCCGCTGCAGGTCAATGAGTCTTTTCCATAAACCTGATCGAAAATTGTGGTATGAAGAAAATAGTCGATATCGAATTCCTTCATACTGAATAATTTTGTAAAGATGAGTCCGAGATAATAAGAATTTACACTTTTTTCGCTGGCATCAAGATATTCTGTAGCAGGTGACTTACATAGATATCCGTCGTTGACAATTAGATTTGTTTCAATCATCGAAATTTTTGAAATAAATTCCTGGGTTCTTTTTTCGTGATGCCATGGGGATAAAAATTGAGACGGCATGCCGCAGGTCAGAATCGAATGTAATAATTCGAGATTGTTGCACTCTACAATCTTAGATGTATAGAATGGCCATTCCATACCGTTGCATCCGGTGATTTCTAATGCAACTTTATATGTGTCATTTTGTGTGAGCTTCAATTGTCCACCAACTTTCTTTTGCAAATTCTTTTTAATATTACCATTATATTAAATTTTTATGAGGGTTACAACATTAAAATAAAAGTTGAAGTTTATTAATTAAGCTTATAAAAGCTGTTTAAAAATAATAAAGCATTCACGTTTGCGTTCTTCGCAAAATCGTGCTAGACTATCTCTGGAAAATGGCACAATATTTGTTTATGAAAAAGGAGAAAAAAATGGGTGGATTTTTTGGCGTTGCTTCAAAGTCGGATTGTGTATTGGATTTATTTTATGGGATTGATTACCATTCACATTTAGGTACAAGACGTGGAGGTATGGCAGTTCATGGCGAAGGTGGATTTGAACGTGCAATTCATAATATCGAAAATTCTCCATTCCGTACAAAGTTTGAACGAGATGTAAACGAAATGCAGGGAAATATCGGAATTGGGTGTATTTCAGATTATGAACCACAACCATTGCTGATTCAATCACATTTGGGGAGTTTCGCAATTACAACTGTTGGTAAGATTAACAATGCAAAAACATTATTAAAATATGTATATGAAAATGGTCATACACATTTTCAGGAAATGACGAGTGGACAAGTAAATGCTACAGATTTAATTGCATCGTTAATTACGAAAAAGGACTCTATCGTGGAAGGAATCAAGTATGTACAGGAAGTCGTAGATGGTTCTATGTCAATTTTAATTATGACATCAGAAGGAATCTATGCAGCAAGAGACCGTTATGGAAGAACTCCAATCGTAATTGGTAAAAAAGAAGATGCTTATGCTGTCTCTTTTGAAAATTTTGCTTTTAACAGTTTAGGATATCAGGATTATAAAGAATTAGGACCAGCAGAAATTGTTTATATCACACCGGAAAGTGTTGAAACAGTTTCAGAAGCAGGAAAAGATATGAAGATTTGTTCCTTCTTATGGGTATATTATGGTTACCCAACAGCTTCCTATGAAGGAATTAACGTAGAAGAAATGCGTTACAAATGTGGTGCAATGCTTGCACAAAGAGATAAAGGTTCAGTAAATCTGGATTTAGTAGCAGGTGTACCTGATTCAGGACTTGCACATGCAATTGGTTATGCAAATGAATCAGGTTTACAATATGCAAGACCTTTCATTAAATATACACCAACATGGTCAAGATCGTTTATGCCTACAAACCAAAAACAAAGAGAACTGGTAGCAAGAATGAAACTGATCCCGGTGCCTTCTTTAATTGAAGACAAGAGTCTTCTTTTGATTGACGACTCTATCGTACGTGGCACACAGTTACGAGAGACAACAGAATTCTTATATAGAAGTGGTGCAAAAGAAGTACATGTAAGACCTGCCTGTCCTCCATTGTTATACGGATGTAAGTATTTAAACTTCTCGCGTTCAAAATCAGATTTAGATTTGATTACACGTCGTATTATTCTTGATAAAGAAGGAGAAAATGCAGACAAGACATTGGCAGAATATGCAGATCCAAATAGCGAGCGTTATGCATACATGTTAGAAGAAATTCGTAAACAACAGAATTTCACAACATTAAGATACCATCGTTTGGATGATCTGATTGCATCAATTGGCTTAAAACCATGTGAACTTTGTACATATTGTTTTGATGGAAAAGAATAGTGTTATAAAAAGATTGCGAAAGCAATCTTTTTTTTATAGGAAGTAGTTCTTTGATAAAGTAGTTTTAAAAGTATACAAATATTTACATTGCGACTTGGGGGAACGTTATGTATAATAAAATTAAAATCATAAATGAAGAGGAGGCCATTTTATGAAAATTGATATGCATTGTCATGTGAAAGAAGGGTCGCCGGATAGTAAGATTAGTATAGATGAATATATAACAATATTGAAGGCAAATGGATTTGGCGGAATGCTGGTTACTGATCATGATACGTACAATGGTTATCGTCATTGGAAAAATACAATTCAAGGAAAAAAGCATGAAGATTTTGTGGTACTGAAGGGAATTGAATACGATACCTGTGATGCCGGACATATTTTGGTGATCATGCCGCAGGGCGTGAAGATGCGTTTGTTGGAACTTAGAGGCTTGCCAGTTTCAGTACTGATTGATTTTGTTCACAAGAACGGCGGAGTGCTTGGACCGGCGCATCCATGTGGAGAAGCTTATATGAGCTTTGCGAATACAAAGCGTTATTTTAAAAATCCAGAGATAATGAAGCGATTCGATTTCGTAGAGGTATTTAATGCATGTGAACCAATGGAGTCTAATGAAAATGCAGCAAAATTGGCATTCAAATACGGGAAACCTGGAATTGGCGGCAGTGATGCCCACAATGCGCACAGCTGTAGTATGGGATATACAGAGTTGCCAGAGCCCGTAACCTGTGAGACAGAACTGATAGAGCTGATTCGTAAAAAGGCGAAAATACAAGCTGGAGGCATGCTATACAATAAGACCTTGAAGGACAAACTCGGAAAAGCCAGTAAGATACTGGTTTATTCGTTCTGGATTTACAATCATACGGGCGAACTTGTTAAGAGGCGTGCCAGAAGAAGAAAATCAATGTTAGAAAATCCTATGGATGCAATTGATCCAATTGAGATTGAATATTTAGCGAGTTATAAAGTAAAGGCTTAAGGAGGAGTACTATGTGGACAAGAAAATTACTAAAAGATAACGCCAAGGTTGCGTTTAAAAGAAATTACTGGCTTTGTGTTGTGGTAAGTTTGATTGCAATGTTGCTAGGAGCAAGTACAAGTGGCAGAAAGATCGAATTCGATTATGAAAATGACACGATTGGATACAACCAAAATTTTGGAGATATTTATATTGATGATTATGACAATGTATATAGCGATGAATATATATATGACGCTGATGTGGATGACATTCTTGATATAATAGTAGGTGTAGTTGCATCACCTATCTTTATTGTCATTACGATTATTATCGTGATAGTGGTGATTCTGTCTAGTATATTGGTTTCCAATGTAGTAAATGTCGGTCACAAAAGATATTATTTGGAGAATAGAGAGCATAAGACTCCAATTTCAAAATTGTTTTATAGTTTTGGAAATGGAAGATATGCACATACAGTATGGATCATGTTCTGCAAGGAACTCTATATCTTCGGCTGGACGCTGTTATTTATTATTCCGGGGATTATTAAAGGCTTTTCTTATATGATGATTCCATATATTCTTGCAGAAAATCCGGAGATTTCTCACGATCGTGCATTTGAAATCAGTAAAGAGATGATGAACGGTCACAAGTGGGATGCTTTTGTTTTGGAATTATCTTTTATTGGATGGCAGATTCTTACAACGATCACATTTGGAATCGTAGGTATCTTTTGGACAGGTCCATATATGGATGCTACATATGCAGAATTTTACACCGCATTAAAAGCAGAAGCTTTCCAAAAAGGAATTACAAATTCGATGGAATTGCCAGGAGTTGCATATCCGGAATTTACAAATGAGTTTTCTCAACAAGTATAAAAAGTACATAAAAATGGGACGTAATTTTAACGTCCCATTTTTTATTTTACAGGGAAATTTGTCAATATATCGTAAAAAATAATTTACAACTGCAAAAAAAAGATTATAATGATTTAGGTGAAAAATGAAAAGAAATAAGGAAAAAGGAAAAGAGGGACAGAAGATGAAAGACAGAATGCCTAAGTTATTTCAAATGTTAAGTAGTTATTCGAAAGAACAATTTGTAAAAGACGTTGTTGCAGGTGTCATTGTTGCGATTATCGCATTACCATTATCAATTGCACTGGCATTAGCATCAGGCGTTAGTCCAGAACAAGGGATTTATACTGCAATTGTAGCAGGATTTGTAATTGCATTTCTTGGAGGAAGCAGTGTTCAGATTTCAGGACCAACAGCAGCATTTGCTACGATCGTAGCAGGCATAGTAGCAACCAAAGGTATGGCGGGGCTCATTGCGGCAACAATTCTTGCTGGTATCATTCTGGTATTAATGGGATTATTCAAATTTGGAGCATTGATTAAGTTTATTCCTCACACAATTGTAACTGGTTTTACCAGCGGTATTGCAGTGACAATTGTAATCGGACAAATCAAAGACTTTTTAGGACTTACATTTACACATTCTCCAATTGAAACAATGGAAAAATTAGAAGAGTGTTTTGCTACGATGCATACAATGAATGGAACAGCATTGATTATTGGTGTGATTGCACTTGCAATTCAGATTGTGTGGCCAAAGATCAACGCTAAAATTCCTTCATCATTGATTGCAGTATTAGTAACAATTGCAATTGTACAAATTATGGATTTAGATGTGAATACAATTGGAAGTCTTTACGAAATCTCAAATAAACTGCCGGCGCCAGCGATGCCTCAGTTTAGCTTGGCACTTATTAAGGATGTACTTCCAGATGCATTTACCATTGCAATTCTTGCAGCGATTGAATCATTATTATCTTGTGTAGTATCCGATGGTATGGTTGGTGATACACACAATCCAAATACAGAATTAATTGCACAAGGAGCAGGTAATATTGCGTCAGGTATTTTTGGTGGTATTCCAGCTACAGGTGCGATCGCAAGAACAGCTGCCAACGTGAAAAATGGAGGACGCACACCAATTGCCGGCATGATCCATGCAGTTGTATTATTACTTATTTTGGTAATTCTGATGCCTTATGCAGCATTGATTCCAATGCCAACAATTGCAGCGATTCTTTTTATGGTTGCATACAATATGTGTGGTTGGAGAGAATTTGTGAACTTGATCAAAACAGCGCCAAAGAGTGATATCTATGTTTTACTTGTGACTTTTGTGCTGACAGTTGTATTTGACCTTGTAGTTGCTATTGAAATCGGTTTAGTACTTGCAGCAATTCTTTTCTTAAAGAGAATGGCGGATGTATCGGAAGTAAAAGGCTGGGAATATGTAGAAACAGAGCAGGACGGATTTACAGTTGTTCCAAAAGGAACACTTGTATATGAAGTTTCAGGACCAATGTTTTTTGCAGTAGCTGATAACTTCATGCAGGTTTCAGCGGACAAAAACACAAAAGTAGTGATTTTACGTATGAGAAGTGTACCGGCAATGGACGTTAGTGCATTTAAAAAATTAGAAGAAGTGTACAGATTGTGTAAGAAAAAAGGCATTACATTGTTATTTTCACATGTTACAGAACAACCAAGAAAGATGATGGAAAAGACAGGTTTTGTATCGGAAGTAGGAGAAGAAAACTTCTGTGCAAATATTCAAAAGGCGTTAGAACGAGCAGAAATGTTTTGCCAAAAATAAAGAAGCAAAGGAAGATGTCGTATGCGTGAAGAATTGTTTAAAATGGAACGAAAAGGATTGGTGACGGAAGGTCAGGAAGTAAAGGTTACAGAAAGAGTCAACGGAAGCCTTTACAGCTATCTGGTAGAACCTTCCGTAGCCATGTCTGGCATCTACCGAAGCAATCAAAGAATCAAATCGAAGACAGGAATTATCAATGAAATCCGTGAGACTGAGAGAGGGTTCTATCTGGTGGTTGGATTTGAGGAATAAAAAAACGGACGATCTCGTCCGTTTTTTTAATACAATTCGTTTTAGAATTTGATATTCTTAAATAAATCTCCAAGATTTGTTCCGATATTTTCTGCTTTCGGCATTTCATAATCAATCACTTCTTCAACTACTTCTTCTTTTTTCTCAATCAGAGCTTTCATACTTAAGCTGATTTTTCCGTTGTTGATACCGATTACTTTTACGTCTACAGAATCCCCTACTTTCAGTACATCGCTTGCAGATTTAATACGTTTGTCAGAAATCTGTGAGATGTGTACCAGTCCTGAAAGACCGTTTTCCAAACGGATGAATGCACCATAGTTTTGAATACTGTCTACTGTTCCTGTAAGTACAGAGTCTACTTTTACACTTGCGATCAATGCTTCTTTTTCTTGTCTTGCTTTTTCTTTTAAAATCTGGCGGGCAGACAGGATAAGACGGTTGTTAGCCTGATCCACTTCAATTACCTGAACGTTGATATCTTGTAATAAATAGTCTTCCAAGTTTTCAATGTAAGATAAAGATAATTGAGAGGCAGGTATAAATCCGCGAAGTCCTTCTACCATAGAAATTACGCCTCCATTCACAATTCCTTCTACTTTGACAGGAAGAATTGTTCCTTTTTCCATGTAATCTGTTACGATGTTCCACGGATTGGCATCATCAAAATGTGCTTCCAAATCTGCCATTGTTTCTGTCTGTAATATCTCTTCACTCATGTTCATTACCTCTTCAACTTTCCTCTAAATATAGTATTTTCAGTATAGCATATTTTATCTAATGACAACAAGAATTATAGAAAAATGTTTGACAAAAGTAGGAAAAAATGGCACGCTAATAATAGTAAAGGGGTGGAATTATGGAGAGCAAAAGAGGAAAAAAAATATATATTGTAGGACATAAAAATCCTGATACGGATTCAATCTGTTCTGCAATTGCATATGCAAATTTGAAACGCAAAATGTCAAGTGGAGAGTACATAGCAAAAAGAGCGGGACTATTAAATGAAGAAACGCAATATGTTTTGAATCGTTTTGGGGTTGAACCGCCAAAACTTTTGTCGAATGTACATTTACAGGTAAAAGATGTAGATGTGAATAGAACGCCTGGTATTAAGGGGAATACATCGATTAAAGAAGCATGGGCGATGATGAAAGAGCGAAAGGCTTACACGATTGCGGTAACAAAGAATCAAAAACTGGAAGGTGTTATTACAACGGGAGATATTGCGACTTCATATATGGATGTCTATGACAGTCATATTCTTGCAACTGCAAAGACGCAATATCAGAATATTGTAAGTACCGTGAAAGGCGAAGTCATAACAGGAAATGCAGAGGAGTATTTTACAAAAGGAAAGGTTGTAGTGGCTGCATCAAGCCCTGAAATGATGGAAAGTTTCATAGAAAAAGACGACCTTGTAATTTTGGGGAATCGATATGAAGTCCAGCTTTGTGCGATCGAACTTCAGGCAAGCTGCATTGTTGTTTGCCAAGGAGCACAGGTGGCTCGAACAATCAAAAAACTGGCAGAAGAACGAGGGGTAGTTGTTATTACAACGCCACATGATACATTTACAGTTGCCAGATTGATTAACCAGAGTATTCCTGTAAAGCATTTCATGAATCAGGAAGCGCTTACCGTATTTAATACAACAGATTATGTAGAAGATATTAAGCGTGAGATGGCGAAAAAACGTACACGAGATTTTCCGGTTGTTGATAAAAAAGGAAATTTCTATGGACTTATTTCCAGTCGCCGTTTGATG
This sequence comes from Faecalimonas sp., assembly GCA_045121495.1. GTDB lineage: Bacteria > Bacillota > Clostridia > Lachnospirales > Lachnospiraceae > Faecalimonas. The sequence continues at coordinate 25,634 of JBGVGF010000014.1, forward strand.
GATGCGAGTAAGAAAAAGATAATTTTGGTTGATCACAATGAAAAGACGCAGGCAGTGGATGGAATTGAGGAGGCAGAGGTTCTGGAAATTATCGATCATCATAGATTGGGCGGACTTGAAACCGTTGGTCCTGTATACTTCAGAAACCAACCGGTTGGATGTACAGCGACAATTATTTATGATATGTATAGAGAAAATCAAATCGAGCCGGACAAAACGACAGCATCGCTTCTTTGTGCTGCGATTATTTCAGATACATTATTATTCCGTTCACCAACATGTACATGGATTGATGAAATGGCTGCGAAAGAGTTGGCCAAGATGGCAGAAATCGATATGGAAGAGTTGGCACAGAACATGTTCCAGGCGGGAAGCAATCTGAAAGGAAAGACAGCAGAAGAGATTTGCTTCCAGGATTTCAAACAATTTACAGTCAACGATATTAAGTTTGGTGTTGGTCAGATCAATTCGATGAATGCAGAAGAGTTATCAGATATCAAGCAGAATCTTCTTCCATATTTGAGTACAGCAGCTTATCGACAAAAGGTGGATATGGTATTCTTCATGCTTACTAATATCATTGAAGAGTCCACAGAACTGCTTTGTTATGGAAAGGGTGCAAAAGATCAGGTGATTCAGGCGTTTGATCTTCCGGCAGATACCGAAGATGTACATTTGAGAGGAGTCGTATCGCGTAAGAAGCAGTTGATTCCTACATTTGTTATCTCATTGCAGCAATAAAAAGGTTAAGGAGTAGATAATGGCAAAACAAACATGGAAACCTGGCAATATTGTATATCCACTTCCAGCGGTTATGGTCAGTGTTGGAGACAAAGAGGGAAATACCAATATTATTACAGTTGCATGGACTGGAACAATTTGTACTAATCCTGCAATGTTGTATATTTCAGTTAGACCAGAGCGTCATTCTTATAAGATGATTCGTGAATCGGGAGAATTTGTTGTAAACCTTACAACAGAAGATTTGGCGAAAGCAACGGACTATTGCGGAGTGCGTTCGGGGAGAGATGTTGATAAATGGAAAGAAGCGAATCTGACACCAGGAAAAGCAAATGAACTTGCTTATTCTCCGATTATCGAAGAGTGTCCAGTCAACATTGAATGTAAGGTGGAAGAAGTGAAAGAACTTGGAAGCCATCATATGTTCATTGCAAAAGTGGTGTCGGTGCAAGTGGAAGATACATATATGGATGAGACAGGAAAATTCTGTCTGAATGATGCAAGCCTTCTTGCATATTCACATGGAGAGTATCTGGGACTAGGAAAAAAGATTGGTACATTTGGATACAGTGTAAAAAAGAAGACAAAAAAGCGTAAAAAATAAGGGTTCATCGAACCCTTATTTTTATACCATCTAATCTTCCATAGAACTGAGTTTTTCTTTTAAGATTCGTTTCAAGAAAAAGATACAAATGATGACAGAAACGACTTCCGCAATTGGATAAGCCCACCATACCATGTCTAGGCCAAATAGTTTTGCGAAGAGAAAAGCTACAGGAATGATCACTAGGATCTGTCTTGCTGCAGACATTATTAAACTATATACACCATTTCCAAGTGCCTGGAACACAGCGCTTGAAACAATAGAAAAGCCTGCGAAGATAAAGCTTAAGCTAATTGTACGAAGTGCTGGAACACCGATTGTGACCATGTTCTCAGAAGCATCAAACAATCCAAGTAATGTTTTTGGGAACAATTGGAATACAATCATTCCGATAATCATGATGCTGACGGCAAGTAGAACGCTGAGTTTTAATGTATCTTGTATACGTCTCTTTCTACGTGCACCATAGTTGTAGGCAATGATAGGAATTACACCATTTGTAAGACCAAATACCGGCATAAATACGAAACTTTGTAATTTGAAATAAACACCAAATACTGTAGCGGCTGTAGAAGAGAACATCAATAAGATGTTGTTCATACAGAAAGTAGTGATTGAACTTATGGACTGCATGATAATGGATGGAACACCAATTTTATAAATATTTGCGATGGTTTTCTTACAGATCTTAAAACCTCTTAAGCGAACATCGATTTCCGTGTTATATTTGTTGTGGAAATATACACCTAAAAGAGTGGCAGCGAACTGTCCAATGATGGTAGCAACTGCTGCTCCAGTTACACCCATTGCTGGAAGTCCAAAATATCCAAAAATTAAAATTGGGTCAAGAATAATGTTGATAATAGCTCCCATTCCTTGCGTGATCATATTAAAAATGGTCTTTCCCGTAGATTGAAGCAGACGTTCATAAGTCACTTGCAAGAAAACTCCCATGGATGCTACTGTGATGACAGTCATATATTGTGTACCATACTCGATGATTTGTGGATCGCTTGTCTGGGCAGTGAAGAATAAACGAGAACCAAATCCACCCACTACAGCAAATACAAGGCTGCTGATCAATGCTAAAAGCACACCATTTGAAGCGATTTTATTAGCCTCCTCAAATTTGCGTTCTCCAAGACTTTTTGAGAGGAGTGCATTAATACCAACTCCTGTTCCGGCAGCTACAGCAATCATTAGATTTTGAATTGGAAAGGCTAAGGAAACGGCCGTCAGAGCAGCTTCATTTAGCTGTGCTACAAACATACTGTCGACGATATTGTATAAAGCTTGTACCAGCATGGAAATAATCATGGGAAGTGACATTGAAATCAATAATTTGGGAATTGGCATGACCCCCATTTTGTTTTCTTTTATCATTTCTTGTGACATAAAAAATCCTCCTTTGTTTATACATAATTATTCTAACATTAATAATACTCATATGCAAATTGTTCAGAACATATTTTGTAAATAAGATTCAGCTTATTGTAGTAGGAGAGTACAGGATGAAAGTATACAGGAAATATAAAATAGAAAAACTATTTAATATGCTTTTACTTGTGTTTTTTTTGTGTAGGAATATTGAAAATGCGGCACAGGATACGGCTCAGATTGTAGAAACACCGAAAATTGCATTGACATTCGATGACGGTCCAAGTATTTATACGGAGGAGTTATTAGACGGATTGAAACAGCGCGGTGTAAAAGCTACTTTCTTTGTGATTGGAAAATGTGCCGAAGTCTATCCGGAAATTGTAGAACGTGAGGCAAAAGAAGGACATATCGTAGGAAATCATACATATAATCATGTCGAAATTACCAAACTAAGTGTAGAGGATGCAAGAGAGGAGATTGAAAAGACAAATGAAATATTAGAAAAACTGACTCATAAGAGAAGCGAATATGTTCGTCCTCCATTTGGAGTTTGGGAGGAAGAGTTAGAAGATCTGCAAATGATGTCCGTCATGTGGACAATAGATACATTGGATTGGACTACGGAAAATACTGATGAAATCGTAAATAAAGTAGTGACTCAGGCAGAGGAAAATGATATCATTTTAATGCATGATTGCTACAAAAGTTCCGTACAGGCGGCTCTTCGCATTGTGGATTTGTTGCAGGCAGAAGGCTTTTGCTTTGTTACGGTAGATGAATTATTGATAGATTAAGTGAGGAATGGTTATGGTACATGAGTTTTCCAGGACAGAATTATTGATTGGCGAAAAAGGGTTGGAAAACCTGAAAAATACAACAGTAATGGTACTTGGTGTTGGCGGAGTAGGTTCACACTGTATCGAAGCGCTGGCAAGAAGCGGAGTAGGCACATTCATATTAGTTGACAATGATAAAGTGAGTCTGACTAATATCAATCGCCAGTCAATCGCTTATCAAAGTACAGTTGGTGAATATAAGACAAAATTGATGAAAGATCGTATCTGGGATATTAATCCAGGGGCGCATGTGATCACACATGAAAAGTTTATTTTGCCAGAAAACCTGCAGGAAATTTTTGATAGAAAGGTAGATTATATTGTAGATGCGATTGATACAGTGACTGCGAAACTGGCTTTGGCCGTATATGCAAAAGAGCAGAATATTCCAATTATCAGCTGCATGGGAACTGGAAATAAACTACATCCAGAGCTGTTTGAAATTACGGATATTTCAAAGACCTCGGTTTGTCCACTTTGCAAGGTGATGAGAAAAGAGTTGAAAAATCGGGGGATTACACATTTGAAAGTGCTGTATTCAAAAGAAAAGCCGATTGCTATGTCAGGCAAGGATACTGGAGAAGATAAGGGGATGCGAAGATCTCTTCCAGGGAGTATTTCGTTTGTTCCGCCGGTTGCAGGCCTTTTGATTGCAGGTGAAGTGATTCGTGAGATTGCGGAGGTAGAATAATGGATTTGTTTGATTATATGAGAGAACAGAAATCGGAGAGAGAATCGCCGTTGGCCTCAAGGCTTCGTCCTACAACATTGGAAGAAGTTGTAGGACAGCAGCATATTATCGGAAGAGATAAGCTGCTTTACCGTGCGATCAAAGCGGATAAGCTCAGTTCGATTATATTTTATGGACCGCCGGGGACGGGAAAGACAACATTGGCAAAAGTGATTGCTAATACGACAAGTGCTGATTTTCAACAGATTAATGCTACTGTTGCAGGAAAAAAGGATATGGAACAGATAGTGCAGCAGGCAAAAAATAATCTTGGTATGTTTGGAAAGAAAACGATTTTGTTTGTCGATGAGATTCATCGCTTCAACAAAGGACAACAGGATTATCTGCTGCCATTTGTGGAAGACGGTACTCTCATTTTGATTGGTGCTACAACTGAGAACCCATATTTTGAAGTGAATGGCGCTTTGATATCTCGTTCAAGTGTGTTTGAACTTCGTCCACTTTCAATAGAAGATGTGAAGACCGTTATTAAGAGGGCAGTCTACGATGTTCAGAAAGGAATGGGAAGTTATCGTGCAGAAATAGATGAGGATGCACTTGATTTTCTGGCAGATATTGCAGGCGGAGATGCGAGAAATGCACTCAACGCGATTGAACTTGGAATTTTAACGACACAGAGAAGTGTCGATGGAAAGATACATATTACATTAGATGTTGCACAGGAGTGTATTCAGAAAAGAGTGGTTCGTTATGACAAAACTGGAGACAATCATTATGATACGATTTCAGCGTTTATCAAGAGTATGAGAGGTTCGGATCCGGATGCTGCAGTATATTATCTGGCAAAGATGCTCTATGCAGGTGAAGATATCAAATTTATCGCCCGAAGAATGATGATCTGTGCTTCAGAAGATGTGGGCAATGCTGATCCAAATGCACTCACAGTGGCTGTTTCTGCGGCGCAGGCAGTAGAGCGGGTAGGGATGCCGGAAGCTCAGATTATCCTGGCACAGGCAGCGACTTATATTGCAGGGGCACCTAAGAGTAATGCGGCTTGTAATGCAATTTTTAGTGCAATGGATAATGTAAAAAGCGTTAAGACAACCGTCCCGGTGCATTTGCAGGATGCACATTATAAAGGTTCGGCAAATCTGGGACATGGTGTTGGTTATAAGTATGCACACGATTATCCGGAACATTATGTGAAACAGCAATATTTGCCAGATGAGATAAGGGATGCGAAGTTTTATGAACCGACGGAAAATGGATACGAGAAGAAGATAAAAGAAAGACTTGAAAGACTAAAAAACAGAAATGAGTAAAAAAGGAGCGAATGCTAAGCAGCACTCGCTCTTCTTTTATAACAAATTCGCCATAATCTGTGCGTAAATCTCCTGATGTCTTCGGTTCCAGTTATTTGCAACAGTTTCAGCCTCATCTTTAGTAGGTACACTGACTGTCAAATCAATGAGTGCAGCAGCACCTTCAAATATCTGACAGCGGACAGAATATTCATTTGCATTGTTAGGATAGAAGTCTGCTTTTACGGCAACTTCATTTTTAAGTTCATAAGCTTTTTCTGAAATGAAAGCATCAATATCCCTGCGAATTGCAGAAGAAATGTTAGATTTAAAATACTGAATGGTATCCAAACCTTCTTCAGTTAAATGGTACATTGTACGGTTGTGTGTAGATTCTTCGCGAATAAATCCAGATTCAACCATCTCAGAAATTGCTTGTTGTAATGTGAAATAACTTGTATAACCTTTGTCTAAAACAAATTCAGAAATTTGACCATTTGTCAGTGGAAAATCAACTTTTTCTAACATATATAAAACAATTAATTTGTAAAGTGTAAATGCTTCTGACATAGATACTCCTTTCTAGACGGGCGGAAGATATTCTTTTCCCTGCCATATATCAGAATCTTTAAGATACTTTTGAATGCTGTTTAATACAAGACGTTTATTTCCAGTCCAAAGAGGTGCGATCAGCAATGATTTTGGGCCGTCACCTGTAAGACGGTGTAACACGATATCTGGACGAAGATGTGAAATCATGCAGCCAAGGTGTTCCATATATTCTTCCAGAGTTGGAAGATGAAATGGGCTGGATGCATAATAATCCGCAAGATCTGTATTTTTTAAAACATGCAAAAGCTGTAATTTGATACCATCAATCGGTAATCGGTTTAAATAGGAAATGGTTTCCAGCATCATTGCTCTTGTCTCATCTGGAAGATAAGAAATTGTGTGAACAATGACAGAAATTCCCTTTTCTTTTAAATCATAAACTGCTTTTTCAAAAACGTCAAGGTCGTAACCACGACGAATGAAATCGGCAGTAGATTTGTGAATCGTTTGCAGGCCAAGTTCGATCCATACAGGCTTGATCTGGTTTAGACGCCCTAGAAGTTCAAGAATATCAGTAGAAAGACAGTCTGGTCTGGTAGCAATTGACAATACTTTCACATCAGATTCCTCAATTGCTTCTGTAAAAATTCTTTCTAAATAGGAAACGGGAGCATATGTATTGGTGTACGCCTGAAAATAGGCGATATAAGATGAACCCGTGTGTTTTCTCTCGATAAGACGCTTTCCTGCTTCTAATTGTTCTTTGATTGGTAAAGTCCTGTCAGCGGCGAAATCACCGGAACCTCCTTCGCTACAGAAAATGCAGCCGCGATGTCCGAGTGAGCCTGTCCGATTTGGGCAGCTCATCCCACCGTTTAATGAAAGTTTGTACAGTTTCTCTCCAAATGTTTCTTTTATATAGTAATCAAGAGAGTAGTAACGTTTTTCTCCCCAGTGTTTCATGCGATGCATAAGCAACTCTGTTTCATTTGTAGGCATAACGAATCCTCCCTTGTATTATATTCTGGATTTTATAAGTTTATGTCACTAATCATAGCATCGATGGAAATTCAAATCAACTTAAAAATAGATTGTACAAAAAAACACTTTATCTTCAAGGAAAAATGTTGTATAATACCTAAATGTATTCAAGTTGTCAAATCAGACATGAAATCCCCAAAATCTACATCTGAATAAAGAAAGGAAGATGGTATGAGAGAAAAATACGAATCTCTTTCATTAGTTGCATTGCGAGATATTGCGAAAGCAAGAGATTTAAAGGGCATTAGCACTATGAAAAAGTCAGAAATTATTGAGTTAATGCTTGCAGAAGATGAAAAAGATAAAGCAAAAGAAGTAAAAGAAGAGATCAAAAGCGAAAAAGCTGGTGCTATAGATATTGAACAATTAGACAGCGGAGTGGCAGCGCATGGGATTCTGGAAGTAATGCCAGATGGATATGGATTTATCCGTAGTGCGAACTATCTTCCAGGTGAAAATGATGTGTATGTATCACCATCACAGATTCGAAAATTCGGTTTAAAAACAGGAGATATTATTTCTGGAAATACCAGGATTAAGACACAACAAGAAAAATTCAGTGCATTACTATATGTAACAAGAATCAATGGAGTACATCCGTCAGAGGCAGTGAAAAGAGCAAATTTTGAAGATATGACACCGATTTTCCCGGATGAGAGACTTCGCCTAGAAAGTGGAAAAGCAAGTGTTGCAATGAGAGTGGTTGATCTGATATCGCCAATAGGCAAAGGACAACGTGGTATGATTGTTTCACCGCCAAAAGCAGGTAAGACTACGCTATTAAAGCAGGTTGCGCAGGCGGTACTTAAAAATAATCCAGAGATGCATATCTTGATTCTTTTAATTGACGAGCGTCCTGAAGAAGTAACAGATATAAAAGAAGCGATTACTGGTAAAAATGTAGAAGTAATCTACTCTACATTTGATGAACTTCCAGAACATCACAAACGAGTTTCAGAGATGGTGATTGAGCGTGCAAAGCGTCTTGTTGAACATAAGAAAGATGTTATGATTCTGTTGGATAGCATTACGAGACTTGCGAGGGCATACAACCTGACTGTTCCACCAAGTGGACGTACATTATCAGGTGGTCTCGACCCGGCTGCACTTCATATGCCGAAGCGAATCTTTGGTGCAGCAAGAAATATGAGAGAAGGCGGAAGCCTTACAATTCTTGCGACAGCATTGGTAGACACTGGAAGCAAGATGGACGATGTGATTTACGAAGAATTTAAGGGTACAGGTAACATGGAACTTGTACTTGACCGCAAATTGCAGGAAAAACGTGTATTCCCTGCAATTGACATTGTAAAATCAGGCACAAGAAGAGAAGATTTGCTTTTAACTTCAGAAGAGCAGGAAGCTGTCTACTCCATGAGAAAAGCATTTAATGGCATGAAACCAGACGAAGCAGTAGATAATATTTTAAATATGTTTGCACGTACAAAGGATAATCAGGAATTTGTACAGCTGGTAAAGAAAACAAGATTACTCTAAATGAAAAAAGTTTACAGAAAAACTTGC
>JBGVGF010000015.1:0-58546 GCA_045121495.1 Faecalimonas sp.
AAGACCCAACAGTCGATGATCCTGCAGAAGATGAAACACAAACAGATAAACCAGGAACAGATGACCCAACAGTGGATGATCCTGCAGAAGATGAAACACAAACAGATAAACCAGTAGTAAATGAACCTGTAGCAGACGAAACAGAATCTCCAAAGACAGGAGATACATTAAGTATCACGACATATGTACTTGTTGGTGTAGTTGCTATCGCAGCAATCGCAGCTGTAGTTGCAGGTAAAAAAAGAGCATAATACATAATGCAAATTAAGGCGTAAGAGCGAAAGCTCCTACGCCTTTCTTTTTTGTATGAGTATTCTGGGACTAAGTGAGTTCATGCATCAGTCTTAGTTTTTCATTGGTAAACTGGCACAGATAGTCTGGCGGATGATCGAGGCTGCCGGTTTCTGTGATCACACTTGCTCCGCAAACAGTACAGAAGCGTCGTTTGCCGCAAGTAGTGCATTTCTTTGGAAGAAACATTTTTTCGCGTTCTTTTTTGATATATTCCCATGAAGCTACAAAACCATTTTCGAATACAGGAATAGATGGATTTTCCATAAAGACGCAAGGGGTCATATCCCCTTTCCAGGTAATCCAGCATGAACTAAGTCCTGCGCGGCAAGGCAGTGGTTCGAGCGGGGCATCCCCAACAAAATCCTTTGCATTTAAATAGCAGTCAGACATCTTTTCTTTGAGCATTTGAAAACGTTCTTTGTCGAATTCATCTTTTCGAATTGCAACATATCCAGCAGCAGCTTCTTCTGGTGACAGACGCGAAGCAATATCAAATGGAATGCTTCCTTTGCGGGAGCAAGGGAACATATAGCTGTCTACTTCCAGAGGAAGATCAAGTTCATGGGCGATACGTTGAATATTTGGTAAATCTTCTTGGTTTAGCTTGGTGAGACTTCCGTTTAGTTTGAGCGGAATGCTGCGCTCTTTCAGTAGTTGGATAGATTTCATTGCCTGTGTAAATCCATATGGATTCATGCAGAGTTTCTCGTATACCTTATCCGAAGAACCGTAGAGCGTAATATTAACCCTTCGTGGTTTATGCTGTGCGAGCATGTCTGCATATTCCTCTGTGATTAGTGTTCCGTTTGTGTTTATAGTAATGATAAAACCGAGCCTGCAAAGCCCTTGATACAGCTTGGAAAATTCGGGATATAAGAAAGGTTCACCGCCCGTCAGTAACAGAAAAAGCATGCCGGCCTCTTTTGCCTGCGCAGCCAGTTCTAGCCATTCGTCGGCACTTCGGAGTCTTCCTTGCTGCTTCATCTCTTCTGGTGTCAGGCGAAGGAAACACATCTGACAGTTCATGTTGCAGAGCGGGAGAAGCTCAAATGCTCCCCCAAGAGGAATGCGCTTTTGCGTTGCAGAAAGGACGAGGCGTTCTTCTAATTTTGTTGTACTTGAAAAAGTGTCCATAGGGAACCTCCTTAATAAATGATATGAATATTATGGGGGATTTACGGGGAAACATCAAGTGGAAATAAAGGGATGTTTGGGGATAAGTGCTGAGAAATGGAAGAGATATGTGATTTCTCGGTGTATAGGACTGTTAATTTGTTTGGATTATGTTGTAGTGCTGAGATTGGAGGTGGGACAAGATAAAAATCTGGAAAAGAAAAGGTACTGGAAAAGATACCAGTACCGAATTTTTTTATATAGAATATTGAGTCTAAACGTTAAACGGATGCATTAGGATTTTCACTTTTCACAGGAGCACCTACTAAAGAGTGGGATCCAAGAATACTACCGAGTGTACATAAAATGTTTTCTTCGCATCCAGAAATTTCACCTTTATAACCCCATAATCCGAAAATTTCTTCCTTATAAAAAGGATCATCGTCACGGATTGACACAGTTGGCTGATAGTTTTCATCGTCGGTTTTGTAACTTCCTGTTCCGCCACCTTTACAAGTAAATCTCCAACATGCCGCTACATATTCATTTGCTACAAATTCTTCGCTTTCCATTACTGGTTTTACATAAGTCTTTTTCATAATGATTACCCCATTTAATTATTTGTATCTATATATAAAATTACTAATTTACAAAACTACCTCTCTAGCCTATATCAAAATCTTTTTCTTGTCAAGTAAATGTCATGGAATTTACCTACATTTAAGGGAAACTACGATATGTTTTCCTTAGAATTACTACTTGCACCTGTCTTAGATATGAGGTATCATTATTGTGGAATTTTAGACCGAATGAATGGAGGGTTTTACATATGAAAATTGTAAAAGAATTTATCTTAAGAGAGATTGCAGGAGAGTGTGTACTGGTTCCTACAGGGGCTACAACTCAGGAATTTAATGGGCTTATCACGCTCAGCGAAACAGCAAAATTTATCTGGGAAAATATTGAAAAAGTAGACAGTTTTCAGGAGATGATTGCGCTGATTTTAGAAAATTATGAGATTGATGAGCAGACTGCGACGAAGGATGCGTGGGAATTCATCAATCAATTGACAGGAACAGGATTTGTGGTTTGTACAAAGGAGGATAAAACCTGGTAATGTTGGATAAGAAAATGATGCGTCGCGTGAAATTAGGTTTTGTGTTTGTGACGTTATTGTTGTTTGCAATATATATCGTAAATAAATGGATGCTTTATAATCAGTTGGATGCTTCCTATCCAGAGATAACATTTGAGCAGGATGTATTAGAAGTGTCTGTGGGTGTGGCAGAAGAGGAATTACTGGAAGGTGTAAATGCGTCTGATAAGAGAGATGGAGATGTCACAGATACGATTCTTATCGAGAGCATGTCAAATATGCTGGATGGGAAGCAACGTATTGTGACTTATGCAGCGTTTGATAAAGACAATCATGTTGGAAAAGCGGAACGCAGAATTCAATATACAGATTACACACCGATTCGATTTCAGTTGGCAAGTCCATTGAGTGTGTCTTCGTTGGGAGCAGGGATCGATGAGATTTTAGAGCCTCTGGGTGCTGTGGATTGTATCGATGGCGATATTTCTGATCGGATTATTGTATTAGATACAGATATATTGAATTTGACTACAGATGCCGCTTCTATAATCTATAAAGTCCAGGTGACAAATAGTTGTGGAGAGGTCGCGGAACTGGAATTACCGGTCAAGGTGAATTTGAGTGGAGCTAATGCGAATAGTCAGTATGGCAGCATTGTTCTCTCCGAATATCTCACTTACACCACTCTTGGTACGGACCTCGATCTTGCTTCTTTCATTACAAGCGCCTCGTTCCGCGGTGAAGAGGTGAAAAGTTCAGATATTGTAATTTCTACAGATCTTGATACATCAAAAGCAGGTGTCTATACAGCGATGTATACACTGACACGTGACGAATCCATTGCGACATGTGACTTAATCATCGTAGTAGAAGAATAGGGGAGAAGCAGATGACAGAACGAATTGATTTTGGAAATATAATAAGAAGAGTGCTTCGCCAGTGGTTTGTGATTGTTACGGTTAGTATCATGGCTGCGTTACTGGTTGGGATTGTGACCAGCAGAATGTATCGTCCGCAGTATGAGACAAAGGCATTGATTGCTGTGTATGGAAAAGATGCATATAGCAATACGGTTACGGATGCGCAGGAGACAGCAGATTTGTTTAAAGAGGTCATCACCAGCAATCTGCTGCAAAAGCGAGTGGCAGAGATTTTGGAGATGAGTCATCTTCCGGGAACATTTTCATGTGATAACATACCAAATACCAACATGATCACGATTAAGGTGACGGCATCTACACCGGAGAATGCTATGTTGGTAATCACCGGATTTTTAGACAATTATGATGAAGTAACGGCACAGCTTCTGGATGATATGGTGCTTCAGATTTTGGAAGAACCGAAGGTGCCAATGCAGCCTGTGGAAAGTTACAACGAGAAGAAAGTGCTTGCAACTACATTTGCGGGCGGCGCGGCAGCAGTTGCCGGATTCTTGTTCTTATACTTCTACTTTCGTGATGATATCAAGAATGAGCAGCAGGTGGAGAAGAAGCTGGATACAAAATTGTTTGCGACAATTTACCATGAAAATACAAGAAAAGGAATTCGCCTTTTCCGTAAAAATAGAAAGAAAAAAGGGATTCTGGTTACAAATCCGGTGACGAGCTTTAGTTATATTGAGACATTCCAGAAATTGAGTGTCAGAGTCGATTATAAACTGAAACAGTGCGGATGGAAGTCGATCGTACTTACTAGTGTAAATGAAAATGAAGGGAAATCGACAGTGGCAGCAAACCTTGCACTTTCTCTTGCAAAGAATGGAAAGCGTGTGCTGCTTGTGGATTTGGATTTGCGTAAACCGGCGCAATACAAGCTGTTCGAGATTCCTTATGAGAAAGAACAGGCACAAGTTGGAGATGTTCTCTCAGGAAGAGCTAGGTTGGATGAGGCCGTTTGTAAACTTAGTACACCGGAATTATGTATTCTGGCGGGAAAGCGCAGCTATCACAATTCAACAAAGATGTTAATCAAAGAGTCTGCGATTCGTATGTTTGAGCAGATGAAGCTAAATGTAGATTATGTCATTTTTGATACGCCGCCTCTTAGCCAGGTGGCAGACGCAGAAGAAGTGATGCAGTATGCGGATGCAGGATTGTTGATCGTGCGACAGAATATTTCAAAGACAAAAGATATCAACGATGCAATAGATGTGTTTAAAAGTGCAGACTGTAAATTATTGGGCTGTGTATACAATGACGTGGAGACAGGGGTACTTGGCAGTACAGTGTTCCAGAGAGAAAGCTACAATTATCGTTATGGATATGGATACGGTAAGCGTTACGGCAAGGAGAAAGCAGAGTAAATGATGGAAAATCAAGAAGAAGAATTACAGAAAATAGATCTTATCGTTTTGATAAGCAGTTTTTTAAAGACCGTGAAGAAGTTCTGGATTCCAATGCTGGTTGGGGTTATCGCACTGACAGCCGTATATTACATTTATGTAAGTGCAGGGTATGAACCACTTTACCAAAGCCAGGCTACGTTTACGGTGAATACCAGTGACAGTTCTCTTGTAAACAGTGGTACGAGTGGTACGGAGCAGATCAAAGAGAGTTTTCCGTATGTTTTGCAGTCAGATTATATGAGAAATCTGGTGATGGATGAACTGGGTCTGAGTTCTTTTCCGGCAACGATAGAGATGGAAAGCAAAGAACTGGCAGATTTTTTCGTGGTAAAGGTGACATCGAGTGATGCGGATATGTCTGCACAGATTTTGAATGCAATTATTGCGAATTGTCCAAAGGCAAGCGTATATGTGCTTGGAAAGATTTCAGTGGAAGTACTGGATATTTCGGCTTCATCGGGAACACCGATCAATTATCTGGATAAAAGAATGAGTCTTGTAAAAGGGGCGATATTAGGATGTGTGCTTTGTACTTGTTTTGCATTTGTATATACGTTCACAAATCATACGATTCAGAAAGAGGAAGATCTCAAAAAATATTTGAGTGTTTCCTGTCTGGCAACGCTTCCAAAGATTTCTTTTAAAAAGAGAAGAAAAGAGTTTGACAGACATATTACCATTTATAATGACAAGGTTGGACATGCATTTTTGGAAAATGTGCGTACCATGCGAACGAGAGTGCAGCGTGCGATGGCGCAGCTAAATGCGAAAACGGTACTTGTGACCAGTTCGATTCCGGAAGAGGGAAAATCAACGGTCGCAGCGAATCTTGCGCTGTCGTTGGCGGAAAAGGGCAGCAAGGTGATCCTGGTGGATCTGGATCTTAGAAATCCTTCCGTGGGAGCAGTGCTTGGGATTGATGCAAAACCAGAATATGGTGTTGCAGACATTTTAAAGAGTGAGAGTAAGCCGGAGAAGAAAATCAGCATTATGCGAAAATGGAATCTGTCGCTTTTGTTTGCAGGAGAACCGCAGAATAATCCGCTGGAGCTGTTAAATAAAGAAAATCTTTCAAAATTGATTGCAATTTTGAGAAAAAACTACGATTATATTGTATTAGATACACCGCCGGCTGCAATGCTTTCGGATGCGGCTGCAATTGGCAAATATGCAGACTGTGCAGTCTATGTTGTAAAGCAGGACTATGCCAGAATCGAAAGAGTTACAGAAGGACTGGAGGCACTTGGTTTTGCACAGGTTCCCGTGCTTGGAGTGGTTCTGAACGGGATGGAGAAGTCCCTGAGCGGTTATGGAAGTTACAGATATGGAAATTATGGAGCCTACGGATATTATAGAGAAGCATCGTCCGATACTTCGGAATATATCGATTTGGAAAATCCATGGGAGAATGAATCATGAGAAAGCAGTATTTATTCGGGCACACTTGTATAGAAGCAGAGATGCCGGAAGATATGTTGATTCCAGAAAATCTGCACCTTTTTGAAACGAGAAGTGAAAAGGTGCAGAAATATTACAGGATAGCGTATTCGCAGGAACTGGATCAGATTGAGAGAAAGTTCCGTGCGATGCATCCGGATTTGAGAGAGATTTTTCGGAACAATATGCGTATATTACTTGCAGAAGGGAAAGAATGCAGGATACTGAATTTTGTAGGTGCATCGGCGCCCTATGCAGTATATATAGAAGAAGGAGAAGCAGGCGTGCGTGTCTTTGTTGATCCGCAGGCAGGGCCGCTTTTGAAATATGATACGATATTTGTATCATTATTGGCCTTGGAGAAGGTGATGATCCGAAGTGAGGCACTGATCCTGCATTCGGCGTATATGTGTCTGAACGGGAAGGCGGTACTCTTTTCAGCACCGTCTGGAACAGGGAAATCCACACAGGCGGATCTCTGGGAGCAATACAGAGGAACAAGAACAATCAATGGCGATAAGTCGTTGCTTATCAGAGAAGAGGATGGCTGGTATGCCCATGGCTGGCCGATTTGTGGAAGCTCACAAATATGCAAGAATGAAACGTTCCCAATACTGGCGATTGTGATGTTAAAGCAGGCAAAAGAAAACAGGGTACGGAAACTTGGGATTGCAGAGGCTGTGAAGAAACTGGTATCACAGATTACCATGAACATGTGGAATTCACAGTTTCAATTGCAGGCACTGGATCTGATCCAGCAGATGGTGATGGAGGTTCCAGTTTATGAACTGGAATGCGATATTTCAGAAGAGGCAGTGATCTGTCTGGAAAATATTTTATAGTTATGGATCGAAGGAATGTACAGATGAAGAAGATTAAGATAGCAAGTATGGTGTTGTTTATTGTGTCAGTACTGGTGTTTGGAGCATTTACGATATACCGTAAGATTACTTCAGACAATGAAGCGCCGGTGATTACCTGTGACAGTGAGGAGCTGGTCCTTAGCGTAAGTGCCAGTGAGGAAGAACTCTTAGCGGATGTAAAGGCGCTGGATAATAAAGATGGAGATATCAGTGATGCAGTCGTGATCGAGAAAATGACAGCATTTACAGAAGAAAATACAAGAATGATTGGATATGCCGTGATTGATGAGGCAGGAAATGTGGGACGTCTGGAAAGAAAGCTGGTCTATACAGATTATGAGGAGCCGAAATTTCAGATATCGCATATGATGAGATTTCCAACTGGAAAGACGATCAATCTGTTGGAAGGGGTACAGGCGCTAAGTTCTCTGGATGGGGATTTGACAGACAGTATTAAATATTCTTTGGAAACAACGATTGATCTGACAAATCCGGGGGTACATCAGGTAGAATACCGTGTGATGGACAGCGCCGGAAACATCATTTACCTACCAATTGAGATTGAGATTTACAACAAGTCAGAAGAGAGAATTACCGTTACATTGTCTGATTATCTGGTTTATGTTCCACTAAATGGTACGTTTGATCCGCAGCGTTATTATCAGGGAGCAAGCGATGAGGGAGAATTGACGGTAGAGTCGGGCGTAGATGTGAAAAAGGAAGGCGTCTACTATGTGGATTATACTGTGAAAGGAACAGGAAATAGTGGAAAGAGCAGATTGATCGTGGTTGTTACAGGATCATAGGATGAGGATGAGATTGTGGAAAGGAATACAGGAAGAAACAGGGTTAATATATATTGTATTTTGAGTGATGTATTGCGTGATTTATGGGTAGCTGTGATCGTTGGGATAGCAGCTGCACTGTTTATCTATGTAGGAGCGCATCTTACATATCAGCCAACCTATACTTCGCATACAACATTTGTAGTGTCAGCAAAGGGAAGTACGACAGGACCTTATGGAAATATTACAAAGATTCAGAAGCTGACAGAGATTTTTGAGTCAGTCATGGACAGCCAGGTATTAAAGCGTCTGGTGTGCGAAAATCTTGAAATGGAATCATTTAACGGGGATGTGAAGATTGCAGTAGTACCTGAAACGAACCTCTTAACTGTATCGGTGACATCAGAATCTCCAGCAGATGCGTTCCGACTTTTAAAAGGAATGTTGAAGTGCTATCCAACCGTTGGAGAGGATGTGCTTGGAGAAGTTGTATTAGAAATCTTTGAGGAACCTTCTTTCCCGACAGGACCAAATGAAGTGGTGCAAGGGAAACGCCTTTGCCAACAGGGTTTTCTGGCAGGGATGCTTGCCATGGTGGTACTATTGGCACTGCTTTCTTATATGAAGAATACGGTGAAGGACAGACAGGAGATTTCGGAAAAGCTGGATACGACAGAATATGCTACTTTGGGGCATGAAAAGAAATATAAGAATATCAAAGATTTGCTGCGCGGCAAGAAAAAGCAGATCTTGATCACAGAACCAACAGTAGGATTCAACTATACAGAAACAATCAAAAAGATTCGTACCAAGCTTCTGTATCACATTCGCAGGCATGATACGAAAGTGATTCTGGTCACAAGTACAGTTTCCGGCGAAGGAAAGACAACAGTTGCTATGAATCTTGCAGAAGCAATGGCACAGCGTTTTGAAAAGGTACTTTTAATCGAAGGAAATTTAAGAAGAATGGATCTTGGAAAGATGCTTTCTTGTGAAAATTATCCGGATTGGGGCAAAATGATTTCTTCGGATAAAGATATTTCGGAAGCAATTTTCACACCGGAAGGGCGTAAATACAAGGTGCTTATGAATGGTTCAGAGAAAACACATGTGGCAGACATTCTTTCATCAGAAAATATGGAAGCATTTATGGAAAAGATGCGCAGTGAGATGGATATCATTATCGTAGATTGTCCTCATGCGATGAGACGTTCGGATGCGGAAATCTGGGCGCGTATGACGGATGCATCGCTTTTGGTTGTAAAACAGAATAAAGCGAATGTGAAATTTATTAATGATACCATTGACATGTTAAATGGTTACGGAGAAGGGCTGCTTGGATGTATCTTCAATGATGTTATGACTGCGGAAGAAGTTCTTTCATACGGTTACGGATATGGATATGGTTATGGATACGGCTATGGCAGATATGGTAGATACGGAAAATATGGAAAGTACGGAAAGTATGGTAAATATGGAAATTACTATACTCAAGTTATGAAAGGAGAAGGAAATGAGTCAGAATCAGAATAGACCAGAAGAAAATATGGAAAATGAAGATTTGCAGAAAATAGACTTGTTGACTCTTTGTGTTGATTTTCTGCGAGTGTTCCGTAAA
Organism: Faecalimonas sp.; assembly: GCA_045121495.1. Lineage (GTDB taxonomy): Bacteria > Bacillota > Clostridia > Lachnospirales > Lachnospiraceae > Faecalimonas. The sequence goes on from JBGVGF010000015.1 coordinate 9,551, forward strand.
ATGTGGCTGCATGTTCTTGTCCTTGCGATTGTAGGTGCTGCCGTTTCAGGTGTGAGGGCAAATGGAAATTATGTGCCATATTATACAGCATCGTGTACGTTTACGATTACAATCAGAGAAGAACAGAATAATGGTTCCGTTACTACGAGTTCCAGCTTTTTTGATAACTCGGCAGCAGAACAGATGGCAATTACATTTCCTCATATTTTAACAAGTGGTGTATTGCAAAGACGCGCTGCTGCAGAGATGGGGATGTCGTATGTTCCAGGCAATATTCAGGCAAGTGTCGTGAAAGATACGAATCTGTTTACCATTTCCGTAAAAGATACAGATCCGGAGAGAGCAAACGCAACGCTGCAGGCAGTGATCAACAATTATCCAAGTATTTCGGAATCGATTGTTGGTAAAGTGAATATGAATATGCTGGATGAGACGGGGGTTCCGACTCAGCCTGACAATCCGAAAAACATTAAAAATGAGGTAATGAAGGGTGCGATTGCAGGTGGTGGATTTGGTTTTGTATGGTCAGCGCTTGTTGCAGCTTTTAGAAAAACAGTCCGTCGAGAAGAAGATTGTCCGAGATATGTGAATCAGAGATGTCTTGGAAGTGTACCATTTGTTCATTTTAAAGAGAGAAGTAAAAAGGTAGAAAGACATTTAAATATTCTGAACGAATCCGTGGGATTTGATTTTGAAGAGGCGATTCGCATCATTCGTAATAAAATTGAGAGAAGTGCCAAAGAAAATACAATCAAAGTAATTTTGGTCACAAGTGCTCTGGCGGGAGAAGGAAAGAGTACTATCGCCGTGAATCTTGCACTTAGTATGGCAAAAGAAGGAAAGAGAGTAGCACTTGTTGACTGTGACCTTCGAAATCCTTCGGATAGTGCGATTCTAGGAATTGAAGCGGAAAAGGGGCTGATTGATTTCCTGAAAAAAGATATTCCATTCCAGGAATGTGTATATTCTGGGGAAGTCGCAGGAATCAGTGACAGAACAAAGTTTTTGTTCCTTCCTGGGGGAAAAGCAGTTGCAGACGGTGCAAACTTGCTTGGAACTGTGCGTATGAAAAAGGTTGTGGATTCCTTGAAGGAGCATGTGGATTATGTCATCCTTGACAGTGCGCCGGTTGGACTTCTTACAGATGCGAGTGTACTTGCACAATATGCAGAGGGAGCAGTATTTATCATAAAGAAAGATTTTGCAAAAGCAGACCACATCTTAAATGGTATGGAGCATTTGGCGGAAAGTAATATTCATATGATGGGTTGTGTGCTCAACGGTGATTAGTGGAGGCGTTCTATGAGAACAATAGATACAAGAGAATATATATCGGCTTTGCGTGAATTGACAGAGCAGGGCAAGGAAGTTAATTTGTTAATTTCTGGTAACAGTATGTCACCGTTTATGATACATCAACGAGATACCATTTGCTTTAAAAAGCCGGACAGAGAGCTGAGAAAGGGAGACATGGTCTTCTATCAGCGAATGAATGGACAGTTTATCATGCACCGTATCTGGAAAGTAAAAGCAGATGGCTTTTATATTGTGGGAGATGCGCAGCAGGAGATTGAAGGACCGGTAGCAAGGGAACAGATTTTTGCGTTTGTCACAAAAGTGAAGCGCAAAGGGAAATGGATCGGTCCAGGAGATTTCTGGTGGGAATTCTTTGAACATGTGTGGATCAATGTGGTGCCGGTTCGAAGGTATGTAAGAGCAGGGTATACCGTGTTTTGTAAAATAGTAAAAAGAAAATAGTTTTGAAAAAGTTATCTGCGTATGTAGGTAACTTTTTTAGAAAATTAAGTTGACTTTTGAAAAGGACAGGGTTATTATTTCTAATAAGAAACTATAAAAAATGATAATTTATTAGACATAGCAATTTACATATAAGAGGGAGAGGAAGAGTATGAGAAGAGAGTATGTAAAGCCAGTGATGCAAAGTGAAGAGTTCGTAGCAAATGAGTATGTGGCAGCTTGTTGGAAGATGAATTGTAATGTACCATATGGATTTGGTTATTATGAAAAGAATAACGTAAAAGGATATCAAAGAGGAAAGGATCAATATATTGCCGGTGATGCAAAAGGATGTGACGAAGACTATGTCGCTCATGGTATTACTACATCAAAACCAACAGCTAATGCATGGTGGCAGGAGACAACAAAAGGACTTTTTGGCAGTGTTACTAATGTGGGTGATCCGATTCCGGTTTTCTATTTTTATGAATATTCTAAGGGACATCAATCACATCATTTCAGTGTTATTGGTACTCAAGAATACGAAAAGAGTCCAAATGCATCTAACTAATACGCAGGATTAGGATTATAAAATTAAAAAACTTCTATGACAGTATGTCATAGAAGTTTTTTTCTTGCGCTCTATTCCAAGATGAGTTATCATTATTTTGGAATTTTATAGTCCAATATTGAAGGAGTATTTCATGGAAGAAAATAAGAATAATCAAAAGGGACCCTCTTTTGAATCGCTGGAGATTTTGATTTCCCGCTGGAAAGACGGGACATTTTACGAAATTATTGATGACTGGAAATGGATTTTCGGTTATAGTGCCAGATACAAAGGAGCGATTCTTTTTTATGTATTTTTGGGGATTTTCAGTACGACGCTGGGACTGGTGAGTAGTGTAGCAAGTAAAGAGCTAATTGATATTATTACCAATTATAGGGTGGACAAGCTTCCGCTTATGATTGCGATCATGGTGGGAAGTTCTGTGTTTAGTCTTGTTTTTAGCAGTGTGATCAGCAGAATCAGTACGAAACTTAGTATTTATATTAATAATGATATCCAGGCGGACATTTTTGATAAGATTGTGGATGCAGACTGGCTTTCGATCAATAAATATTCCAATGGGGATATTTTAAACCGCTTTAACAGCGACATTGGTACGGTGAGCGGGAATGCGATCAGCTGGCTGCCGACGATTATTATTGCAATCTACAATTTTGTGGCTACATTTTTAGTGATTTTGCATTACGACTGGATGATGGCAATCCTTGCATTTGCCAGTGCTCCGTTCATGCTGATCATGTCTCGCGTCGTAATTAAGAAGCAGCGCGAATATGGGAAAAAGGCGCGTGAAATGAGCAGTAAGCTTATGACATTTGAAGTAGAAGCATTTTACAATTTTGACACGATCAAATCATTTGGAATAGCACCGTTTTATAGTAAAAAGATGCGCTGGTGGCAGGATCGGTTCAAGGATGTCAGCTTAGAGTATAATATGTTCTCGATCAAGACCAATATTTTTATGTCGATCGTGGGAACCTTAGTACAGTTTGTCGCATTTGGATACTGTCTGTTCCGTCTTTGGACACACGATATTACATATGGAACGATGACGCTGTTCTTGCAGCAGAGAAGCAGTTTATCCAGTGCATTCAGTAATATTATTTCGATTATTCCTTCTTTTTTAAATAGTTCTGTATCAGCGCACAGAATCAGGGAACTGGTAGAGCTTCCTAAGGAAGTGCATATACCAGAGAGTTCAGAGATGGATGCATTTGTAGAAGATGGATTTCAGGTGAAGATGGAGGATTTGAATTTTTCTTATATTGGGGATACAAAAGTAATTACAGATTCTACGTTTATTGCCTGCCCGGGTGAGATCGTTGCTCTGGTAGGTCCTTCTGGCGAAGGGAAAACTACGATGATTCGTCTGATTTTGGGGCTGGTTCGTCCGCAGGAAGGAAAGGCGATGCTGATTGCAGCAAATGGCAAAACGATCGAGATGAACGCGGAGACAAGACATTTGTTTGCCTATGTGCCGCAGGGGAATACGATTCTTTCGGGAACAATTGCAGAGAATATGCGTATGGTGAAAGAAGAGGCAACGGATGAAGAGATTATTGAGGCACTAAAGATTGCATGTGCGTGGGATTTTGTTGAGAAACTTCCAGATACAATTAACAGCAGTCTGGGAGAAAGGGGAAGAGGCCTCTCAGAAGGACAGGCACAGCGTATTTCCATTGCAAGAGCGATACTGCGTGATGCACCGATTCTTCTATTAGATGAAGCAACATCGGCACTGGATGTTACGACGGAAAGACAGGTACTTCGTAATATTATTCAGCAGAAGCCGAATAAAACATGTATTGTTACGACGCATAGACCAAGTGTGCTCAATATGTGTCAGAGAGTTTATCGAGTGATGGAAACAAAAGTAACAGAACTGAGTCAAGAGGAATCAAGCCAAATGGCAATTGATTTTTAACAAAGATGACAGGAGTGACTAGGATGATAGATATTCATGCGCACATCCTTCCGGGAATCGATGATGGAGCAGAGGATATGACAGATACGCTGGCAATGGCAAGGATGGCTGTGGACAGTGGAGTTACTGGCATGGTCGCAACTCCGCATTGTAATATTCCAAGGATGTATGACAATTATTTTGATGAATTCTATATAGATATATTTCGTGAGACGGAGAAGGCTCTGGAGGAAGAAGGAATCGGCATAACCCTTTATTCGGGGATGGAGGTTTTTGTGACTTCGCGTGTTCCGAAACTTCTTTCAGAAGGAAAGCTTTTGACGATCAATGGAAGCCGCTATATGCTTGTGGAGTTTGCATTTGATGAGGATCCGGACTATGTGCAGTCTATGCTGCGTCAGATTAAGAATCTCGGAGTGCATCCGATTATTGCACATCCGGAGCGCTATGAGTTTGTACAGGCTGATCCGCAGATGGTATATCAATGGAGAAAGAAAGGTTATCTAGTGCAGATCAATAAAGGAAGTCTGGTAGGGAGATTTGGCAGGAGATCTCATTATACAGCACATCAACTGCTGAGTCATAATCTGGTGACTGCAATTGCAAGTGATACACACAGTCCGTACCAGAGAACGCCATATCTTCTGGACGCATATGAGGCGCTGCTGGAAGATTGTTCGGAGAAATATTTGCAGGTATTGTTCAAGGAGAATCCGCTGCGCATCTGTAAGGATATGCCAACGATTCGCTTTGATATAAGGTCTTTTGAAGAAGATGAATGGTAAATAAGGGGAAAACGATGAAAAAGGTTAGAGTTTTGGTTTGTTTGATTTTCGTGATTTCATGTGTGACTTTTGGAGTGTACACATTGAAAACGATGCTTACAGAAGATAAGAATGCACCTGTGATCACGTTTGAGAGTGATGAGGTCCAGGTGAGTGTAACGACAGCACAGGAGGATATGATGGCTGGTGTCAGTGCCTTGGATAAAGAAGACGGGGATCTGACAGGACAGGTTCAGATTGCATCCATGTCAAGAATGATGTCGGGAGGAAAACGTACTGTAGAGTATGTGGTGTTTGATAGTTCGAATAATCTTGGCAAGGCCGAGCGTACCATTGTGTATACAGATTATGTGTCACCAAAGATTTATTTTACAGAGCCGCTTCGCTATACGGCCGACGATTTTGAAATCGGAGTATGGCCGGTTCGGGCAACGGATGTCTTGGATGGAGATTTGACTAGTAAAGTGCGTTACACGGTGAATGGAATGATTGACCCGGACGTACCAGATAAGTACCCGGTTACCTTTCTGGTAAATAACAGTGCAGGAGACACCTGTTCTATCGAGATTCCGGTACAGATTGTGGATGAAGAGGGAGAAGCGGGAAGATATTATCCGGTATTGTCAGACTACGTGGTGTACACTTCTGTAGGACAATCTATTCAGAATAGACAATATGTAATGGGACTTGAGAACCGTAATACGAAGTATCCGTTTGGAAGTGATGTGATTACAGGCATTTCAGCGGAAAATATTTCTATTAAGTCGAATGTGGATTATCAGACTCCGGGGATATACACGGTAGATTATTCTTATACTACAAGAAATGGTGTTGCTGCGACAACATCTTTGTATGTAGTAGTGGAGGAGTAGAAGATGGAATATAATGAAAATTGGGAATTAGAGAATACAAAAATAGAGCCATTTACACTCATTTACGATATTCTGTCGAATTGGTGGGTGATTCTGCTTGGAGCAATTGCGGCTGCACTTCTTACAAATGTAATAGTAAATATGCGATATGTGCCACAGTACACGGCATCGTCTACTTATGCTGTCTCTTCGCAATATAATACCAATGCACTCAACAATCTGGTATCGACAAATGAGATGGCGCAGACGTTTCAGTCGATTTTAAAGAGTAATGCGATGAATAAAATCATCTGTGAGGAATTGGGCGTGAGTTCTGTGAATGCAAAGATTTCAGCAGAGGTAATGGGAGAGACCAATCTTCTGGTACTTAGTGTGACGGCACCTACATCCAAAGAAGCGATGGATGTGATTCGCGTGATCATGAACAATTATGAAGAGGTTTCTTATTATGCGTTGGGGTCTTCGGTTATGGATGTACTGGAAGCACCAGAGGTTCCGATTTATCCGGACAATCCGCTCAATGTAAAATATGAGATGCAAAGGGCTTTTGGAATTGCGGCAGCAGCTTTAGTGTTGCTGTTTGGACTTATTTCTTATTTTCGTGATACCGTAAAAACGGAACAGGATGTGGAGAAAAAACTGGATGCAAGAAATCTTGGAATTATTGTTTATGAAAGAAAGTATAAAACGATCAGGGAGTCACTCAAAAACAAAAAGAGTGCGCTGCTTGTAAATAATCCTCTGGCAGGATTTGCATTTGTGGAAGGGTATAAGAAGCTTGCCACAAAGGTAGAGTATCAGATGAAAAAAAATAATACAAAAGCAGTGGTTATAACCAGTGTTTCGGAAAATGAAGGAAAATCAACGGTTGCAGCAAACCTGGCAATCTCTCTGGCAGAACAGTCAAAGAAAGTACTTTTGATGGAAGGAGACCTTCGAAGACCTTCGCAGTTCTTGATTTTTAATGAGCAGTTAAATGATAAGCAGGAGCTTGGGGAATATCTGGATGGAAATGTCTGCGTGAAAGATATTGTGATAAAAAGTGATACCCCAAATCTGTATCTAGTATTAGGAAGGAATTGTTATTCTTCTTCTACTGAGAAAATACAGTCAGAGAAGATGGCGGATTTGATCGCAGCGTGTCAAAAGATCGTAGATTATGTGATCATTGATTCGCCACCGACAGGATTGGTTGGTGATGCAGAAATTCTTGCAAAATATGCAGGTTCTGTATTGTTAGTTACAAAGCAGAATCATATTTTAGCGGAAGATGTGAACGAGGTTCTAGATACACTGCGTTCTGAGCAGTCAAAAGTACTTGGAGTCGTGCTTAACCGAGTAAGGAGTTTTTCGAATCTGGTAGGCAGTGGGTATTACGGACATTATGGCAAATATGGAAACTATTATAGAGACAGAGGAAATGAATAGATGAGTGAATATAAAGAGACTGAACCTCAAAAAATTGATATAACTGATCTGATACAGGATGCCATAAAAGGACTTAGGCGTTTCTGGTGGCTGGTGATAGGATTGGCACTCATTTTTGGTGCAAAATCATATTTTACGGTGACTACTGGATATGTCCCAAAGTATGTTGCGTCGGCTACACTGGCGGTATACTGCAAGGGAAATGATTCGGATTATTTGAATGAGGAAACGGCTAAGCAGATGGCAGAGGTGTTTCCGTATATTTTAAAAAGCGGTGTGCTGGAAAATGAAATCACACTTGATATGGAGCTTGAATCAATGCCGGGTACGATTTCTATGTCGGTGGAGGAAGGGACAAACCTGTTTACGATTTCAGCAAGCGCATCTGATGCGCAGGTTTCCTATGAATTGCTGCAGGCAACGCTTAGGCAATACCCAGAGGTGGCAAAGTTTGTGATCGGTGAGATTGAAATGGATCTTCTGGATGAGACGGGGGTACCGACCGATACTGGTCTGAATTATACGGTCCGTGGTTCTGTGAGGGATGGAGCGATAAAGGGTGCGATCATCGGACTTGGAATCATTGCTGTCTATGTTTTGACCAGAAAGACAGTGAGGTCCAGAAAAGAATTGAAACAGACGGTGAACTTAAGTGATTTTGGAAGTGTTCCTTTTGTAGCCTTGAAAAAGCGTAAGAAAAAGGGAATGAATATGGCAGTGAACCTGAAAAATGAGAGAGTGTCCCGCGTTTATCTGGAAGCAATCCGAAAGCTTCGTATTAAGGTAATGAAAGAAATGGAACAGGGAGAACATCGTTCACTTCTAGTTACCAGTTCGATTCCAGGTGAAGGAAAGACTACGATTGCTTCAAATCTTGCTATGGCAATTGCAAAGCAGGGGAAACGTGTGATTCTTGTAGATTGTGATCCACGTCATCCATCTGTCGCATTGGTTATGGGAGAGTCAAAGGAGCATCCTGGGATTGGCGCTGTTTTGAAGAATCAGGTTACAATCAAAGAAGCGCTAACAGAAACAGAGATGTCTGAAGGACGTCTTCAAATATTGTATGGTGGAAAACCAGATAGCAATGTGGCAAAGTTATTAGGTACAAAGCAGATGGAGGCGCTTATTAAGGTGCTGGAAAGACAGGCGGATATTGTGATTTTTGATACAGCTCCAGCGGAACTTCTGGCAGATGCAGCTACACTTGCAAAATATGTAGATGCGGCGCTGTATGTTGTGAAGCAGGATTATGCAAAAAAAGGTCAGATTCGAAATGGTGTGCAGGCACTTAGTATGAGTGGAATCAAGATTATCGGTTCTGTATTTAATGCAGATAAATCACGTAAAAGCAGTGGTTATGGCTATGGATATGGATACAAGAACTACGGAAACTATTATGGATACGGATATGGTTATTATGGAAATCGAAAGAAAGACGATTTATCCGGACGAGTGATTAAGGATTAAGGGGGAACTTATTGTGAAGTTCTTTGAAAAACATAAGAAGAGAAAAATTTTAGGTATTATTATTTTGCTGATTCTTTTGGTAATCTTTTGGATATATGGTTCGATTATTGCTACATTGCGAGAGGGAACTGTTGCAGTAGTTGAAAAAGAAGAGATTGATGAAGAAACATTACTTTCAGAAAATGTTCCAATCATCAAGGAAGAACAGAAGGAAGATTATGTATTTAATGTACTTTTAATCGGTGCAGATTCACGTGACCCGGATGCAGAAATGGGGCGTTCTGATACCATGATGCTTGTTTCTTTCAATCAGCTGGAAAATAAGGCAACGATCGTTTCTTTTATGCGAGATTCACTGGTTGAAATACCGGGATATGGCCTTACGAAACTTGGACATAGTTATGCGTATGGCGGTGCCGGACTTACGATCAATACTCTGAATCAGACATATGATTTGGATATTCAGAATTATATTACAATTAATTTTGAAAATCTGAAAAATGTAATCGATAAGATTGGCGGTATTGAGGTTCCAATCACGGCGGAAGAGGCAGCACTTTATCATCAGTATGGAAATACAGATATATATGAAGGTGTCAATGTTCTGAATGGAGAAGAAGCGCTGATGCATGCAAGAAATCGTACACTTGACAGTGATTTCGGAAGAACGCGAAGACAGCGCAGCGTTATGAATGGCATCTATCGAAAAGTGATGTCGAACAAAGATCCGGCAGATTTACTTACGCTAGTAAACTTTTGTTTGGGGCAGGTTAAAACAAACATGGATGTGAATACAATCTATGATATGGCAACCAAAGTGCTGGCATTGGATAACCTTACCGTGCAGCAGACAAGCGTTCCGGCAGTTGGTACTTATACAGGTGAGACATATAATGGAATGTCGGTTCTCCAGGTAGATATAGATGCCAATAAAGCGGTACTGGAAGAGTTTTTATATTAGAATTAAGAAAAGTCATATTGTAACTGAAGATGGTTACGGTATGGCTTTTTGATATTCAGAAGGTAAAATAGATACCTATACAAAAATTAAAAAATATGCATAAAAATTGTTGACACTTTTTGGATATTGTGGTACATTTAAAAATGCACTATTGTGGAGTAGTGTGTACTAATAATAGTGCAAAAGGATTCAAAAAATTAGGATTTTCGCACATTTTAGTGCAATGTACCCCGTTACATTCAGCCATACAAGTCACAAGCAGCCTTCAAAAAAGGTTGGTGTTTTTGGATAGCTGAGTTGTGACAAAAAATATATACGAGGAGTGAAACGTCAATGGAGAAAAACAGAATTCGTCCTATTAAAAGCGGAAAAAGTTCACGTATGAGTTATTCGAGACAAAAAGAAGTATTACAGATGCCAAATTTGATCGAAGTGCAAAAAAATTCATACAAATGGTTTCTTGAAGCTGGATTAAAAGAAGTATTTGCAGACATCTCGCCTATCTCAGACTACAGTGGACATTTAAGCTTGGAATTTGTAGATTTTACGTTATGTGAAGATGATGTGAAGTACACAATCGAAGAATGTAAAGAGCGTGATGCGACATATGCAGCACCTTTAAAGGTAAGAGTAAGGCTCTATAATAAAGAAACAGATGAGATCAACGAACATGAAATCTTTATGGGAGACCTCCCACTGATGACAGCAACTGGTACATTTGTTATCAACGGCGCAGAAAGAGTTATCGTAAGCCAGTTGGTTCGTTCTCCTGGAATCTATTATGCAATTGGACATGATAAGGTTGGTAAGGAATTATATTCTTCTACTGTAATCCCTAATCGTGGAGCATGGTTAGAATATGAAACTGACTCCAACGATGTTTTCTGGGTTCGCGTAGATAGAACTAGAAAAGTACCTATTACAGTGCTTATTCGTGCACTTGGTATTGGTACAAACCCTGAGATCATTGATATGTTCGGCGAAGAACCAAAGATTTTAGCAAGCTTTGGAAAAGACGTTGCAACAGATTATCAGGAAGGTCTCTTGGAATTATACAAGAAGATTCGCCCAGGTGAACCTCTTGCAGTAGACAGTGCAGAAAGCTTGATTACTGCTATGTTCTTTGATGCAAGACGTTACGATCTTGCAAAAGTTGGACGTTACAAATTTAATAAAAAGTTAGCACTTCAGAACCGTATTACAGGCCAGGTGCTCGCACAAGACGTAGTGAGTGTGATCACAGGTGAAGTGATCGCTGAAAAAGGCGAAAAATTAACAAGAGAAAAAGCTACAGCCATCCAGAATGCAGCTGTTCCATATGTATGGATTGATGTAGAAGGGGAAGAACGTGACATCAAAGTTCTTTCGAATCAGATGGTAAGATTAGAGACTGTAGTTGATATTGATCCGGCAGAAGTTGGAGTAGCAGAAGCCGTTTACTACCCAGCACTTGCAGGATTACTTGAAAGTACAGCAGGGGACATTGACGAACTTAAAGATGAAATCCGTAGAAATATAAATGAATTGATTCCAAAACATATTACAAAAGAAGATATTTTAGCGTCTATCAACTACAATATCCACTTGGAATATGGTATGGGAACAGATGATGATATTGACCACTTAGGAAACAGACGTATCCGTGCAGTTGGTGAATTATTACAAAATCAATATAGAATTGGTTTATCAAGATTGGAAAGAGTTGTTCGTGAAAGAATGACAACTCAGGATTTGGAGGGTATTTCTCCACAATCATTGATTAACATCAAACCAGTTACAGCAGCAGTGAAAGAATTCTTTGGTTCTTCTCAGTTGTCGCAGTTCATGGATCAGAACAACCCTCTTGGTGAGTTGACACATAAGAGACGTTTATCTGCATTAGGACCAGGTGGTCTTTCAAGAGACCGTGCCGGATTCGAAGTTCGTGACGTTCACTATTCTCACTATGGAAGAATGTGTCCTATCGAAACTCCTGAAGGTCCAAACATCGGTCTTATCAACTCGCTTGCTACTTATGCAAGAATCAACGAATATGGTTTCATTGAAGCACCATATCGTAAGATTGACAAGACAGATCCTAAGAATCCTGTCGTAACAGACCAAGTAGTGTACATGACAGCAGATGAAGAAGACAACTATCACGTAGCACAAGCCAACGAATTGTTGGATGAAGAAGGACACTTTGTTCACAAGAATGTATCAGGTCGTTATCGTGAAGAAACTCAGGAATATGAAAGAACTGCGTTCGACTACATGGACGTATCACCTAAGATGGTATTCTCTGTGGCAACAGCTCTTATCCCATTCCTTGAAAACGATGACCCTACTCGTGCGCTGATGGGATCAAACATGCAGCGTCAGGCTGTACCTCTTATGATTACAGAAGCTCCGGTTGTTGGTACAGGTATCGAAACAACAGCGGCTGTAGACTCAGGTGTTTGTGTAGTTGCAGAAGCAGCTGGTGTTGTAGAACGCTCAACTTCAAAAGAAATCGTGATCAGACAGGATGACGGTACAAAGAGAACTTACAAATTAACAAAATTCTTACGTAGTAACCAGAGCAACTGTTACAACCAGAGACCAATCGTTGTAAAAGGTGAAAGGGTGGCAGTAGGTCAGGTAATCGCTGACGGTCCTTCAACATCTAATGGTGAGATGGCTCTTGGTAAAAACCCACTCATTGGTTTCATGACATGGGAAGGTTACAACTACGAAGATGCTGTATTATTAAGTGAAAGATTAGTACAGGATGATGTTTATACATCAATCCATATTGAAGAATATGAAGTAGAAGCACGTGATACAAAACTCGGACCTGAAGAAATCACGCGTGATATCCCAGGTGTTGGTGATGATGCACTCAAAGATCTTGATGACAGAGGTATCATTCGTATCGGTGCAGAAGTTCGTGCAGGAGATATTTTAGTTGGTAAAGTTACTCCTAAGGGAGAAACGGAACTTACAGCTGAAGAAAGATTACTTCGTGCGATCTTTGGTGAAAAAGCAAGAGAAGTAAGAGATACTTCGTTAAAAGTACCTCATGGTGAATATGGTATCGTTGTTGATGCGAAAGTATTTACAAGAGAAAATGGTGATGAATTGTCACCAGGTGTAAATGAATCTGTTCGTATCTACATTGCTCAAAAGAGAAAGATTTCAGTAGGGGATAAGATGGCTGGTCGTCATGGTAACAAGGGTGTTGTTTCCCGTGTACTTCCTGTAGAAGATATGCCATTCTTACCAAATGGACGTCCTCTTGATATCGTTCTTAACCCACTCGGTGTACCATCACGTATGAACATCGGACAGGTACTTGAAATCCACTTGAGTCTTGCTGCAAAAGCATTAGGATTCAATATTGCAACACCAGTATTTGATGGTGCAAACGAAAAAGATATTATGGATACTCTTGATTTGGCAAATGATTATGTAAATCTTGAGTGGGAAGAATTCGAAGCAAAACATGGTGAAGAATTACGTCCAGAAGTATTAGAATATTTATCTGAAAACAGAGACCATAGAAAATTATGGAAGGGTGTGCCACTTTCACGTGACGGTAAAGTTCGTCTTCGTGATGGTAGAACAGGGGAATACTTCGATAGCCCTGTTACGATTGGACACATGCACTACCTCAAACTTCACCACTTAGTAGACGATAAGATCCATGCTCGTTCTACTGGTCCTTACTCACTTGTAACACAACAACCATTAGGTGGTAAGGCACAATTCGGTGGACAGAGATTCGGGGAAATGGAAGTATGGGCACTGGAAGCTTATGGTGCTGCTTACACGTTACAGGAAATCTTAACTGTAAAATCTGACGATGTTGTTGGTCGTGTGAAGACATACGAAGCAATCATCAAAGGTGATAACATCCCAGAATCAGGTATTCCAGAATCGTTCAAAGTACTCCTGAAAGAGTTACAATCACTTGGACTTGATGTAAGAGTATTAAAAGACGACAATACAGAAGTAGAAATCGTTGAAACAATTGATTATGGCGAAACAGATTTACATTCTATTATTGAAGGAGACAGAAGATACGAATCAAATGAATCTTATGGAGCTCATGGTTTCAGCCAACAGGAATTCGAAGGCGAAGAACTCGTTGATGTGAAAGAAGATATTTTCGCAGATGATTTTGATGATGAAGAAATCAGTTTTGACGATATGTCAGACGAAGAATAGGAGGATTGCCGTAAATGCCAGTAAACAATAATGAACCAGCATACGAACCAATTACATTTGATGCAATCAAGATTGGTTTGGCGTCACCTGAAAAGATCTTGGAATGGTCAAGAGGCGAAGTAACAAAACCTGAAACAATCAACTACAGAACACTTAAACCTGAAAAAGACGGTCTTTTCTGTGAAAAGATTTTTGGACCAAGCAAAGACTGGGAATGTCATTGTGGTAAGTACAAAAAAATCCGTTATAAAGGCGTAGTATGTGATCGCTGTGGTGTTGAAGTAACAAAAGCAAGTGTAAGACGTGAGCGTATGGGTCATATTGACCTTGCCGCTCCGGTATCACATATCTGGTATTTCAAGGGGATCCCAAGCCGTATGGGATTAATCCTTGATTTATCTCCAAGAACATTGGAAAAAGTGTTATATTTTGCATCTTATATCGTATTAGATAAAGGTGAATCAGGTCTGACATACAAACAGGTATTGTCAGAACAGGAATATCAAGAAGCTAGAAATAACTGGGGAAACAGTTTCCGTGTAGGTATGGGTGCTGAAGCTATCCAGGAACTTTTACAAGCAATCGATCTTGATAAAGAATATGAAGAATTACAAGCTGATTTAAAAGGCGCTTCAGGACAAAAACGTGCAAGAATCGTAAAACGTCTTGAAGTTGTGGAAGCATTCCGCGGTTCTGGAAATAAACCAGAATGGATGATCATGAATGTAATCCCTGTAATTCCACCAGATTTACGTCCAATGGTACAATTAGACGGTGGACGTTTTGCAACATCTGACCTGAATGATTTATATAGAAGAATCATTAACAGAAATAACCGTTTAAGAAGATTATTAGAATTAGGCGCTCCAGACATTATCGTACGTAATGAAAAGAGAATGCTTCAGGAAGCTGTCGACGCACTGATCGACAATGGTCGTCGTGGCCGTCCGGTAACAGGTCCTGGTAACAGAGCATTAAAATCATTATCAGATATGTTAAAGGGTAAATCAGGACGTTTCCGTCAAAACTTACTTGGTAAACGTGTTGACTACTCAGGACGTTCAGTAATCGTAGTAGGACCAGAATTGAAACTTTATCAATGTGGTCTTCCAAAAGAAATGGCAATCGAATTGTTCAAACCATTTGTTATGAAAGAACTTGTTGCAAATGGTACTGCTCACAATATTAAAAATGCTAAGAAAATGGTAGAAAGACTTCAATCAGAAGTATGGGATGTACTGGAAGAAGTAATTAAAGAACATCCTGTTATGTTGAACCGTGCCCCTACACTTCACAGACTTGGTATTCAGGCATTTGAGCCAATCCTTGTAGAAGGTAAGGCAATCAAGCTTCATCCACTCGTATGTACAGCATTCAATGCTGACTTCGACGGTGACCAGATGGCTGTTCACTTACCACTTTCAGTAGAAGCGCAGGCTGAATGCCGTTTCTTACTTCTTTCTCCAAATAACTTGTTGAAACCATCTGATGGTGGCCCTGTAGCTGTTCCTTCACAGGATATGGTACTTGGTATCTACTATCTGACACAAGAAAGACCTGGAGTAAAAGGAGAAGGAAAATACTTCAAGAATTTAAATGAAGCAATCCTTGCATATGAAAATGGTGTAATTACATTACACTCACGTATTACAATTCGTGTTACAAAAACACTTGCGAATGGCGAAGTGAAGACAGGAAATGTAGAATCTACATTAGGACGTTTCTTATTCAACGAAATCATTCCTCAGGATTTAGGTTTTGTTGACAGAAGCATCCCAGGAAATGAATTACTCTTAGAAGTAGACTTCCTTGTAGGTAAAAAGCAAAACAAACAAATTCTTCAGAGAGTAATCAATACTCATGGAGCAACAGTCACAGCTGAAGTATTAGATAGAATCAAAGCTACAGGATACAAGTATTCTACAAGAGCTGCGATGACAGTATCTATTTCAGAGATGACAGTGCCACCACAGAAACCACAGATGATCAAAGACGCTCAGGATACAGTAGACCGTATCACAAGAAACTTTAAGCGTGGTCTGATTACAGAAGAAGAACGTTATAAAGAAGTTGTAGAAACATGGAAGAATACGGATGATGCACTTACAAAGGCCCTGTTAAACGGACTTGACAAGTACAACAACATCTTCATGATGGCTGACTCAGGTGCCCGTGGTTCTGACAAACAGATCAAACAGCTTGCAGGTATGCGTGGTCTTATGGCCGATACAACAGGTCGTACAATCGAGTTGCCTATCAAGTCAAACTTCCGTGAAGGTCTTGACGTATTGGAATACTTTATGTCAGCTCACGGTGCTCGTAAAGGACTTTCAGATACAGCTCTTCGTACAGCCGACTCTGGATATCTTACACGACGTCTTGTAGACGTTTCTCAGGAATTAAGTATCCGTGAAATCGACTGTGTGGAAAAAGGTGCTGAAATTCCAGGTATGTATGTAAAAGCATTCATGGATGGCAATGAAGAGATTGAAAGCTTACAAGAACGTATCACAGGACGTTATTCTTGTGAAACAATTTGTGATAAAGACGGAAACGTCATCGTAAAAGCAAACCACATGATCACACCAAAACGTGCTGAAAAAGTTATGAAATATGGTGTGAATAAGGATGGTGGACCAATCACAGAAGTGAAGATCCGTACAATTCTTACATGTAAATCACACATTGGAGTTTGTGCGAAATGTTACGGTGCCAACATGGCTACTGGTGAACCAGTACAAGTTGGTGAAGCAGTTGGTATTATCGCTGCTCAATCAATCGGTGAACCTGGTACACAGCTTACAATGAGAACATTCCATACTGGTGGTGTTGCCGGTGGGGATATCACACAGGGTCTTCCTCGTGTCGAAGAACTTTTTGAAGCAAGAAAACCAAAAGGACTAGCAATTATCACAGAGTTCGCTGGTGTTGCTACAATCAACGATACTAAGAAGAAACGTGAAATCATCGTATCGAACAGCGAAACAGGAGAATCGAAAGCATACTTAATCCCATACGGTTCAAGAATTAAAGTTCAGGACGGTGCGGTATTAGAAGCTGGTGATGAACTTACAGAAGGTAGTGTAAATCCACATGATATCCTTAAGATCAAAGGTTTACGTGCTGTTCAAGATTATATGATTCACGAAGTACAGCGTGTATACCGTCTCCAGGGTGTAGAAATCAACGATAAACATATCGAATTGATCGTTCACCAGATGCTTAAAAAAGTTCGTATCGAAGAAAATGGAGATACAGAATTCTTACCAGGAACAATGGTAGATAGACTTGAATTTGATGAAGTGAATGAAAAATTAGTTGCAGAAGGAAAAGAACCGGCAATTGGAGAACCAGTAATGCTTGGTATCACAAAAGCTTCTCTTGCGACAAATTCATTCTTGTCAGCAGCTTCATTCCAGGAAACTACAAAAGTTCTTACAGAAGCAGCAATCAAAGGTAAAGTTGACCCACTTATCGGTTTGAAAGAAAACGTAATCATCGGTAAACTTATCCCAGTTGGTACTGGTATGAGAGAATACCGTGACGTAAAACTCAACACAGATAAACATATGGTAGAACCAATGATTATCGATGATGAAGAAGTGGCAGAAGAAGCACAAGAAATTACAATCGAAGAAGAATAATAAAAATGAGGCTGTTGCGACAGCCTCATTTTTGTTGTATGCAGAGCATGGATAATGCGTCTTTTTATTTTAATACACCCCTAATACTTTGAGCGCTAATAAAATAAGAACAAATATAATACTTGGTTTTACGATCTTGGCTCCATTTTTCATGACGAGTCCGGCTCCAATGTATCCGCCGATCATGTTGCATGCTGCGGCAGCAAGACCAATTGGAATCATAACTTCTCCATTTAAAAAGAAGATAATCAAAGAAGTGATATTTGATGTTAAATTTATTACTTTTGCCTGTGCATTCGCTGTTTTGATGCTGAGTTTGGCGAAAATGGTAAATGCAATAATCAAAAATGTTCCAGTACCTGGACCATAGAAACCATCATACATTCCGATGATAAATGCAGCAATAGTGGCTGTCATGTAAGTTTGTCTGTTTAGGATTACAGTATCGTTGTCGCTGTCATGAAAAAGCTTCTTGTTTAGAACAAGAAAAGCACAGAGTGGCAGAATTGCAACCATTATATATAGCATGACATCTTCGCTGACAAGAAGAGAAAGGTTCGCACCGATAGTGGAACCAATGATGGCAGCAACTACTGATGGAACAGCGAGTTTGAAATTCACCAGACCATTTCTGATGAAGCGATAAGTCGCAAGTGTTGTTCCACAAGCGGATGACATTTTATTGGTCGCAACAGCTGCATGCGGCGGAAGACCTGCAATTAAGTATGCGGGAAGAGAAATAAGGCCGCCCCCTCCACCGATTGCATCAATTAGTCCAGCTAAAAATAAAAAAGGACATACAATTAAAAAGGTTTGATATGTAATTTCCATAAGATTCTCCCTCGTATATTATAATTTCCAGGGTATTATAGAACTCAGGACGTGGATAAGTCAAGAAAGAAGAGAAGAACTTTCGACTTTATGACTGCAATCACGTACTTTACATAAGGAAGAATTTGTACTAAAATGAATGACAAATATATAACGGAGGACGAAATGATGAG
The DNA here is from genome assembly GCA_045121495.1 of Faecalimonas sp. Classification (GTDB taxonomy): domain Bacteria; phylum Bacillota; class Clostridia; order Lachnospirales; family Lachnospiraceae; genus Faecalimonas. Next base: position 28,132 of record JBGVGF010000015.1, read on the forward strand.
TATTACAAGAGAACAAGCGCATGATATTTTAATAAAATATATGAAGGGTGAAGCATACATCCAACATTCTTATGCAGTAGAAGCAATTATGAAAGGTCTTGCGAAAAGACTTGCACCAGATGAAGTTGAATACTGGGGGATTGTTGGGCTTCTTCATGATTTAGATGAAGAACATTGCGACTGGAAGAATCATCCAGAAGTGCATGGTCCTACATCTGTTGAGATTTTGAAAAAAGAAGGCGTGGATGACAAAGTGCTTCACGATGCGATTTGTGCACACAATCCAAAATGTGGTGTGAAAGCAAAGACAACTTTGCAGTATGCTGTTCTTGCAGCTGACCCAATGAGTGGATTTGTGAAAGCAGTAGCACAGATTTACCCGGATAAAAAGATTGCAAGTGTAAAACATAAATCGGTTATGAAGCGTTTTAATGAATCGAGATTTGCAGCAGGTGCTAACCGAGATTACATGGAATCAATCGAATTTACAAAATTAAGTTTAGATGACCTCATTGATGTTGCATTGGAAGAAATGGGAGCCATCGCGGATGTTTTAGGTTTATAAAATGATTGTTCGAAACATGTTGAACATGCAGATGATGATGTTTCTGCTTGTTGCAATCGGTTTCCTGATACGAAAGAAAGGCATTGTAGGGACAGAAGGCCGAAAAAATATGATCGACCTCTGTCTCTTTGTTACGCTTCCTTTTAACGTACTGTATTCTTTCTTAAGGGAATGGGATTGGGACTTGCTCATATCCTGCAGCGTCATCCTGCTTTTGTCAATTGGATATAATGCGGTCAGTGTTATATTTAGTATTCTATTATATAGAAGAAACTCGTTAGAAAAACAAAAACCATTAAAATATGGAACGATTGTATCAAATGGCGGTTTTCTGGGAAATCCTATTATAGAGGGAATATATGGTTCCAGCGGACTCTTGTATGCATCGCTCTTTATGCTTCCAGTTAGAATTGTGATGTGGAGTTATGGCGTGACAGTATTTTTTCGGGGAGAAGAAAAAACTTCTGAAAAGAAAAATGGTGGTTTATTAAAGAAGATCATCACACATCCTTGTATTGTTGCGATTTATGTTGGGGCGATTATTATGATTGGAGGCATCGGTCTTCCGACATTTTTGAAAAATACAATTGCAGGTCTAAGCAACTGTAATATGCCTCTGAGTATGATGCTGGTGGGAATGCTGCTTGCAGAAATTGATCCAAAAGGACTGATAGATAAGACAATGTTGTTTTACACATTTGTACGTCTCATTTTAATGCCACTTGTGATCTATGGATTGACAGCATTTTTGCCTATTGATGCGCAGCTTCGTGGAATTACGGTTATTATGGCAGGGATGCCTGCACCAATTACAACGGCTCTCCTGTCTGCGAAATATGGTGGGGACGAGGAGTATGCAACAGGTATGATATTTGTAACAACGCTATTATCTCTTGTTACATTGCCTATATGGTGTGCATTTTTGTGATAAAAAGTGCATTTTTTAAGAAACACCCCTTGACTTTTAGCGAAAATCATAATACTATATGAAAGGTGCGTAGGTATGCATGGCATATTTTGCGCGCACAAAACTAGAAATAGTACAATCAAGCAACCAACAGAATTCATAGGAGGTGAAAGTAATGCCAACATTTAACCAGTTAGTAAGAAAGGGACGTCAAACTTCTGTAAAAAAATCAACAGCACCAGCTCTTCAAAAAGGGTTCAACTCTTTAAGAAAAAAAGCAACTGATGTTTCTGCACCACAAAAAAGAGGTGTTTGTACAGCAGTTAAGACAGCTACACCTAAAAAACCTAACTCAGCTCTTAGAAAGATCGCCAGAGTTCGTCTTTCAAACGGTATCGAAGTAACAAGCTATATCCCAGGTGAAGGTCACAACCTTCAAGAACACAGCGTTGTTCTTATCCGTGGTGGTAGAGTAAAAGACTTACCAGGTACAAGATATCACATCGTTCGTGGTACTCTTGATACAGCAGGTGTTGCTAAGAGAAGACAAGCACGTTCTAAATACGGTGCTAAGAGACCAAAAGACGCTAAAAAGAAATAGTGAGCACTTAACGAACGCGAGTTAAAACGAAGCGCGAGTTTAGTACGAACATTGTTCTTCGGAACTTGATGAAAACGAGTGTAAGCGAAGTTTGAATTTAGTAAGAAGAACTACCTTGTAAAAACAAAAAACTACAAAATCGTATCACAAACAGAACTATGATTCCTGTAGGTTGCGGGTTATATCGATAGAATAGATCGAGATGTCCCGCACGAACACATTATAGAAAGCCACATGTGAGTACCGATGAATTAATTAATGAGATGAAAATTTCAAAAACATAATTAAGGAGGGAAGAACCGTGCCACGTAAAGGACATACTCAAAAAAGAGACGTATTAGCAGATCCAGTATACAACAGTAAAGTGGTTACAAAACTTATCAACAGCATTATGTTAGATGGTAAGAAAGGTGTAGCACAAAAAATCGTATACGGCGCATTTGAAAGAATGGCTGAAAAAGCTGACAAACCAGCTATGGAAGTATTCGAAGAAGCAATGAACAACATTATGCCAGTACTTGAAGTTAAAGCAAGACGTATTGGTGGTGCAACATACCAAGTACCAATCGAAGTTAGAGCTGACAGAAGACAGGCATTAGCACTTCGTTGGATTACATTGTATTCTCGCAAAAGAGGCGAAAAAACAATGGAAGAAAGATTAGCAAACGAACTTCTTGATGCAGCAAACAACACAGGTGCATCAGTTAAGAAGAAAGAAGATATGCACAAAATGGCAGAAGCAAACAAAGCATTTGCTCACTACCGTTTCTAATTTATTTAGGAGGAAAAAACCTTGGCTGGAAGACAATATCCATTAGAGAGAACTAGAAATATTGGTATTATGGCTCACATCGATGCTGGTAAGACTACAACAACAGAACGTATTCTTTACTACACAGGTGTTAACCATAAAATCGGTGATACACATGAAGGTACAGCTACAATGGACTGGATGGCTCAAGAACAGGAAAGAGGTATTACAATTACTTCTGCTGCTACAACATGCCATTGGACATTGCAAGAAAACTGCAAACCAAAAGCAGGTGCTTTAGAACACCGTATCAATATCATTGATACTCCAGGTCACGTTGACTTTACTGTAGAAGTAGAACGTTCACTTCGTGTACTTGACGGTGCAGTTGGTGTATTCTGTGCTAAAGGTGGTGTAGAACCACAATCAGAAAATGTATGGCGTCAAGCTGACACATACAACGTACCAAGAATGGCATTCATTAACAAAATGGATATCCTTGGTGCAGATTTCTACGGTGCCGTAGATCAAATTAAAAACAGATTACGTAAAAATGCAATCTGTATTCAATTACCAATCGGTAAAGAAGATGAATTCAAAGGAATCATTGACTTATTTGAAATGAAAGCATACATCTACAACGATGATAAAGGTGATGACATCTCTATCGTTGATATCCCAGAAGATATGGCAGATGATGCAGAACTTTATCGTCAAGAATTAGTAGAAAAAATCTGTGAATTAGACGATGATTTAATGATGATGTACCTTGAAGGTGAAGAACCATCTGTAGAAGAAATGAAAGCAGTATTAAGAAAAGCTACATGCGAATGTACAGCAGTTCCAGTATGCTGCGGTACAGCTTACAGAAATAAAGGTGTACAAAAATTATTAGATGCAGTTATCGAATTCATGCCTTCTCCATTAGACATCCCATCTATCAAAGGTGTTGATATGGAAGGAAATGAAACAGAAAGACATTCATCAGACACAGAACCATTTTCTGCTTTAGTATTCAAAATTATGACTGACCCATTCGTAGGTAAGTTAGCATACTTCAGAGTTTACTCTGGTACAATGAACTCAGGTTCTTACGTATTAAACGCAACAAAAGGCAAAAAAGAACGTGTTGGACGTATTCTTCAAATGCATGCTAATAAGAGAGAAGAACTTGATAAAGTATATTCAGGTGATATCGCAGCAGCGATCGGATTTAAATTCTCTACAACAGGTGATACAATCTGTGACGAACAAAATCCAGTAATCCTTGAATCTATGGAATTCCCAGAACCAGTTATCGAGTTAGCTATTGAACCAAAAACAAAAGCTTCTCAAGGTAAACTTGGTGAATCTCTTGCAAAACTTGCTGAAGAAGACCCAACATTCCGTGCTCATACAGATCAGGAAACAGGTCAAACAATCATCGCTGGTATGGGTGAACTTCACCTTGAAATCATCGTAGACAGACTTTTACGTGAATTCAAAGTTGAAGCAAACGTAGGTGCTCCTCAAGTTGCTTACAAAGAATCATTCACAAAAGCAGTTGATGTTGACAGTAAATACGCAAAACAATCAGGTGGACGTGGACAATACGGACACTGTAAAGTTAAATTTGAACCAACAGACGTTAACGGTGAACAAACATTCTTCTTCGAATCAACAGTTGTTGGTGGTGCTATTCCAAAAGAATACATTCCAAAAGTTGGAGAAGGTATCGAAGCTGCTATGAAGTCTGGTACACTTGGTGGATTCCCAGTAGTAGGTATCAAAGCTACAGTATATGATGGATCATACCATGAAGTTGACTCATCAGAAATGGCATTCCACATCGCTGGTTCTTTAGCATTCAAAGATGCTATGGCAAAAGCTGCTCCAGTTCTTCTTGAACCAATCATGAGAGTAGAAGTAACAATGCCAGAAGAATATATGGGAGATATCATTGGTGATATCAATTCACGTCGTGGACGTATCGAAGGTATGGATGACTTAGGCGGCGGTAAGATCGTTAGAGGTTTCGTTCCATTGTCAGAAATGTTCGGATACTCTACAGACTTACGTTCTAAGACACAAGGACGTGGTAACTACTCTATGTTCTTTGAAAAATACGAACCAGTTCCAAAGAGCGTTCAGGAAAAAGTTTTAGCTGCTAAAAAATAATGCCAATATTGCGCATTTTTAGCAGGAAAACATATAAAACACTTGAAAAACAAAATGATTTGAAATATAATCATTTGTAACCGAGTAAATTAAATGAATAAATGCCCCTTGTAACGAAGGGGCTATAAATTAAGGAGGATTATTCAAAATGGCTAAAGCTAAATTTGAAAGAACAAAACCACATGCTAACATTGGTACAATCGGACACGTTGACCATGGTAAAACAACTTTAACAGCTGCTATCACAAAAACTCTTTCTGAAAGAGTAGCTGGTAACGTTGCTACAGATTTCGAAAACATCGACAAAGCTCCAGAAGAAAGAGAACGTGGTATCACAATCTCTACAGCTCACGTTGAATACGAAACAGAAAACCGTCACTATGCACACGTTGACTGCCCAGGACATGCTGACTACGTTAAGAACATGATCACAGGTGCTGCTCAAATGGATGGTGCTATCCTTGTAGTAGCTGCTACAGACGGTGTTATGGCTCAAACAAGAGAACACATCTTACTTTCTCGTCAAGTAGGTGTACCTTACATCGTAGTATTCATGAACAAATGTGATATGGTTGATGATGAAGAATTATTAGAATTAGTAGATATGGAAATTCGTGAACTCTTAACAGAATATGAATTCCCAGGTGATGACACACCAATCATCCAAGGTTCAGCTCTTCAAGCTCTTAACGATCCAAACGGAGAATGGGGCGACAAGATTATGGAACTTATGGAAGCTGTTGATACATGGATTCCAGATCCAGAACGTGCTACAGACAAACCATTCTTAATGCCAGTAGAAGACGTATTCTCAATCACAGGTCGTGGTACAGTTGCTACAGGACGTGTTGAAAGAGGTACATTACACGTATCTGACGAAGTTGAAATCGTTGGTCTTAAAGAAGAAAACCGTAAAGTAGTTGTAACAGGTATCGAAATGTTCCGTAAACTTCTTGACGAAGCTCAAGCTGGTGATAACATTGGTGCATTACTTCGTGGTGTTCAAAGAACAGAAATCGAAAGAGGACAATGTTTATGTAAACCAGGCTCAGTAAAATGCCACAGCAAATTTACATCACAAGTTTACGTATTAACAAAAGATGAAGGTGGACGTCATACACCATTCTTCAACAACTACAGACCACAATTCTACTTCCGTACAACAGACGTAACAGGTATTTGTGGACTTCCAGAAGGAACAGAAATGTGCATGCCTGGTGACCACATCGAAATGACATGTGAATTAATTCACCCAGTAGCTATGGAAGCTGGTCTTCGTTTCGCTATCCGTGAAGGTGGACGTACAGTAGGTTCAGGTGTTGTTAAAGAAATTATCGAATAATCGAAATTTCTAGAACTTCATTAAGTAAAGAATATCCCGCAATCCTTGAGAAATCGAGGGTTGCGGTTTCTTTTTGTGTAAAAACAGATAACGAATAGTAAGAAAGAACCATGAGACGTTTGTGAAAAGAAAATGCACTTGGTTCTATTTTGCTTCTTAAAAATGGCAGCGATGAATAGATCATAAATTCTTAATACAAAAAACATGAAATTGTGTTAGAATATAATCAATAATAGATTTATTAAATTTAAAAAATATCTTGCATATTAATAAAAATAGAAGTAGAATACAAGAACACATTATATGGTATTTAAATAAATAGATCCCCTGAGGATGTTTTCTTTTATAAAAGTAGGAAGATTGTGAAGCGAATGAGAAAAATTGATGGGACAATTGAGGTGGAACAAGTTCTTGACATAATTGATGCAGGAACAACGATGCCAGTGCGATGTAGGTTGGAAACTGGTATGAATGTTGTTGTTAAATATATGAGAAACCCGTTTGGACAACGGGTTTTAATAAACGAGTTGATTGGAAGTTGTATAGCAGATGAGATTGGACTAACAATACCAGAATACGGTGTCTGTAATTTGTCTGAAGATGTAATAAATACTACAAATTATAATGAAGACATTGATGAGAGAAATGCTGGGAGAGCTTTTTTTACAAAAGATTATTCAAGTACGGTACCACCAGTTCGACAAATGTTATCCCTTGTAGAAAATAAACAGACAGAAAAACTTATACTATTCGATCATATTGTAAATAATTGTGATAGACATTCCGGCAATTTGCTTTTAGATGTAAGCAAAGATGCAAGATTATATGTGATAGACAATAGTCATATTATTACAGAGGGAATTAATACAGATATTGAGCGCGAATTGGAAGAATCATTTATTTTTTCAAAAAGAGTATTAGAAAAAAATCAGGACATATATGATATTTTGTGTACAAGTGTTGGATTTAATGAGAAGAAATTGTTATTAGAAGCAGAAAAGATTAGAGAGTGTATAACAGAAGAAAAGTTGAATAATTTTAAAGAATATATTCCTGAGATATGGGTAGAATCTGTAGGGAGAACTAATGTTGATTTAATGTTTGAAGTTCTTAATCGTAGAAGTGAAGCAATTTTAGAATTGAGTAAAATGATAGTTGAAGAAAGGAGAAAATAGAAATGGAAAAAATATTAAAATATTCTGTACTCAGATATTCTCCTTCAAGTGTTTCTGGAGAAAAAATAAACTTGGGAATTATCTTTTGTGATGAGGCGCAGAATCATCGAGAATTTAGATATTCAAAAAAATTTTCGAGATTAAGTAGTTTTGATGATGAAATTAATATCAACTTAGTAAAAAAGTTATTGCAGAGTATAAAAGATGAGGTTGAAGGAAACTTATTTACTTATAGTAAATTTGATATAGACGAATACACAAAATATTATGTAAACGACTTTTGCTTTGATAAACCAAAATCTATTAAATATGAAGTTTTAGAAGAAATGATTGAGAGGTTAAATAAAACATATTTTAGATTTGATTATGATAAATCAGAACGTCCAAGTAAGTCGGATGATAAAAAGATGATCGAACAGTTAATATGCACACAGGGCAAGTCGTGTAAGAAAGATTTTTATGTATATGGTCGTTGCAATGATAAAATTAAGTACGATATTGTTACTGAAGATTACAACATCAAAATATTTGATTTTGATGATAAGCAACTTAGTCTATTAATAAATAATGCAAAGACTTGGGCTTGGAACACTATGTTTGGTGATAACAAAAAATCTATAATCATATATAGATATAATGATGTAGATTCAAAATATAGTAGTGAATTTAAAATTATAATGAATATTTTCAAAAATGCAAATGCGGACGTATACGATATCGAAGAGGGAATGCAATTTTTGCAGAATATAAGTTAACTAAACAGAATAAAAAAACTCCAGTGAATTTCTCTATTCACTGGAGTAATTTTTTACACATATATTGTAAAATTATTTTGCTTGTTCAAGAGCAAGTGTGATTGTTGTGATGTCACAAACTTCTGTTGGTCCGTAGTACTGAATTGCACCTGGATATACGAAGCATGTGTCAGCTGCCCATTCCGCACGGTGAGCTTCGAAGTATTTGAATGGTGCTCCATCAAGTTCAACGAGCGCTTTTTTGATTACTGGTTTATCTTCTCCATGTCTTCTTTCGATGTTCATCATCTTAGTGATTGGCATACCACCTGCAACCCATTCATTTGCTGGAGCAGAAAGGTTAGAAACTTTTGATAAGTAACCATTGTAACCATATTGGATAAGCATGAATGCATTATATCCTAAAGAGTAGCAGTAGTCTGCATCAAAGTTAGAAGGGAAAGCACATCTTCCTTCGTATCCTAAGAAGTGGTGAAGTGCATTGAACTTACCAGTATATGTACCAGCTGCTTTTCTAGCGTCTAATTTATCTTTTACAAGAGCAGAGAATAATTTTTCTGATTCAATTAAAGAAACCTGTACATTTCCATGTGGATCTCTTTCTAAGAATAACTGCTGTTGGATTGCTTCTGGAAGAAGTGCGAATACTTCCATAGATTCTTTTGTTAAACCATTTTCAATGAATGCATATTTTTCTTTCCATGTTGGGAGTGCATTAAATGCATCAGCTTTGCTGCCAGCAAGGAGTTCGTTGATTTCGTGGATTAATACAGAGAATTCAGGAACGAATTCAACAACACCTTCAGGGATAATTGCAACACCGAAGTTCATTCCGTTAGCTGCTCTCTTTTCTACAGAATCTGCGATGTAATCAGCGATTTCAGAAAGAGACATTTTCTTAGCTGCAACTTCTTCTGAAACTAAGCAGATGTTTGGTTGAGTTTTAAGAGCACATTCCAATGCAACGTGAGAAGCAGAACGTCCCATAACTTTAACGAAATGCCAGTATTTTTTAGCAGAGTTTGCATCTCTTTCAATATTTCCAATGATTTCACTATATGTTTTTGTAGCTGTATCGAAACCAAAAGAGCATTCAATATCTTCATTTTTAAGGTCGCCGTCGATTGTTTTTGGACAACCGATTACCTGAACACCTGTATTATGAGCTGCAAAGTATTCAGCAAGAACAGCAGCGTTTGTATTAGAGTCATCACCACCGATGATAACGATTGCTGTAATACCATGTTTTTTACATACTTCAGCAACGATAGCAAATTGTTCTTCTGTTTCAAGTTTTGTTCTTCCAGAACCGATGATATCGAAACCACCTGTATTTCTGTATTCATTGATGTATTCATCATCAAAAATTACATAATCATCTTCGATAAGTCCACTTGGACCGCCTTTGAAACCGTAAAGAACGTTTTCTGAATTTGTTGCTTTTAAAGCATCATATAAACCACAAATTACGTTGTGTCCGCCAGGAGCCTGTCCACCGGAAAGGATAACACCTACAACTTGTTTTTTGGCTTCAGATGTGTTTTCACCTTTCTGGAAAGTGATTTCCTTTTTGCCATAAGTATTTGGAAAAAGAGCTTTGATTTTTTCTTGGTCAGCTACACTCTGAGTTTCTGCGCCTTCATTCACACAAATATCTGCAATGCCGTTTCTCAGCATTCCAGGAAGTTTTGGAGTATACTCATATCTAGCTTTTTGTAATGATGAAATTTTCATAACGATATCTCCTTTTTTAATCTTATTCGGTCTCATTTTAATATATTTTTTTCCTAAAGTAAACCGTTAGGTTGAAAAATAGTAATTTTTGGTTTTTATAAATCGTTTTATGTGCAATGAAATGGGGGATTTTAACTCAATATTAACTTGTAAATACATTGAATTATGCTATAATACGATTTGATGTTTTTGTTTATAAAAAATTTATAAATAACAAAGGAGGAATAACATGTTTCTTATATTCTTTTTAGCGTGGATTATTTTTAATGGAAACGTTACAACTGAAATTGTAATCCTTGGATTGATTATTTCGGCTGTTGTATTTGCATTTTTCTGCAAATTCATGGATTACAGTATTCAAAAAGAGAAGATTTTCTTTAAGAAGTTCTTTGCATTTATTTGTTATGCATTTGTTCTGATAAAAGAGATTGTTAAGGCAAATCTTGCAGTAATTCATATGATCTTGACAACAAAGGAAGAGATGGAACCTGTGCTTGTAAAATTCCATACAGATTTAAAAACAGAGACAGCAAGAGTTATCTTAGCAAATTCTATTACACTGACACCAGGAACGATTACAGTTTCTCTGGAAGGCAATGAATATCTTGTACATTGTCTTGATAAAAGTCTGGCGGAAGGCATGGAAGACTCGATTTTCGTAAAGATGCTGGAAAAAATGGAAAAGGAGGTTTAGTAACAGATGCAGTTAGTAGAACGTTACGAATGGATTTTTCATATTGTTTTGATTATTTTGGCGTTGATGTTGATGTTATGTCTGATTCGAGCAATCATAGGACCAAGAATTGCAGATCGTCTGGTTGCAGTCAATATGATGGGGACTATGGTTATGGTTATTATTTCAACATTGGCGGTTGTTATGCAGGAAGGATATCTGGTTGATATCTGTTTGATTTATGCAATGATCAGTTTTCTTGCAGTAGTCGTGCTGACAAAGGTATATACAGGAGTATATTTGGAAGCAAAAGACAAACAGAAGAAACAGGAAGGAGTGGATTCACATGAGAGCCATTGAGTGGATACAGTTTATTATTGGAACAGGCTGTTTATTAACAGGTTTGAGTATCTTTGTGATTCAACTGATTGGTGTTTTTAAGTTCAAATATGTGTTAAATCGTATGCATGCGGCAGCGATGGGGGATACACTAGGAATTGGTATTTCACTGCTCGGTCTTATGATTCTTTCGGGAATCAATTTTACTTCTTTAAAAATGGGATTAATCATTATTTTCTTGTGGCTTGCGTCACCGGTTTCTTCTCATTTGATTTCGCGTTTGGAAACAACGATTGAAGAAAACCTGGAAGAATATTGCGAAATGCCAGAAGAAAAAGGCGAGGAGGAAGTATAATGAAAATTTTTGAATTGATTTTACTTTGCTTTTTGATTGTATGTGCAATCGCAGTTAGTTTTTCAAAAAATCTGCTGAATTCAATTTTGACTTTTATGTCGTATAGTTTGATCATGTCGATTATATGGATTTTACTGGAGTCTCCAGACCTTGCGATTACAGAAGCAGCTGTTGGAGCAGGTGTTACCAGCTTATTATTCTTTACGACATTGAAAAAGATTCATGCTATGAGGGAAGAAGGTGAAGAGGTTGAGTAAACCAATCTCAGAAGAAGAATACAGAAAAAAACTGTCGAACCGCATGCTGCAATGGGTTCGTGGTGAAAGAGATATGTACATGGACAACATGGAAGGCAAGCATCAGGGAACACAGCAACTGAGTGAAAAGGTTTTGAACAAACATAAGAAAGATCAAGATCAGGTGCTGAAAAAAGTTCACGATACAAAGAATAATAAATACTACAAACGATTCTTCCTTTTTTACAAAATATCTGCAGTCGTTTGTTGTATCGCCCTGATTGCAATTCTTATGTTAGCAGTATCTTATCTGCCACCAGTTGGAAATGCAGACAATCCGGTAAACAACGAAGTAGCTGCAAAATATATTGAAGACGGTATGCAGGATACAGGAGCTGTCAACATTGTAACCGGGATGATTTTGGATTACCGTGCATTTGATACGTTTGGTGAATCAAACGTGCTTTTTATTGCAACATGTACAGTCCTTATTCTTTTACGCAATGATAAGAAAAAAGGAAAAGACAGTGCTGAAGAGGCAGAAAAAAGAGACAGTTACTATGAACCAAAGAAAGACAGCATTTTACAAAAAGTTACATTTGTGTTATTCCCAATCATTGTAATTTTTGGAATCTATGTAATTTTAAACGGACATCTTTCACCAGGAGGAGGATTCTCTGGCGGTGCTATTATTGGAGCTGGCTTAATTCTTTATTTAAATGCATTTGGATTTGAAAAGACAGAAAGATTCTTTACCGAAAAAACATATAAATGGGTAAGTTTTTGTTCTTTGACATTTTACTGTCTGGCAAAAAGTTATTCGTTCTATACAGGAGCACATCATTTGGAAAGTGGGATTCCACTTGGTACACCAGGAGATATTATCAGTAGTGGATTAATTCTTCCATTAAATATCTGCGTTGGTCTGGTTGTTGCGTGTACAATGTATGCATTCTTTGCATTATTCAGAAAAGGAGGGTTTTAGTAATGTTTGGACTTAATTTCCTTCCAAACTTTGGGGAAGAGGTAGCAATGATCCTGTTTGGGATTGGATTTGCAAACCTGCTTTTTCAAAAGAACCTGATTAAGAAAATTATTGGATTTAATATCATGGATACTGCAATCTATCTTTTCCTTGCAGAAAAAGGATACATCACAGGACGTGTTGCACCGATTGTAGTAAATGGTGTACAAAGTGTAGAAGCATATATCAATCCAATCCCAAGTGGACTTGTACTTACAGGGATTGTTGTATCGGTATCAGTAACAGCGCTTATGCTTTCTCTGACAGTAAGACTTTATCAAAGATATCATACACTCGACTTAGATGAGATATCTGCAAGACTTCGAAAGGAGGGATTATAATGGCGTTTGTACAAAATGTACCATTTTTCTCTATCATGATTTCGATGTTTTCGGGAATCATTTCTTCGGTACTTCCAGGAAAGTATGCAAGAAGATTGAATACTGCTATGATTACGATTGTCGGAGTGATGTCAGCATGTCTTCTAGTCTGGCTGATTCAGTCTAATACAGGCAGTTACATATTCATGATGGGGCACTTCCCAGCACCTTGGGGAAATGAAATTCGTGCAGGTGTATTAGAAGCGGGTATGGCATTATTCTTTTGTATTATTATGCTTCTTTCTATGCTTGGCGGAAGAAAGAAATTATTTGATGAAGTAGAGCTTACAAAACATAATATTTACTATATTTTGACAGACCTTTTGTTGAGTTCTTTATTAGCGTTGGTTTATACAAACGATATGTTTACTGCATATGTATTTGTAGAAATCAACACGATTGCAGCATGTGGTTTGATTATGATCCGTCAAAATGGTCGTACGATTGAAGCTGCTGTGCGTTATATGATTATGAGTTTACTTGGTTCCGGACTCTTACTGATGGGAATCTGTATGCTTTACGATTTAACAGGACATCTTTTGATGTCAAATATGCAGGAATCAGTAGCACTTGTGATGCAGGAAGGAACATATCGTATTCCAATGATCATTACGATTGGACTTATGACAGTAGGACTTGCGATTAAGAGTGCATTGTTCCCATTCCACGCATGGCTTCCAGATGCCTATGGTTATTCGACAGTGTCATCTGCGGCAATGCTTTCAAGTTTAGTTTCCAAAGGTTATATCTTCCTTCTGATTAAAATATTTTATCGTGTAATTGGATTTGAATTTATTGCAGGAAGCAGAATTCTAAATATTCTGTTCATCTTTGGTTTATGTGGTATGATTTTTGGTTCGGTAAGTGCTATCTGGGAAAAGGATATTCGAAGAATGATTTCATTCTCTTCAGTGGCACAGATAGGATATATTTACATGGGCTTTGGTCTTGGAACGGAAGCCGGCATGATTGCAAGTATCTTCCATATTCTTGCACATGCAGCTACAAAATCACTTTTATTTATCTCTGCGATCGGACTTACAGATGTTTCTGCAGGAAGCAGAAGTTTCTTCGACCTGACAGGAGCCGGATATCGAAATAAAGTGTCTGGAGTTGGTTTTGCAGTAGGATCTCTTTCAATGGTAGGGATTCCAATCTTCTCTGGGTTTGTAAGCAAGATGCTATTTGCTGAGGCTGCCGTAGGAGATTCGTCTTGGAAGATACTTCCAACATTGATTGTATTGGCAATCAGTACAATCTTAAATGCAATTTATTTCCTTAAAACGGTACTTCGAATCTATGTACCAGAAGATGCTTCGGTGGAAGCTGAAAAAGGGTTCTATCGTATTAGCTTGAAAGAACAAAAATTATATACAGTTACAATCATTCTCTTTATTGTTCTAAATATGGTGCTTGGAATGACTTCACAGCCTGTTTTGGAATTAATCAGAGAAGGTTTACATAATTTCATGTAGAAAAGAGGAAAGACAATGAATCAGTCAATTATGGCTTTGATTTCCATATTCTTCCCAATTGTGTGGGGGATTGGAATTCTTATAAAACCAGAGTTTAAAAGTCGTAAAAATCTCGTTCTGGGAGTAGGAACTGGGTTAATTGTTACTTCGGTATTATCTCTTGCAGTAATTTTTGGCGGAGAAATGCAGCTGCAATTATTTTCTTTCGGGGAAAAAATGAATATCTATTTTCAGATAGACGATCTTGGCAGAATCTTCGCACTGATTGTGAATGTAGTGTGGGTTCTTGCAGGTTTTTACGCATTTGAATATATGAAACATGAAAAAGAAGAAAAAAGGTATTTTGGTTTTTATACTATTGTATTTGGGATTCTTCTTGCATTGAATTACTCTGGAAGCATGCTGACTTATTATTTATTCTATGAAATGATGACGCTGCTTACAGTTCCAATGATTCTTCATTCAAAGACAAAAGAAGCAATCATGGGAGGAATGAAATATTTATTCTATTCATTATTTGGAGCATATATGGTGTTGTTTGGAATATATTTTCTAAACAAATATGCAACAACATTGAACTTTAATGCCGATGGGGTGCTTGATATGAGCATGGCATCTGACAATCAAGGAATCCTTTTAGTTGTAGCATTCTCTATGATTCTGGGATTCGGTGTAAAAGCCGGAATGTTCCCGCTTCATGCATGGCTTCCAACAGCACATCCAGTGGCACCAGCGCCAGCCAGTGCAGTAATGTCCGGTATTATTGTAAAAATGGGTGTACTTGGTATGATTCGTGTAGTTTACTATATGTTTGGTGCAGAGTTCCTGCGTGGAACATGGGTACAGACAACATGGCTTGTATTGACACTCGTTACAGTATTTATGGGTTCTATGCTTGCATATAGAGAAAAGGTAATAAAAAAACGTCTGGCATTTTCGACTGTCAGTCAGGTTTCCTATATCTTATTTGGATTGGCATTATTACAGCCAGAAGCGTTTACAGGATCTATCTTGCATGTTGTGTTCCATGCTGTGATCAAAGCAACACTTTTCCTGTGTGCAGGGGCTATTATATATAAGACTGGCAAGACAAATGTAGATGAACTCCGTGGTATTGGTAAAGAGATGCCAATTACAATCTGGTGTTACACATTTGCATCTCTTGCTTTGATTGGTATTCCACCGGCAAGTGGATTTATAAGCAAATGGTATCTCGCACTTGGATCTTTGGAATCTGGAATTCGTGTGTTTGCATGGTTAGGCCCAGTTGTGTTATTGATCAGTGCACTTTTGACAGCAGGCTATTTACTTCCAATTACCATTCAGGGATTCTTACCAGGGGCAGACTATGATTATAAGAAATTAAGAAAAAGAGAACCTGTGAAGATGATGGTGGTTCCACTTGTGATTTTGGCAGCATTAGCAGTTCTTTTGGGAGTATTTCCAAATCCACTGACAAACTATATTTCAGACATTGTAAATACTGTCTTGTAGGAAGGGGAGATACGTGATGAATCAATACTGGATTTTAGTGGCAATTCTATTGCCTGTAATAGGAGGAGTTTTGGTTCCTTTACTCCCATTCAAACAAAGGAAACAGACACTTATATATATAGAAGCAATGACAATTTTGACATCCATTATTGTATGGGGAGTTTTGTCGAATGGTGTAACAGAGGGATTCCATCTGGTATATTTCCTGGAAGACCTCTCTATCTCGTTCAAGATTGATGGAATGACGATGGTATTTGCGGGACTTATTTCAATCTTATGGCCATTGGCTACGCTTTATGCATTTGAGTATATGGAGCACGAATCACATGAAAAAGTATTCTTTATGTTCTACAGTATTACATATGGTGTAACACTTGGTATTGCATTTGCGTCAGATATGCTTACAATGTATTTCTTCTATGAACTTCTGACATTGTCAACAGTGCCATTGGTAATACATACATTAAAAAGAGAAGCGATTCTTGCAGCCAGAAAATATTTGTATTATTCACTTGGCGGGGCGGCATTCGCACTTATGGGACTTGTTTTCGTTATTATTTATGGAGACACATGTGAGTTTGTGTTAGGCGGAGTATTGGATATTGCCCAAATTGGGGATAATACAAACTTATTGCTTTTGATTTACTTATTTGCATTTATGGGATTTGGCGTAAAAGCCGCTATGTGGCCTATGTGTGAGTGGCTTCCACAAGCAGGGGTTGCTCCAACTCCGGTTACAGCACTTCTTCATGCAGTAGCAGTGGTAAAGGCAGGTGTGTTTGCGATCATTCGTTTGACCTATTATAGTTTTGGAACTGAATTTCTGCGCGGAACATGGGTGCAATATGTTGTAATGGCATTTTCCATGTTTACGATTGTATATGGATGTAGTAAGGCTGTTAAGGAGACTCATATCAAGCGAAGACTTGCTTATTCGACAGTAAGTAACTTATCGTATATTATTTTCGGTGTGACCATTATGACACCACTTGGATTAGTTGGAGCTTTATGTCATCTGGTGTGTCATGCCGTAATGAAAATCAATTCTTTCTTATGTGCAGGTGCATTTATGCATCAGACAGGAAAAAGTTATGTATATGAAATGGATGGGATCGGACGCAAGATGCCAATCGTATTTGGAAGCTTTACCGTTGCAGCGTTTGGGCTGATGGGTGTACCCGGATTAGCAGGCTTTATCAGTAAATGGAATCTCGCAAATGCAGCCGTAGAAAGTGGCAATGTGTTGGCTTATGTTGGAATTGCAGCACTTCTTGTGTCTGCACTTTTGACAGCAATCTATATGTTGAATGTGGTTGCAAGAGCATTTTTCCCAAGACAAGGTTATAATCATGGAGCGATTGAGAATGTAAAAGATCCAAGTTGGCAGATGTGCCTTCCACTCATTCTTTGTTCTCTGGCAACAATTGTGCTTGGATGGAGTATGAAACCATTAATACAATTTTTTGCAGATATTGCAGCAGGATTATATTAGAAAGGAGACGATGAGATGAATGTAAATAATTTGATTTATCTGATGGTATTTCTGCCAATGGCGGGGGCAATCGTTTCCTATATGACAGGAAGACAATCAAAAAAGGGAAGAGACAAGGTTGTGAGTTTTATTGCAGTCATGGAATTTGTTCTTTCCATTTTATTAGTAGTAAGTTATGCAGGTGCTGAAGGAATCCAGGCAGAGGTTCCAGGCGTTTGTGGAATGGGACTGGCGTTTACAGTAGATGGATTTCGTGCAATTTATGGAAGTATTGCTGCATTTATGTGGATGATGACAGCTGTATTTTCGACAGAATATTTTGCACATTACCGTAATCGTAATCGTTATTATTTATTTCAGTTGATTACACTTGGTGCGACAGAAGCAATTTTCTTGTCAGCAGATTTGTATACAACATTTATTTTCTTTGAAGTGATGTCATTTGCATCTTACGTATGGGTGGCACAAGATGAAAGAAAAGAATCACTTCGTGCAGCCGCAACATATCTGGCTGTGGCAGTAATTGGAGGCCTTGTGATGTTGATGGGATTATTCCTTTTATATCAACAGGCGGGAACTTTGGAAATCAGTAAGTTATACGAAGCATGCCAGGGGAAAAATGTTTACGTGGCAGCAGGATGTTTGTTTTTTGGATTTGCTGCAAAAGCAGGTGCATTTCCGCTTCATATATGGCTTCCAAAAGCACATCCAGTTGCACCTGCACCAGCGAGTGCATTGCTTTCCGGAATTCTTACAAAGACAGGTATCTTTGGAATTCTTGTAATCAGCTGCCAGATTCTGCTTTATGATGAAATGTGGGGCACATTTGTTTTGATCATTGGTGTAATAACTATGTTTGTGGGAGCTGTATTGGCTGTATTCTCAATTGATTTTAAGAGAACGTTGGCTTGCTCATCTGTTTCTCAGATTGGCTTTATATTAGTAGGTGTTGGAATGCAGGGACTTCTTGCAGAAGAAAATGTATTGGCAGTTCGTGGTACATTCCTTCATATGGTAAACCATTCTTTATTCAAGTTGGTTCTCTTTATGGTTGCAGGTGTAATCTTTATGAATCTGCACAAACTGGATTTGAACGAAATCAGAGGATTTGGCCGAAAGAAACCGTTGCTTGCCGCAATCTATTTGATGGGAGCACTTGGAATTGGCGGGATACCATTATGGAGTGGTTATATCAGTAAGACATTGCTTCATGAAGGGATTGTAGAATACATTCACGGAATGGAAGCAGGCACATTTGTATCTCAGATGTTTACAGTAGAAGGACTCAAGGCGATTGAATGGATTTTCTTGATCAGCGGTGGTCTGACAGTCGCATATATGTGTAAGCTTTTTGTAGCGGTATTTGTCGAAAAGAACAATGACGAGAAATTGCAGGCGGAGTATGATGCAAAGACAAAATATATGAATACAGCAAGTACAACAGCATTGGTAGTAAGTGCAGTATTATTCCCAATTATGGGAATGCTTCCAGGTCTTACAATGGACCGTCTTGCAGATATGAGTCAAAGCTTTATGGGGCTTGCACACGCAGGACATGAAGTACATTATTTTACATGGACAAATTTAAAAGGAAGCGTTATTTCTATATTAATTGGTATTGCAGTATATTTCCTTATTATCCGAACATGGATGATGAAGAAGCAGGCAGATGGAAGTACAGTTTATGTGAACAGATGGTATCACCGTGCTGATCTGGAAGATTATCTGTATCGTCCAGTGCTTCTTGGAATCCTTGCGACTGTTTTTGGATATATCTGTCTGATTCTCAATTCAGTGGTTGATGCGATTGTTGTATTACTTCGTAAAACAATCTACAAAGACTGTAAGTACGAGTCAGAATGGGATGAAGGGAATGACGTTACACATGCATTGGGTGTGTTCTTGAATGGTTTAGAAAAACTTTTGAATGAAACAATCTGGAAAAATCATCCTCATAAGAAAGACTTTGTACATCAGATGGCATTGTCTTATGCATCATTCAAAGAAAATGCTTCTATTATTGGAAGAAGCTTGTCATATGGATTAATCCTATTTAGTATAGGATTATGTGTGACACTGATTTACTTACTTGTGTCTGCAATGTTGTAAAAAGGGCAGTTGCTTCTTGGCTCTGAAAGCATCTGTCTATCACTTCGAAAGTTCCTTATTTTTGTGTTATAATGTCTTTATATTTGTTTTAGAGGAGAATTCATATTATGGAAAAGAATAACAGAAAAGATATTCTATATTTGCATCTTGCAGTCATGATGTTTAGTATTTCGGGAGTGATCGGACAATTTGTGGAAGTTCCTTCCGTCATGGTTGCGATGGGACGAGTAATCTGTTCTTCTATCTTGTTACTGACAATTACTTTAGTGAAAAAAGAATCGCTGAGATTGGATAACAGAAAAGATTATCTGCTTATTATGATGACAGGGGCGGTACTTGCAATTCATTGGACTACTTTCTTTCAGTCGATTCAGGTGTCATCGGTAGCAATTGGAACAATTACATTTTCGACATTTCCATTGTTTCTGACATTTTTAGAACCGATTGTGTTCCATGAGAAGCTGCGTGGAAAAAGTATCGTTTGTGCAATTATTTTGCTGATTGGTGTGGCAATTACAATTCCTGAATTTTCTATGGAAAATCAGGTGACGATTGGAATTATCTGGGGAATGATAAGCAGCCTTACATATGCGATCATCACATTGGCAAACCGTTATTTTTCTAAGAAATATGAAGGCAGAATTGTAAGTTTCTATGAACAGGGAACAGCAGCGCTTGTTTTGCTTCCGGCACTAATCTTGGTTCCAACGCAATGGAGAGCACAGGATATTATAGGAGTTGCTTTTATTGGAGCAATCTGTACAGCATTTGCGTATACTTTATATGTGTCGGCGCAAAAGAAAGTGAAGGCGCAGACAGCGGGCATTATTTCAGGTATGGAGACGGTGTATGGAATTATCTATGCACTGATTTTTCTTGGAGAAGTGCCAAGTGTGAGAGAACTTGTGGGAGGAGCAGTGATACTTAGTGTAGCTCTTTATACTTCGCTGGAAAAAAACTAGAATGAAAAAAATTTCTTCCTGTCATGTTGTATTGTATATATAACCAATAAAACAATACAACAAATGAAAAGGGAGAAAGTTATGCGGACATACAATAAAAGAGAAGTACAGCAAATCTTAAAGAAAAATGGATGGGTTCCAGATCACCAGACAGGAAGCCATGTCATTTACAAAAATGCAAGTGGAGAGCATTTGGTAATCAGTATGAGTAAATGTAATAAAATGATTACGCAGAGGCTGATCAAACAATATAAATTAGTAGTATAAAGGATGGAGAAGATGTAGGAATTACTATTCCCGCAATCGAATAATTGAAAAAGTTCTTTACAAATCAGATGGAATCAGATAAAATTTCTACATAAATGTGAGGAATGACAAAGGCGTCAGATAGTCTGCAAGATGCAGGTTTATTTGATGCCTGTTTTTATTTTGAAGGAGCGTGTATCATGAAAACAAAGGCAGAGATATTAGATTTAGTGGAACAAGAAGATGTCGAATTTATTCGTTTACAATTTACAGATATGTTTGGTAATCTGAAAAACGTTGCAGTGACAGCAGGACAGCTTGAAAGAGTATTAGATAAAAATTATGTGTTTGATGGTTCAGCTGTATTTGGTTCTTATCGAAATGTAGGAGAAGATTTTTATCTGTGTCCGGATTTAGATACGTTTGTGATTTTGCCATGGAGACCACAGCATGGAAAAGTGGCCCGATTCTTGTGTGATATCTATGATGAAAATGGAGATGTTTTGGACCTGAGCCCAAGGAATATTTTGAAGAGAGTGATCGATGATGCAAAAGAAAAGGGATATACATTCTATATTGATCCTGAATGCGAGTTTTTCTTATTCCATACAAATGAAGATGGAATTCCAACCACAATCACTCACGAGCAGGCAGGTTACATGGATGTGGGTCCATTAGATCTTGGAGAGAATCCAAGAAGAGATATGGTGCTTGCACTGGAAGATATGGGATTTGAAGTGGAATCTTCTCACCATGAAAATGCACCAGGACAGCAGGAGATTGATTTCCAGGAAGCGGAGCCAATGCATATCGCAGACTCAATTGTGACATTTAAATCTGCTGTAAAATCTATTGCCAGAAGATTTGGTCTTCATGCGACATTTATGCCAAAACCAAAGCAAGGGGCGGCGGGTTCTGGAATGCACATTAACATTTCAGTGTATAAAGATGGACGTAATTTATTTAATTCTCCAGATAGAAATAAAGTTAGAGAAGAAGCAAAATGGTTTATGGGCGGAGTGATGACTCATGCGAAAGGGATGTGCGCTGTTACAAATCCTCTTGTGAATTCCTATAAACGCATTGTTTCTGGGTTTGAAGCACCAAAGGATGTCATATGGACACGCAGACATGAAAATGCGTTGGTAAAGGTACGAACACGTTTGGGTGAAGATACAAAAATTGAGTTGCGTTTTCCAGATCCATCGGCCAATCCATATCTTGCGCTTGCAGTTTGTATTGCAGCAGGCGTGGCTGGATTAGAAAACAAGATCAATCCAGGTGAAGAAGGTGTTGTAGCAGGAAGTCTGCCAGGAACACTTCGTGAGGCTGTTGGATATATGCAGGAAGATTCATTTATAGCAGAAGTTCTGGGGAAAGAGTTCGTGCAGATTTACACAGATGCTAAGATGCAGGAATGGAATGAATATATGAACCAGGTATCAGATTGGGAAATCAGCAAATACTTAAATAGAATTTAGAGGTGACAATATGGGCAGTATTATTATAGCTCTGCCCAAAATCGAAGATGCAAAACATATCAGCGACATTTTGAAACGTCGTGGAATAGAAACGTCTGTGATATGTACGACGGCATCGACTGTGCTTTCACAGGTACACCAGTTGAATAATGGGATTGTGATTTGCGGAAGCCGATTCACAGATATGCATTACACCCAGTTATACGAGTATCTTCCAGAGTATTTTGAAATGCTTTTGTTGGCATCACCTACTGTTCTGGAAACTTGTCCATCAGGTATTATGACATTGGCATTTCCAATCAAACCAGCTGATCTGGCAGGTACTGTTGAAATGATGCTGACACAGCAAAGACGCAAACTCAAAAAGCAGAAAGCATCCCCCAAAAAGCGAACGGAGCAGGAACAGAACTATATTAACAATGCAAAATGGGTTTTGATGGAACGCAACAATATGACAGAACAGGAAGCATTTCGCTATATTCAAAAGAGCAGTATGGATTCTGGAACCAATATGGTGGAAACAGCGCAGATGATTCTATTAATGATATGCGATTTTTAAACTTCGACGAAAGGCAGAGAGAAAGATGTATACAATCAATGAAAATTATTTAAATCTACAAGGAAGCTATCTTTTTTCAACGATAGCAAAGAAAGTTGCGGCATATAAAGAAGCAAATCCGCAGGCAGATATTATCAGACTTGGAATCGGAGATGTGACACAGCCAATCGCGCCTGCAATAATTGATGCACTTCATAAGGCTGTAGACGAAATGGGAACAGCAGAAGGATTTCACGGATATGGACCAGAGCAAGGATATGAATTTCTTCGAAGTGTGATCGCAAAAGAAGATTATCAGTCACGTGGTTGCCAGATTGATGCAGATGAAATCTTTGTATCAGATGGTGCAAAATGTGATGTGGGAAATATTCAGGAAATCTTCGGAGCAGATAATGTAGTAGCTGTATGTGACCCAGTGTATCCTGTTTATGTAGACACAAACGTTATGGCAGGGCGTTCTGGCAAATATAACGCAGAAAAAGGTGGATTTGAAAATATCGTTTATATGCCATGTACAGAAGAAAATGGGTTTGTGCCAGAGATTCCAGAAAAGCATGCGGATTTGATTTATCTGTGCTTCCCAAATAATCCAACAGGAGAAGTAATTGACAAAGCAACACTTCAAAAATGGGTTGACTATGCAAATGAGAACGGCAGCGTGATTTTATATGATGCGGCGTATGAAGCCTATATTTCAGAAGAAGGAATCCCACACAGTATTTACGAATGTGAGGGAGCAAGAACCTGCGCAATCGAAATGCACAGTTTTTCGAAGAATGCGGGATTTACAGGACTTCGTCTTGGATATACGGTCATTCCAAAAGACCTTGTCTGCAGCGGAGTATCTGTTCATTCGCTTTGGAACAGAAGACATGGTACAAAATACAACGGTGCGCCATACATTGTCCAAAGAGCAGGAGAAGCCGTTTATTCAGAGGAAGGTAAGAAACAGCTTCAAGAGCAGATTGCATATTATATGGAAAATGCACGCATGATTCGTGAAGGATTAAAGGAAGCCGGATTTACTGCATATGGTGGAGTGAATTCGCCATATGTCTGGTTAAAAGTTCCAGGTAATATGACTTCGTGGGATTTTTTTGATAAGCTTTTGAACGAAGTGCAGGTCGTTGGAACACCAGGTGCCGGATTTGGAGCAAGCGGAGAAGGTTTCTTTAGATTGACTGCGTTTGGAACACATGAAAATACGATGGAAGCAATAAAGAGAATAAAGATGTTGAAGATGTAATTGAGGACTCCCAGAGCTGCGAAGGCTTTGGGAGTTTTTATTTTAAAAGACGGACAGATTGACATCGTGGTAATTGGATGGTACCACAAATATAGTCTTGATAAGACTGTATTGGGCGATGGTGCAATTTCAAATCAAACGAAAGAATCAAGAAAAAGAAAACAAAGTACCATTGTCAAAACTACGTATATACGATATACTAAAGGTAGTGATTTTATATAGTTTTCGGAAAGGAAAAACTATATTGGAGAAAAAAGAAAAAGAGATTAGTCAGCATGAAGATGTCACTGAGAAAGTAGCCTGGCAGTTCTTCAAGGATGAAGTTCACAGAAGGAATCAATACGTTTCAAGTTCAGCCGATTATTATGCAGGACCAGAATGCAGATGAAGTACTGGGAAAACTGCAGCAAAAAGTAGAATCGGGTGAGAAATTGACGAAGGAAGACTTACTTCCACTGGTATTATGTCCTCTGATGGGCGGGGAGACATCCCAGAAAGACAGAGTCCAGGCAGCATACAATATTACAAATAAAGCGATTGCAGAAGATGATGAGCTGATCAGAAAAGTGGAAGCAGTGGTGTATGTTATGGCAGATAAGTTTTTAGATTCGGTGGATATGAAAGAATTGAAGGAGGAACTGAAGATGACAAGACAGGGAAGAATGATGTATGAAGAGGGAAGATTAGATGGAATGATTGCAGTTATAAAGATATGCAAGAAATTCGGAGCACTGAAAAATGAAGCAGTGAATCAAATTGTGGAGACGTTCGGAAAAACTGAGGAGGAAGCGGAAAAGCAGGTGGAAGAGTACTGGGATAAAGCTTAGGAGATGCAATAAAAGGTTTATATGAAGCGGTAAGAAAATGAAGCACAAATAGATTTGAACGAGAAAGTCTATTTGTGCTTATTTGTGCTTTGAAGTAATTATTTCAATTGTCAATTTTTGGTTAGATAATCCCAAAATATAATCTGCGGATACATTGTAGTATTTGCATAAGGAGATAAGATGTCTGATAGGCAATTCGTTGGCACCACGTTCATAACGAGCATACATAGTCTGCGATGTACCAAGATAATCAGCTATTTGTTGTTGTGTTTTATCGGAATCTTCACGTAAGTCACGAATACGTTTGATGTAATTGATTTCATTCATGTATATAGTATCTCCACATTTTTGAATATGGTATCATAGTACAGATATTTACTATTGAATTTAGTAAAAATATGTACTAAAATTACGGTATAGATAGTGAAAATCAACAAAAAATGGAGGAGAGTATAATGTATTGCAGTGAGTGTGGAACCGAATTAAAAGAAGGCGCAAAGTTTTGTAGTTCATGTGGTTTTCCTGTAAAAAGTAAAGAGGAACATGGCACTACTCAGAAAACAGAAAAAGTTTCTAGGAAAAGGAAAAAATCTAAAAAGACAATTATTGTAATTTTAATGCTCATATTACTAATAGTAATAATTGGTGTTGTTTTTGTATTGATTCAGAATAGAAATGGAGGGAAAAAAGAGTCGGAAATAGAAAACGGACAGGAAATCACAGAGGAAGAAAATATAAAAATCGAAATGGGATATTATCACAGTGCTTTGATTGATGAAGATGGTAATTTATGGATGTGGGGAGACAACCGTTTTGGACAATTAGGAGATGGTACAACTATAAATCGCGATACACCTGTAAAAATCATGGAAAATGTCAGAAAAGTAAATCTGGGAAGTTATTTTAGCGCAGCAATCAAAGAAGATGGAAGTTTGTGGATGTGGGGAAGCAATTCGATTCTTGAGCTAGAAGATGAATCTGTGGAAGCTATAAGTACACCAGTAAAGATTATGGATGATGTAATAGAGGTTCAACTAGGAGATGTGCATGTAGCAGTAATAAAAGAAGATAGAAGCTTGTGGATGTGGGGAGACAACCGTTTTGGACAATTAGGAGACGGCACACATACAGGCACCAACACACCAATTAAAATTATGGATGATGTGGTGGATGTGAGTCTGGAATTTAGATATACGGCAGCTCTTAAAAAAGATGGAACTTTATGGGCATGGGGAAATTGTGAGTATGATGAATGGGATGAGGAAAATGAAATTTATGTTTTGAAAGTTCCAGATACAAATAATATGCCAACTCAAATTATGGATCATGTAGTGGATGTTGAATTAAATGTTTTTTCAGCAGCGGCAATCAAAGAGGACGGAAGTTTATGGACATGGCGTGACGCTATTAATGCTACTGAGGCAAAAAAGGTTTTGGATAGTGTTGCAACGGTTAGTTTAGGTTTTACTCATAGTGCGGCAATCAGAGAAGACGGAAGTTTATGGACTTGGGGATATAATAGTGATGGACAAATTGGAAATGGAACTGAAGAGGGAAAAGGAACTCCTATCAAAATTATGGATAATGTAGCATCAGTTAGTTTGGGACAATATCATAGTGTGGCAGTTACAGAGGATGGAACTGTTTTTGCGTGGGGGAATAATAAATATGGACAATTGGGAATTGGAAGTAAAGAAGAGAATTATTCAACGCCTCAATTACTGTCTTTGAAAAATGAAACTACAGATAAAGATAATATAGAGGAAGTCAATCAAGAAATAAAAAGTGTATCTTTAGGCTGGGAATGCAGTGCTGTAATAGACCAAGAAAATAACTTATGGATGTGGGGATATAATGGAAGCGGAGAAATTGGGAATGGAACAGCGGTAGATGTAAGTGTTCCAACTAAAATCATGGAAAATGTAACCGAGGTCAGTCTAGGAGGTTTTCACAGTGCAGTGATCAAAGAAGATGGAAGTCTGTGGATGTGGGGATACAATGAATATGGACAACTTGGAAATGGAACGAGGGAAGATGTGCTTGAACCAATTAAAATTATGGACCATGTAGAAAGAGTTTGTCTGGGTGCATCTCATAGCGCAGCAATCACGGAAGACGGAAGTTTGTGGATGTGGGGATACAATGAATATGGACAACTTGGAAATGGAACAGAAGCGAATGTTTATGAACCAACTAAAGTCATGGATAATGTGAAAGAAATTAGTATGGGAATGACACATAGTGCAGCAATCACAGAAGATGGAAGTCTGTGGATGTGGGGATATAATCTTGTAGGACAACTTGGAAATGGGACAGAAGCAAGTTCAAATATTCCAGTAAAGGTTATGGATGATGTTGAAGAAATCAGCCTAGGAGACTATTATACATTGGCACTTAAGAAAGATGGAAGTCTTTGGGGATGGGGAGTTACTGAATATGGTGATTCTGGAAGTTATATGCCGTCATTTGAAGAAGAAACAAATGTGCCAATAAAAATTATGGATAATGTGGCAGAATTAGGTGATGCTTGTGGTTGGTCGTCTCATAGTGCAGTGATTACAAAAGATGGAGAACTATGGACATGGGGCTACAATAATTATGGGCAGGTCGGAGATGGAACACAGATATGTGTTACAGCATCTGAGAAGATATTAGAAAATGTGAAATCAGTTAGTTTGGGATATGATCATAGTGCAGCGATTATGGAAGATGGAAGCGTATTTGTCTGGGGGAACAATGATTATAGGCAATTAGGAAGTGGGGATTTGTCTTGCTACTTGACTCCACAAAGATTTGAATTGCCATAATAGTAAACATGATAAGAATGAGAACTATTAAAACTTATCATCGATATTAATGAGTAGTAAAAGATAAAGTATAAAAAGAAATATAAGAGGAGAAAAACAATGGCATTTTTAGATAATATTGATAAAAAAATAACTTTGCTCGGACAGAGTGCAATACAAAAAACAAAAGAAGTATCAGATACAGCAAAAGCAACAAGTGCAATAAAAAATTTAGAAAGCCAGAAAAAAGAGTACTATATAGCATTAGGAGAAAGTTTTTATAACAAACATATATCGGAGGCAGATGAACAAGAGAGAGAGTTAATTGGAAAAATCAAAATGTGTGATTTTGAGATACAGCAATTGCAAGAACAAATTCAAAAAATAAAAGGAACTGTTTCTTGCCCAAATTGTAATGCTGAAATTCCGGTAAACGCTGCTTTTTGCAGTGTGTGTGGAACTAAAATTGAGAGAATGGAAGTGGTCACGCAAAAAACTTGTAGTGTATGCGGTGCAGTAGTAGAAGAAGGACAAATATTTTGCGTAAATTGTGGAAATAAATTAGCAAATGTATCTTTTAATGAGGAATGAAGATGAAATGTGCAAAATGTGGTAGAGAAGTTAAAAATGAAATAAAGTTTTGTCCAAATTGTGGAGAAAAGTTATCTAAAAAGGAAACAAAACATAAGAAGTTTAAACGATTGGGTTATATTCTACTAACTGTGATGATCTTGGCTGTTTTTCTGTGGGGATTAAAGAAATTTGTATTTACACCAGCAGAAGGGAAGGAACAATTGGAGCTGCCTGTTAGTGAAAAGTATTTGATCGATTCAGTTGAAGTAGATTATAAGTTGACAGGAATTGGTGGAAAGATTCGAATAGAGATTTTAAATAATGAAAATGATATGCATAATGTGGCAGGAATACAGGGAGAACCAATTGATATCTCTGCAATTCGGCAAGAAGTAAAAAGTGCAAAAATTAGTTTTCATTATGATGAAACAGCTATTTCTGATGATGAAGCACAGAAACTTGCAATAGCATATTATAACGAAGAATTAGGGCGCATGGAAATACTTAACAATTCTAAGTTAGATACAACTGAAAATATTGTATCAGTAGATACAGAGCATTTCAGTAGATATGTTGTTGTAAATAGCGAGGAATGGTATGAAGCTTGGGCTAGAAGTCAATTAGTGGTACGAGATGAAAGTCAAGCACAAAATTACTTTAATATAATATTTGCAATAGACTGTTCTGGAAGTATGAATGATGATAATAAAAATGAATTGAGTAAAGAATGTACATATGAATTTATTCAAACATTGTATGCAGGCGACTATTTCACGTTAATAAAATTTAATGATAAAGCGCAAACTGTAATTGAAGGACAAATGGTAGAAGATATTGTTAGTTGGGAAAATATTTACGCAGCTATTCAGCAAATAGATGCAAATGGAGGAACTAATATTGAAAATGCAATAAATTCTAGTATAACTCTTAGTGAAATATCGAACAAGGGGGTAATGGAGTTCATTGTATTATTATCAGACGGGCAATCATCATTAGATGAGGATACATTACAGAAAGCAAAAGAGGCAGGAATAAAAATAATTACAATCGGATTCGGGAAAGATGCTGATGAAGAATTATTAACTAAAATTGCAGAATATACAGGTGGAAAATATTATAAAGCGGAAGTGACAAATATCTCGAAAATTTTTGAACTTATCAGAGAAGAGTATGTAGGTGTAGACATTAAGAATGACAGCGATAGTGATGGAATTCCAGATGAAATTGAAAGTTCAGGAATGCGAAATCAATACGGAACAATAATCTATACAGATCCTAAAAAAGCTGATACAGACGGAGATGGAGTGATTGATGGTATAGAAATGGGTGAATTTGTTGTAGATGAAGATATTTCAACTATGGATAAAAATAGTGGATTGCAACAATATACTTATTTTGAAATGGTAACAGATCCGACTAAATATAATGAAGATTTGGAATATAGTCCTAAGGCTGAAGTTGAATTGCAATCTAATGTTTCAAATGATAAAGCAAGTATAAGAATAAATGTGCAAGTGGCAAATGCTGGCTATGAAAAGTTGGTAGAGAGTAATTCAAATAACTCAATTGATGATATTGAAAATATTAATGTGAGTTTTACAGTTCCGGGTTGTATGAGTGCAGATAAAATAAATGAAAATTTAGGAAATATTAAAAATGGAGAGTACAATGAGACGGAAAAAGAGTTTACTCACGATAGCAAAAAATGTAATGGTGAAAAGCATATAGTTATTGTGAAGATTTCGGCGGATAATCTTGCACCAATTTCAAAAGAAATACGTTTGAGCAACTTGTATTGGTATGAGGATTTATCAGAAGAAAGCTATAATTCTCCAATTATTTCTTTGATTAAAAAAGTCAGAGGTTATTCAAGTACTTATGATGAAACAAAAATAAATTCGGTTTTATCTGATAAAAGCATGACGCAAGATGAAATGGCAGATTTCTGGGAGAGGGAAAAAGAGAACTGTGATTTACGCTGGCAGTTAAATTATTTATGTAACAATGATATATATGTAGCACATGGTTTCATGTTAATGATTACATGAGTTGTCGCTGAGTTGATTTCATCAACTTTCATCATTTAGATCAAAATCCTGTCTTTAAAAATTGAAGGAGCACTGGGGATTTGATAAGCCCCAGTCACTCCATATATTTTATTCAGTTGCCTC
>JBGVGF010000016.1:0-4356 GCA_045121495.1 Faecalimonas sp.
TTTACCATGTCTCAGAGTACACGACTTGTCAGGGAGAGTGCTCTGAGACTTTTTTCTTTCTGTAGACTAATGACAGTATACAGAGCAATTCTGTGACAAGCAAGAAAATCTAAAATATGCTATTTTAAAGGAGCATCAACAGTAATGGTAAGAACGCACGAGAAAAAGTGTAACGAAATAGAATCTCTAGATGTGTATATTCTATTTCCTGCATAACTGCAGCCGCAATGTTATTTCTCATGATTGGCATTGGCTGGAAGGGCTACTTCGGCACATCACTTATATCTTCGTCAGTAGAAGCCGATGGTGTTATCCACACTTTTACACGAGATTCATCACAGCTATGAACATCGACTTGTTGATGTATACAATAGTGTTTCAACGGAGTATCGTGATCTTCGTTTAT
This sequence comes from Faecalimonas sp., assembly GCA_045121495.1. GTDB lineage: Bacteria > Bacillota > Clostridia > Lachnospirales > Lachnospiraceae > Faecalimonas. Next base: position 407 of record JBGVGF010000016.1, read on the forward strand.
TTAGAGATGCCTCGCATTATTCACACGAGGTTGATTATTACATTAATCCAAGAGAAGATTACTTCGGACATATGAGTCAGTATTTGGAAATGGATAGTGAAAATACGCTGAATTTGGTGTGCAGGAATACTACGACCGAATTGAAGAATGGATTGAATAAAATGGATTGTTACATGTCTGGCGGAAAAATGAGACCTTACTAGACCACAATTAAGAATTGAGAGGTAAAAGCATATGTCAGAAAAAAGATGTTACACAGTGAAAAAAGTCAGTAAAAGACCTGATGGATGAATATGTTCCTTTATATGGAAAAGAGCATTGGGCATTATCTCATTATGCTAAGAATATGTCACTGATCAATAACTATATTATGCCATTGATCGGGAATACTAAGCTAAATGATATCAATACCAGATTTCTGGAAAAGTTTTATCAGAGTATGGTTCAGATGCCAGGACATGTGAACCCGATTTCAAAAAAAGCAAATAAATATATATCACCTAGCACAATCAGAGATGTTCATAAACTTTTGAGGAGTGCTTTTCAGCAGGCTGTGAAGTGGAACTGATGGATAAGAATCCGGCAGCATTTGCAACTACACCGAAGTGTAAGAAAAAGAACGAGATATCTTTACAGCAGAAACCGTAATGTATGCATTGGAAGTCTGTGAAGACGAGAGACTAAAGCAGGCAATCAGTCTTGCATGTTCCTGTTCGCTTCGTTTGGGAGAGCTTTTAGGACTTACCTGGGATTTCATTGATATCTCCAAAGAGGCAATTGCAGCAAACAAAGCATTTGTCTTTATTAATAAGGAAGCACAGCGTGTAGATAAAGAAGCTCTGGTTGAATTAAATGGAAAAGATGTGATGACAGTATTTCCGGAAAGAAGCAAAACCAATAAAACAATCCTCGTTTTGAAAACGCCAAAAACAAAGAGCAGTGTGCGTAAAGTGTTCCTTCCACGAACAGTAGCATATCAATTGATTGGAAAAAGGAGCAGGACAATTTAAGGGATGTTCTTGGAAGTGAGTATACGGATTATAATCTTCTGATGGCAACGACTTATGGGCTTCCGGTAGAAAATGGTGCAATTCGTAAATTTTTCAATAAATTAATCAAAGAACATAATCTGCCACCAGTAGTTTTTCATAGTCTACGTCATACCAGTGTAACCTATAAGTTGAAACTGAACGATGGTGATATCAAAGCTGTTCAGGGAGATTCCGGTCATTCACAGATTAATATGGTAACAGATGTTTATTCGCATATCATTGATGATGAAAGAAGACGGAATGCTGAAATGTTTGAAGACGCATTTTATGGGAAGAAAGATTTGGATCCTCAGCTTCGTAAGAATGAGGAAGGTGAAAATGTAATGACTGTTCCGGAAGGAGTGGATGCGGAGCTACTTTCGAAGGTATTGGCGAATCCGGAGATGGCAGCGTTGCTTACATCTATGGTGAAGAAGATGAAATAAACAAAGTGGATTATGCATTTAGCAAACTAAAAACAAAACGATTTAGCTAAATTGAAAAAAAATTTGCTTAATTTGCAAAATAAACAAAATAACAGATTGATTTAGTTAGTTTATTTTGATATACTTTGCTTAATGAAAGGGTGGTAATGATGTTAAGCGAAGAATTAATTGAATTAGCAAACAAAACAATACATCTAAAAGCAGAAACGCAGACGTTAGAAGTGAAGGCGGCTCATAGAGGCTGCCCCAAAAGACTATACGATACTTTATCAAGTTTTTCTAATCAGGATGGTGGAGGAATTCTTTTATTCGGACTTGATGAGGAAAGTGGTTTTGAAGTTGTAGGAGTTTATGATTTGCAAGATTTGCAGAAAAAAGTTACAGAACAATGTAATCAAATGATTCCACCGGTTCGTGCAGTTTTTACTGTTGCTGAAATTGATACTAAACCAATTTGTTCTGCTGAAATTCCGTCTGTTGATTTAGTTGAAAGACCTTGTTATTATTCAGGTGCCGGAAGAGTAAAAGGTTCATATGTGCGTGTGGGTGATGCTGATTTACCAATGACTGATTATGAAATATACACTTATGAGGCTTTCCGCAAACATCTTCATGATGATGAGCGCGCTGTAGAAAGAGCTAAAATGTCCCTTTTAGACCAAGATAAAATACAAAATTATTTAATCAGAATGAAGTCAGAGAGACCAGGATTTTCAAAATTAAATGACGAACAGGCTTATGAAATGCTAGGACTTACAAGAGATGGAATTCCCACATTAGCTGCTATTCTGAATTTTGGCCTATATCCACAAGGGTATTTTCAGCAATTAGCAATTACAGCAATTGTTGTTCCTGGAAAAGAAATTGGTGACACGAGTGGAGACAATGCACGATTTTTAGATAACAAACGTATTGAAGGTACGCTACCTGCAATGTTATCAGAAGCAATTTCATTTTGTAAAAGAAACATGAAAACACGGACCATTATTAATCCAGAAAACGGAGAAAGGGTAGACAAATCAGAATATCCAATAGAGGCTATTCGAGAAACTATTTTAAATGCATTGATACATCGAGATTATAGTCACTATACAGAAGGAACACCGATTCAGATCAATATTTTTACAGATCGCTTGGAAATTCATAGTCCAGGAGGTTTGTACGGACGAATGACAGTTGAAGATCTAGGTAAATCAAGACCAGACCTCCGAAATCCAGCTTTAGCAACAATGTCAGAGTTTCTTTTGAAAACTGAGAATCGATATTCAGGTATTCCAACAATTCGAAGAGAAATGAAAGCAGCAGGATTACCAGAGCCTGTATTTATTAATCAGAGAAATGAGTTTGTTGTAATTCTTTACAATAATAATATTTCTGATTCCGAGGATAAAACTAAGGAACAGGAAGAACCTGCAAAGGATTTACTAGAGTTTTGCAAAGAACCAAGAACTCGCAAAGAAATTGCAGAATTTTTAGGCATAGGAACGACATTTTATGCGATGAAAAATTATGTGCAGCCACTGGTAGATATGGGAAAATTAAAAATGACAATCCCAGAAAAGCCTAAGAGCCGTAATCAGCAGTTTTATGTTCCGATAGAAAAAATGAATATATAGCAGAGTAATGCATCCGATGCATTATAATATAAGAAGATTTAGTTCAACTGAATATGGTTTTAACATTTCCAGTATCTTTGAGTAGGGGGATAGGAAAAGTAGCTAATTATTCTAATCTGTCACTGACAAAAAGGCTTTGCTCTAAATGGGGCAGTAGCAAAATACTTGCTAATTTGAATGCTTTTACAGGCTTTGACACCCGATGCTTACGCTCTTAAGCTGTAGTTCTGGGTTCGATTCCCGGTGGGAACGCTGGTAGGGTACGTGGAATGTGTAAAAAGTGTTGACACATGAAACGTACCCTTTTGTTAGCTAGAAAGCAAAAAATAGTGAATTTTTGGTAATCAAAATAGGTAGATAGTAAAGACCATATTATTAGCACCGCTAATTGCACGATAAATACACAGTAGAGTTGAATCGAAAAATGATTCAGCTTGATTGTGCATTTTTTATTTGCCAAGAAGTCATAAAGGAGGTCTGCCAGTGACAAAACAGAAGAAACTAATTGTTCCCGAAGAAGATATGCAGCTGAAAAGTTGAATTTTACAACTGCCGTAGATATTGCAAAACCAAATCAGATTGCTGAACTTCGTAAGTTTATTGGTCAGGAAAATATGACACAGCCTTTAATGATTAGTATTTTTGCAATAATCAATTCGGTTTTGATTTCGCTGATATATTCACTATTGTTGCTTGCACGTAATGTGAAATGTAATGTGTTAATGATTACATGAGTTGTCGCTGAGTTGATTTCATCAACTTTCATCATTTAGATCAAAATCCTGTCTTTAAAAATTGAAGGAGCACTGGGGATTTGATAAGCCCCAGTCACTCCATATATTTTATTCAGTTGCCTC
>JBGVGF010000017.1:0-133518 GCA_045121495.1 Faecalimonas sp.
CTCAGTCGGTAGAGCACTCGGCTGTTAACCGAGTTGTCGTTGGTTCGAGTCCAACAGGGGGAGTTTTGGCTCCTTGGTCAAGCGGTCAAGACATCGCCCTTTCACGGCGGTAACACGGGTTCGATTCCCGTAGGAGTCACTTTGCCGATGTGGCTCAATTGGCAGAGCAGCTGATTTGTAATCAGCAGGTTATCGGTTCGAGTCCGATCATCGGCTTTTGCTTATGCAAAATGTAAGCGGTCTTTTAGGCAAAGAAAAGTATATGGACCTTTAGCTCAGTTGGTTAGAGCAATCGGCTCATAACCGATCGGTCCCGGGTTCGAGTCCCTGAAGGTCCACTTTTTTTGGAATATGGCCTGGTGGCTCAGTTGGTTAGAGCGCCGCCCTGTCACGGCGGAGGTCGAGGGTTCGAGTCCCTTCCGGGTCGCTTGCATCATTGATGCATAACATATTTTATCCCATGGGATCATAGCTCAGCTGGGAGAGCACCTGCCTTACAAGCAGGGGGTCACAGGTTCGAGCCCTGTTGGTCCCATCAACCTAGTAACTAGGTTAAATGCCGCAGTGGCGGAACTGGCAGACGCACAGGACTTAAAATCCTGCGGGACTTATACTCCCGTACCGGTTCGATTCCGGTTTGCGGCATTTAAAGAGATTGTTAATACAATCTCTTTTCATATGTGGGTGTAGCTCAGCTGGATAGAGCGTTTGGCTACGGACCAAAAGGTCGGGAGTTCGAATCTTCTCACCCACGTTTTAAGCCTTTATATCTTTGGATATGAAGGCTTTTTTATAATATTTTATTGCAATTTAAAGTGATTTAAGATATTATAATCATAATCTAATGTTTCTTTGGAGTATTTCTGCTCCATTTTCCCAAAATACATAATTGAATATAAGGAGGTATCTAATTGCGACAAAATTATGAGGTAATGCGATTGATTAGACAAAATTCAGATTGTCATATAATTATGGATACAGTAAGAGGTGAAACGCTGGGAGAGTTCATTCTGCGAAATCCGAAAATTACAAAAGAACAATTTTTTCAATGGATGATTCAAATTATAAAAGAAATGGAGTGTATTGAAAAATCAAAAGCGATGGATGAATATCGTTTTCTAATTCCGTTCAATATAATAGTAAAAGAGAATAAAAAGATAGCATTATTAAATCTTAAGACAAAATCAAATCAAAAAAGATTGGAAAAATTGTTAAATAAACCGGGAATGAAGCAGTTCTTCTCAGATGATGGTGTTTATGATGACATTTATTCTTATGGGAAGACAATCCAATTTCTATTGTCAAAGATGGATTTATATCCGGAACTTACAAAAAAGGAAGAAAAGAGACTAAAAAAAATCATTTCAAAATGTCTAAATTACAATTCAAGAAAAGCATATCAAAATTTCTCTGAAATTCTATCTGAAATTCCAACAGAAACACCGGAACAGGTTAAAAAACCAAGAAAAAAAAGAATATTGCTATTAGGAGTAGGAATGGCAATAATCAGTATATTCTTGCTCGCTAGCATATTATATTATTTTGATGAGCAGCCTGTAGAAAATGCAGAGGCATATTTAGAAGCAGGAATTACATATTTCAATACTTTGGAAGACTATGAAAAAAGTGAAGATTTGTTTGAACGAGCACAAGGAGAAGATTTATCAGAATATTACCATATAATGGCCGAATATATGCAGGGAGAAAGTAATTATACTGATTTAGAAATGGAAAAATTATTGGAAGATTTCCAGAAAGAATTTACATATTTAGAATATGAACAGAAATACTCACTATTGAAAGTATATGACAGAATTAATACCAAAACAGCTAAAGAACATGTAATACAATTGGCGCAGGAAATATTAGAGAGTCCAGATTGGTATAAGAATGAAAGTGATGTCAGAAATATGTTGGAAAGGGCTCAAAATTAAAAAAAGCTCCCAAGAAAGGGAGGAAGCCAGGTAACCGGCTAGGTTCCTGGCATTTATTATGAAAAAGTTCTATTAAAAAAGTATGTTTATACTTGAGAGGTTTTCTATGGTTATAGTATATCTATAAGAAGTGAAGAAAAAATGTTTAAGTAGTAAAAAAAATTTAAAAGAAAAATGAACAAATTATGAACGTAGATAAGATTCTTTTTTTAGCAGATATTGATTGGAAAATGGGTTAAAATGATTTATACTGTTAAAGAATATGTAAACTATACGGAGGAAAATTATGAAGTACATATCTTTTGCGATTCCATCCTATAATTCTGAAGAGTATATGGATCATGCGATTGAATCAATTTTAAAGGGTGGGGAAGACGTAGAAATTATTATTGTAAACGATGGTTCTAAGGATAGAACTTCTGAGATTGCAAAACAGTATCAGGAAAAATATCCTACCATTGTAAAGGCTGTAGATAAAGAAAATGGTGGGCATGGTGATGCAGTTAATACTGGACTTAAACATGCAACAGGACTTTATTTCAAAGTAGTGGATAGTGATGACTGGGTTGATGAAGCTTCGTTAATGAAGATACTTGAAGTGTTACATAAGTTGGTAGAAGAAGAAAAGATGGTTGATATGGTTGTCTCAAACTATGTTTACGAAAAGGTTGGAGCGAAACATAAAAAGGTAATTCATTATCGAAATGTAATGCCGCAGGATCGTGTTATCACATGGAAAGAAATGGGGCGTTTCCAATTAGGACAATATATTTTGATGCATTCTGTTATGTATCGAACAGAAATGTTGAAAATGTGTAAGTTGGAATTGCCAAAACATACGTTTTATGTAGATAATATTTATGTATACTATCCGTTACCTTATGTAAAGACATTTTATTATATCGATGTGAATTTTTATCGTTATTTTATCGGGCGAGATGGTCAATCAGTAAATGAACAGAATATGATTAAGAGAATTGATCAACAAATCTTTGTTACAAAGACATTGATTGATTTATATCCAATGAATAAAATTGCAAATAAGAAGTTACGAAATTATATGACAAATTATCTTGCGATTATGATGACGGTTTCTTCTATCATTGCAATACGTTCTAAAAAACCAGAAAATTTGGAAAAGAAAAAAGAGTTGTGGCAGTACCTGAAAAATAAAGATAAAAAGGTATTTATGAAAATCAGATATGGTATTTTAGGACAGACAATGAATCTTCCAGGAAGACCGGGAAGAAAGATTTCTTCTCTAGCATATCTTATGGCGAATAAAATTTTTGGATTTAATTAGTATAAATGGGATAATATTTCACACACTATCTTAAAAGGAGGATGTGTGATGGCAGTAGATTTTAAAAAGAGTAAGACCAAAGATAATTTAATGAAGGCATTTGCAGGAGAGAGCCAGGCTCGGAATCGATACACAATAGCAGCTGAGGAAGCAAGAAAGCAAGGTCTTTATGCGATAGGTTACGTGTTTGATTTCACAGCGGATCAAGAACGTGCGCATGCAGAGCGATTTTATGAGTTATTAGAGTGTATGGCAGGTGAAACTATCGAAATTACTGCGAGTTATCCAGTTGACAAACATGCTACCATTATTGAACTTCTCAAATCAGCACGACATAATGAATTTCAAGAAGCAGATGATGTGTATGTCAAATTTGGAAATGTCGCCAAAGAAGAGGGGTTTCTAGAAGTAGCCTCTGCATTTCTTCAGATTGCAGAGATCGAAAAATTGCATGGTGGAAGATTTGGCAAATTGGCAAAGCTTTTGGAAGAAAGCAATTACTTTGAAAAAGAAGACAATGGAATATGGATGTGTCTGAATTGTGGAAATATTCATACAGGGAAAAAAGTACCTAAGAATTGTCCGGTTTGCAGATATGATAAAGGATATTATATACCTGTAAAGGAGCTCTTGATTTAGTCAGGAGCTCCTTTTTGATACTATTCTTCAGATTCAGCTGGCAATGTACGGATGAGAACGCCATTTACTTCAACTTGATCATTCATTTCAATGACAAGACAGCGTTTTCCATTGATGATTTTGGTTTCTACCAAATCGGTACGTTCTGGATTGACTTTAATAACAATGTCAGGTGTTTCAATACTGAATTTTCTTGTTTCGGCGATATTTGGTACAAGAAATTCTGCTTTTTCCCCTGCAATAAGATCAAAGTTAGTGTCGAAAGATTCCATACGTTCATTTGTAACTCCGCTGCTTGCTAATAGGCGCTTTAATTCAGGCTTCGTTAACACAGGGGGTTCTGGAGCTTCTTTTGCTTCTTCCATAATTTCATTTAAGTTGTCGTGAATATTTCGAATCACATCGTATTCACAATCTTCACCAAGAGTATTCATTACCACTGATTGAAATGTATTTTTCTGGCTTCCTGCAGACATTGGGAAAGTACAGCCAAGTGCATTTTCAATAAATTCTGGCTGCAAGTCTTCGGCCTGTTTTGAAAAATAAAGAAGACCATGAAGGTCTGTACTTCTATCATTGAAAGCAGGGAAGAGAAAACCTTTCACAGGTGGTTCTACCAGCCAGTCACGGATACGATTTTCTACATGATTTGTTTCAGGATTAAAGCAGAGCCCTTCTTTAGAAAGATGAACCGGGCAAATGCTGCAAAGAAGATACTCGTATACTTCATCAGAGGCGTCAAACATTTCGCTTCCATCAGTCGCTTTTCCAGGGATATCATATGCAACATGAATCAGGATAATGTAATAATTTTCGCCATATATGTAGTGATCAATAATTTTTTGATAGAACTCTTCTAATAACGTATCGTCTTGTAATTTGCTGTTACGAAGCTGGAGAAGAAATTCCTGATTACCACCAGGCATTTCTTGATCGAGAGGAAATTCCATGTTAATCAAGTTTTTCCCAATCGTTCCAGATAATGTTTGCTTAAAAATCGTCAAATATTTAAAAATCTCTTCGTCAGGCAGAGAGAGAAAAGCATCTTTGGATTGCGCTATAATTTCTTTATCACCATTCACATAACAACCACAGATACGAGTAATGGAACACTCTTCGGGTTTGTATTGTTTCCTAATTTCTAATACTTCTTTTTTATTCATATTTACCTCACAGTTTGTAAAAATTTAGTCGTATGGCAATCTTAGCATAATCGAAAAAAATTTACAACTTTTGCATATAGTGAAAAAGGAGGTGGAGTTATGGCCAATCAGAAATTGGAAAATATATTAAACCTGGCATTAGATGCGACAGGGGAAGAAAGACAAAAATCTTTGGAACTGGATGTCGGATACGATGCGATAAGAAGAGAATGGGATTTGATCGTAAAATATTCTGGTTCGCTAGAAGAAATTAGGGGATTAGGGGCACAAGTTGTAGAATTGCAGAATGAGTTTGCCATAATAACGATAAGAGAAGAGCTTATTGCGCGTTTAGCGGAATTTCCACAGATTGAATTTATTGAAAAACCAAAACGATTGTTTTTTCAAGTTGAGACCGGGAAATTGGCGTCATGTATTCCACCAGTGCAGCAGCCACCAGAGCCATTAACAGGACGCGGCATCCTTGTTGCAGTGATTGATTCTGGTATTGATTATGCGAATCCTGTGTTTCGAAATGTAGATGGAACTACACGGATTAGGAATCTGTGGGATCAATCACTTTCTGAAAATCCGCCAGAAGGATATGTGATCGGAACAGAATATACAAGCGAGCAAATTAATGAAGCATTGCGTCAGCCTACAATGCAGGAGAGAAGGCAGATTGTGCCAAGTCAGGATATCTCAGGGCATGGAACAGCAGTTGCGGGAGTCGCTGCAGGGTACAGTGAAGGCTATAGGGGAGTTGCTTATGAGAGTGATTTGATCGTTGTGAAATTAGGAATTCCGAAAATGGATGGTTTTCCAAGGACAACAGAATTGATGCAGGCAATTGATTATGTGATTCGAAAGGCGTTGGAATATCAAATGCCGGTTGCAATCAATATTAGTTTTGGAAATACGTATGGATCACATGAGCCTTATAATTAGGGGAAGAAATAAGAAAACACTGATGTTTCCTGCGTTTGCGGACATTCAGTGTTTTACTTTTTTTCATCATCAGTTGTAGTTTTAGTCTTATAATACTCTGTCAGAATCATGTTGATTTGCTGAGAACGTGTGCGGAAGTTTTCTTTCGCATCTTTATCAATTTCAGTAACTAGTTCCTTGGAGAGAGTAGTATAGACTTGGACGTTGTTGGAACTTATAGCCATGTGGCACCTCCGGGGAAGTTTGATGGGTTTATTTTAGCATAGATTAAGTATGAGAGCAATCATAACAGAAATGTTAAAGTTGGTGAGTGAGATAGAGAAAAGAAAATAAGAATATTTATTGTGAAAAAATAATGCATAAAAATTATGAAAAATACTTGCATAAAAAATAAAATATGATATTATAATAATACGGAACCGTATATATGGAGGAATGGATCATGATTATAGAATTAAGAGCAAAGAATTGTTTTTCTTTTGAAGAGCAAATAATATTTTCAATGAAAGCAGATATGCGAAATAAGAAATTTTCTTCTAATGTGCACAAGGAGAATAATTTTAATATTTTGAAAACAGTCGGTGTTTATGGACCAAACAATGCTGGGAAAACATGCCTTGTAAAGTGTATTAATGCTGTAAAACAAATTCTCTTAAACAAAAAACCAAATTTGATGCCAAATTTATTTACAAAAAATTCAGTATGTGAGCTAGGTGTTACTTTTTTAGCGGATGGTAGAAAATTTTCATATGATTTCAAATATGATGTCGAAAATGAAGAATTTTTATATGAAAAGTTTTGGGAAATATTAAAGGATCAGTATGGTAACGAGAAAGAAATCTTATGGTTAGAAAAAGATAATAAAGCTCAACAATACTATTGCATTGATGATAATATGCTTTTAATGATTCCATTGGTGTCATCAAACAATCTTCTTTGTTATGTTATTGATGCAAGTAAGTTTGAATACCTAGCAAAAATAAAAAGTATTATTGTAGAATTTGCTCAGAAAATCGATATTATCAATATGAATAATATTCCTATGAAAAAAACTATCGATTTGATGAAAAACAAAGATGGAATGCAAGAAAAAGTTGTATCTTTTATTAAGAATGCTGATTTGTATATGGATAATTTCGAATATGTCGATATGGATCAGATTAAATTAAATATCAACACAGGAAATGAGAAACCAGATGAAGAAGTTTTGAATATGAGAGAAAAATTCATGGAACAGATTCGATTAGTTTCTACGTATAAAGGTGTACCAGTACCAAGTCTCATGTTTGACTCTACAGGAACAAAGAAAATTGCAGCTATCGCAAGTTATATTGTCGAAGGGTTAGAAAAGGGAAGAATTCTTGTAATCGATGAATTAGATAGTAGTATTCATTTTAAACTTACAAGAGCGATTGTCGCTATGTTCAACAATGAATTAAATACAAGTGCTCAGATGATATTTACAGTTCATGATGTAAATCTTATGGATTGTAAAAAGATGTTCAGAAAAGAGCAGATTTGGTTTGTTCATAAAGATCAGGACGGCGTCTATGTATATTCTTTAGCAGATTTTACAGCTCAACAAGGTGTCAGAGATACAACAGATATTATTGAAAAGTACAGAAAAGGAGCATTGGGAGCATTGCCAGATCCTGAATTAATCAATTCTCTGTTGGATCTTAAAGGTAACAAGAAAGGAGCGGCTGCGGATGAAGAGTAGATTTACCGGCTTTTCTTGATAAGGATAAAATTTGTATTATTTGTGAAGGGGATGAAGAATTTGATTACCTTAACAGATTAAAAGATTTGGGAGTATGGAATGAAAAGTATGAGGTCTCACTTGATAATGCAGACGGGAATGGAAATATTCCGGCAAGATATCAGGACCGCTATCAAAACGGTTCATATGAAATGGTATTAGTGTTTTGTGATACTGAGAAAAAGCCCTATGAGCAATACGAAGACATTAAAAGAAAAATCAATGACTTTCATGGTGTAGATAATGCGGCTGAGGAAGTTGTTATATATGGGAATCCCTGTACAATGCAAATTATTTTGGAGCATTGGACTGACGTAAGATTGAAATCACCTGCAAAAAAAGTAAATGCTTCTTTGATTAAAGAATTTACTGGTGTTGACCACTATAAGGGAAGAGCAGACCAAAGAGAAGCGTTGATGAAGCATGTGACAGCAGAAAATTACCAAGAGATGTATTGTCGAATACAGGCAATGGAAAATGATGATACCGTTGTTGGAAGTAGTAATTTTGATAGATTACTGAAATATTTGTCAGCGGACAATGACAGTTGGATAAAAGAAATTAATGAAAAATTGGAGGAGTAGATAATTTGAAATTAAAAAAACAGTTTAAGGATTTTTATGATGAAATTTGTATTCACGAAGAAAGTGAAGACTTAAAGGAAAAAAGAGACATTTTACAGAAAGACATCAAAGATAAATTTCCAGATGAAATGAAAAAACATGATATTGAACTTAAGAAAAGTGAAATTGAAATGTTCGATCAAGGAAGTTATAAATATAGCACGACTATTCGATCTTCAGTAATCGACAGAGATGTAGCGGTGATGATTCCGTTAGATATTAAAAAATATCCTGATCCAAGAAAAATCAAAGGATATCTTCGAGATGCGATAGGTCACGTTGCAGCAAGAACTGTAAAGATCAAAGAGCCTTGTGTAAATGTTTCTTACTATGAAAAAGGTGTAGAGTGGATGCATATTGATTTACCTCTGTATGCAAAGCATAATGGTAAAGTCTATTTGGCCAGAGGAAAAGAATTTGGTACTCAGTATTCCTGGGAGCTTGCAGATCCTAAAGGGTTGAATGACGATTTGTGTAGTAGAATAAATAAAAACGAACAGTTACGTAGAGTGATTCGCTACATAAAAAAATGGAGAAATGACAAATATGAGAATTCAATTCTAGACCATGAAGTTCCACCAAGTATTGGACTTACATACTTGGCATGTGATTGTTTTGTCCCTTCAACTACATCAGAAGGAGACGATGATTTAGTTGCATTACAGCAGACAATGTCAAATATAAAAAATGAGTTTCTGCTCACATATGAGGATGGAGAACTCGTAAAAGCAGACATTTCGAGATGCCTTCCGGTAGAACCATACACAGATGTTTTTCAGAAGATGAAAGATGCCAGTGATAGTTATGGTGTGACTTTTTATAAACGTCTTTCAACTGCGGTACAAAATTTGACAAATGCTGTTAATGTTGAATCTGAGCATGATGCAGGAAACTATGTAAAAAAAGTCTTGGGAGAAGAGTTTAAGGTTCCACCTAAACAGACATCTTCAACATCAACAAATAGTAAAAAGGAGCATAACTTTGGATAAAAAAGATATTGTTTCAAAAATCTTGGATTCTTATGAAGAGATTACAATTACTGGGGAACAAGAAGATATTGTTTTTTTTGAACTAAAAGGTAAAGAATATGGCTGCTGGTATCCAGAAATAGATCAGGACGTCAGCAGTCCTTTTATTCTGGTAAAGAATGACGTCGAATATGATTATCCACATATTTTACCAACAAGTGTTCCCATAGATAAAAATCTTAAAAATAAATATAGGTATGTATGTTTACAGGAAAATGATAGCACTATTGCTTTCTTACAAAGTATTGAGGAAAAACTAATAGATACAATTGAGAGACTTCTGCATCTATTATCATTATCTGATTTAGAATGTGAGGAAGAATTTCAAAAGGAATTCCTGTTTTATTGGAATGATATGGCAGATAAATCTGGTATTGCTAGAGTGTATCTTAATCAGAATCGAGAATTTCAAATATTAAATTCGTACAGAAGTAATGATGGTAAAATTCGTTTTGTTGCGCATGGAATATCTTTGAATGACCAGAGTACAAAAGTCAACGGAGAGAAGAAGTGGAAACATTTGCCAGAACTTCCAGTTTTCTATATTCCAATCACAGATAAGCGAAGAGTATTGCCACCAACTCGAGATAAAAAATGGAAAGCTGAAGATATTTTAAAAATTGTATGTGGGAAGCAATTTAATCGCATCTCACACGAGAGCTACATTAAGCTTGGACAAGAAAAAGTGAAAACTAAACATGTAGGATTGGTGTTTGAAATAGAGATCAATGAGAATTACATTGATTTTACAGTGATTGTAGGATTTAAAAGTGCGAAGAACGACACTTTATTGAATAAATTGAAACATGAAATCATGGAAGTGATGCCAATAATGAGTCGCAGAGCGGATTATTATCATCTTTGTAGACAGATTGGAAACGAAACCATGTTACTGAATAAAAAAGTTCTGGTAGTAGGAGCGGGATCTTTAGGAAGTTATGTTGCGAGAGAACTTGTAAAGGCAGGGATAAAAACACTTACAATATACGACAGCGAGTCTTTGGTAGAAGAGAATCTCTTGAGGCATACTGTCGATGGTTTTTGGGTAGGTTATTCAAAAACTGCAGGTCTGAAATACGAATTGGAACAGATTCATCCGGAAATTCATGTCACTGCAGTCGGAAAAGATATTGATAAAAATTCTATTATTACTGAAATGGAAAAAGCGGATTTGATTCTGTTTACTGTGGGGTCAAGTACTGTTCAGTGGAAACTGAATAAAGTGTTGAAAAACGAAAAATGTAAGGCGAAAGTGGCATATGCATGGTTAGAAGCAGGAGGCGAAAATAGTCATATTTTAGCGATTGATTATGATAAACCAGGATGCTTTGAGTGCTTATATACGGATGAGTATGGCACTCTAACCAATAATAAGGCAAACTATAATTCGGAAGAAGACCTGGATAATTATAAGATTAGAAATGGATGCGGTGGCACAAGAGTTGCTTATGGTAATGCAGTATTGCTGAGGACGACGGCGGTATTGTTGGAGGTAGTCCGAGATTTATTTGAGAATCCAGAAGCTCCAAATAGATTAGTGGATATTACTCAAACTTCTGTTCAAGACAAAAGAAATTCTTTCATAGAAAGAAAGTGTAGGTGTTGTGGAGATGAAATTCACAAATAGTTGTAAGAAAATGAAACTGCCAAATGAAAAAGTTGTGGATATCTTATCGAATGTATTTGAAAAAATAAATATTTGGATTCAAGATACAGATGAGAAAGCAGAAGCGGGTGGTTATATCGTAGGATATCAACATTCTGGAACTGAAAATATTACTTTGGAAGATATCTCACAACCATGTATGTTGGATAAAAGAACTCGTATATATTTCGGAATGAGAGATCCAAGACACCAATTCTTTTTGAAAAAGAGTATACGAAAAAAGAGTTTTTATATGGGAGTATGGCATACTCATCCACAAATGATACCAGAACCATCGTCCATTGACTGGAATGATTGGTACGACACCTTAGAAGTAGATAGGACAGGCTGCGAATATATCTTTTTTATTATTGCAGGAATTAAAGAAATAAGAGTCTGGGTTGGTGATTTTGAAAGTAAAAAAATTGTAGAGATATTTGAATGTGAGAAAGTGGGTGATTTGTATGAACATTGGAATGTATAAAATAAAATGGAACAAGGTGATTTCTTCTGTAGTAAGTGTAGGAACTGCATGGATGACCTTTCAAACGGTATTTATGATTATGTATGAGGTGAAGGGATATTTTGAATGGTTCATGCCACTAATAGGATATACGGAAGAAACACCGTTGTATTATTTGTTTAATGAGATTCAAAAAAAAGAAAATGGAAATAGATATTTATGTGTAATATGTGTAGTCATGGCAATTCTTTTCTTGTTTTCATTAGTATGGTTAATACGACAAAATGCTGGA
Organism: Faecalimonas sp.; assembly: GCA_045121495.1. GTDB lineage: Bacteria > Bacillota > Clostridia > Lachnospirales > Lachnospiraceae > Faecalimonas. The sequence continues at coordinate 11,777 of JBGVGF010000017.1, forward strand.
AAAAAATTATTAATTCTTGAACATTCTTCATTACAAAGTATGAGTTTTTCTTATGACAGCGAAGAATTGGAAGAATATGTTGTTAAAAAACTGCCAATTAATCAGTATAAAACAATTAACAATATATCGTTGCCACTGGATGCTAAAGTCTCGTTGTTAATAACAGAGATTAGCAATATTTTACCAAAGATTAATGATTATGTGAAAAAACAATATCAGATTGGTTATGCCGGAATACCAGTAGGAAATATACCATCAGCCTTTTTATTAGGATATGAATTAGATGATGCTAATAAAAAATTATATTTTCACAAAAACAGATCCAATCACATGGATGACAATTTCCACATTCTCAAGGACGATTATAGTTCAATAAAAATGCAGGTAACGCATAAAGAGAACCAAGAGGATAAAGTTGGAGAATTGTTGGTGATAATACAGTTAACACAGCCTATAAAAGATACGGATTTGGTAGGAGTGTTAAATGCCAATGATTATATCTTAAGATATGAGATTTCCGGACAAATCGACTATGACATTATTAATTCTGTGAAACAGATCAATGAATATGCACAGCATATTGTCAGTGATATTGCGGAGCTGCAGAAGAAATCTAATATATCAAAAATAAAAATATGTATTGCTGCTTCAAGTGATTTTGTTTTTGCATTAGGAACAAAATTTAGCAAAACACAAAATATTGATATTATTGTATATCAGTTTGAGAAGGGCAGATATTCGTGGGGAATTAATGTCACTAAGAAGACAGCAGTAATCAACAATACATATTGTTAATAAAAAGGCTTACAACTCGTAAGCCTTTTTATCGTTCCATATCCCTTGAACGTTTCTTCACTGACTGTGGTCGATTCCAAGCCTTCTCTTGTGCCTTCTCGTATCGTTTCGCCCAAGTACGTTTCCTAATAATATCTGGATCTTCGTTCAGATAGTAGTCGATTTCATCTGAGGCATCACGCAGACGTTCATAGCTGAATACCCTGCCAAAAACTTCCTGCAATTTGCCAATAAGAGAATTACGGTGATTTTCACGGAGGGAGATACGTTCATCTAGTAACTCAAGTTCTTTTTCTAGAGGAACTTTGGATTTCCATTTGTGGAATTTCGTGGTTTCATCTGATTTCTGTTGTTCTAATGTTTTCTGACGTTCTGATAATTTCTCTACAGTTTCATTCATTTTCTTAAGATTACTTTCTGCAATTTTGAAATCACTTTCTTTATCACATCCCAGACGAATCAAGATGGAAGTCTTCTGATTTTTTAATTCTTCGATTTCTTCTGTAAGAGCTGTAATCTTCTGACTTAACTGAATATGGCGAATTGGATTGAAAAATCCAGTGTTTTTCTTTTGCTTAGATAATTCTTTTTTCTCAGCAGTTTTTTGATTGAGCAATTGTTTTACATCATAGTATTCTTTGAAAACGGGTGTACCAGAGTTAATCTTTTTGGTAAGAGAATACGACTGTGATTCGTTATGAAGTAATTGATACTGAATAAGAATCAGACGTTCTCTAATGGTTTCTAACGCTTCTGCGATAGCGGGAATACTTTCTGCAACAGCCTTGGAAAGTTTATTGACCTGTTTCTTTAATTCTTTCAGAAGCTTATTATCAGCACGTATCTGACGATTGAGTTCACAGCGTTCCGAAATTAGTCCTTTCTTTTCAGCAAGTTGTGCTGCATATCCTTCGTGAATGGTTGGTTGTTCGGTGAGACCTCGTTCAGTGAAACTACGATGATCAATGGTTTCGATTATATTGTGTTTTTCTAACATCTGATTAGTAGCAGTTGCCCAATGTTCTCGCCAGGTTAATAGTTGCTCGTCGCTATTCCACCGTTCTGTAAGAGGATTCTGCCTGCCAAATTTGGTGCTCTTTGGATATTTGTTGACACGTTCGTAGTTCTGTTTGTCTGCTTCAGATGGTGTCATAAAAAATTTCTTTTTTCCAACTTTGTAGGAATATTGTTTCTCCCAACCTTCCAGTTGTGCTGATTTAAATTCAGAAGCAGTAAATCCTTTTTCTTCTCCATTTCGTATACAAAGATATTCTTTTTCTGTTTTGTGTTGCCATGTTCCATTTTCGTTTAAGGGACGGACCGTTAACATGATGTGTGCATGGGGATTGTGTCCATCTGTATCGTGAATGGCAAAATCTGCACACATTCCGGCATTTACAAATTCTGTTTGAATATAATTGCGTAATAATTTTACCCAGGAATTTTTGTCAAGTTCTATGGGAAGTGCTAAAACAAATTCTCTGGCAAGTCTACTGTCTTTTGTTTTCTCTGTTTCTTCGACGGCATTCCATAATTTTTCACGGTCCATCCATTCTGGGTTGGCGTGAGGTGGAAGCAGGACTTCCTGATGGATAAGTCCATGCTTTCGGGTGTAGTCGTGCAGGATTCCATCGTAATCGTTATACATACGACTACAGCTTAGATAAGCAGAAGCAGCAACAGCAGAGCGACCAGCTCCACGGCTGATGACTTTTGCTTGTAAATGATAAATGGCTATACTATCACCTTCTTTCTGTAGTTTGCTATTTATCATCCCTTTCTGGAGAAAGGTATGGTGTACCTTTCGTGAAGAACGCACGTCCCATAGGGTTACCACCGCCCGATTTTATCGGGTGGTGAGTAAGTGCGCCCTTTGGGAATAAAACTACTTGTTACATGTCCTTGAGTCGTAAAGATAATTCATGCTTTAAATCTTCTAAATCCATAGAGCAAACAGTAGGAGCAACACTTTCGAGAATTGCACCTTCTTGAATTAATCTTCTTGTACGGGCTTTGCGTTCTTTCACTCGATCTCTTGCTTCGACAGCTTCTAATCTGTGTTTTGCTTGTAATAATGCTTTTTCATCATTGGATAAATTATTATTTGCCATATCTGGCACCTCCTTTCTTGCATGCCCGTTTCCGGGCTGTTTTCATTTACAACTACGTGAATAGCTGCTTTGCTCTGATCATATTGGATGAAGCATTAAGTTCACGGATATTTTGATTATTGATTTTTAGCGGAATGCAATTTTCCAGTATTCGGTCATAGATACGTTTTCGCATTAAGTCTGACGGATTCTTTAATTCTGAAAGCGTCAGATTGGTTGTAATAATCATTGGTTTCTTACTACGGTAGCGACTATCGATTAAATTAAATACTTGCTCCAATGCGAATTCAGAGGTTCGTTCAATACCTAAATCGTCAATGATAAGTAAACTGTACTGATTCAAGCTGTTGACGAACTGATTACGTTCTTCGGAAAACATTCCTGTTAATGTGTTTAGAATTTTTGCAAAGTTTGTCATCAGAACAGGAACGCCCTGCTCCAAAAGAGCATTTGCAATGCAGCCAGCAAAGAAAGATTTTCCTGTTCCAACATCTCCCCACAGAAGAAGTCCTGTAGAATTCTGTTTCATTTCAGACCATTTTTCTACATAAGTGTGAGCGTGTTTTATTTCAGGGTTGATTCCGCTGTCATTGGAAAAGTTGTAGTCATACAATGCTTTGTCCTGTAATCCGCTGGATTTCATTTGTGATATCTTGATTAGAAATTCTTCATGTTCACGTTCTGCCTTCTCTTTTTCGTATGCCTCACGCTGACAATTGCACATGATATAAGGAGTAAATGTACGCTCGGCAAGTTCTTTCCTTGTCTGTCTTGCGGAGTGGCATTTGGAACAATATACGAGCCCATCGGATTTATTGAGGTATTCATCCTCTTTTAACGATGGAGTAGATAAAGTTGCTGTGGGTTCAATAATATTTGTCATAGACTTTCGTATTCCTCGCTTTCATAATCTCGTTGGTTATAAGGTTTATTTGCTGAATAGTTATTACTTCTTTTGTTTTTATTAGTAGACACATTATTGTCTGTAGAAGAGTTAGTTTTCTGTCTATCAGACGGAAAGTTTTCTTTCTGGTGGACGGAAGCTTTTTTGTCTGTGAATGAAAATGCTTCAGACGGAAGCTTTACATAGATTTTGTTTGGTAAACCGATACCTTGTCTTTGCCTGTAAATAAGACCTGCCTTATCTAAAGCAGAGAGACTGTTCTTGATGGTCATCTCGCTTTTGGCTAATGTGTCTGATAATTCGGAAATTGTAAAATGGATATATACATGCCCCTGATTATTCGCCCAGCTTCCGTTTTTAATGGACAGCCTTGTACGGTCAAGAAGTATCATGTATAGAATTTTTGTGGTTTCCGATAAATCAGTATTAAGTAAAAAACGTGGAAATACCGTGTAAGGTGGTAGTTTCGAGTCTATAGTCAAAAAGTGGGTCAAAAGTTATCACCTCCTAAATCTGTTTGTTTAACCATTGCGCATTGGTTTTTACAGTCTCAGTTTATAAAAAGTGGTGATAGATTTCATTGAGTGGGGATTGAGTAAAATTTGAGAAAAAGAGAAGAACAGAATTAAATGATTTGTAAAAAGTTGCGTAAAAACAGGGTATCTTGATGAAAACTTTTCAAGACAGTTTGTTCGTGATAAAATGAGGACAATATATCTATATGAATATTATAGGAGTGATTTGAAATGGAAATTGTGAAGATGGTAAATCTGAAAAAATATTATAATACAGGAAACTGTGAGGTGCGTGCTTTGGATGGAGTGACATTGTCTGTAGAAGAAGGAGAGTTTGTTGCTATTGTAGGAACATCGGGAAGTGGAAAGACAACATTATTAAATTTAATTGGGGGACTAGATACACCGACTGGAGGCGGAGTGTGGATTCGAGGAAGCAGTCTGAAAGATATGAATGAAGAAGAAAGGACAATCTTCCGAAGAAGAAACATTGGGTTTGTATTTCAGCAGTACAATCTGGTGCCAGTGCTTCGAGTGCATGAAAATATTGTGTTGCCTCTTCGACTAGATAGTTCCCCGGTTGATGAAGAACTTTTTGAAAAAGTTGTCAATGTACTGAGATTGGAGGATAAGTTAGAACGTTTGCCACAGATGTTATCGGGAGGACAACAGCAGAGGGTGGCAATTGCTAGAGCACTTTTAGCAAAGCCTGCAATTATGCTCTGTGATGAGCCGACTGGAAATTTAGATTCTGTTAACAGCATGGAAGTAGTAGAACTTTTAAAATCTTGTGCCAGACAGTTCCAGCAGACGGTAGTTCTTGTAACGCATCAGGAAGACATCGCTAAAAAGGCAGATCGCGTGATTCGAATGGAAGATGGAAAAATAAAAGAGGATAGAGTAGTGAAGGAGTAGCGTATGGGTGAAAATCAATTTACATTTCACGAAAATCGATCAGTAATCCGTCAATTGGCTGGAGCATTTCGGAAGGAAAATCATGTCCGTAATCGAATTTTGCTGGCAGCAGTCAGCTTATGTGTTTTGGCATTGACCGTCATTTTTGGAATTGCTTACGGAAAAGTGCAGGCAGAGTATGTGAGAACGATTAGGCAAAGTGGAGAGACTGCCTCCACTTATCTGAATGGGGGAACGAAGAGGCAGTATGAACAGATACAGGGTTTAAGTTATGTGAAATATGTTGGACGAAGAAATATCATTGGAAATGCATATTACATACAAGAAGTTGATAAAGAGGGAAAAATCGGCAGAATTGAAGTGCTAGATGTAGGTGGTTGGAATGATATTGTGAAACCGGCATACACGGATATAGAAGGTTGGTATCCTGAAAAATCTGATGAGATAATGTTATCAAAAGAAGCCTTGAGAATACTCGGAGTTGAAAATCCTCAGATTGGCATGAAAATCTCACTGAAAGTAGAGGTGGGACTTTTCCAGGAGAAAGAACAGGAATTTTATCTAAGCGGTTGGTATCAAGACTATATTCAGACAAGCGGAACAAAGACAGGCGGATACATTTCCGAGAAAAAAGCAAAAGAATGGGGATATGATATAGACCAGTTGGCTACAATTCTGATCAGTCAGAAAAATCAGTGGACAGGGAAACAGACTGAAGACAAGTTGTATAAAGATGTGACAATGAAAGATTCCGGACAGCAGGTTGTCAGTGCCAACACAGCGGCATATGAAGCAACCGATGCTTGGATTGGAAGTTATGGAAGTGCGATTATTCTGACGCTGATGATATTAGCCATGATGTTTTTCCTTGTACACAATGTCATGCAGATTTCTATGGCTTCGGATATCAGACAGCTCGGACTTTTACATACACTAGGAGCTACGAAAAAGCAGTTGAAAAAAGTGTATTACCGACAGATGTCGGAGATTCTGATTGTGGGACTTGCTATCGGAAGTATTTTATCAGTTTTGCTTTTAAAGCTTGCAATTCCAGAAATATTAGGAAAACAATATCTGGATATGTATGGGGGTGCAGAAGATTTTTCCGTATTCCGTGGAAATATTCTTGTAATGGCGATTGCATTTACGGGATTTTTGATGATTTTTGTATGTGTAGAGGTCGTTCACAGAATGATCAGCCTTTCATGTGTGGAGAGTGTAGTATACACAGGTGTAAAAAAAGAGCGATTTCGTGTTCATAATAGAAGCAATTTTCCAATCCGAAGCAGTCAAATGGAATTACTACTTTTGGCATGGAAAAATGTGATCAGATATCCGGTACGTTATGTATTTACCGTTTTATCATTGGCTTTGGCAGTTATTACATTTTTCAGTGTTATGCGAATTGCAGATAAAAAAGATTATACACATGTGATAGAAGAAAGACCAGATTATCTGATTGCGGGGCAGTTTAGTCAGTGGGGTCAAGAAGAAGGCTACGGAAAGGAATATCAGACAAGAAAAGCAGGGGAAGATCCAATGAAAACACAAGGGGATAATTTTTCTCTTCTGTATGACAATGAATATGATGAATATGCTCCTATTTCAGACGAAGTTCGTGACGAATTATTAGATATCGATGGAGTAGAAAAACCCTATATCATGGAAGGAGCATACTTGTATTCGGTGCTTTCAAGAAAAGGAATTCGTCCGCTTGTCAAAGAAAATGTGGTAACTGAAAAGGTATTGGAAGCAGAAAATGAGGAATCAGAAGTCAGTATGGATTATGGGGACGGAACATCTATGGTTCAGGGAAGCGAGCCAGATACGGTGCAGATTCTCAAAGACTGCGAGATTGAGCAATTAAAAAAATATGTGGATGACAAACATTTACAAGTAGACATGCAGAGTCTGGAAAATGGGACCGGTGTATTAATCATACATGACCATATGCTTTCTAAAATACAGGAAGATCAGGCGAAAAAAAGTGTGGGAGAACCGATTTATTTTAAGAAGCTTCTTGAAAAAGATGTTCTAACCAAATGGAGTCAGATGTTACCAGAAGAAAGAGAATCTTCTGATACAAGTACAGATTCAGGAATCTATGGTGGAGAAAAATCTCAGGTGTTCACATTGTGTGGATATTTAGATAATCAAGCAGAGGGCTTCCCCCAAATTCGCCAGAGCTGGCACGGAGCAGAAGGTTTCATATACTACTTTATCAGTGAGAAGGGATTTGAAAAACTTCCAACTGAAAAAAAGACGATTTATATGGAACTCTCCGTAAATCCGGATAAAGAAAAATATGTGAAGCGGCAGATTCAAGAAATTTTATGTCGAGAAAATCAAAAACGTGCAGACAAGACCGATGCAAGTTGGGATGGCATGGGAGAAGCAGGAGTATTCTGTATTAATAAGTCGGATCTTTTAAGAGAATCCCAGAATTATATCTGGGGAAATCGCATGATTTACGGAAGTATCAGTATTATTATGTTGATTGCTGGTGTGACGAATTACTGCAATGTTGTGATGACTGGAATTATATCCAGAAGAAAAGAACTGGAAATTATGCGTAAAATCGGAATGACGAAGAATCAGCAGAAGTTTATGCTAGTAGCAGAAGGTGGGATTTATCTGGTTAGTGTGGCAATTCTTGTAGCATTGGGAATTCCAGCAGTTTTAATTATTATTTAAATGATGTATTTTCATAGAATGCAATTTTATAAAAGGGTATGTCGGAAAAGAAAATCCAGACATACCCTTTAAAAGTGTTCAAACTTAATAACTATCGTATTTTCTCTTTGCGATTTTGCAAAAATTTCTGAGCAATCGCAATGCCTGCCTGTGGATAGAGATTAGAGATTTCCTGATACTTAGCTTCTATTATATCAGGGTCACTTGCCCAGAGAATTTCATAAGCTGCAAGTGCTTTTTTAAAATGTATTTTTGCATTCTCAATATCCGTTTCTAAGAGATAAAGAGTTCCCATCAGTTCTTGAATAGTAACATAATCGCTGGATATTTCAGAATTTGCTTCTTTTACAATTTGTCCCATCTTATTGAGCGCTTTTAACGCTCGGTTTGATTCTCCCATATCAGCCAAGAGTGAAGCATAGTTACAAACTTGTGGGATACAATCGTTTGTGTAAATGAGATTGTACTGTTCCAAAAGAGAAATTCCTGTTTCCAGATTTTCTTTGGCAAGAGGGATATTCTTTACACTGTGGTATAATCCGCCTAAATTGCCATAAAGATTAGCTGCAAGGTGAGCATTGTCGTTATTGATAGTTCCAAGCAGGCGAATGGCTTCTTGTTCATATTGGAGTGCTTTTTCAGGTTTCTTTTCAAGTGCAGCTCTGTAGTCAAGTAGTAATGCCTTATCTTTGTTTGTTCCAAGGGACTGGTGCTCTAAAAGATCACTGAGCTCAGCGAGAATACGATTCATACCTTGCTCGTAATGGTATTTCTCCATATATGGGAACACATCTTCTAAAAACAGCAGATAATAGTCCGCGTCATCCTTGTCTATCATATCGATAATGTTTTCCACTGTTTGAAACATAATCTTATAATATGGCACATCTAATCCGTGAAGAAGGCAAGTTTCTCGAATGTTTTTACATAAGGCTTTGCAATTAGATACAGATGGTTTCAATTCTACAAGAGCGACTTCCTGAATCATTGGATGCAATTGAAGTGTTCGTCCGATGCCAGGCGTTATAAATCCAATTTCAATTAAATCGTTAATAGAATTCATATCGAAGAGGTCCAGCCATGAGGCGAATCTTCGTGCAGAGATTCCGGTAGAGGGAATTAAAGTTAAACTGCACATAATGTTCGTGTGCTCTTCTGAAAGATGATACAAAGAGAACAGAGTGTGAATATGATTATAATAAGTTTCTTTGTAGGCTTTTCCATCTTTGGTAATTTTAATTTTATCGGCTGCATCAAAAGCAGCCTTTTCTTTTTCTAGCTTTTTTAATAGAGAAAATGGATTTAAGATTCCGTTTTCCAGCAATCGTGCAATCAGCTCTATAGCCAAAGTATGATGATGAACCAGTTCTACAAGTTCATCTAGAATTATTGGATGATCTTTTGCATCGGAATAAAATTTACCAATCAAGTCTATCAAAACATTTCGATCGGCGATTTCCTTAAGTTCCAGAGTTGCATAATTATCGAATCTGCTACGAGTAGTAAAGATGATTCGGCATCGATATTTCAAAATGGTAGAGAGAAAACTTTCTTGTGTTGCAGTTGTGTTGAAATTATCGATAACCAACAAGGTATCTTCTTTTAATGAACGTAAAAAACGATTGTGCTTACGGAAACGTTCCTGCTCTGTATCTGCTGGTAAATCATCTATAAAATCCAATTCTGTAATATCTTTTACCAAATCTCCCGAATATGAAAGGAATAAAATGTTTGTGTATTCATACTTGTAGCATTTGGCATATGCTTTTGTCAGCTCACTTTTTCCGATTCCTGCAATTCCATGAAGAAATACTTTTTTATCCTTATTTAGTAGTTCATGGAGTTTCTTAAGTTCATTATCACGTCCGCAGAAGTGTCTACAAGGCTTCGGCGCATCGTTACCCATAATTGTATCGTAAATAATTGGAGAGAGCGTTCCAGTAGTTAATAATTGCTGCGTTTTTTTGTCTCGCTTTACAAAGTTTCGACTCATGGCGAAACAAAGTGATTCCGTGATAAAGTCAGCTTCATCAGAAGCATTCTTGCAAGGATACTTTTTGAATAGTTCCTGTTTTTTCTGGTCTGAAATATCGTTGTCATACAGTATTAAATCGTGTATTTTCTGGATGACCATAGAACTGTCAAACATAATCGGAATAAAGTGTCTGCATATGTTTGTAGAGAGCTTATGGCGATTTTTCTTATCTAGATAATGTTTGGAGATACGGGGACTGACTTTGGAAGTTCCTTTCAACCAACGACAGACTTCTCCTGGATCAAAATCAAAGTCCATTGCTTCATTACTGCTTACAAAATCATCAAACAGAAGATATAGAAAATCTATCTGATTCATTTCGTGGTCTTCACTAATATAAGTGCGGATGATATTCATAACTGAACAAAAATCACATCGTTCCATAATTCCCCACCTTTGTACAATTAAAATCAAATATAAGAAAAGGATACCATATTTGCTATCTCTTATAAATAGTGATTCTTCAGAGCACAAGCTCGAAAATCTTAAGGATTTCCTCGCTGTGGCTTTTCGCCAAATAAATTCGCATAAAAATATGTGCGTGAATGCAAGCATTCTCTACATATTTTAGCGAATTTGCATGTGCTCTGAAGAAATACAAATTTCTCAAAACACGCTCAATTTGGACTCAATGAGGTTTGGAAGTAGATTTTATAGAATAAAATCAAGCTTTCGAAAGCTGAATTCAATTCATACAGACTTTTGGACATTCCTGCCGGCATAGGATGTAAAAAGGTCTGTATGCTGAAGGAGGCATATGTATGAATACAGCATTCATAGAATCTAAAGCAGATATGAGCGTGGATGCAAAAGAAAAAGAATGTGTGACTTATGAACACTCAGGATATAAGGTGCGAGTGCATTTTAGTGGCAGTAAAACTTTGATGCAATGTATGAAGAATCTAACAGAGAGAAGAAGTACTGGTTGATTTTTATGAGTGGTTATAATAATATAAAGACAATTAAAGACAATGACTATGCGAGACCGAAGAAAGAGGAAGATGAAATGTACAGAGCAGGAATATATAGCCGTGTGTCCATAGAGGAGATGGGAAAAGAGGGTGAATATAGCAATAGTATTCACTCTCAGCTTCAGATGGCAGAAGATTATATTGCGGAGCAAGGGAATATTACAAAGGCAAAAATCTATGTAGATGATGGTGTGTCGGGCAGTAATTTTGACAGACCGGAATTTCGCAGAATGTTGGCCGATATTGAACTGGGTGTTATTGATATGGTCATTGTAAAAGATGTTTCTCGTTTGGGGCGAGAGCATATTGATACCAATTATTATTTGGGGAAATATTTCCCAGAACGTCAGGTAATAGTTGTCTCGATACTGGATAATTATGACTCGAGAAAAAGCACTTATGACGAATTGTTGGAAATAAAAACCTTGTTAAACGACATGTATCTGAGAGATACATCTAACAAAATCAAAACGGTTATCCGAGCGAAACGAAGTATGGGTGAATACACACCAAAGGAGCCACCATTTGGATATTTTAAAAGTAAAGAGATACACAATCATTTGGAAATAGATCCATATGCATCAGAAATTGTGAAACGCATTTATCAGCTTTATTTAAGTGGAAAAGGTTGTAAATCTATTTCAACAATTTTAAATGAAGAGGGGATTCCATCACCTGCAAGATATAAAAAGGAAATATTAAAGACGGATTATGCCTGGAATGTAGGAAAAGGTCTATGGTCATCTTCTACAGTTGCAGGGATTTTAAAGAATCCGGTATATACAGGAGCGATTGCTCTTCGTAAATTTGATAAGCCATCTTACAAACTGAAATATCGTAAACAGATTCCTTTGGAAGAAAGAGAATTGGTAGCAGATGTGCATGAAGCGATTATATCCAAAGAAGACTTTGAACAGGTACAGTTGATACGAAAGAATAATTATGTTCCGCATTTTGATAAGAACAAAGAACCACATAAGTATGTTGGAATTTTGTTCTGTGGTAAATGTGGTACGGCAATGAGGAAACGTTATCTTGCTTCACATGAATCCTATGACGGATATATATGTGGATTCCATCAGAAGATGGGAGAAAAATATTGTGAGCTTAATCATATTACTTTTGAAAAATTGGATGAGTTAGTTGCCTTTGCGATTAATCAGCAGTTAAAACATCTGAAGTGTGATTTGAAACAACTGGAAAAACAGTATCAGCAGAACAAATCGGAGAACATGACATCGCTTACGAAGATAGAAACAAAGATTAACAGAAATCGAGAGTATCAGAAAAAAGCCTATGAACAATTTATGGATGAGGTGCTATCAAAAGAAGAATATTTGGAATTAAAGCAGATGTATGATACAGAAAATCAGCAATTACAAATAGAAATGAGTAAGAGGCAGGAAGCGGAACGTAATAGGCAGAAAACAATAGAGGAAACTACAGTGTGGTTACAAAGATTGGGTCAAAAGAAGATTACAACAAAACAACTGACAAGGGATGTACTTGTAGAACTGATTGAGAAAATATATGTATTTCCAAAGCAGGAGCTAGACATTCATTTCAAATTTGTAAATCCATTATTAGAAGCAGAAGAGGAGGCGAAATAAGATGTATCAGATGGCAGCGTATTGTCGTTTATCGAAAGACGATGGCGAAAGTAAGGTTAGTGAAAGTATTGAAAATCAAATGAAACTGATTCGAGAATATGTTAGCAAATCAGAGGATTTGGAAATTGCAGACATTTATATTGATGATGGTTACTCTGGACTTTACTTTGACAACAGACCAGAATTTGGTCGAATGATGGAAGATATTTATAAAGGGAAAATTCAAGGTGTTATTACAAAGGATATTTCAAGACTTGGGCGTGAACATATCGAGACAAGTAATTATATCGAGCGAGTATTTCCGTCTTTGAATATCAGATACATTGCGATATTGGACGGAGTGGATTCAGTATCGCATAGCAATGAAGAATTGGCACAGTTCAAAACATTATTTAATGATATGTATAGCAGAGATATTTCCAAAAAGATTAAAGGCTCTCTTACAGCGCAGAAGAAGAGAGGACAGTTTATGTCTGGATTTGCACCTTATGGGTATATGAAAGATCCAAAAGACAAACATCACTTTGTAATTGATGAAGAGGCAGCAAATGTAGTCAGAAGAATCTTCAACTTATACCTTTCGGGATATTCCAGAGATGGCATTGCGAAAGTGTTGAATGAAGAAGGAATTTTACCACCATCTGAATATAAAAGAAAAGTACAAAATCTGAATTATACTAATGCACATGAGAAAGCAGGAGCGAAGGGATGGGCGTATCCGACAGTAAATGTAATCTTGAGGAATCGTACTTATACAGGAGCAATGGTTCAGCACAAGTCTGAAAAGATTTCCTATAAGGTGGAGAAATATCGATACATTCCGAAAGAAGAACAATATATTGTAGAAAATATGCATGAAGCAATCGTCAGCATGGATACGTTTGAACAGGCGCAGGCACTTATGACAAAACGTACAAGAACTCCTGGGTTCTGGAGTGAAACGAAGAAAGTAAATCCATATGCAGGAATCTTGGTTTGTGGTGATTGCGGATATAATCTGCAGAGAGTGACTTGTAGAGATGGATACGAATGTGGTTCTTATCATAAAAAAGGAAATACGTTTTGTTGTTCGCATTTTATCAAGAAAGAAATCTTGGATGATATCGTAAAACTTGAGATTGAAAGACAAGCAAAATTAGCACTAAAAGAAAATGATAAGGAAGAACTGTTAAAAGCTGCAGATAGACGAAAAGAAACTGAAAGAAGATGTGAAGAGGCTAATAAAAAGATAGAGCGATTGAAAGAAGAACTGAGTACAGTTCAAAAATACAAGAAGAAAACTTACGAGAACTTTGTAGATGGAATCCTTAATAAGGAAGAGTGTCTTTCTTATAAGACTGAATACGAGCAGCAAGAGAAGACTGTACGAAGTAAGATGAAGCAGGCAGAGCTTGAAAAAGAAAAGTTCGGCGGAACAGAAGAAGAGCATGAGCATTGGATAGAGAAGTTTATCAAGTATGGTTCAATGGAAGAAGTGACAAGAGAGATTGTGGTGGAGTTGATTGATAAAATTGTGATTCATAGAGAGATGAGTATGGATATTAATTTCAAGTATCAGTCACCTTATATCTTATGAAACTGAAACTAAAGACCTGAAGCCTGAAGAAACTAAAGAACTTTAATAAAATTAATAATTATTTTAATAAAATTAATATTGACTTTAATAATATTAAAGCATATAATTAAATCATAAAAAATGTACATTTTTTAAATGCATTAAACGTGTTTGAGGTCGCAATATGGAAAAATTACCGTTATGGATTGCCGAATTAGAAGAGGACGAATTACTCTTTATTAAACGATTTGTTTTGTCTTCTGGTTCATTGAAAGAAATTGCAAAAATATATGAAGTAACATACCCTACAGTTAGGAATCGCTTAAATGGAATCATTAACAAATTAAAAATGAGTGATGAAACCCGGGAAGATGATTACGTAAGATTAATAAAAAAACTAACATTAGAGGACAAAATCGATTTTGATGCTGCCACGTTATTGATACATGAATATCGTGGAAAAAAGGAGGAGAGAATATGATGGATGATACAATGAATATTTTAGCATATCTGATATTAATTATAGCAGTAGTTATTTGTCGTGTTTTACTTGGAAGAATAACAAATACGTCAAGTCCTAAATGGCGATTCATGGAGTGGTGCGGAGTGTTTGTGGTATATAACATTATTATTCAGCAAATTGCACTCTTTTTAACTTATAGAATGTTACCTTCAAACACAGGAAGTAAAGTGTGCTATGGATATATGGCGATGTGTATCTTTAGTATAAGTGTAGTTGCTTTGTTTGTAATCATCATCTATTACATGATGAGGAAAAGACGAAAAATATCTGGAATTGAAAGAATGAAACTTAAAGATTTGTAAGGAGGCGGTTGTATGAAGAAAATTTTATCGTTATTATTAGTGATGTTAATGTTTTGTTCGCTAAGCGTAAATGTGTTTGCGGCAGAGCAGGTGGAAGAAGAACATAAATGCTTTATACATGAAAGTGAAACGTACTCTACTAGAGCAAACTACGGTGTTGAATGTTATTCTTGTGGAGAAACAGATTATATGAAGTATATAGGAATGGAACAGGCTGGAATAGGTGGGACGACGTATTTTCTTTATTATAAATGCGAAAAGTGCGGAGGACTAACTACAGTTGTAATGAATGCAAAATAAAGGAAATAGTAACAACTAAATAAATGATAAAATATTGCAGGTGGGTCACATAGGATCTACCTGCAATATTTTGTAAACAAATCATATATGTTTTTCTCTTAGTTATAATGTTCACATGATGGAAACAGCTTATTGGAGCAGTTTATTCAGGATATTGCAAATCGTTGGAAAAATGTAATCTGTATTGGAACAGGAAATGAGGGAAACACGGCGGGACACATAGCTGGTGTAATCAGTGATGACGAAGAAACAGTGATTGAACTGGCTGTACAGGAAAATGAAACAGGACTGAATGTACAGGTTTGGAAGGCGTATTATGACGTCATGGATATTGCAATCGAATCTCCATCCGGCGTGAGAGTAGGACCGATACAGGAAATTTTAGGTTCACAAAGATTTCGGATTGGTGAGACAGAACTGCTGCTATATTATGGGGAGCCAAGTCCATATACAATAGATCAGGAGATTTATATTGATTTTTTGCCACGAACAGATTATATCAACAGTGGCGTATGGAAGATTATTTTGACTCCAAGAAAAATCGTAAGTGGAAATTATGCACTTTGGCTGCCAAGTCAGAGTGTTTTAAATGTAGGTACTGGATTTTTAAGGCCAAGTGTACAAGGGACACTAACCATTCCATCCACTGCTTTTCGAACGATCGGGGTGGGAGCATACAATTCTGAGACGATGACTTATGCAGATTTTTCGGGACGGGGATCTGGTGCAAGGATAAAACCAGATATCGTGGCACCGGGAGTTAATATCAGAGCACCAATTCCGGGAGGTGGATTTGGAGAGTTTTCAGGAACATCATTTGCGACTCCTTTTGTAACAGGAAGTACTGCACTTATGATGCAATGGGGGATCGTGAAAGAAAATGACCCATATCTTTATGGAGAAAAAGTGAAGGCATATTTGCAGAGAGGAGCTAGAGAAATACTCGGATTTCAAGAATATCCGAATCAGGTGGTTGGATATGGGGCATTGTGTCTTAACGATAGTATTCCAAGGTGAAATTTTTACTTTAACATTTCAGAAACATTTCTCGAACATTTTAAAAACATCCTCGCTGTATGATTCAATCATCAAGAACAGGCGAGGAGGATTTGAAAATGAAAAAGAAAAATTTTGTGGCATTAGTGTTTGGAATCGTTGGAGGCTTATTATTTTCACTGGGAATGTGTATGGCCTTACTTCCAGAGTGGGGAATGTTTAACGAAGGTGTTATTTGCGGAATTGCAGGAGCAATTGTTTTAGTGATTACATGGCTTGTTTATCGTAAAATGTCTGGTAAAGACCCAATCGAACTTAATATGAAAACTGTTGGAAAAGTATTATATGGAATCGTTGCAGCGTTAGTATTAGGTGCAGGCATGTGCATGATTATGGTATATGAAATGATGCTCCAGGGAATTATCGTTGGGGTAATCGGAATTGTATTACTTCTTTTATTAATACCAATGTGTCTTGGATGGAAAGAATAGTAGAGTCGCGAGCGAGGCTTGCATTAGATAACGGAACAGTTACGGCAGGTAGTTTTGTCAAGAATGATAAAGCTGCCTGTTTGGTATATAGGAGAAAGGATTAGATGAAGAAAAAAATTGTTATTTATGATAAAGATGGAGCAAAAGAGCAGGAAGTAAATTATATACCAGTTCGATTTATTATTGCGATTCTGCTTATTATTTTGGAAACATTGGGCGTGATAGCATTTACAATTCTTTGTGCAATGTACATTCCATATTTTTATATTGCCATGTGGTTGACTGAGATCTTTTGTGTACTTAAAATAATAAATTCGGAAGAAAATCCGGATTATAAGATACCATGGTTAGTGTTTGTTCTTGTCGTACCCGTTGCAGGATTTATGATCTATTTTATGTTCTATAATAGAAGGCTATCAAAAAAGTGGATTAAAAGAGCGGAAAAGATAAAAGATCAACAATTACATAAAGAGGATAAGGAGACATTAGCGAAATTAAAACAGGAAGATAAACAGGCATATCTTCAGGCAAATCTCTTATGCAAACTAGCAGATACTCATGTATATCAAAATACAGAGGCAACATATTTTGATATGGGGGAAAAACTATTTGTACAGATGCTTGAAGACTTGAAAAAGGCAGAAAAGTTTATCTTCTTAGAATATTTTATTATTGGAGAAGGAATTTTTTGGAACAGTATATTAGAGATTTTAAAAGAAAAAGCTGCAAATGGGGTCGATGTACGAGTTGTTTATGACGATATAGGATGCATGTGTACGTTACCGGGAAATTATTATAAAACATTGGAGCTTAGTAGTATTAAAGCGGTTCCTTTTTCGATATTAAGGGGACAAGCTAATAATGAATTCAATAATCGCAGTCATAGAAAAATTATGGTAATTGACGGTAAGGTTGGATACACAGGCGGTATTAATATTGCAGATGAATATATTAATGAAAAGATGCTGTTTGGATTGTGGAAAGATGTAGGAATACGTCTGGAAGGAGAAGCAGTGGCTCAACTTACCTCAATTTTCATTACTGATTACGAATTAAACGTAAAAACTCCCGTAGAAGATTTTACGACATATTATACGAGCAGCGTTTCGAAAAAGAATGAAGGATATATAATTCCATTTGGTGACGGACCAGAGCCGATGTTTCAGCATCGAATTGCCAAAATCATGCTCATGAACATGCTCAATCAGGCGCAGGATTATGTATATATGATGAGTCCGTATTTAATTATTGATAATGAACTTTGCCAGGTTATCGAAAATACAGCAATGCGCGGAATTGATGTGAGAATTATAACACCTCATATTCCTGATAAGAAGATCGTCTTTTGGATGACTCAAAGTCATTATAAAAGGCTAATGGATGCAGGAGTCAAAATATATGAGTTCGAGCCTGGATTTGTTCATGCAAAAGTATATATTTCAGATGATAAATATGCAATTGTAGGAACGATTAATCTGGATTATAGAAGTCTGGTACATCATTTTGAAAATGGTGTCTGGATTTATAAGCATGAGGTTTTGAGCGAAATCAAAAATGATATACGGGGAACTATGAATCAGTCAATAAGGATGCAGGAAGGATTGTTAAAAGATACATTGCTACAAAGAATTGTGCGAGCGTTAGTAAGAATATTTTCACCGATGTTATAAAAAATAGAATTTAACATTTTAGAAACATTTCGCGAACATTTTAAAAACATTGAAAGTTTATTTTTAGATCATCGAAAATAAATAAAAACAAAAGGAGATTATAAAAATGAGTAAATTAGCAGAAGTAAATGAAAAAATTGCAGAAACAGTAGTTGACGGATATAAAAAGATTGAAGAAGGTGTAGTTGGGGGCTACAAAAAAATCGAAGAGGGAGCAGTAGAAGGATTTAACAAGGTTGCTGATAAATTCGTAGAAAACTTTTTGGCAAAAGATGGAGAAACAGTAGAAGAAGCAAAAGAGAGAATGAAAGAAGCAGCAGGGAAAGTGCAAGGAGATAAATAAATAGAAAGTGGCTCTGGTTTGATTCCCAGAGCCACTTTTGACTAAATATTGATTACATCTCTGATTGTATAGAATCCAGGTTTTTTGCCTTCTAAATAGGCGGCACAGTCGCATGCACCTCTTGCGAAGCATTCCCAGTTGTAAGAGTGATGTGTGATTTCAAGACGTTCGCCCATACCACCAAAATAAACAGTGTGGCTGCTTGGGATGTTTCCAGCCCGGAGTGAATGATAGCCGATTGTGCCTGGAACTCGTGGAGAAGCACCTTCTCGCCCGTATACAACGATGTCTTTCAATTCTTTGCCGAGAGCATGCGCCATGATTTCTCCCATTTCTTTTGAGGTGCCGCTTGGAGCGTCTTTCTTCCATTGATCATGCATTTCTAAAATTTCGATATCTAATTCATTACCTACGGCTTTGGCAACAAGTTCCAAGAGCTTATTCATAATATTTACCAATTTAGAAGTATTTGCAGCGTATAGCATAGGAATTGTCTCTGCAGCTTTTTCAAACTCAGCAAATTCTTCTGAAGAAAAGCCAGTGGTTCCGCAGACAAGGGCTTTCTTGTGTGCAACAGCCAGTTTTACCACTTCCATGGCCATTTCTCTTGTGGAAAAATCAATGATGACATCGCAAGTAGCTATGACTGATTCCAAGTCATCCACAACTGGCACGCCAATATCATATCCAATGGAAGCAACAACTCCCAAATCTTTTCCGATATAGTCTCTGCCCTTTGGGCCTACTCCGGCAACAAGTTCTAAATTGTCGTGCTCGGCAGCAATCTTAGTAATCAACTTTCCCATTTTTCCTTTTGGTCCGATTACGATTAATTTCATATGATTTTCCTCCGTTCTAGTGTTATTATCATAGTATCATATTTTCACAGATTTTTCACAAATCTTTCACAGATCTATGAACATTACAGGATACGATAACGGAGTAAAATATGAAGTTACATGGGGTAAAAGGAGAAATATGCGGTATGGCAAATCAAACCGTTTTTCAACGATATGAATTAAAATACATGCTGACTTTAGAACAGAAAGAGAAGATGCTAAAGATTATGGAACCATATATGGCTCTAGATAAATATGGTCGGACTATAATTCGAAATATTTATTTTGATACGGATAATTATCGTTTGATACGTCACTCCATAGAAAAAACTGCTTATAAAGAAAAACTGAGAATTCGCAGTTATAGTCAGGCCGGACCGGATAGTGAAGTATTCGTAGAGTTAAAAAAGAAGTATAAACATATTGTTTATAAAAGAAGAGTCGCAATACCAGAGATAAAAGCAATGGAGTGGGTATGTGATCAAAAGCATTGCGAAAAGGAAAATCAGATTTCAGAGGAAATAGATTATTTTATAAGGTATTACGAAAATCTGCATCCGGCAGCATTTATTTCTTATGAAAGAGAAGCTTATTATTCAAAAGATGGCACGGATTTTCGGGTGACTTTTGATGATCACATTTTATTCAGAGAGAATGATTTATCTTTAGAAGCAGAGATTGAGGCTGAAGGCGATGGTATGAGTGCCAGTGCAAATATGTTGATCAAAGATGGAACCTTTGGCATTGTATCGGGAGGAGGAAGTGTGAATGCGACAAAGCAGACTTCTGACTCATGGGGCGGCTTCATGGGAGGCGGTATGGGCGGAAGACGCCCAGGTGAATCGAGAAATTCCTTCCAGCCAGAATCGCAGCTTTCTTCGAGTGAATCAGAGGACAGCAGTACAAGTATCAAAGGCATCAAATCAACCGGTGACATGCAAATTGATAATGGTGCGTTTACGATTGATTCTGCCGATGATGCGGTACATTCTAATGCATCTATTATTATAAATGGAGGCGGTTTTCAGATAGCTTCTGGAGATGATGGATTCCATGCAGATGAAACATTGACGATCGCTTCTGGAGCAATCGATATCACAGAAAGTTATGAAGGACTAGAGGCACTGGACATTATTGTGTCTGGAGGCGAGATCAAGCTCGCTGCCAGCGATGATGGATTAAATGCTGCAGGAGGCACAGACTCCAGTGGTACAGAAGGACCTCGCGGAAAGGACCAGTTCGGTGGTCGTGGCGGCGGAATGGGAGGAATGTCATCTTCTTCTAATGGGAGTATTTTGATTACTGGTGGAAATCTATATGTAAATGCTTCTGGGGACGGAATTGATGCCAACGGCTCACTGGAAATCTCGGGAGGTTATACAGTTGTGGTTGGACCTACACAGGGGGATACGGCGACATTGGATTATGACACAAGTGCTGTAATTACAGGCGGTACCTTTATTGGAACAGGTGCATCGGGGATGGCTCAGACATTCAGCGATTCAGAGCAGGGCGTTGTTGCGGTAAGCGTTGGAAACTGCGCGGCAGGAACTACAATTGAATTGCAGGACAGAGACGGAAATACGCTTATATCATATGTACCGGAACTGGATTTTGGAGTTGTGATTTTAAGTAATCCAGATGTGGTAAAAGGAGATACGTATAGAATTATAGTAGGCGATGCTTCAGGAGAGTTTGAGGCAAATTAAAAACAAAAACGAGTTGGCTTGTGGTGAAAAAGCTAACTCGTTTTTTATGTCTATAATCTTACTTTTGTATATCCATGTCCGGTATGTTTTAAGAATTTCTTTAAAATATCAGAAGTTTTGATTTTGAGGCTTGATGTATTGATGCATGGATGACATCCGATGTATTCAGCATTTAATACATCTTGATCAATTAGTAAATCTACATACAAGTCTTTGTCATTCATAAGTCCAAGTACACTTACAGATCCTGGTGTGATGTTTAAGAATTTTTCCATAAACTCAGGTTCTGCAAAGGAGAGTCTCGAAATTCCCAGCTGCTTCGATAAATCTTTGGTCATGAACTTCTTATCACCTGGGATTAAAAGAAGGAAGAAAGTAGTTTTCTGTTGATTGCGCAGAAACAGGTTTTTACACATTGTAACGCCCAGTTTTTCATCAATCTGTTCACAGGCCTCCATCGTATCAGCAGGATCATGGTCGATTCTTTCATAAGGGATTTTTAATTTATCTAATAACTTGTAAACATCCATTTCTTTTTGAAGACGATTGCCGTCTGTTGGAGCAGTTGTGAAGAGCTCCTCGCTTACATAAAATTCGCTCATTATGATTACCACCTTTCGATTTTGTTCACTTATTCCCTAGTATAATGGAAAGAGAAAAAAATAACAAGTTTGTATTGAAGCCAGTTTGTATGGCATATAATAATGACACAGGGTATAAGGAGCAGGTGAAAAGATGCGATTGTGTGATATGCGAGAAAAAGAAGTGATCAACATGTGTGACTGCAAACGTCTTGGATGTGTTTCAGATATTGTTTTTAATGAGTGTAAGGGATGTATAGAAGCGATTGTAGTTCCAGCGATGGGAAAGTTTTGTGGCTTATTTGGTACAGATTCGGAGTATGTGATTCCTTTTGAATGTATAAAAAAAATTGGACCAGATATCATTATGGTGGAAATCTGTGAAGAAAAATTTCTGAAAAGTTGCAAAGACTAAAGGCTATCTGTTAGAATAAGCATAGGATAAAATACCAGGGAGGCAAAGAATATGAGATGTCCATACTGTGGAAATACAGATTCAAGAGTAATTGATTCAAGACCGGCAGAAGACGGGAATTCAATCCGTAGAAGACGTTGCTGTGATGAATGCGGAAAGCGATTTACAACATATGAAAAGGTTGAGACAATCCCACTTATTGTAATAAAAAAAGACAACACCCGCGAACAATATGAACGGTCGAAAATAGAGGCTGGTATTTTGAGAGCATGTTATAAATTGGAGATTCCAACTGCATCGATTCAAAGAACGATTGATGCAATTGAGACAGAGATTTTTAAGATGGAAGATAAAGAGATTCCAACAACACGTATTGGCGAGATCGTGATGGATAAATTAAAGGATTTACATGAAGTTGCGTATGTACGATTTGCTTCTATTTACAGAGAATTCAAAGATGTAAATACATTCATGGATGAGATTAAGAAGATTTTGGAAAAGTAAAAGATTTTTATAGATAACCGAGTTTCACACTCCCGTAGGTCAGACAATGAAACTCGGTTATCATTTTTTCGTACAATTTGTAAGTTTTTATTTTTGGGGAGATGTTAGTTTTGAATGAGAAATTATAAGATAATAGTGTCCTATGATGGAACCAGATATAAGGGCTGGCAGCGTCTTGGCAGTGGCGAAACTACCATTCAAGATGTGTTAGAGAGTGTTTTAGGCGAGATGCTTCAGTATAAAATAGAAATACATGGTTCGGGGAGAACCGATGCGGGAGTTCATGCAAGGGGACAAGTATTCAGTGTGAAACTGCCGTTTTTGCTTTCGGAGGATTTTATTGAGAAGGCAAATCAAAGATTGCCGGAAGACATTCGCCTGCTTAGTGCCAAGCGGATTCAGGGAGGCTTTCATGCCAGATACAGTGCTGTTGGGAAGAAATATCATTATTATGTTGATACCAAGGAAAAGCCAGGTGTATTCCGTAGAAAATACGCATATCATTTTCCTTACGAGCTGGATTTGAACGCGATGGAAGAGGCAAAATTATATATGCTTGGAAGACATGATTTTTCCAGCTTTACGGATGATAAATCTTTGGAGAAGAACAAAGTAAGGACGATAGAATCAATCCAGATTGATGCGAGTAATGGCGTGTTTACCTTTCAATATTGTGGAGACGGGTTTTTACAGCATATGGTTCGTATCTTAACAGGAACTCTTTTAGAGGTAGGACAAGGTAAGAGAGAGCCGGATGACATAAAACGTATTTTTGAGAAAAAGGAAAGAGCAGCAGCAGGATTTATGGTACCTGCAAAAGGTCTCTTTTTAGAAGAAGTGTATTATCTAGAAAATAGATTACGATTAAAGGAGGAAAAATAAATGAAATTTGTTTCATGGAATGTAAACGGAATTCGCGCATGTGTGCAGAAAGGGTTTTTAGATTTCTTTAAGGAAGCAGATGCAGACATTTTTTGTATTCAGGAAAGTAAGATGCAGGCAGGGCAGCTTGAACTAGAATTAGAAGGATATCATCAATATTGGAATTATGCGGAAAAGAAAGGATATTCCGGTACTGCCATTTTTTCAAAACAAGAACCAATTTCTGTGCAATATGGAATTGGAGTGGAAGAACATGATAAAGAAGGCCGTGTAATCACATTGGAGTATGAGGATTTCTATTTTATTACAGTGTATACACCAAATTCACAGAATGAACTTGCAAGGCTTCCATATCGTATGCAGTGGGAGACAGATTTTCTGGCATATTTAAAGAAGCTGGAAGAAGCAAAACCGGTTATTTTTTGCGGCGATCTGAATGTTGCTCACAAAGAAATTGACCTTAAAAATCCAAAGACAAACCGTAAAAATGCTGGTTTTACAGACGAAGAGCGTCAGAAATTTACTGAATTATTAGAGGCTGGTTTCATAGATAGTTTTCGCTACTTTTATCCAGATGTGGAAGGGATTTATTCTTGGTGGTCTTACAGATTTAGTGCGAGAGCAAAGAATGCAGGTTGGCGAATCGATTATTTCTGTGTATCGGATTGCCTGAAGGAACGATTGGTGGATGCAAAGATTTTGACAGATGTTATGGGGTCTGATCATTGCCCAGTTGTGCTAGAAATGAATTAATAGGAGACTTTTATGAGAGTTGAACGAGAAAATACAATTGCTTTAGTGATCGATTATCAGGAAAAGCTTGTTCCGGTGATGCATGAGAAAGAAAAGCTGATTCATGATTCGGCAATTCTGCTGGCAGGCCTGAAACAACTTGAGATTCCAATGATTATTACGCAGCAATATACAAAGGGGCTTGGGACTACTGTAAAAGAGATTACAGATGCAGCCGGGCACGAAGAATATCTGGACAAGATTTCATTCAGTGCATTTGAATCTGTGAAAGAGAAGATTAAAGGAAATAAATTTGTGATTGTATGTGGGATTGAAACACATATCTGTGTACTACAGACAGTAATTGATCTGGCCGCAAATGGATATATTCCAGTAGTAGTAGAAGATTGTGTTTCCAGCAGAAAACCAAACGATCGAAGAATTGCCTTGAAGCGTATGAAGGAGGAAGGGGCGATTTTGACGACTTACGAATCGATATTGTTTGAACTTTTGAAAGTTGCCGGGACAGAGACGAGTAAAAAGATACAAAGACTGATAAAATAAGAGAAAATTTGTTTGTCGAGTCAATTAATGCAAAAATTATACAAAAAATATAATGATAATCCAAGTGTGAATATTGACGATATATTTTCTAACATTTAAAATGTATATAAGAATCTGTGCATAGGCACGATATCATATGGACAGTTTAGAAGTAGAAAGGAGAATCTTCATATGAGAACACAAACTTTATTAACAGCTGCTAAGTTTGCTAAATGGGGACAAAGCTTTGAAGCAGTATCACTTCCACACACATGGAATAATCTTGATGGGCAAGATGGTGGAAATGACTACTGGAGAGGAATCGGAACATACGAAATCGAGCTTCCAGACCCAACAGCAGGTAAAAAGCAATATATTGAATTCCAGGGAGCAAACCACGTTGCAACTGTATACTGTAACGGACGCGAATTAGGTACACACAAAGGTGGTTTCTCAACATTCCGTTATGAACTTACACCAGCTATGAAAGCGAAAGACAATGTTTTAATGGTAGTTGTTACGAATGCAGAAAGTGATATTTATCCACAAACAGCTGACTTTACATTCTACGGCGGATTATATCGTGATGTTAACTTTATCGAAGTAAACGAAGCTCATTTTGATTTATTAAAAGATGGAACAGCAGGTGTATTCGTGACACCACACTGCTCAGGGAAAACTCGTTTCGATTTATTCCCAGTAAATGCGGATGGCTGCATGGTTACTGTTGAATTAAAAGATGCAGAAGGCAATGTGGTAGGCGCAGCAGGAGCTGACGTTTCTGAACATATGGATATTATTATCGACATCAAAAATCCACACTTATGGAATGGTATGACAGATCCATACTGCTACACAGCAACTGCTAAAATCGTAAAAGGCGATGAAATAGTTGACGAAGTAGAAGTAACATATGGATATCGTTCATTCCACGTAGATCCTAATACAGGATTCTGGTTGAATGGAAAGAATGTACCGCTTCGCGGCGTATCTCGTCATCAGGATAGATTAGATAAAGGCTGGGCAATCTCAAAAGCTGACCATGAAGAAGATATTGCGCTTATCAAAGAATTAGGAGCAAACACAATCCGTCTTGCACATTATCAACATGATCAGTACTTCTATGATTTATGTGATAAAACAGGTTTTGCTCTCTGGGCAGAAATTCCATTTATCTCTAAATTTATTCCTACAAAAGAAGCTTATGAAAATACAATGAGCCAGATGAAGGAATTAGTAGCTCAGAACTATAACCATCCATCGATCTTTTTCTGGGGAATTTCAAACGAAATCCTTATCGGAGCTGACAACGAACCATTAAGAAAGAACTTGAGAGATTTAAATGAATTAGCAAAATCTATAGATCCAAGTCGTCTTACAACAATTGCTGAAGTTTCTGGCACGCCAATGGATTCAGAGCACGTTTATATCACAGATATTGTAAGTTACAACCATTATTTTGGATGGTATGGTGGAGATGTTGCTCAAAACGGACCATGGTTTGATAAATTCCACGAATTGAATCCATCAGTAGCACTTGGTGTTTCTGAATACGGTGTGGAAAATATTGTAAAATGGCACTCAGCAAGTCCAATGAATCATGACTATACAGAAGAATACGCTTCATATTATCATCATGAAATGCTTAAAACATTTGCAACACGCCCTTACCTTTGGAGTACACACGTATGGAATTGCTTTGACTTCGCAGCCGATGCTCGTAACGAAGGTGGTGTAGTAGGACGCAACAACAAGGGTCTCATCACATATGACCGTAAACTTAAAAAAGACGCATTCTACATTTACAAAGCATTCTGGAATCCAGAACCATTTGTCTATGTTGCAGGACGTCGTTTTGCTGACAGAGCGCCAGAAGAAAGAAACATTACAGTATACACAAACTGCGATGAAGTAACATTAGTAGTAAATGGTGTAGAAGTAGAAACAAAAGCAGTAGTAGATCACGCAGTTGTATTTGAAAATGTTGCATTAAACGATGGTGCTAATACAGTAACAGCAAAAGCTGGAGAATTAGAAGACACAATCACATTAAATGGTGTTGCAGAACATAATGCAGATTATACATTACCAGATATCGCAGAGGCTTTATCAGTTGGAAACTGGTTCGATGATATTGCTGATGATTCTGAAAGTGAAGAAATTGAAATTATCGATGGCTATTATTCAGTAGAGGATACAGCTGGGGAACTTCTTTCACATGAAGAATGTTTCAAAGTTATCAAAGGTTGGTATATGAAGATGGGTAACTTAACATTTGCCTCTATGCTTACAACACTTCGTGATATGATGGGATTCAAAAAACTGACTGAGTTCACAAGTATTAGTGGAGAAATCTCAAAGAAAGATCTTGCACAATTGAACCGTCAATTAAACAAAATTCAAAAATAATAGAAAATAGACATAAAAATACCCGGGTTATGTGAGAGTAACCCGGGTATTTTTATGTCTATTTAAGCAATAAAATTTGATCTAAAATGCATTTTGCTACATCTGACTTGCTCATGATTTCTAGTTCGATTTCTTCCTCTTTTGTAATCATGGTAACAATATTTGTGTCTGTTCCAAATCCTGCTCCAGTAACCTTTAAGTTATTGGCGATAATCATATCTAAGTTTTTCTTTGCCAGCTTTGTACGAGAATTTTCCAGCATATTTTGAGTCTCCATAGAGAAACCACATAAGAACTGCCCTTCTTTTTTGTGTTCGCCAAGGAATTTTAAAATATCCTGAGTGCGTTCTAGTGGAATCGCCATATCTCCATCTTTCTTTTTCACTTTTTCATCGCTGACATTGGAAGGACGATAATCTGCAACAGCAGCAGATTTGATAATAATATCTTGTTCTTCAGAATGAGATGTTACGGCTTCAAACATATCCTGAGCACTTTTGATATCAATCACATTTACAAACGGTGGTTTTTTGATATTAGTCGGGCCGGTAACTAAAGTTACGTTGGCACCGCGAAGCATTGCATTTGTAGCAATGGCATAGCCCATTTTTCCTGTGGAATGATTTGTGATATAGCGGACAGGATCGATTGCTTCCTGTGTTGGTCCTGCTGTTACAAGGACACGCATTCCATCCATATCTTTTTCAAAAGTGATTTCTTTCAGAATATAGTCTAATAACACCTCTGGCTCAGGCATTTTTCCGGCACCGATATCACGGCAGGCAAGGAAACCACTGGCAGGGTCAATTACTTCAAAATCATAATCACGGAGTCTTTGAATATTATCCTGTGTAATACGGTTGTTGTACATCTGAGTATTCATGGTTGGAGCTACTATCTTCTTGCAGGTACACGCCAGTGTTGTTGTAGTAAGCATGTCATCAGCAAGTCCGTGAGCCAGTTTTGCAATTACATTCGCAGATGCAGGAGCAATCAGTACGACATCAGCCTGTTTGGCAAGGGAAACATGTTCCACATTATATTGAAAATTGCGATCAAAAGTGTCTACGATACAACGATTGTTTGTAAGTGTTTCAAAGGTAATCGGATGAATAAAATTCGTCGCATTTTTTGTCATAATGACATGCACATTACAATGAAGTTTTACAAGCATGCTGGCGAGAGTTGCGATTTTGTAAGCGGCAATACTTCCAGTCACACCTAAGAGAACGGTTTTTCCTTTTAACATAATCATTCCATCCTTTTTCGTATTTTACTTGTATTTTTGAAGTTATTCTAACACAAAAAAGGGGAAAAGTATGTATCTCGAATGTATATTTTTGGAAACATGTCTTGAGGATGAAAAATCATAATGCTATAATGTCACCGAATCTCACTGGTTAGCCACGAGGCTAAACTGTATAAAAATTGTATTGTATCTCGAAAGAGAATGATAACAAGGAGGCAAAAAATGAAAAATGTATCATCAAAAACAGTTGGCATGATTCAGGTTGCACTGTTCGCAGCACTGATCGTAGTCATGTTCAACACACCACTCGGATATATTCCGCTTGGATTTATGAATGCGACACTGATTCACATACCAGTGATCTTAGGCGCAATTTTACTAGGTCCGAAAAAGGGAGCTTTATTAGGGTTCATCTTTGGACTTACGAGTTTTATTAGGAGTATAATGATGCCAAATCTTACATCATTTGTATTCAATCCATTCTATTCTGTAGGAGAAATCCATGGAGGATTTGGAAGTATCATCATTTGCTTTTTACCAAGAATTTTAGTAGGGATAGTACCATATTTCGTATATCTTGCATTATATGCGATTTTGAAAAAGAAGAAATCTGGTCAATATATTTCATTGGGCGCCGCAGGAATTGCCGGCTCACTTACAAACACCATTCTAGTAATGAGTCTGATTGTTGTATTTTTTAAAGACAGCTATGCTCAGGTAAATGGATATGCTACAGGAGCAATTTATGGAGCCGTTGCTACGGTTATTGTTACGAATGGCATTCCAGAAGCGATAATAGCGGCAATTATTGTAGCATTTGTTGGAAAGATTTTAATTAGGTTTTTAAAAGCTTAGGAGGCATAAATGATTCTGGCAATTAATATAGAAAATACGAATACAGTGATTGGATGTATTAGAGATTCCGAGTTCGTTTTTGTAGAGAGTATCTCAACAAATGTCACAAGAACAGAACTTGAGTATGCAATTAGTGTAAAAAGTATATTTGAATTACATCAATTAGACGTTACAGAAGTGGATGGAGCAATTATTTCATCTGTGGTACCTCCAGTTACCAGCGTGGTAAAAGGAGCAGTGAGACGGATTTTAGGAAAAGAAGCATTAGTGATAGGGCCAGGAATAAAGACTGGACTTAATATTATGATGGATAATCCGGCTCAGGTAGGAAGTGATCTTGTGGCAAACGCAGTTGCAGGTATTGCAAAATATGAGGTACCTATGATTATTGTAAATATGGGAACAGCAACGACTATTTCTGTGATTAATGAAAAAAAACAGTACATAGGCGGAATGATTATTCCTGGAATTAAAGTTTCTTCTGCATCGCTTTCAAATGAGACAGCGCAGCTTCCAAAAGTAAGTCTGGAAAAACCAAAGAAAGTAATCGGAAGCAACACAATTGACTGTATGAAAAGTGGATTGATTTATGGAACAGCTGCTATGATTGATGGTTCGATTGCCAGAATTGAAAAAGAATTCGGAAAAAAAGCGGCAACGATCGTTGCCACAGGTGAAAATGTAAAACACATCCTTCCACAATGTGAGAGAAAGATGTGCTTTGATGAAACTTTGCTGTTGGAAGGATTAAGACTCATCTATGAGCGTAATCATTAGATGTATCCTCCATCCATTCCTATAATCTGTCCGGTAAGATATGCCGGGCTGTTTACTAAATGCATAACGAAATCAGCAATTTCCTGCGGAGTCCCAAAGCGTCCCGCAGGAATTTCTTCTTCCAGGGCAAAACGTTCGTCGGCATCGAGCTGACTGTTCATAGCAGTGTCGATACAGCCACAGGCGATGGCATTGACCTGGATATTACTTGGTGCAAGTTCTTTTGCAAGTGCGCGCGTCAGACCATGAATTCCAGATTTGGTAGCGGAGTATGCAACTTCGCAGGAAGCGCCAACGGTTCCCCACATAGAAGAAATGTTAATAATTTTCCCAGTTTTTTTGGAAACCATTTTAGGAACGGCGCTGCGGCTGCAATAAAATACAGAGGAAAGATTCGTTTGTATAATGTGGTTCCAGTCCTCATCTGTCATGTCTGTAAGCAGACCGATATATGCAATTCCCGCATTGTTGACCAACACATCTAAAGAATCACATTTCTGATAAATGTGGGAAAACATCTCTGATACAAACGATGAATCTCCAACATCACCAATGAACAAATCGCAAGAAGCCCCAGGTTTATTTTCTATTTCAGATCGAACAGCTTCCAGTTCGTTCACGGAACGGCTGCAATTTAAAAATATGTGATATCCATATTCAGCAAATTTCAATGCAATCGCACGGCCGATACCTCTGGAAGCGCCTGTGATCAGTACAGTTTTTTTATTCATATTCATATCCTCCTGTTTCAGTAAGAATGAATTCATTATACTATAAAAAAAATATGAATAAAAGATGAATGCATTATGAATAATTGTAAATAATGTAGGTGCATTGGTGGACTATGTAATGGAATTCATTTATAATAGAGTGCGTAAAGCACTTAAATTTTCATATAGAAAAGGATGGGATAAGGCGTGATAGAGAGAGCGATTGCGTTTGCAACACGGGCACATGAAGGACAGTTTCGTAAGGGAACAACAAGACCATATATTGTACATCCGTTAGAAGTAGGCGAGATTGTAGCATCTATGACAGACGACGAGGAGATTATCAGTGCGGCTATTTTGCATGATACAATCGAAGACTGTGAAGGCGTAACAAAAGACAAAATCTGCAGTGAGTTTACTGAGCGTGTAGCATATTTGGTGATGCAGGAGAGCGAAGACAAATCCAAAACATGGATAGAACGAAAAGGTGCAACGATCGCACATTTGAAAGTGGCACCAAAAGAAGTACAAATGATAGGACTTGCAGATAAATTATCCAATATGAGAGATATAGACAGAGACTATCCGGTCTGTGGAGAAAATCTTTGGAATCGTTTCCGCATGAAGGACAAGAAGATGATCGGATGGTATTATAAGGGAATCCTTACATCGTTAGAAGATTCGCTGGGTGGAATTCCTGCATTTTGCGAGTACTGCGATTTAGTAGAAAAGCATTTTTCTTAAACGATTTATAGAGTGTATAAAAACTGATGATTTTATAGAAAAACTATGAAACATCAGTTTTTTATTTTTTTACTTTCTTTTACAAAGTTTTAACACAGAGTTAACTAAGTGTGGATAGTTGAATAAATTTTAACATGCTAATCTGTGGATAGCGACAGAATGTAAATAGAAAGAGAGCAAGAGGATGAAATCAATAAAATTAAAATGGAAGAAAAGAACAGCCAGCATGTTAATGCTGATATTACTGCTAGGTGTAAATACTATTTCAGTGAATGCAGAAGAAGCATATGAATCAACAAAAACGGTGATGGCAGATATTAAAGTGGAAGGTTTCTACAATGAATCAGCAGAATTGCAAATAGCAAAGATAGCAGCATATGATTCGGGGATTGTAAACGAAGAAGGCGGAAGTGCTGAAATTATTCAATACAACAGTGATACACAGATGTATTATGTAGTGAATGGTACAAGTGGTACCTTGGATATTGTACCAAGAACTGCTTATACAGATGAGAATCAGGTGCAAGGAATAAAATTTGACCTGAAAACAAAATTGCAGGATATAAGATCAGAATTTGTGTATGGTGATATGACCAGTGTTGCAGTCAGTACAGAAAAAGACCTCATCGGAGTTGCGGTACAAGCAGCAGGAACAAATGACAATGGTGTGATTGTGCTGATGGATTATAAACAAAATATTGTGGCAGTGATTGAAGCAGGTGTACAACCAGATATGGTAACTTTTACAAAGGATGGCAATAAGATACTGACAGCAAATGAAGGGGAACCAAGAGAAGGTTATGGAGAAGGAACCGTTGATCCGATGGGAACTATCACGGTTGCAGACATCAGTTCAGGAGTAGAAAATGCCTCTGTACAAAATGTTACATTTGAAAGTTGGGATGCAAGAAGAGAAGAACTCACAGAAGCAGGTGTGATCATTAAAAAGAATACAAATCCTTCTGTTGATTTCGAACCAGAATATATTGCAGTAAACAATGAAGGAAGCAGAGCCTATGTAGCTCTTCAGGAAGCAAATGCGATTGCAACAATAGATTTAACAACAAACACAGTTACTTCAGTAAAAAGTCTTGGTTTTAAAGATCATAGTCTGGAAGAAAATGCACTGGACGTTTTAAAAAAAGATGAAATGATTCAGATTCAAACAGAGCCTTATTATGGAATCTATATGCCAGATGGTATCAGTATCTATGAAGTGGCTGGAACAGAATATCTTATTACAGCAAATGAGGGAGACTCACGTGAATGGGGTGATTACATCAATGAAGTAGAAGAAAAAATTGGAGAAACTGGAAGCAAAGTAGTATTTTTCGATACTTCGGATTATGATGGGGTAGATGAAGATAAACAATATCTCTTTGGAGGACGTTCATTCGCTATTTACAATGCAGCAACAATGGAACAAGTGTATGAAAGTGGAAGCGATTTTGAAACAAAAACGGCAGAAGTATTAGCAGACTATTTTAACTGTTCAAATGATGACAAGTCTATGGATGACAGAAGTGGTAAAAAAGGTCCAGAAGCAGAAAGTGTTGTAGTCGGAGAAGTAAATGGAAATACATACGCTTTTATTGGAATCGAAAGAATTGGTGGCGTAATGATTTATGACATTACAAATCCAGAAAACAGTACTTTTGTAAATTATATCAACTCAAGAGACTTTGCAGAGGACATTGCAGGAGATGTTTCACCAGAAGGTCTTAGCTTTGTACCTGCTTCAGAAAGTCTCAGTGGAAATGCGGAACTTCTTGCAGCGCATGAAGTGTCAGGAACGGTTGCAATCTATGAAATAACAGAAGATATCGTGGAAGATGACGATACAACTATAGGAGATGATGAAGCAGCAGAAGACGACGATGCAACTGTGGAAAACAAGGATGAAACAGTAGATGAAGAGAAAGAGCAGGCTAATATACAGGTATCTGGTCAAAAATCTCCACAAACATCAGATAGCATCATGATTCGAAGTGTAATTTGGATGTTCGTATTAAGTGGAGCAGTGATCATGGCGGCATTATACAAAAAATCTAAGTAAACAAATCAAGACAGGGCTATCGTAATCATATATTACGATGGCCCTGATTTTAAGTTATTTATTAATTTCTGTCACAGCGCCAATAAACAATGGAAGCTTACTCCCACTCTCAATGATCATATATACAAATGGACGGTTGAGGTAGACTTTTTTCATATCGGCAGGATTGGCTGAACCTGCGTCCATAGCTATGCTGGTTGCAGCACCAGCTTTTGTCCCTTTGACATCTACAGAGATACATGTCTTATGAATGACATCAGAAATAAAAATGTTTCGGTCAGAATAACTGCCTAGTCCGGAGAAATCCGCACTATTTACATCGAATGCCGCCTGTATGCCCATTGCGGCCAATGTATCTTTCAGTGAGGTATAGAACTCATACCTGAATTTAGGAAGCGCAGCCTGTACCACTGTATTCTCGGCATTTTGCAGTGTCTGAATGAGCGCTTCAGAATTTAAGGACTGAATGTAGTCATATAGGTCAATTCCTTCATTTGGTAAAAGTGCGGCAAATTGATATCTTCCATCTTTATAGTCTTTAATAAAGCCAGTAGCGTACGTATCTTCCAGATAAAGCCACTCTGAAGAATACATCATATCAACTGTATTCTTTTTCCTGTCAATGGATACAAAATCAGCATCATGAATTTGGAACTTTTCATAAATGTTATCCCATTCGGCATCGAATGACAGGGCATTTATAAGATACATCAAAGTATCTTCTGGAATTTCTTCTATAATCTGATCGATCATGCCGTCTGTGTTTTTTTCAACCCAGCGATTGATATCACGTACTGTTTTTGAATCGAAGTCTGCCTGATAAATCTGTGCATCAAAATAGCTCGCATTTGTTTCCAGAAATTTTTCATTTACAACAAAGTTTTCGTCATTACGCATCCAGATGGAATTGGCAATGTGAAGCTTGGAGTCTTTGGAAGACGGGAGTGTGTTCACATAAGTATATAAATATTCATTTAGCATTTCTAATGAAAATCCGCCAGTCAATATTTTTTCCATCTCATTTCTTGTTTCAGAATCTGCACCGTTAGCAGTCATAGAAAGTGCCAGCATCACGGAAAGAGGAGAAACTAACAGATTTTCGTTTGGATTCTCAGATGCTGTATGCTGAAGTAATTTGATAGCAAAGTCAGTCTGAGATGCAACAAAAGAATTGTCGGAGATTCTTTCTGTTACAGGGGTTTTGGTTACATTTTTACCGAGCTCTTCTGCATCTATTCCGGAGCATGCAGTCAGATTAAACAGTGTAATAAGAATCAATAAATAGCATAGTAATTTTTTCATCCAGGTCACCTCCTATTTGGGAATCTGTGTTAACGTACCAATAAATACAGGGAGATTTGTTTCTCCATCCAAAATCATGTATACGAATGGGCGGTTTAGAATGAC
Organism: Faecalimonas sp.; assembly: GCA_045121495.1. Taxonomy (GTDB): domain Bacteria; phylum Bacillota; class Clostridia; order Lachnospirales; family Lachnospiraceae; genus Faecalimonas. The sequence goes on from JBGVGF010000017.1 coordinate 46,919, forward strand.
TTCTTTTGAAGTTTCTAATGCACATTCTGCTTTTATATCTACAGAGGTTACAGCACCTGCCGCAGTCCCTTTTTCATCTACTGCAATAAACGTTTTGTGAAGGACTTTGCCAAGATATAAGTTTCCGTTCTGAAAAGTACCAAGGTTTGAAAAATCAGCCTGAGTACTGTCAAATCCTTTGTTTATTCCCATTTCTTTTAAAACAGAATTCATATCAAGTTTGTATTCATAGCTGAATTTTGGTATAGCTACAGTCACGGAAGTTTTTTCAGCATTTTGAAGCATATCCGTTATACTTTCGGTGGTAAGTGATTCGATATAATTTGAGAGACTGATTCCTTCGTTCGGAAGTAATGCCGCGAATCGATACGTTCCATCCTTATAATTTTTGATAAATCCAACAGCATTCTCGCTGGAAAGATAAAAATGTTCGGTAGAGTGCATCATTTCTGTCTTTTGTCCCGTGCTGTTTCCAGTTGATGAGTAGAAGCTGCCATCGACAATGTTATCTGTGGTATAGACATCTTCCCATTCTGCATCAAATGCAAGGGCGTTGATGAGGTACATGACTGTATCAGAATCGATATTATCCACGATTTTGGTGATACGATTGTTGGTATTTGTTGTTATCCATTTATTAATGGCATCTGCTGTCTGGTCATGAAACGGCTCTGTGAAGATCCGTGCATCAAAGTATGTCTGGTTTATATCTAAAAAGTCTTCATTGATAGATAAATTTTCATCTTCGCGGATCCAGATAGAATTTGCAAGCTGCAGATTTCCAGTAGAAGATAGATGTTCGGTATATGTACATAAGGCTTCATTCAATTCTTCTTGTGTAAGTGACTTTGCAAGGACCGCAAGCATTTCATCTTTGGTTTCTCCAGACGCACCATTTGCAGTCATAGACAGAGCATGCATCATGGAAAGTGGCGAGATAAGAACATTGTCGTATTGACTTTTCGAGGCAGAGTGCTGGAAAAGTGTGAGAGCAAAGTTCATCTGCGAAGAATGGAAGTTTTCATTCGAAGCTAAGACCTCCGGAATAGCAAATTCTAACGATTCATCTGTAGGGGTATCACTGGCTAGATCTCCTGCGAGCCCAAAAGATTCATTGCCGATGTCGTTTCCGGAGCCGCCGTCAGATGAACTGGATTCGGTTGGTGAGCTGTCCATCCAGGCTATGCCCATCACACAACCCAAAACAAGAGTAAAAGTAAGGCAGGCAGCCAGGGTATGATAGCGTCGGAAAAATGAACTGCGCCCCTTTGGGTTTTGGCGGACTTTATTAGTTTCCTCGATTATGTCGTTGTCTAAAGAATTGAAAGCATCACTGATGTCATCTCGTTTCATACGAAAAATCCCTCCTTTTCTAAATATTTTTTGAGTGCAATACGAGTGCGGTGAAGCATGCTTTTCACCTTAGATTCGCTCATATCATAGTATCTTGAAATGTCGTAAATACTATCTGAAAAATAGTATCTGCCAACAAATACAGTGCGCTGTTCTTTGGAAAGTGTGCGAAGAAAATTCTGAATAGATTCGGACAGTAAATGCAGATTTACCTGTTCTTCGGTATGATTTCCTGCTGCAAGACATTCTTCCAATTCAGAGAGTGAAATCGCATATTCCGAGGAAATTCTTTTTTGGCGATTTCTCTTTCGAAAAATATCGATGGATAATTCGCGTGTGATTTTTCCTAAATATACAGATAGTACATATGGCTTATGCGGAGGCATAGAATTCCATGCTTTAAAGTAAGTATCATTTACACTTTCCAGACTGTCATCCCAGTCAGCCAGTATGTTGTATGCAATTTTTGTAAGGTAATGTCCGTATTTTTCTTCTGTCTTTTGAATTGCCGACTCATCTCGATTCCAATAAAGTTCGACGATATTTTCATCCAGCATGGAGTTCCTCCTTTTCTGATATAAAAGCTTCTATATACAACTATAACCGTCAAAAAAGAAGATTGGTTGCATTTGTTTTAAAATATTGTATCAAAATATAAGCCATGTTAAAATATAGGAGTAATTGAAAAATAACGTCGCAAAAAGATTAGGAGAAATTTATGAAAAAAATTCTTATGATTGGGACTGGTGGAACAATTGCATCCAAACAGACTGAGAATGGTCTTGCACCAGGTTTATCGTCAGATGATATTTTATCTTATATTCCGCAGGTGAAGGATGTGTGTCTGGTGGATACGCTTCAGGTATGTAATATAGACAGTACCAATGTTACGCCAAAGCATTGGATTATGCTTTCTAAGACAATTGAACAGTATTATGAGCAGTACGATGGATTTGTGATCTGCCATGGGACGGATACGCTTGCATATACGGCAGCAGCATTGTCTTATATGATTCAAAACTCATCAAAACCAATTGTAATTACAGGGGCACAAAAACCGATTAATATGGATGTGACGGATGCAAAGACGAATCTGCTTGACAGTTTTATATATGCGGCAGACGATGGTTCACAGGATGTGAATATTGTATTTGACGGGAAGGTGATCGTTGGAACCAGAGCGAAGAAGGAGCGCGCAAAGAGTTTTAATGCGTTTTCCAGTATTAATTTTCCGTATCCTGCAGTCATTCAGGATCAGAAAGTGATTCGGTATATTCCTACAATGCCTTATCAAGAAGAGGTGAAGTTTTATCATGAAATGCGTGACAGCGTATACGTGTTAAAACTGATTCCAGGAATGAAACCAGATATTTTAAGTGTTATTTTCCAAATATATGATGCGATTGTGATTGAAAGTTTCGGAGTAGGCGGACTCCCGGATAACATTATGCGAAGATTCTATTTTGAAATGTCAGAATGGATCGAACGTGGTAAGATCGTGGTTATGACTACTCAGGTCGCTAACGAAGGTAGTAACATGACCGTCTATGAAGTGGGAAAAAAAGTCAAACAAGATTTTAATTTGATTGAAGCATATGATATGACATTGGAGGCTACCATCACGAAGCTTATGTGGTTAATGGCGCTGCCGAAGATGGAATATTCGGAATTTCAAAAGAGATATTATACAACGGTGAATCATGATATCTTATTTACTAAAAAATAAAGTATTTTAAGTAGGAGTTTTTATGAATAAAAAAACATTGTTCAAAGAGTATGGAACTGTAACATTAGGTACATTTATTGTGGCAGCAGCGGTATTTTTCTTTCTGATGCCAAGTAATGTAGTAGTTGGTAGTTTGTCTGGACTTGTTATGGTTATTGCAAATTTTATTCCTATGAAGATTTCAACATTGACGTTGATTTTAAATATAGTTCTACTTGGAATCGGATTTTTACTTGTGGGAAAAGAGTTTGGGGCTAAGACGGTATATTCTTCTATTATCATGCCGGTGTTCATTGGCATTTTTGAAATTATTTTTCCAGAGTATCAGTCTCTGACCAATGATTCGTTTTTGGATGCGGTCTGCTATGTTCTGGTAGTAAGTGTCGGACTAGCAATGTTGTTTAATGCAAATGCTTCTTCAGGCGGTCTTGATATTGTTGCAAAATTGCTCAACAAGTTCCTTCATATTGAACTTGGAAAAGCGATGACAATTGCAGGAATGTGTACTGCAGTTTCTTCTATTTTAGTTTATGACACAAAATCACTTGTACTTAGTGTGCTTGCGACATATGCAAATGGAATAGTAATCGATAATTTTATTGATGGATTTAATCGAAGAAAGCATGTTTGTATTTTGTCAAAAGAACATGAGAAGATCCAGGATTTTATCGTGCACGAACTGAAACAAGGTGTGACAATTTACCAGGCAACTGGTGGATACAAAAATGATCAGAAGATTGAGCTTGTTACGATCGTAGCAAGAAGTGAATATGCAAAATTGCTGGAGTTTGTACATGCTACAGACCCAGAAGCATTTATGACGGTTTCAACTACAAATGAAGTAATTGGTTCGTGGAATATTAAGCAGAAGTTGGGGTCATAGGGATGAAGAGTTATAAGTATATATTGTTTGATCTGGATGGAACATTGACTGATCCGAAAGAAGGGATTACAAAATCGGTGGCATACGCATTAGAATCTTATGGAATTCATGTGGAAGATTTGGATTCGCTCTGCAAATTTATAGGGCCTCCATTGAAAGACTCATTTGTGAAGTATTACGGGTTTGAGGATGCAAAAGCAGAAGAAGCGGTAGAGAAATACCGAGAATATTTTAAACCATATGGTGTATATGAGAATAAAGTCTATGAAGGTGTGGATAACTTGCTAATGAAATTAAAGGAAGGTGGAAAAGTGGTTGTATTAGCCACATCAAAGCCGACTGTATTTGCAAGAACAATTTTGGAATATTTTGATCTGATGAAGTATTTTGATGTGGTGTGTGGAAGTGAGCTTGATGGAAGCAGAGTAAAAAAAGGTGATGTTATCACATATGCATTGGAGCAAGCCAAAGTTACAGACAAATCGCAGGCGGTCATGATTGGAGACCGTGAGCATGATATTATTGGTGCAAAGCAAAATGGACTTGATTCCATCGGTGTACTTTATGGATATGGCTGCATGGAAGAATTTAAAGAACATGGTGCAGACGCGGTAGCAGCGACAGTGGATGAGTTAATTGAGATGTTGTAGTGTAGAAAGAGATTGCAAAGGCAATCTCTTTTTTGCGGGATTTTGAAACCGAAAAGGTCTTTACATTTTGAAAATCCCTTGACAAATCAAGGCTTCAAGGCTAATATAATCTGTAGTTTATTGTAAAATAAATGAAAGAGAAAGGTATTGAGAAAGAAGAGTACGCATCATTCGCTTGCCAGAGAGGATCATTCGTCGGCTGAAAGATGGTCTAAAGATAGAAGTGTGGAAGGTAGCTTTTGAACTGGATTTCTGAACATATAACCAAATAACAAAGCAAAGTAAATAGGAAATCACGGATTGGTTCACGTTATAGAACTGAGAGATATATACAAGATGTATGTCGGTATATAACAAAGGTGGTACCGCGATGATTCGCCCTTTGCGTAAAGTCTTACGCAGAGGGCTTTTTTATTTTACAGAAAATTAGTCACTGCGAGCCTATTCCTGTAAAAAAAGCACTTTGTTCTGTGGCAGGAACGTTTATTCCAAAGATTTTCTTAACTTACTCTTATATTTCAATAAATACCACCACAAAGTAATCAATTTTTAGTAACATAAAACAACGCAGACATGCACGCTTATGTAAGTTGGTATGGATACTGCACAAAACAAGGAGGAAGCTATGAGCAAACAGCTTGAAAAAACTTACAATCCAAAAGAGATTGAACCAAAACTTTATGAAAAATGGCTTGAAAAGAAATATTTTCATGCAGAAGTAGACAGAAGTAAGAAACCATTTACAATCGTTATGCCACCACCAAACATTACAGGGAAACTGCACATGGGTCATGCATTGGATAATACGCTTCAAGATATTTTGATCAGATATAAGAGAATGCAAGGATACAATGCACTTTGGGTACCAGGAACAGACCATGCTGCGATTTCTACTGAAGTAAAAGTAACAGAACAGCTTAAAAAAGAAGGCATTGATAAAAAAGAACTTGGCCGCGAGGGATTCCTTAAAAGAACATGGGAATGGAAAGAAGAATACGGCGGAACAATCACATCACAGCTTAAGAAATTAGGGACATCTTGTGACTGGGATAGAGAACGTTTCACAATGGACGAAGGATGTTCAAAAGCTGTAGAAGATGTATTTATCAAATTATATGAAAAAGGATATATCTACAAAGGACCACGTATTATCAACTGGTGTCCAGTATGTAAGACATGTCTTTCAGACGCCGAAGTAGAACACGAAGAACAGGCAGGACATTTTTGGCATATTAAGTACCCAATCGTGGGAACAGACAGATTCCTCGAAATCGCTACAACACGTCCAGAAACAATGCTTGGTGATACAGCGATCGCTGTTCATCCAGAGGATGAAAGATACACAGATATTGTTGGAAAGATGGTATTACTTCCATTAGTAAACAAAGAAATTCCAATCGTAGCAGACAGCTATGTAGACAAAGATTTCGGAACAGGCGCCGTTAAGATCACACCAGCTCACGACCCTAACGACTTCGAAGTTGGTAAACGTCACAACCTTCCAGAAATCAACGTTATGAATGATGATGCTACAATCAACGAATTAGGTGGAAAATACGCAGGTATGGACCGCTACGAAGCAAGAAAGGCAATCGTAGCAGATCTTGAAGAACAAGGTTACCTTGTAAAAATCGAAGATCACGTACACAATGTTGGTGCACATGACCGTTGCCATACAACAGTAGAACCATTAATCAAACAACAATGGTTTGTAAAAATGGAAGAACTTGCAAAACCAGCGATCAATGCAATCAAAACAGGCGAATTGAAATTCGTTCCAGAACGTTTTGATAAAATTTATTTACATTGGTTAGAAAATATCCGTGACTGGTGTATCTCAAGACAAATCTGGTGGGGACACAGAATCCCAGCTTACTACTGTGATGAATGCGGTGAATTCGTAGTAGCAAGAGAGATGCCAGAAGTATGCCCACATTGTGGATGTACACACTTCACACAAGACGAAGATACATTGGATACATGGTTCAGTTCTGCATTATGGCCATTCTCAACACTCGGTTGGCCAGAAAAGACAGAAGAAATGGATTATTTCTATCCAACAGACGTATTGGTAACAGGATACGACATCATTTTCTTCTGGGTAATCCGTATGGTATTCTCAGCTTACGAACACACAGGAAAATCACCATTCCACACAGTATTTATTCATGGTTTGGTTCGTGACTCATTGGGACGCAAGATGAGTAAATCTTTAGGAAATGGGATTGATCCGCTTGAAATTATCGATCAATACGGAGCAGATGCTCTTCGTATGACTCTTGTGACAGGTAACGCACCTGGTAACGATATGAGATTCTACGATGAAAGAGTAGAAGCAAACAGAAACTTTGCAAATAAAGTATGGAACGCTTCTCGTTTCATTCTGATGAACATGGAAGGCAAGACAATCGAAACTCCAGACATGGCAGATCTTTCTGTAGTTGACAAATGGGTATTATCAAAAGTAAATACACTCGCAAAAGATGTAACTGAAAATATGGACAAATTTGAGCTTGGAATTGCCCTTCAAAAAGTATACGATTTCATTTGGGACGTATTCTGTGACTGGTATATTGAGCTTGCAAAATATCGTATCTGGCATGCTGATGAAAATCCAAAAGCTGCAAATGCTGCACTTTGGACATTAAAAACAGTATTAGCAAACGGACTTAAAATGTTACATCCATTTATGCCATTCGTCTCAGAAGAAATCTACAGTGCATTAGTTCCAGAAGAAGAATCGCTTATGATGTCACAATGGCCAGAATTTAAAGAAGAATGGAACTTTGCAAAAGAAGAAAACATCGTAGAACATATGCAGGGAATCATTCGTGGAGTACGTAATATCCGTGCTGAAATGAACGTTGCGCCAAGCAGAAAAGCACAGACAATCGTTGTATGTGAAAATGCAGAGCTTGCAGCAGGATTCGAAGAAATGAAGACATCAGCAGCTTCGCTTATGAGTGCAAGCGAAATCTTGATTCAAGATACAAAAGAAGGTATTGCAGAAGATGCCGTATCAGTAGTAGTAACAGATGCAGTTGTATATCTTCCACTTGCAGACCTTGTTGATTTTGCAGCAGAAATCGAACGTCTTGAAAAAGAAGAAGCAAAATTAGTGAAAGAGCTTGCGCGTGTAAATGGTATGCTAAACAACGAAAGATTCATCAGCAAAGCTCCACAAGCTAAGATTGATGAAGAAAAAGCAAAATTAGAAAAATATACACAAATGATGGAACAAGTAAAAATGAGACTTGCAGGGCTTAAAAAATAGCCCTGCATATACAGTGGAAATCAAGTGAGGTTAGAGTATGAAGCGTATCCATATCGGGAAAACAGATATTAAAGAATATATGCAACAGAAAAAACAGCGCAGAGAAGAAAAAAGAAAGGCGAAGGAAGAAGCACGCAAAAATAGTGCGTTTGGAAAATTTATGCAAAAAGCATGTGTTTTCATGAACAAAATTTCTCTTTTGCTTCATGCTTTTCTGGCGTGTGGAATCAACTTTGTTATCGAGGCTATTTCGAGACATTCAGCAGTAAAAGCGTGGGAATATATGATACTTTCACCATGGACATTTTTATTTAATGCCTACATGATTTTTGCAACATTGCTTATTGTTTACATTGTGAAAAGAAGAGTGTTTGCAAGAATCATCATCAGTGCAGTTTGGCTGGTTCTTGGAATTGTAAACGGCTATATGCTAAGTGTGCGTGTAACACCGTTTAATGCACAGGACTTAAAAGTTATCGATGATGCTGTGACTATGATTGACAAGTATTTTACTGGTTTGCAGGGGGTTCTGATTATAACTGCAATCGTCATAGTAGTTGCATGGCTGGTTCATATGTGGAGACGAGGGGGAAAATACGAAGGAAAGATGCATCGAATCATTGCAGGTGTTGTAACTGTTTTAGGGATTGGTGCAATCGTTCCGCTTACAGATTTTGCGATTGATAATCGTGTTCTTTCAGACTATTTTGGAAACATTGCATTTGCATACGAAGATTATGGCCTTCCGTATTGTTTTTGTGCAAGTCTTTTTAACACTGGGATTGATCAGCCAGGTGTGTATTCAGAAAAAACGATTGCAGAAATCAATCAGGATAATATTTTAACAGAAGTTTCTTCTGATAGGGAAGAAATGCCAAACATTATTCTGATCCAATTGGAATCGTTCTTTGATACAAATGAAGTAGAATTCTTTACAACATCGGAAGATCCAATTCCAACATTCCGTTATCTGATGAAGAATTATTCTTCTGGATATTGCAAAGTACCATCAGTAGGAGCCGGTACAGCGAATACAGAATTTGAAGTATTGACAGGTATGAATCTGCGTTACTTCGGACCAGGAGAATATCCTTATAAAACAATCCTGAAATATCAGGAGACAGAAAGTGTTGCAACTGCGCTGAAAGAATTTGGCTATGGTGCACACGCACTCCACAACAATGGCGGGAATTTTTATAGCCGTGCAGATGTGTTTAATAATATGGGATTCGACAGCTATACCAGTAAAGAATTCATGAACGTATTACAGTATACAGAAAACGGCTGGGCAAAAGATGATATTTTGACACAGCATATTTTAAATGCGATGGATTCGACGGAACAACAGGATTTTGTGTTCTGCATCACAGTAGAAGGACATGGGGATTATCCGGAGGAACAAGTCATTGCTGATCCAAAGATCAAAGTGGATGGAATCGAGGACGAAGGGTTAAAAAATGCGTGGGAATATTATGTAAACCATTTATATGAAACAGATAAGTTTATCGCTGATCTGCTTGCTGAGTTAGAAGAACGCGGTGAACCAACTGTTTTAGTTATGTATGGTGACCATCTTCCAACGATGGGGCTGGAAGCAAAGGATTTGAAGAACCGTTATCTTTATAATACAAATTATGTGATTTGGGATAATATCGGTTTAGAAAAACAGGACAGAAACATTCCAACATACCAGCTTATGGCAGAAGTATTTGAACAATTGGATATTCATTCAGGGACTGTGTTCAATTATCATCAGCAAAGACGTCAATCAAAACAGTATCTGGCAGATTTAGAATTACTTCAATATGATATGTTATACGGTGAAAGTTATGTATATGGAGGCCTGGAAAATAAGCCTACACGTCAAGGAGAATTCCAGATGGGGATTCTGGATGTAACTCTTTCTGGTATTCAGATGAATCTGGATGGAACTTACAGCTTTTATGGCGAGAACATGACTGCAAACAGTAAAATATATGTAAATGGAGACAAACAGACGACACAATTTTTAAATAATACAAGGATCGAGCTGAAAGAGTGCGAACTTCAGGAAGGCGACATTATTGTTGTGAGTCAGGTGGGCTCAAGTAACAGAGTATTCCGCTCTACTGTTGAATATGCTTATCAGGAAGGAAAACTGGTATTGGCATCAGAATATGTTGCGCCGGTGAAAGAACCAGAAGCAGAAGAACCAGCAGCAGAGGAACCAGCAGAAGGAGAAGGGCAGACAGAAGAATCGACAGAAGGCAAAACAGAAGAAACACAGCAATAGTCGAAAAATGCGCACGAAATCTATTGCAATTTCATATATGAATGCGTATGATGAAAATGCAATAGTTAGGAGAGGGGATTCTAAATGTTAAATTATGAAGAGGAAATCAAAAAATTCAAACCATGTCTGGAAGTAGAGGACATTGAAGAAGCAGTTTATCAAGAAGATTTAACAGATATGACAGACATTTTAAAGGAAGTCATGCAGCAAAAATAAAAGGTAACGGTGAATGAAGTGGAATACACAAAGAAATTTATATATCTATCAAATCAGTGGTATAATGATGGCTTAAAAAAAGCGAACATTCGAGATTTGTCAGGTGCAGTAATCTCTTTGAAAAAAAGTCTTCAGTTTAATCGCGACAACATTGCTGCAAGAAATTTGTTAGGACTTGTTTATTATGGGCGAGGAGAAGTGGCTGAGGCCCTTGTAGAATGGATCATCAGCAAGAACATTAAGTCACATGGAAATATTGCTACTTATTATATTAAGAAGGTGCAGGAATCGCCAAGTGAATTGGAAGTAATCAATCAGTCGATTAAAAAGTACAATCAATGCCTTGTGTATTGTCAACAGGGCGGGGAAGATCTTGCAGTGATCCAGCTCAGAAAAGTGGTTTCAGCGCATCCAAGTTTTTTGAAAGCACATCAATTGCTGGCGCTTTTATATATCCAGTCTGAGCAATATGCAAAGGCAAGACAGATTATCCGAAAAGCACATAAACTGGATACAACGAATGAAACAACGCTTCGATATATGCATGAGTTAAAGCAGCTTAGAAGTGATAAGGTTGCAAGACTGAAAGAGGAAAAGGAACAGAGCGTTTCTTACAAGTTAGGCAATGAGACGATTATCCAGCCGATTTCAGCAACATTAAAAGATAACGCAACAATGTTGACGATCTTAAATATCATAATTGGTCTGATCGTAGGAGCCGCAGTAGTATGGTTCCTGGTAGTTCCAACAATGAAACAAAACATGTCAGCACAGACAAATAAAGAGATTATTACTTATAGTGAGCAGATAGCAGCAAAGAAAAGTGAAATTGATCTGCTGAATCGAGAACTTGAGGGCTATAAAGCAGAAAGCGCGGTAACTGAGCAGGAGAAAGAGATTGCTAAGGGAACTCAATCAAGTTATGAAGCGCTGATTGTTGTAATTGAACATTATTATAATCAAAATTATAGCTGGTCAAAACTGGCAGATGAATTACTGGAAGTGAAGACAGAATCTTTAGGAGAATCAGGGCAAGCAACGTACAATGCAATTGCCCAAGAGGTATTTGAAGATCAGTGCTCTGAGCTTTATGCGTCCGCACAGAGAAGTTTTGAGGTTGCTAATTATGGTACTGTAATTGAGAAAATGGAACGTGTGATTAAGATGAACGAATCTTATGAAGATGGTGAGGCACTTCTGCTTTTGATGAATGCATATCATGAAAAAGAGGAAGAAGAAAGTGCGAATGAGATTTATAGCCGCATTAAAGAACTGTTTCCAGATTCAGAGGTTGCCAGAAAAGCAACTGAAACGATGACTGGTTCAGGAACAACAGAAACAAATGAATAATATACAAAAGAGATTGTGATTTTCGCAATCTCTTTTTTTACTTTTAAGCAAAGGGAGGAAATAAAATGAAGTATTTAGTGCAGGAAAATTGTCTTACCATCTTTCTGCCAAATGAGTTGGATCATCATAATGCAGAAGAGATAAGAAAAAGTGCAGATTTATTAATTGAACAGCATCAAATCAAATGTGTGATATTTGATTTTGAAAACACCAATTTCATGGATAGCTCTGGAATAGGCGTAATTATGGGGAGATATAAACTTATTTATCTATTAGGAGGAGAAGTATGGGCCGTTCATGCAAACGATAGAATGAAAAAGATTCTGATGATGTCGGGAGTAACAAAAATCATTCAGATATATGAGGAGGAAAATAACGTATGATGCACAAAAACGAAATGGAGCTGGTCTTTGATAGTCGTTCAATCAATGAGGGGTTTGCACGAGTTTCCGTTGCGGCTTTTTTAACACAGCTGAATCCAACTCTGGAAGAGGTGTCAGATGTAAAAACAGCAGTGTCAGAAGCTGTGACAAATGCAATTATTCATGGCTATGAAAAGGAAGTGAAAAAAATCTGGATTCGCTGCAGAATCGAAGAAAGTAAATTCTACATAGAAATAGAAGACACGGGAGTAGGAATTGCAGATATAGAAAAAGCGATGGAACCGCTTTTTACAACGAAACCAGAATTAGAACGTTCTGGAATGGGCTTTTCATTTATGGAGGCATTCATGGATGAAATTGAAGTCATATCAGAAGTGGGGAAAGGGACAATTGTAAAAATGCAGAAAACAATTGGCAAAGGAAGAGAACTATGGACCACACAATCGCTCTGATTCAAAAGTCGCACGATGGAGATGAGAGAGCGAGAGCACAGATTGTAGAGGAAAATGTCGGACTTATATGGTGTGTAGTGAGACGATTTTTGGGGAGAGGTATAGAAAGTGAGGATCTTTTTCAGATTGGAAGTATTGGACTGCTAAAGGCGATTGACAAATTTGATTTTTCATTTAATGTCAAGTTTTCTACATATGCGGTGCCGATGATTTCAGGAGAAATCCAGCGGTTTCTAAGAGACGATGGAATTATTAAAGTAAGCCGTTCGCTAAAAGAAATGGCGTATAAGGCCTATATCGCAAAAGAAAATTTACAGGAAAAGTATCAAAGAGAACCAACGCTGGACGAACTTGCAAAGCATATGCAAGTGGAGAAGGAAGAACTTGTAATGGCACTGGATGCATGTGGAGAAGTAGAATCGATTTATAAGCCGGTTTACCAAAAGGATGGAAACGAAGTATCTCTTTTAGAAAGATTGGAAGAAAAAGAACCACAGGAAGAAAAAATATTGGACCGGATGGTTCTGGGACAGCTTTTAAATGAATTAGAAAAAGAAGAAAGACAGATCATTTATTTAAGATATTTTGAAAATAAAACGCAATCAGAAATTGGGAAGTCTCTAGGAATTTCACAGGTACAGGTTTCCAGATTAGAAAAGAAGATCCTAAAAAGAATGAGAGATAAAATAGAAGAAGTATGATAGAATAAGAAGGAATGAGAAAAGGAGAGGGGATACAAAGGATGAAGAAAAATTATAATCGATATACCTTTGGACTGGGCACTGTTGGCCGCGACATGGTATATTCTTTGATTAGTATGTATCTAATGTTTTATCTGACAGATATCTTAGAATTAAGTACAAGCGTAGTGTGGTGGGTTACCGCAATCATGTTTGGGGCGCGCGTTTTTGATGCATTCAACGATCCGATCATGGGAGTGATCGTGGATAACACTCATACAAAATGGGGAAAATTCAAACCGTGGATTTTGACAGGAGTAATATTGGCTTCTATCTTTACTGTATTGTTATTTAGCGATTGGGGATTAAAAGATACAGCATTTATTATAGCTTTTGGTGTGATTTACATATTATGGGGAATCAGTTTTACCATGAATGATATTTCCTACTGGTCGATGCTTCCTTCTCTTAGCAAAGATCAAAAAGAACGTGAGCAGATTGGATCAGTAGCAAGAATCTGTGCCAATATTGGCTTGTTCACTATTGTTGCAGGGATAGTTCCGATCACAGAGATGCTTGGAAATATGCTGGGCAGCATGCAGAAGGCATATTTTGCATTGGCCATCATTTTAGTATGTATTATGCTGGTTTTCCAAAGTATTACATTGTTTGGCGTGCGAGAGACGCAGGAAAGTCGCAATCAAAAAGGAGAACATACAACTTTAAAAGAGATGATAAAGGTCATTTTTGGCAATGATCAGCTTTTAGTTGCAGCAGTTTCAATGGCACTTTTTCAAATCGGATATATGACAACTACTGGGTTTGGATTGTATTATTTTAAATATGTATACGGTGATGAAGGAATGTATTCTATCTTTGCCGTTATTCTTGGCGTATCACAGATTGCAGCATTGTCAGTCTTCCCTTCTATTGCAAAGAAGGTTTCAAGAAAGAAATTATATGCATTTTCAACTGGTATCGTTGTTTTGGGGTATACTATCTTTTTCTTTGCACCGACAAGTACAATGTTGTTTATTGGAATCAGTGGTGTATTATTGTTTGTCGGACAGGCATTTATTCAAATTATGATGCTGATGTTCTTGACAGATAGTGTAGAATATGGCGAATGGAAATTCAAAAAGAGAAACGACAGCGTTACCTTGTCGCTGCAGCCATTTATTAATAAGCTGGGTGGTGCAGTTGCAAGTGGAATTACGGGTGCAGTAGTGATCATATCTGGAATGAAAGAAGCACAGACAGCAGCAGATATGACACCACAAGGGCTTATGATTTTGAAAGCAGCCATGATGATTCTGCCACTTGTTTGTATTGTTGTTGGTTTCATGATTTATCGTTCAAAATACATTTTAGATGAAGAAATGTATAAAAAGATTGTAAGTGAAAATCAGGCAAGAAAACAAAAATAAACATACAGAGCGTAACAATTTGAAATTGTTGCGCTCTTTTGTATTTTTTAGAAAAAATAATCCATACTAACGATAAACGAGGAGGTTGATAGTGTGGAAAAAGTGAGAAGAAAAATCCATTTTTGTTTATTTTTAGTTGTGATGACTGCAGTAATCATGGGAATGCTATATTATTATGGACAATCACAGGAAAAAACAAGTATCAGTGAAGGAACATTGATTTCCAGTCTGCAAACGGAATTGGAGCAGTTGTTATGTCAATAGGAAACAGCACCATCTATATAAAAGGGGAGCAAAGCGTGGAAGTCCAGACAAGAGAAGTTACGCTTGGTGATGTGATTTCGATGGAATGTGTAAATTCCTATATTGTTTCAAAATTAAAAACGGTAAAATTGATTAAAATTCAGGATGACAAGAAACATCGATATGTGATTTCCATATTAAAAATCATAGAAAAAATACACGAAATATATCCAAGTCTCGATGTACAGAATATGGGAGCTGAGGATATTATAGTTACTTATGAAGCACAAAAGAAGAAAAATAAAATGCTCCATTGGATGAAAGTGTTCCTTGTAGTCGTAATTACCTTTTTCGGTGCAGCATTTTCTATTATGGCATTTAACAATGATGTTGATACACCAAAACTGCTTGGACAAATTTATGAGCAGATTATGGGAGAGCCCAAAACAGGATATACAATTATGGAACTGATGTACAGTATCGGTGTCGTAATCGGAATTCTGGTATTCTTCAATCATTTTTGGAAAAAACGATTCTCCGTGGACCCAACGCCGATGGAAGTGGAAATGCGTTTGTATGAGAATGATATTCAGACAACTGTAATCGAAAATTATGCTAGGAAGGAGCAGGAAATGGATGTGGGTAAGAGAAGTACTGCTGGCCATAATCGCACTTAGTGCGGGATTGGTGGTAGCCGGTGGTCTATTTGCTTTTCTGGCAAGTCTTGGAGTAGTTTCGGACCTTGCGGATCGTACACATACGGGAGAACATATTTTATTATATGAAGATGCTACGGTTGTTGGCGGCACGTTAGGGAATCTGTTCTTTTTGTATCAGTTAAAGATTCCTGGCGGCATGTGGTTTCAGGGAATTTTTGGATTATTTGCAGGAATATTCGTGGGATGCTGGGCGATGTCTCTGGCTGAGACTCTAAATGTTTTTCCGATTTTTATCAGGAGAATCAAATTGGTTCAATATGTCCCGTATATTATATTAAGTATTGCCATTGGAAAAGGAATCGGTTCGCTTATCTATTTCTTTTTAGGATGGTAGGAAGGAAGCGTATGCAGGAAATTAATCAGGAAAATTATAAAGAATATGTGAAACAAAAGACGCCGGTACACAATGTATACTTTAATATGGTAAAAGCATTTGTGACTGGAGGAATTATCTGCGTGATAGGGCAGATGATTTCAAATTATTGTAAAGGAATAGGGATGAATGAAGAGATTGCCGGTTCCTGGACCTCTCTTTCATTGGTATTCTTAAGTGTGCTTTTGACAGGATTAAATATTTATTCAAACATTGCGAAATGGGGAGGCGCAGGAGCACTGGTACCGATCACAGGATTTGCCAATTCAGTTGCGGCACCTGCGATCGAATATAAGAAAGAAGGACAGGTCTTCGGGATTGGGGCAAAGATATTTACCATTGCAGGGCCGGTTATTTTGTATGGAATATTTACAAGCTGGGTGCTGGGGCTGATATATTGGATAGGGAAAGTGACAGGAGTGGTGTAAACCACTCCTTTAAAACGCTTGATTTACTCCAGATATTGTAATATAATGCAAATAAGAGGTGAGAATATGATAAAAACATATGCAATGATGATAGAAGAATTAAGTGAATATAGTGCACCTGCAAATAAACTTGGACGAATGGTAAAAGAAGGTTTCTGCACTCAGATTATAAAAGGATTATATGAAACAAACAAAACAACTCCAGGTTATCTTTTGGCAGGAAGCATTTATGGACCATCCTATTTATCTTTTGATTTTGCTCTTTCTAGATATGGCCTGATTCCAGAAGCTGTTTATGTGTTTACAGCAGCAACATTTGAAAAGAAGAAAACAAAAAAATATAATACAGCCTTTGGAATATTTACATATCGAGATGTTCCGGCTAATGTGTATTCCTATGGAATACGATTGGAAAAAGAAGGAGATTATGTATATCAGATTGCGACTCCAGAGAAGGCATTATGTGATAAACTCTATACTTTGCCTCCAGTAAGAAATAAAAAGGAAATGGTAAGTCTGTTAT
This sequence comes from Faecalimonas sp., assembly GCA_045121495.1. Lineage (GTDB taxonomy): Bacteria > Bacillota > Clostridia > Lachnospirales > Lachnospiraceae > Faecalimonas. The sequence goes on from JBGVGF010000017.1 coordinate 63,871, forward strand.
TTGATGATCTTCGAATTGATGAAATAGAATTTAAAAAATTAGATAAGGACCGTTTGATAAAAATATGTGAAGCATATCATAGCACCAATATGAAAATGCTGGCTAAAGTAGTGAGGTGACAAGTATATGAATAGTATGATTGAACAGATGCTTTTACAGTATCCTGCAGAAACAATCTATGATAAAAAGAATGCGATAAAAGAAATTATGCAAGAAATTGTGTTGTGTGGTCTTAGCAGGGCTGGATTTTTCAAAGAAGCAGCTTTCTATGGCGGAACTGCTTTACGAATTTTTTATGGATTGGATAGATTTTCGGAAGATTTAGATTTTTCTCTTGTTACAGAGAATTTAGAATTTGATTTTGCTGAGTATTTTCCGACACTTGAAAAAGAGGTACGATCTTTTGGTCTTAATGTTACGATAGCTGAAAAAGAAAAAGTACGAGAATCAAATATAAAATCAGCATTTCTAAAAGGGAATACAAAAGAACATTTATTATTGTTTTATGCAAATCAGTCGATTGCAGGAATTGCGGATACAGAATTGGTCAAAATTAAATTTGAAGTAGATATAAATCCACCGAAGTATGCGACATTTGAACACAAATATCGCTTACTTCCAGCGCCTTATGAAGTGAAAATGTATGATGAAGCATCATTATTTGCAGGGAAAATACACGCGGTTATTTGCAGAGCATGGAAAAAACGAGTGAAAGGCAGAGATTTATATGATTATGTGTTTTATCTTGCAAGAAGAACTCCTGTGAATTTAAAGCACTTAAGAGAACGTTTGTTACAGACAGGATATATTACTGAGGACGCAGAGTGTACATTAGAAGATGTGAAGCAAATGCTCAATGAACGATTTGATAATATAGACTATGCGCAGGCAAAACAGGATGTAGAGACATTTTTACGAGATGCCAATTCGTTGATGTTATGGAGTTCTGACTTTTTTAAGCAGATTACCAATGGATTGGTTGGTATTTGAGTGTTTTGCTTATTTGAAGAGTTTATGATTGGAGGTGTAAATCTTTATTTTCTAGATAGAATGCAATTCAATCCAAGCAGGAGATGCCGTTGGACGCAGTTGAAATTTCTTTTTAGAAGATGAAACCGTTTACTCATCCTTATGCTGTAAGATTTATGGAAAGAATGCAGAAAAATCCAAAGATAGCATGGGAGTTCTATGAAAAGCAAGGTGGTTGCATTTGCAAATGGAATATTTTAAGAGGAAAATGGGATACTATAACCAAACAAAGATAATAAAGGGAGTAGTGTTCATGAACAACGAAAAGAAATGGAATATCGGTGAAGGCGGAGATATGCCTATCGGATTTGGATTGTCTTTAGCTGCAAATGCAAAATCTATGGAGGCATTTGCAAAGATGAGCGATGCAGAAAAAGAAGCCGTTGTGGAAGAGAGCAGACAGATGCATACAAGGAACGACATGGAGAACTATGTAAATCGTTTAGGAGAACGATATTTATAGGTAAACGAAAAAGGAGATATCGCTAACGACATAAGCGATATCTCTTTTAAGATTTTAACGTTTCTTTTCCAAATCTTCTTTTTCGTGTTTGATTTCCCAGTGAATCAAAAATGTAAGCAGGCCGCGCAGGAAAATAACAGCGCCTAATATACCAAGTTCTGACCAGTCACGTACGATAACGGTACGAAGAACTTCGCTTCCCATTTTAAATTCTAGTGAAAGGGCAATTCCTTGTGCCAATTCCAGACGAAGATGATCGTCGTGATGGATCCACAAAATAAAGCTTTTTAAAGCAGTAAAAACCAGAACAATGACTCCGAACAATTCCAATAAGATTGTGCTGATTTCCACCAGATAAGTCAGAAAGAGTTCAGTATTGTGCAAAATAAGATCCATGTATTTTATACCTCCTACTCGATTTTGTGTTTAATTTCTATGATCGCCCCTGTTGGCACTTCTAAATCCAATTTCTGTTCCATTATAGATTCTTACCAGATTATCACGATGTTTGTAAATAATAAGCACGGAAGCTGCCAGAATAATAAGCGGCAGAACGTAATTTTGTGAGACAAATCCCATATAGGTAGGAAATGCCAAAATACTTGTCATGGTTCCCACTACAATATAGTCTGTTACTAAGGTTACAATAACGACAACAACTAACAGAACCAGTGTGAATTTCCAATTGATTGCAAGGGCCATGCCAAGAAAGGAAGCAAATCCTTTGCCTCCTTTGAATTTTAAATAAAATGGGAAAATATGTCCCCAGACACATGCGACACCAGCCACAGCACCAATATGTGGAATTCCTGGAAAGAGGACGTTTGCCAATATGACAGCAAGTGCTGCTTTCCCAATGTCATGAATTCCAACCAGGATGCCAGCTTTCCATCCCATTAGCATCATAGCATTCGATGCACCAAGATTTTTCGAGCCTTTTGAACGGATATCGACTCCGTTTAATTTGGCAAGATAATAAGACATACTAGAGCATCCTAAAAAGTACCCCAATAAAATTGCAAATATGTAATACATACGCATTCTCCTTTGTAAAAACATTCCTTTTGTTTATCATAGCATAAGCGAAAAAATATTTGTATAAAATAATCTCATTTTGCAAAGACTATGTTCCGAGGTGATAAGGATGATAAAAGGAAATCAAAGCATTCAATTTGAACATGCACCCTATATAATCAGCAGCGGATCTGTTGTAGGAAAAAAAGAGGCAGATGGACCGCTTGGAATGTTGTTTGACCAGATGGATGAGGAAAGTCTGTTTGGAGAAAATACATGGGAGGCAGCAGAAAGTAAGATGCAGAAAGAAGCGTGTCTGCAGGCGCTTGAAAAGGCGAAAGTACATCCGAAAGATATCAGATACTTATTCGGAGGCGATCTTTTGAGACAGGGAATTGCAACGTCTATGGGTGCGGCAGAGGAACTGGAGATTCCGATGTTTGGACTTTTCGGAGCATGCTCTACGTCTGGCGAAGCACTGGCACTTGCGTCTATGAGTGTTGCGGCAGATTATGGAGACTACATTCTTGCTGTAACTTCAAGCCATTTTGGAAGTGCAGAAAAAGAGTTTCGTTTTCCACTCAGCTATGCAAATCAAAGACCATTATCTGCCCAATGGACGGTAACAGGAAGTGGTGCATTTTTGGTTGGAAAGAAAAAGAGCCATGTGAGAATAACGGGTGTAACAATCGGAAAAATAGTAGATTACGGATTGAAAGATTCGCAAAATATGGGAGCCTGTATGGCACCGGCTGCTTGTGATACGATTTTAAGAAATCTGGAGGATTTTGGACGAAAAGAATCGGATTATGACCGCATATTTACAGGAGACTTGGGATATGTAGGACAGAGTATTCTGTTTGATCTTATGAGGAAGCAAGGAAAGGATATTAAACCAAATCATGTAGATTGCGGGATGATTATTTATGATCAGCAGACACAGGACACTAATGCTGGAGGAAGTGGCTGTGGCTGCGCAGCAGTTACTCTTTCCGCATATATTTTGCCGCGCATTGAACGAGGAGAGTGGAAAAGAGTACTATTTGTACCAACAGGGGCATTAATGTCAACAGTAAGTTTCAATGAAGGAGAAAGCGTTCCAGGGATTGCTCACGGCATTGTTTTGGAACACTGTTAAAAAAGAGTATGGAATATATAAATGCGTTTTGGGTAGGAGGACTCATCTGTGCAATCGTACAGATTTTAATGGACCGGACAAAAATGATGCCAGGCAGAATTATGGTTCTGCTTGTATGTACAGGAAGTGTATTGGGATTTCTTAATATTTATGAACCATTTTTAAAATTTGCAGGAGCCGGTGCGAGTGTACCATTATTAGGATTTGGAAACCTATTATGGAAAGGTGTAAAAGAAGCAATCGGCAAAGAAGGTTTTATCGGAATCTTTATGGGTGGGTTTAAGGCCAGTGCAGTAGGAATCTCAGGTGCGTTAGTGCTTGGCTATATTGCATCCTGGATATTTAATCCTAAAATGAAAAAATAAGTAAAATCAATGTAAAGTGCGGAATAATGTAATGTAAAATTTATGTAAAATTTGTTGAAAAACAAAGCAAAAAAGTAGAAAAATCTTGTCTTATTCGGGATATAATGTTAATTTTAAAGTGATTGGTTTACTTAGATAAAGTAGGAGGAAAAAACAATGGACTATATCAGCATTATTATCCCTTTTGTAGGTGGATTAGGGATGTTTATTTACGGTATGCAGATCATGGCTTCAGGTCTTGAGAATGCTGCTGGAAATAAAATGAAGTCCCTTTTAGAAGCACTTACGAAAACAAAACTTTTAGGCGTATTATTGGGAGCGTTTATTACAGCTGTAATCCAAAGTTCGTCTGCAACAACAGTCATGGTTGTAGGTTTTGTAAATGCAGGCATCATGAATTTAACACAAGCCATGGGAGTAATCATGGGGGCAAACATCGGTACAACAATCACAGGATGGTTGGTATCTGCCGGCGAATGGGCAGATTTCTTAAAACCGAGTACACTAGCGCCGATTGCAATCGCAGTTGGAGTTGTTGTAATGTTAACTGGTAAAAGAAAAGCATCAAAAGATATTGCCAGTATCGTGGTTGGATTTGGACTTTTGTTTGTGGGTATTTCAAATATGTCAGATGCCGTAAGCCCATTAAAAGATGTACCAGCATTCACAAACCTGTTTGTAACATTGGGAGGAAATCCATTTTTAGGTATCCTGGTAGGTGCAGGTGTTACAGCGATTATTCAAAGTTCATCGGCATCTGTTGGTATTTTACAGAGTCTTGCAGCGGCAGGATTGATTCCATTTAACGCAGCTATCTATATCATCATGGGTCAGAATATTGGTACTTGTGTAACTGCTATGATGTCGAGTATGGGAGCTAAGAAAAATGCAAAGACAGCTGCTTTAATGCACTTATTATTTAACATTATTGGTACACTTATCTTTAGTATTGCAGCGATTGCGTTCTTTACAATTATAAATCCATCTTGGGGACATGCCAATATTTCGCAGACACAGATCAGTACAGTGCATACAGTATTTAACATTGCTACTACTGTATTGTTATTTCCTTTATCAGATTACATTATCAAACTTGCTAAAAAAGTCAGTGGTGTGCAAGATGAAGTTCAGGAGAAAAATAAAGTCTCTCTTGATGACAGAATGTTACAGACACCTTTGATTGCTCTTCAAGCAACGGTTTCTGAAGTTGGACATATGGGTAATATCGTAAAAGATACATTGATAGTTGCAAAAGATGTAATGTTTACACAAAAATCAGAAGATATTGCTAGAATAAAAGAAGATGAAAGCATTGTTGATAAATTTTCTTCAGCCATTACTGAGTATGCAATTAAACTTACCAGTTTACAAATCGGTGAAAAAGAACATGAACATGCTGCTCGCTTAATTCAGATCGTCAATGATATCGAACGTATTAGTGACTATTGTGAAAATATTACAGAATATGTAGAAGAATTGAAGGAAAAGAAAGTTCATTTCACTGAAAGCGGTCAGAAAGAAATGAAAGAAATGTTGGAAGTTTGTTTTGATAGTTACAACTATGCAATTGAGGCTTTTATAGAAGAAGATAAAGAGAAGGCACTCAAAGTAATAGAAAAAGAAACAAAAGCAGACGATCTTGAGATTAAGCTTCGTGCGAAGCATATTAAACGTCTTACAAATAATGAATGTAATACAGAAGCAGGTATTGTATTCTTGGATATGCTTGTATGTTTAGAACGTATTTCAGATCATGCAAGAAATATTGCAGAAGAAGTATTAGAACATATGAATTAAATAGGGATTTGTTTGAATGATAGGAATAGAAGTAGTCAAAAATGCAGAATGCATTTATGGCTACTTTTTTTGCGTTTTTTGTAGCGCATAGTTTACTGAAAATCGCGTGGGCATATGTGAGAAAAGTGTAGCTTGCTGTAAATGTCGTGGGCGTATGCAAGAAAAGTATAGCTTGCTGTAAATGTCGTGGGCATATGTGAGAAAAGTATAGCTTGTAAGAAATGCCCTGGGTATATATCGAATTTTTCAAGTTCACTGCCAAAAAAACTTGCTAAAAATAGCTCTAAACGATGTGTTTTTTCCAAATGTAAAAAAAAGGAACTAATACTGCCCATGAATTCGGTAAAAGTGACGGTAGCATTCACTTGTTTTTATACATACGTCCAATCTGACTATTTTGAGTCTTTTTAAGCAAGCTTTTTGGGCAGTGGATTTGCGAAATTCTATATATACCCAGGGTAAAAATGTCAATGTGAAATGCAGTTTCTATACAGAAAAAGTATGATTCTGGAAACTATTTTTGTTTTGCATGGTAGTTTGTATGGTGGTGCAATTGGGTGATGTGTACTGACATAAGAATTGAAGCTCAGGATACCTGTCTTTCTTAAAACTGGTATCTCGTTATATACTTTTTTTATAAAGTGAGAATGAGCTTGTCTTCTCCATTGGAAACTTTTTTATATTCACCCAAGCAATTCACCCTCACCTAAGCCAACAAACTTTGGCGCGCAGCGCCACATTTTTAATTTATCAAAGTATGTACGTACAAAATAAATCTTCGTATCTCCTGAACGGAAGTTAAGCAAAGCGACGGAGAATCCATGCCGTAGTCGTTTGAGTCTGGCATGAGAGCCCCGCACGGCGAACATGCCAGACTCTTACGAATACGTGCATTAGTCGCAGGAAGCGGTGCGTTGTAGTGAAGGATATACGAAGATTAATTTGTTTGTATATCACTTAGATAAATCCCCCATTTATTCTTCGATAATCTGTATCTCTAAAAAATCAAATTCAATGGAATCAACAAAATTATCACTGTGAAATCTTGTTTTGTCATGTTTTTTGAATTCAGAAATATTTGAGTCCAGCCAGATTGGCTTACTTAAGTCGAATTCATAACAAATGGCATCCAATGCATGAAATATTTTGTGTGTTCTTGTATCATCAGTATCATCGCAGATGACTGTATCTTGAATCATTTTATTATCTTTCCAGATTTTACCCCATAAACGAAACATTTTATCAATCCTTTCTTAGCTACTTGCTCTAAGTATTATAACCTACTTTATGCATTACTTTCAATATTTGAGATATTTGTGATTGCTTTTCCAGAAATGATGTGATAGACTACACAGATGACAAGACAGATAAGTTTACAGCAAAAACATAAAGGAGAAAAATATGGATAGTTTAAAAAAATGGTTGAACAGAGTCTTTATTGATGGTTTATCAGGAATGGCACAAGGTTTGTTCGCGACTCTCATCGTAGGAACGATTATTCAACAGATTGGTACACTCATCGGAGGAAATATTGGAGACATGATTTTCCTCATGGGGAAAGTTGCAGCCGCTTTGACTGGGGCTGGTATCGGAGTGGGTGTTGCGTATCGTTTTAAATCAAGTCCGCTCGTAGTGGTATCAGCAGGCATTGTAGGAATGATTGGGGCATTCGCAAGCAAGCTTTTAGCAGGTACGGTTCTAGTAGATGGTGCGATAGTATTTGCTGGTCCAGGTGAACCACTAGGAGCATTTCTTGCTGCCTACGTGGCGATTGAATTGGGACAACTGGTTTCAGGAAAAACAAAAGTTGATATTTTGGTAACACCGATTGTTACAATTGGTACTGGTTCAGTAGTAGGATTGTTATTAGGTCCACCTATTTCACAATTTATGCTTGCATTAGGAGAACTGATTAATTGGGGAACAGAACAACAGCCATTTTTAATGGGGATTATTGTTTCTGTACTTATGGGGATGATTTTAACACTTCCAATCAGTTCAGCAGCTCTTGGCGTCATTTTAAATCTTTCAGGACTTGCAGCAGGTGCAGCGACAGTAGGATGCTGCTGCAACATGGTCGGTTTTGCGGTTGCAAGTTATAGAGAAAATAAAATTGGAGGCCTTGTCGCTCAAGGAATCGGAACATCCATGCTACAGGTGCCAAACATCGTAAAAAAACCAGTTATTTGGCTTCCAGCCATTCTTTCAAGTGCAATATTAGGACCTGTGGGAACCATGGTATTACATATGACTAATAATGCAACGGGATCAGGAATGGGAACAGCCGGGCTGGTAGGGCAGATCATGACATGGCAGACAATGACAGCAGCAGAAGCTCCAAGTGTAGTTCTTTTTAAAATTTTATTGATTCAGATTATTTTACCAGCAGTAGTGACACTTGTTATTTCTGAATTCATGAGAAAGAAAGACTGGATTAAGTTTGGCGATATGAAACTTGATGTGTAGAGAAAATTAAGATTAGCTTATAAATCTAAAAAATAAGTGAAATGTATGACACTATCCTTACCGTGTGCTATAATAATTATAAGAAGCTTCGGAAAGAGATAGGAGAATTGATGATGCTAGAAGCAATTAAGAATTATGAAGACATCGATAGCTGGAAGACGGTTATGTTTCTATACAATGCTGCGCTGAAAGAGGTAGGGACAAAGCTTGAGATTCTAAACGATGAGTTCCATCATGTACATCAATACAATCCGATTGAACACATTAAGACAAGAATCAAGACCCCAGAAAGCATTGTTAAGAAGTTAAAACGTAATGGATATGAGTCATCCATTGAAAACATGGTTAAGTACATCAATGATATTGCAGGCGTAAGGTTGATTTGTTCCTTTACATCAGATATTTATCGATTGGCTGAGATGATTGGAAATCAAAGTGATTTGAAAGTATTATCTATTAAAGATTACATAAAATATCCAAAGGACAGTGGCTATAAGAGTTATCATATGTTAGTATCTGTGCCGGTTTTTCTTTCAGACAGTGTTGTTGAAACGAAAGTAGAGATTCAGATCCGTACAATTGCAATGGATTTCTGGGCAAGTCTGGAACACAAGATTTATTACAAATTTGAAGGCAATGCTCCAGAAAATATCAGTCAAGATTTGAAGGAATGTGCAGATATGGTTTCAGCTTTAGATGAGCGTATGTTACAGCTTAATGAAGTAATATTAGAATATAACAGGCTGGACAAAGAGTAAAAAAAGATTGATTTTCATTGGCAAATGAGTAGAATATACCTATAGGATTTTCCTATAGGTATTTTTACGCTGGGAGGCTAATATGGCAACACGAAAGAAGAAAGAAAAAATGATTGAAACGCTATGGTCTGTAGGAGGCTGTTTTTTATTTGCATTCGGTGTGAATGTGATCATAACACCATTAGGATTATACAATGGTGGATTCATGGGGATTGCACAACTTATCCGTACTGTGTTGTTCCAGGTGTTTGATTTCTCGTTTCTGCAGCAGATCGATATTGCTGGTATCATTTATTACATTATAAATATTCCGATCTTCTATTGGGCATTTAGAGAGATGGGAAAAGGGTTTTTGATTCGTTCCTTGATTTCAGTCACCATTTAGACTGCGTTTATGACTTTTATTCCAGTTCCAAAGGAAGCCATATTCAGTGACCGTCTGATGTCTTGTATCATTGGCGGTCTGGTAGTTGGTACCGGTGTTGGTATGATTTTAAGAGGGCGCAGTTCCGGAGGAGGCCAGGATATTATTGGTGTTATTTTTGCTAAAAAATATCCAGGTTTCAGTGTTGGAAAGATTGCGATTATGATGAATGTTGCAGTTTATGCAATCTGCTTATGGATGTTCGATATCGAGGTTGTAGTATATTCGCTTATCTACACAACAGTGCTGGCGATGGCATGTGACCGTGTGCACGTTCAAAATATCAATATGAGTGTTATGATTTTTACAAAACAAGAAGGAATCGAAGATATCGTATTGAAAGAAATGGGACGTGGCGTGACGAAGTGGGAAGGTGTAGGAGCTTATACAAATGAAACCTCACATATTTTGTATATTATGATTTCAAAATACGAGGTGGAACAATTGAAAGAGATTATTCACCGTGTTGATCCGCATGCATTCATTATATTGAATGAAGGAACTGCCGTAGTAGGTAATTTTGAAAAAAGACTGTAATAAGGAAAGTATATGAAAAAAGACAAGAAAAAAGTAGTATTTCTATCAAGTATTATATTGCTGTTTCTCTGTGTAATAGGAGTTGGAATTTTTCTTTTGACAAAGAGCAAAGAACCCGAAAAGGTTTCACAGCCGGATCTGGACCCAATAGAAATAGAGGAGCCAGCTTTAGAGGAACAAGAAGAGGTGTATGAGAGCCCAATTGATTTTGCGTATTGGAAATCCGTGAATGACGATGTGTATGCATGGATTAGAATTGCAGATACGAACATTGATTATCCGATTCTGCAGCACGAGACGGATGACAGCTATTATCTGGAACACACGATTGACGGTGTAGAGGGATATCCAGGTTCTATTTATACAGAAAAAGTGAATGCAAAAGATTTTAGTGATTTTAATACGTTGATCTATGGACATGACATGCGAGATGGAAGCATGTTTAAACATTTGCATAAATTTGAGGATTATGAATTTTTTGAGACACATGATACGGTGTTGATTTACACTGAGACAGAGACGAAGAGTTATCGTGTATATGCAGCAGTGATCTACGATAATCGCCATATCATGTATACATATGATAACGACAATATGGAAGATCGAACAGCATTTATCCAGTCTCTCAAAGAGATTGGAGGCAAAGGGAGTTATTTCAGAGAAGGCATGACGATTGATGAAAATAGCAAATTGATTACGATGAGTACCTGTATTACAGGTCAGCCAGACAAACGATATATCGTATTAGCGGAAGAAATAGTAGATTCTTAGGAGTCTGCTATTTCTTTTGTGATTTTACATGGATTTAACAAAAGAACGATTTTTGATTTTACATTGAAAGAATAATATATATCTTGTGAAGAAGATAAATATAAATTCTTAACTTAAAGGAGAAATGTAAAATGAAATTGAAAAAGTTTTTAGCATTAACAGCAGCAGTAGTAATGACAATGAGTTTTGCAGTTGGATGCGGTAATAGTGATAACGCAGACGACAGTGCGAATAACGAAACAGGATTTGACAAATCATATGATATCTCGATTCTCACAAGAGAAGAAGGCTCAGGAACAAGAGGAGCTTTTATTGAATTATTTGGAATTGAGCAAAAGGATGAAAATGGAGAAAAAGTTGATTATACAACAGTAGAAGCAAGCCCAACAAATAGTACATCAGTTATGATGACAACGGTTGCAGGTGATGAATATGCAATTGGTTATGTATCACTTGGTTCATTAAATGACACAGTAAAAGCTGTAAAAGTAGATGGTGCAGAAGCTACAGAAGAAAATATTAAAAATGGTACATACAAAGTAGCAAGACCATTCAACATCGCAACAAAAGGTGAAATTAGCGAAGTGGCACAAGATTTTATCAACTTCATCTTAAGTGAAGAAGGTCAGGCAGTTATTTCTGAGAACGGTTACATTGCATTAGATGGAGCTACAGCTTTCGAAGGAACAAATCCAGCTGGTAAAATTGTAGTTGCAGGCTCTTCATCAGTATCTCCAGTTATGGAAAAATTAAAAGAAGCTTACCTTGCTATCAATACAGAAGCTGAAATCGAAATTCAGACAAACGATTCTTCAACAGGTATGTCAATGACAGAAGAAGGAACATGCGATATCGGAATGGCTTCAAGAGATTTAAAAGATTCTGAAATTGAAGCAGGTTTAACAGGAACTGTAATCGCAACAGATGGTATCGCAGTAATTGTTAACCACGCAAATCCTTTAGAAGATATCACAAGTGATCAAGTGAAAAACATTTATGTAGGTGAAGTTCTTACATGGGATGAAATTATTGAATAATCAACGAGGAATGAAATAAGATGAAAAAAGCATGGAAAGAAATGTTCATGCAGGGAGTTTTCTTCATTGCCGCCTGCGCTTCGGTGTTGGCGGTAACTCTCATTTGTGTGTTTTTATTCTCAAATGGGATTCCTGCAATAAAAGAAATTGGTCTGATAGAGTTTTTAAGTGGCGAAACATGGAGACCATCAAATAATATTTATGGAATTCTTCCTATGATTGTAGGAAGTCTTTATATTACAGCAGGAGCGATTCTGATTGGAGTTCCAATTGGAATCCTTACATCAGTATTTATGGCAAAATATTGTCCTAAAAGAATCTATGCACCGCTAAAATCAGCAACAGAGTTACTTGCCGGAATTCCTTCTGTAATTTACGGATTCTTCGGAATTGTAGTTTTGGTACCTGTAATTCGTAACTGTACACGCTGGTTAAGAGTGGTCGGTGTGCTTGAAAAAGCATCGAAAGGAAGCAGTATTTTAACGGCCTCTATCTTACTTGGTATTATGATTCTTCCGACCATTATTGGAGTAGTAGAATCTGCAATCCGAGCAGTTCCAGATGCATATTATGAAGGGGCACTTGCTCTTGGAGCAACGCATGAAAGAAGCATTTTCTCTGTAGTACTTCCGGCCGCCAAATCAGGCGTTGTAGCAGGGATTGTACTTGGAATTGGCCGTGCTGTCGGGGAAACGATGGCTGTTATTATGGTTGCTGGGAATCAAGCGCGTATACCGGATAGTATTCTGCAAGGTGTCAGAACGCTTACAACCAATATTGTTATGGAAATGGGATATGCAGAAGGTTTACATAGAGAAGCATTGATCGCAACGGCTGTTGTATTGTTTGTATTTATTTTGATTATCAATCTTTCTGTATCATTAATCAACAGGAGGGGAAATCATGAGTAATAAAATCAGTACAATGGCAAAAAAAATTTTGGCTGTACCTGGAAGAGTGAGAGAAAAAATGTATGAAAAACATGTTGGCTCAAAACTGCTCAAGGGATTGGTCATATTAGCCGCATGCTTAACATTTGCAGTTTTACTTTTCTTGATCGCATATATCTTAATAAACGGTATTCCACATATCAACCCAAGTTTGTTTGAACTAGAATATAACACAGAAAATGTATCCCTGATGCCTGCATTGATTAATACAATTATTATTACCTTTTTGGCATTATTAATTGCTGTTCCAATTGGTATTTTTTCGGCTATTTATCTTGTAGAATACGCAAAAAGGGGAAACAAGTTTGTAGGGGTTATTCGAATTACAACTGAAACATTATCAGGAATCCCATCCATTGTATACGGACTTTTTGGAATGTTATTTTTTGTAAATGCCTTAAAGTGGAGACATTCTCTTTTGGCAGGTGCATTTACAGTAGCAATCATGGTGCTTCCATCTATTATGCGTACAACAGAGGAAGCATTAAAATCTGTACCAGACAGCTATCGAGAAGGAAGCTTCGGACTTGGAGCAGGAAAACTTCGTACGGTATTCCGCATTGTGCTGCCATCGGCAATTCCGGGAATTTTAGCGGGGGTAATTCTTGCAATTGGCAGAATTGTAGGAGAAACAGCAGCACTGATTTACACAGCAGGTACTGTAGCAAAAATTCCTGATAGTGTATTTGATTCAGGAAGAACTCTTGCGGTACATATGTATAATCTTTCGAATGAAGCATTGTATATGAATCAAGCTTATGCGACCGCAGTCATTCTTCTTATAGTGGTTATCGGAATTAATGCATTGTCAAGTTTTGTAGCAAAGAAATTAGCGAAAGGAAATTAAAATGGAGAAAATTAATATAAAAAACCTCGATCTCTATTATGGAGATTTTCATGCATTGAAAAATGTAAATCTCGATATTGAGGCTAATAAAATTACCGCATTTATCGGTCCCAGCGGATGTGGGAAATCAACACTATTAAAGTCTTTGAATAGAATGAATGATTTAGTAGAAGGCTGCAGAATTACAGGAGATATTTTGTTGGATGGCCAGGATGTTTATCATAATATGGATGTCAATCTTTTGAGAAAAAGAGTTGGGATGGTGTTCCAAAAACCAAATCCATTTCCAATGAGTATTTACGATAATATTGCCTTCGGACCAAGGACACACGGGATTCGTTCGAAATCAAAGCTGGATGATATTGTAGAAAAATCACTTCGTGATGCGGCTATCTGGGACGAGTGTAAAGATAGATTAAAGAAAAGTGCACTTGGAATGTCTGGTGGACAACAACAAAGACTTTGTATTGCACGTGCATTGGCTGTGCAGCCAGAAGTACTCTTAATGGATGAGCCAACATCAGCCCTTGACCCGATTTCAACATCCAAAATAGAAGACCTTGCGATGGAACTTAAAAAAGACTATACTATTGTCATGGTTACGCACAATATGCAACAGGCTGTCCGTATATCTGACAATACTGCATTTTTCTTGTTAGGAGAAGTGGTTGAGTATAATGAGACAGAAAAATTATTCTCAATTCCTTCAGATAAACGTACCGAAGACTATATTACAGGGAGGTTTGGTTAAAATGAGAAATCGATTTGATATGCAGCTTGAACAGCTTAGTGCACTTTTGATTGGTATGGGCAGTTTGTGCGAGAAGGCGATTACAAATGCGACAGAAGCTTTAAAGAACGGTGATTTAGAACTGGCTAAGCTTGTAATTAAGGAAGATGAAGAGATTGACCATATGGAAAAGGAAATCGAAAGTCTGTGCCTGAAGCTTTTGTTGCAGCAACAGCCGGTAGCCAGAGATTTAAGACAGATTTCAGCAGCACTGAAAATGATTACAGACATGGAAAGAATCGGAGACCAAACTTCTGATATTGCGGAAATTATTATTTCAGCAGGGATGTCAGAAGTCAGAGATTTGGAGTATATTTCAAAAATGGCAGAGGCTACGAGTCAGATGGTACATGACAGTATACTTGCATATGTGAATAAAGATTTGGCGATGGCAAGAAAAGTTATGGTTGCAGATGATGAAGTAGATCATTTATTTGACCTGATGAAAAAGAAACTTGTTGATATTATAGCAAAGGACATGGGAAATCAGGGAGAAAAAGCGATTGATATCATGATGATTACAAAATATCTGGAGAGAATTGGTGACCATGCGACAAATATCGCAGAATGGGTCGAGTTTTCGATTACAGGAGTACATAAGGATAGTGCTGCAATTTAGCCTCATGGCTGCGATAGCAGCTATGAACGAGCAGCAAAGTGGATTGTAAATATCCACTTTGACTACGGATAAAAGGAGAATCATAGATGATTTTTTGTGTAGAAGATGACAGTAATATTCGAGAATTAGTAGTGTATACTTTAAGTTCTACTGGATTTGAGGCAAGAGGATTTGAAAATGGTAATATGATGATGAAAGCACTGGCATATGATGAAACACCTGAACTTATATTGCTTGATATTATGCTTCCAGGAGAAGATGGACTGTCGATATTAAAAAAGCTAAAGTCTTCTGCGAAGACTCGAGAAATTCCAGTGATTATGGTTACTGCAAAAGGAGCTGAATACGATATTGTAATTGGATTAGACGCCGGTGCTGATGACTATGTCACAAAACCTTTTGGAATGATGGAACTTGTTTCGCGTGTGAAAGCAGTTCTTCGGAGAACAAAACCGGTAAATAAGGTTGAAGTTTACGAGGTAGAGTGTTTAAAAATTGATTTGGAAAAGCATGAAGTTACAGTAAATGGTGAAAATGTTGTTTTGACTTTGAAAGAATTTGAGCTTTTGCGTCGTCTTATGCAGAATAAGAATATTGTACTGACTCGTAATCGTTTGCTTGAGGAAATATGGGGATTTGATTTCGAAGGAGAGACAAGAACATTGGATGTTCATATAAGAAGTCTTCGTCAAAAGCTTGGAGAAGCAGGAGAGCTGATTCAGACTGTACGTGGTGTAGGCTATCGTTTAGGAGGAGTACATGAGGAATAAAATCCAAAAAAGTATGCTTTTAGTCATTTTTGTTACACTGGTTACTTCGTTTTCGATTTTAATGACGGTGTTTTATTTTGTCAATTTGAACAGTATGAAGGAAGAAGTAAAGCAGGAAACAATCTATATACAAACGGCAATTGAGATTGCGGGTACAAAGTATTTGGATGAGATGGACAATGTCCATGTAGAGACAAGACTGACACTGATTGATGAAGCGGGGAAAGTACTTTATGATTCACGTGAAGATGAGTATACGTTTCAAAATCACAAAGCGCGTAAGGAAGTAAGAGATGCCTTTAATCATGGTTCAGGAGATGCATTGCGTCAGTCTGCTACCGTCGGAAAACCGACTTATTATTATGCGGTATTATTAAAGGATGGTATGGTACTTCGTGCATCAAAGACATTGGATACCCTGCTTCCTACTATTATAGAAGCTATGCCTCTAATGATTGTTGTAGCGGTTGTGATGATGACTCTGGCATATTTCCTCTCAAAATGGCAGACGAAGCGTCTTATTCAGCCGATTAATATGCTGGATTTGGAAAATCCTCTGGAAAATGAGGTTTATGAGGAATTGACTCCCTTACTGGTGAATATTGATCAGCAGAATAAGGCAAAAGAAGAGATCGCAAATATGCGAAAAGAATTTTCGGCGAATGTTTCTCATGAACTGAAGACGCCATTGACATCTATTTCAGGATACGCTGAAATTATGAAAAGCGGGATTGTAAAAGCAGAAGATATGACAAGATTCTCGGAAAAGATTTATCTGGAAGCAAACAGAATGATTTCTTTAATTGAAGATATTATCAAACTCTCGAAACTGGATGAAAAAAATATTGCGGTAGAAAAAGAGGAGGTTGATTTATATGAACTTTGCCGTGAAACTTGTAACAGACTGGCGTTTCAGGCGGAAAAAAAGAAAGTTCGTTTGGAGATAACTGGAGAAAAGGTATTTTATTATGGAGTCAAGCATATTCTGGATGAAATGATTTATAATATCTGTGAAAACGCAGTCAAATATAACAAAGATGGCGGTAGTGTCAAAATTTGGGTTGGAAAAACTCTGCGAGGAGCAAAAATAATTGTAGAGGATACAGGAATTGGTATTCCCGCTGACCAAAAAGAACGCATTTTTGAACGTTTTTATCGTGTGGATAAAAGCCATTCAAAGGAGACGGGCGGAACAGGACTCGGACTTTCCATCGTAAAGCATGGCGCGATATATCACAATGCAGAGATTCAGGTGGAAAGCGAACTTGGAAAAGGTACAAAAATGGAAATAATATTTTAGGGGATACAAAAGTATCCTCTTTTTTGATTGTTAGGAAAAATCTTGTAATCAGGATAAAAGTCATAACATCATAGAGCTCTGACATATCATTAAACAAAAAAGCATGGAAGATTTTATGATGAAAGAAAAAGAGAATGCATTGATTATTGTGGTTCCGTATCTGAAATGTCAGCAATTACCCAGTATGTGAACAACGAAAATCGTTTGTCTTGTATGAAATGTCCTATGGCAAAAACAATATTAGGGATTGCTATGGCAGACAAATGATGTGGACTCCACATTATCTGAATATTCCGGAAAACACCAAAGAAATGTTGCTGGTAGATATAGAAGCTGAAAAAGCGGCTATAGAACAATATAAAGTACATATAAAAATAATAAATGATGAATATGTAAGGACAGTATTAACAAGGATCATCAAGGATGAAGAATATCATATTATGGTGTTGCAGGCTTTGATGGAGGAATTATAGTGAAAATAACAGGAAATAATACAAACCTATCACAGCATACAATTTAGATAAATGCAAAGAATTTGGAGACGAAATGAAAAAGATAAATTGGAAAATACTTTTTATGATTGCTGTTTTATTAATCGGAGCAGGTGTTGGCCTTTCACAGACAGTCAATGTAAGTAATACGGTAAATGGAAGAGAATTACCTATTTATTCTGTAGAAACAGACGAAAAGAAAGTCGCACTATCTTTTGATGCTGCGTGGGGGAACGAAGATACACAGCTAATTTTAGACACACTTGCAAAATACAATGTCCACGTCACTTTCTTTATGACAGGTGGATGGGTTGAGTCCTATCCAGAAGATGTGAAAAAGATTCAAGAAGCAGGTCATGATCTTGGAAATCACAGTGAAAATCATAAAAATATGAGCCAGTTATCGGATGCAGAATGTCAGGAAGAATTGATGAAAGTACATAACAAAGTAAAAGAACTGACAGGAGTTGAGATGAATTTATTTAGGCCGCCATATGGAGATTACGATGATCATGTGATTACTAATGCCAAATCGTGTGGATATTATACGATTCAGTGGGATGTTGACAGTCTTGATTGGAAAGATTATGGTGTGGATAGCATTATTAAGACAGTAACTGAACATAAGAACTTGCAAAACGGCTCTATTATCTTGATGCATAATGGTGCAAAATACACTGCACAGGCACTTCCGACAGTGATTGAAACATTGCAGGCGAAAGGTTACGAAATAGTACCAATATCGGAACTCATTTATAAGGAAGATTACCATTTGGATGTGACAGGAAGGCAGATCTCGAATAAATAAATCAGAAAAGGCGCTGTGCGCCATATTTTTGCATTTCACTGACCTTGAAATGCAACTTACCATGGCGTCGTTTGCTTAACGGCGCCTTTTGAATTATACTACAGGAAAGAAGAAGGTCTATAAATTACTATTACCATCAAGCTTGGAGGAAACAAAATGTTTAGGATAACAGTAAAGCAAGTTGAAAAAACTTGTGAAGAAGAAATTATTATTAACTGTCACGAAATTGACGATGAGGTTATCGGTATCGTAGATGTCCTAAAAAAGACAGAGCATGTTCTGCTTGGGAATAAAGAGAATAAAGTATTTCGAATTGAGGCGAAAGACATTTTCTACATAGAATCAGTGGACAATAAGACCTTTATCTATCTTACGGACAATGTCTATGAATCAAAGCAGAAATTGTACGAGCTGGAAGCCTTGCTTTCTGGTACGAAACTTTTTCGATGTTCAAAGTCGATGATTTTGAATATTTCTAAGATTCGCAGTGTTGCACCATCAGTGAATGGAAGATTTGAAGCAAAGCTTGTCAATAATGAAACGGTGATTATTTCAAGGCAGTATGTGCAGGATTTGAAAAGAAAGATTGGAATGTGAGGTGAATGACATGATGAGGGATTTGATGAAATACTTGATTTCACAGTTTTTTGTAATAACAGTGGGGATTTTGGTGATTACCAGTCTGCCAAATTTGGGAGCAACTTTAAGAGGAGAAGAAATTGTATACGGATCATTTTATCCATATATGGTGATTTTTACCGGATTTTTGAGTACGTTGCCATCAGTACTTCTCTGGTTTCGTGAAGAACCGACAAAGAAGCAATGTTATATCCATATGGCAATGCATTTTATAGCGGTCCAAGTAATCGTGATGCTAGAAGGCTTTTGGTTTGAATGGTATCAAAATTCAAATGAAGCTATAAAGTTATTTGGTTTAGTTTTATTGGTCTACCTGTTTGTATATCTCTATTCCTATTACACAAATAGAGATGCTGCAGATGCCATTAATGATGCATTGGCCAGATTTAATCAGGAAGAAACTTAGGAGAGAAAATAGGAGAGAAAAGAGGAATGAAGAGAATGATTCTAGTAGTATTAGCAGGATTGGCAGTTTTAATAGGTATTTTTCTGATGGGAGCATGGTCTATGTTTGGAACAAAGATCATAGCCGCGAAAAGTGTGAAAAAGTTAGATGAGAATCTGTATTCCATGGAATTTATCGGAGATTATGGATTTGATGAATACTTGGCGCAAGGTGGCGCAGCTTCAGAAGCAAAAATGGCAGAATATATCACATCATTTTTATCAAATGGATTTGTAAAAGCGAAAACAGAAGAAGTGCCAAAAAATTTTGGATGTAGTGCATTAACAATGAAAGCATCAGAGGGTGGATATTTGATGGGACGCAACTATGACTGGCAAGGAAACAAAAGTAATACCATGATCATCCACACAAAACCAGAAAATGGCTATGAGTCTTATTCTACTTGCTGGCTGGACTTTTTGGGATTTGGAGAAAACTGGAAACCGGAAGGAATGCAGAATCAATATATGTCGCTTGCAGCAATTTATGTTCCGCTTGATGGTATGAATGAAAAAGGACTTTGTGTTGCCGATTTGATTTGTGGAGATGTGATGATGGAAACACATCAGACTGGCAAAGAGGCAGATCTGACAACTACATCTGCGATTCGTCTTCTCCTGGATAAAGCGGCAAATGTGGATGAAGCGATTACATTGCTTGAACAGTATAATATGCATTCATCTGTGGGAATGGCGCACCATTTGGCAATTTCTGATGCAAGTGGGAAATCAGTAGTCGTTGAATATGTGAATAATGAGATGATTGTAACAGAGACATCAGTGGTGACAAATCACTACTTATCTGAGGGAGAAATGTTTGGCGTTGGCAATGCAGAATCACACAAGCGCTATGAAAAGTTAATGGAAATCCGTGGAAACGCAGCCGCTGGAATGAGAGCCGAGGATATGAAAAAAGCAATGGAATCGGTGTCATACGAAAATATTACACAGTGGAGTATTGTATATGATATGAAAGAACGTGTATTGGATTTTTATTGGCAAAGAGAATATGGAAAATCATATCAGTTTAAAATGAGTGGAAAATAAGGAAATCAATGAGTATAGACAAATAATAAACTTTGTATTAATATGTCAAATATGAAAAAAATTTATATGACAAGAGGACTCAGATTATGAAATTTACAAAAATGCAGGGTTTAGGTAACGACTACGTTTACGTAAACTGTTTTCAAGAAAAAATTGAAAATCCATCCGAAGTTGCCATTAAAGTAAGTAATCGTAACTTTGGGGTTGGTTCAGATGGTCTTATCATGATCAATCCATCCAAAGTAGCAGATTTCGAGATGGAAATGTACAATGCAGACGGCTCACGCGGAGAGATGTGTGGAAATGGTATCCGTTGTGTTGGTAAATATGTCTATGATTATGGTTTGACTGACAAAACAAGTATTTCGGTAGAAACACTTGGAGGAATCAAGTATCTGGATTTTACAGTAGAAGATGGAAAAGTTAAATTGGTGAAAGTAGATATGGGAAGTCCGGAATTAGTACCGGAAAATATTCCTATCGTAGCTGACGGAGATTCTGTAATCAATGCTCCAATCGTAGTAGATGGAAAAGAATATCGCATGACAGGCGTTTCAATGGGAAATCCACATACAGTAGTCTACATCGATGATGTACAGGGACTTGATATCGAGAAGATTGGGCCAAAGTTTGAAAATCACGAACGTTTCCCAAATCGTATTAATACAGAGTTTGCAAGGGTGATCGATCGTAATACAGTAGAAATGCGTGTATGGGAAAGAGGCTCAGGAGAGACGTTGGCTTGTGGAACCGGCGCATGTGCGGTGGCAGTATCAAGCATTTTAAATGGGTTGACAGAAGAAAAAGTGACAGTAAAACTTCTTGGTGGTGATTTGCAGATCGAATGGGACAGAGAAGCAAATAAGGTTTATATGACAGGACCAGCTGAAGTTTCATTTGAAGGTGAAATTAAATTATAATAAATGAAAAGGACTCTGAAAACTCAGAGTCCTAAATTATTGTCTGTTTTGATTATCTGTTGTTGATGATTTTTGTTAATTCAACTGGGTCAACGATTGTTCCATCTTTGTAAACTCTCATGTTTCCAGAAGCGATTTCGTCGATTAAGATAACTTCATCGTTGTTGTAACCAAATTCGAATTTGATATCCCATAAATCAAGACCGATTGATTTTAAATCATCAGCTACGATTTTTGTGATTGCTAATGTTTGTTTTTTCATACTTTCGAACATAGCTGGTGTCATGATACCGAGTGCAGCAAGGCCTTCACCTGTTACAAGTGGATCACCTAAAGCATCGTTTTTAAATGTACATTCAACGTATCCACCTTCTAATGGTGTTCCGTTTTCAATATATTCGCCATATCTGCGAATGAAGCTTCCTGTAGCTACAAGACGGCAGATAACTTCAAGACCATGACCGAATACTGTTGCTGGAAGAACTTCCATTGTTGCGTCTTCTAAGTTTGCACTTACATAGTGTGTTTTGATTCCAGCTTCTTTTAATAATTCAAAGTAGTGAATAGATGTTTCTAAGTTCGCTTTGCCGATTCCTTCAATTGTTAAACCAACAGAGTTTTCGCCTGGATCAAATACTCCATCTTTTCCTGTACAGTCATCTTTAAATTTTAACATTACATTTCCGTTTTCAAGTTTGTAAACGTCTTTTGTTTTTCCTGTGTAGATCTTTTCCATGTTTGATCGTCCTTTCAATTTAAAATTGCTCTCTATATATGAATCAATTAACAGCGAGATCCTAAAACATCTCACTCTCATTTTTTATCACAAAATAATTTGATTTACAATATTTTTTTCTGGATTTATCGTATTTATTTTTAAATAATATTAATAAGTATCATTAAAGAATGGATGCGTATTTATAAGTGATGAAGGTGAAAATTGTGATATAATCATGTGTAAAGTTATGTATATCCATACAAGGAAAGAGGAAAAATGAAATGGTAAGATATATGAAAGAAGTGATGGTTCTACTGGCCGGAAGTGCAATACTGGCGTTTGGTCTGTATCACGTTCATTCGCAGTCGAATGTGACAGAAGGAGGCGTACTTGGTCTGACATTATTGTTGCAGCATTGGTTTCAGATTTCACCAGCGATATCGGCATTTGTAATGAATTTTATTTGCTATTATATGGGATGGAAATTATTAGGAAAGCGGTTTATTGTATATTCGTGTATTTCGGGTGGAGCATTTTCGATTTTTTATGCAATATTTGAGCAGTTTAAGCCAGCCTGGCCTTCAATCAGCGAGCATCCATTTGTGGCTGCAATTGCAGGTGCGTTATTCGTTGGGATAGGTATTGGTCTTTGTGTCCGCGTAGGTGGTGCCACAAGTGGAGATGATGCTTTGGCAATGAGTTTATCTAAAGTGTTAAAAAAGGATATACAGTGGATATATCTTTTTAGTGATCTGACGGTACTTGGATTGTCACTGACATATATTCCAATACAAAGAATTAAGTACTCATTGTTAACAGTTATACTCTCTGGTCAAATCATAGGATGGATTGCCAAAGAAAAAAGTTTTTGAAAAAAATAAAAAAAGGGCTTGATTTTTTTTGACAGATTGATATAATAAGACTGTTCGAAATATTGCGGAATGGTGTAATGGTAGCACAGCAGACTCTGACTCTGTTAGTAGGGGTTCGAATCCCTTTTCCGTAGCTCAAGAAGATTGTGCCAAGCACAATCTTTTTTTGTTTTCTACGGAAATAGAAAGTTATCTTAGGTTTTATGTTTTTAGATAATGTGTTATACTTTGCGAGAAAGAGAGGATGATCATATGACATTTGAAAAGAAGTGTAGTTTATGTGGTGGAAAATTGGATAGTCACCTTCGATGTACGGAGTGTGGATTGGACAATACTAAAAATGACGATATGTATAATGGGTTGCTGAATAGAAATAAATGTGATGGAGAACCCATGACTCATGTGCATAATGATAGTGAACGTGACTTTGCAGTATGTGAAAAACATGCGGACATAGAAAAAGCAAAAAGAGAACTGACAAAGTATACAAATACATATTCTGCGAATACTTATACGACAAAAAGTCGTTCTTCAACACAGAATAAGAGAACAAATCCATCCAAAAGGATTGGTAGATTTATAGGAATAATGGTCATTATCACGTGGATTCTTCCTACATTATTTGGATTTATGGCTTCCCTTATAAATAACCGTGTAATTGAGAATTGGATAGAAGAAGAGGTATCATATGGAGATACATATGAGCAGTATTTGGACCCTGGATTTTATACAGTAGGAGTACATATTCCCGAAGGAACTTATGATGTTGAGATTGTAAGTGGAAGTTATGGGGATATAGAAATTTATGAATATGATGGAGAGGATATAATGATGAAAGACTTTTATTTTATGGACATCGACTACGAAGATCAAAGTTATATCGATGCGCTATGTCTGGAAGATGGTGACATTTTATCTGTTGCACCTGGTATGGGGATTTCCATGCTTTCTTCTGATGCCGTAACAAACGAGTTATATACAGAAGCAAATCCGGTATCAGAAACATACGTGGTTTCAAGTTCTGCAGTTGCAGGAGTGGATTTCCCGGCAGGAGTCTATGATGTTTATTATGAACCTTATGAGGAAGAAGAATTTGGCAATGTAAGTTTCTCGATTTGGAGTGAAGAGAAGCAGAGAAACATGATGGAAAAAGATTTGTATTTGGATAGCTATATGGGAGCGGTATCTTTCAAAAATGTGCCACTGACTGAAGAATCCAAAATCGGGCTGGTTGATTTGAAAGCGGTTACACTTGTGCCAAGCGATGAGGTGGATCCAAAACTGCATTCTGTTTCAGGAGAATCATTATAGAAAATAAAAATTGTGTTTGAGGAATCAAACACAATTTTTTTATAGATTTTTATGAGATTTTGTATTCTAAAATATAATCATCCATTACGAATCCATTTCCGATATCTGTAACTTCTTCTCGTACAATCTCAAATCCCCAATGCTTGTAAACTTCTAAAGTGTTTGTATTGTGACGATTGCAAGTCAGCCAGATTTTGCTTAAATCATTCTTCTTACAAAGTTCGATAAATTGGTGGAACATGTATGAAGCAATCCCTTTTCCTCTAAAGTCTTTTTCGACATATAATTTGCTGAGGAATAAACTTCCAGGTTCTCCATCTTTACCGGCTTCTTTATGTACACCTGCAAAACCTGCAAAAGTATATTCAAATGAAAATAAGTAATATTGATATCCGGAATTGATCTGCTCCGCAAGTGCATCAGGCGATAAGAATTTGTCCAACATGTAATCCACCTGTTCTTCTCCAATAATTGGGGTGAAATGTTCATGCCAGATATCATCAGCGACTGCTGTGACAGAATATATTAAATCCATATTTGATACAGGAATAACTCTTAAGCCGTCCATAATATAGTCTCCTTTATAATTATTTAATAAAGCCATTGTATCACGGTTATTTGATTCATGCTATAATAAAAAGATATAAAAAGGCATTATTTTTAGAAATGGAAGGGTACTATGGAGAGATATGTAGAACTGAGTGATGTAAGAAAAATATATAAGATGGGTGAAGTTGAGATCGCGGCAGCGGACGGAATCAGTTTTTCTGTTGGAAAAGGAGAATTTGCAGTGGTAGTTGGAGCCAGTGGGGCAGGAAAGACTACAGTGCTAAATATTCTTGGAGGTATGGACACCGCAACAAGCGGAAAAGTTTTAGTTGATGGTGAAAACATTGTAAAATACAGTGCCAGGAATCTTACCGCATATAGAAGAGACGATATCGGTTTTGTGTTTCAGTTTTATAATTTGATTCCAAATCTGACAGCCCTTGAAAATGTTGAACTGGCCTTACAGATCTGCAGGGAACCATTAGATGCAAAAGAGGTTCTGGAGCAGGTTGGACTTGGTGATCGTATGAATAACTTTCCGGCGCAATTATCAGGTGGAGAGCAGCAGCGTGTATCCATTGCCAGAGCCCTTGCTAAGAATCCGAAATTATTATTATGTGATGAACCTACAGGTGCGTTAGATTACAATACAGGAAAAGCAATTTTGAAATTACTGCAGGATACATGTAGAAATCAGGGAATGACAGTAATTTTAATTACACACAATTCTGCAATTGCTCCAATGGCAGACAGAGTGATTCACATCAAAAGTGGTAAAGTATCCAAGATCATTGAGAATGAAAATCCAGTACCGGTAGAAACAATTGAATGGTAGGTGCCATATGAAAAGAAGAAAGAAAAATGTATTAAGAAAAGATTTCTTTATGGAAATCCGTAAGAGTATGGGGCGCTTTCTTTCCATCTTTTTTATTGTTGCACTAGGAGTATCACTTTTTGTAGGAATCCGTGCAACACAGCCGGATATGATTCTTTCCGGGGATATGTATGCAGATGAGAACAAACTGATGGATATCAAGGTGGTCAGCACTTATGGACTCACGGAAGAAGATTTAGATGTAATTGGCAGACTGCCAGCTATCGAGTCGGTAGTAGGATCGTATAGTACGGATGCGCTTTGTGAAGTTGGAGATAATATGCGTGTGTTACATGTAATGTCTCATACGGAAGATATGAATCTTGTGACCGTAGTAGAAGGACGCTTACCGGAGAATGCGAATGAATGTCTGGTAGATCAGGACTTTCTTATAGAATCGGAATATGAGATAGGGGACACGATTGAGTTAATGTCAGGAACAGATGCTGAACTGACAGAGACCTTAAAAAAAACAAGTTTTAAAATTGTGGGAAGCGGCAGCACACCTCTTTATTTTTCATTTGACAGAGGAAGCAGTACGATTGGAAATGGTACAGTGAGTGGTTTTTTGATCGTACAATCCGAGGCGTTCACTCTGGATGTCTATTCGGAAATCTTTGCAGCTGTAGATGGTGCAGAAGATTTACTATCATTTACGGATGAGTATGATGCACTGGTAGAAGAGGCATTAGAGCAAATCGAGCTGATTCAAAATGTCAGATGTGAGGTAAGAAGGGATGAGTTAGCGAAAGAGGCACAGCTTCAGATTGATGACGCAAGAAATGAGCTTAACGAAAAGAAAAAAGAAGCAGAAGATCAAATCGAAGAGAATGAAGACAAATTGGACGATGCCGAGTGGGAGATTAAATTAGGTAAGGTTCAGATTGAAAATGGTAAGGCACAGATTGAAAGCGCAAAAGCAGAGTTGGAATCAGGAAAAGCAGAGCTTGCTGAAACGAGAGCAATCTATGCAGAAGTAGTCGGTGTTCTTGAAGAGGAGAATGCAAAATTAGAAGCGCAGATTTCAGATTGGGAGTCACAGTTGGAGGGACTGGATGAACAGCAAAAGGCAGCAGCGGAAGAGACGATTGCTTCCTTACGTGCAACAATAGCTGATGTGAAACAAGAGCTTGATTCTGTGAAGGCGACTTTTGAGTCAGAGATTCGTGCCGGAGAGCAGCAGATTGCAGAAGCGGAGGCTTTGATTCGTAAGCAGGAAGCAGAGCTTAAAAAGGCAGAGCGGGAACTTACATCAGGCCAAAAAGAAATCGAAGATGGAAAGTCTGAGCTGGAAGATGCAAAGAATGAGATGGCGACGCAGATTAAAGAAGGCGAAGATGAAATTGCTGAGGCAGAAGATGAAATTTCTGATTTAGAACTTCCAACCTGGTATGTGTTTGATCGAAGTTCGATACCTGAATACACGGGATATGGTGATAACGCCGCTCGTATTGCAGCATTATCGATTGTATTTCCAAGTATTTTTTTCCTTGTAGCTGCACTGATCAGTCTTACAACAATGACTCGCATGGTAGAAGAACAGCGTGTACAAATCGGTACATTAAAAGCGCTTGGCTACAATAATTGGGCAATCATGAAAAAATATTTGAATTATGCCTTGTTTGCAACGTTGGGCGGAAGTGTTATGGGAGTACTGATTGGCGAAAAATTGTTCCCATTTGTTATCATCACGGCATATTATGGTACCGTTTATACATATATCCCTTCTATATCGCTGCCATATCAATGGGGATATGCGGTTGCAGCGACAGCAGTAGCTGTATTCTGCACAGGGGGAGCGACCATTTTTGCATGCTACAAAGAATTACTCGCACAGCCTGCGATTTTGATGCGCCCGGAAGCACCTAAGATTGGAAAACGTACATTGATAGAAAAGATTCCATTCTTATGGAAACATCTGAATTTCTCATGGAAATCATCACTTCGCAATCTTTTCCGATATAAGAAACGATTCTTTATGACATTGTTCGGTATTGGTGGATGTATGGGACTTTTGATGGTTGGATTCGGATTACGTGATTCTATTACAAGTATTGCGACTTATCAATATGGTGAACTACAGTTATATGATAATAGTGTTTTTATCAGTGATTCGATTGAAGAGGAAGAACGGGAAAGACTAATATCTTACCTGAAAGGAAACAGTGAGATAGAATCTTTCATGGATGCCAGTATGACCAGCATTACCACGCAAAATGATAAAGAAAAAGTAGAAGCTTATCTGACGGTGTTTGATATTTCAGGACAGTCTGATTTGGAACAGCTTGAGAAATTCTTTGTGCATCGCGACCGAAGAACAAAAGAAAAGTATGAACTTACAGAGGAAGGGATTATCCTGACAGAAAAAACAGCAAAAATGCTTGGAGTAACGGCTGGGGACGTTATCAGACTTTCAGAAGATGGAAAGAATGAAAGAAAAGTGGAAGTTACGGCTATCTGTGAAAATTATGCAGGGCATTACGTCTATATGACCTCTTCGCTTTATGAGGAATTATATGGAGAGGAACCATTCTATAATAATATTTTGATAAAGGCAAAGGAAGGCGTGACAGATGCGCAGATTGAACGAATCGGCGAGGAAATTCTGAAATTTAAAGATATTCTGAATGTTCAATATACAACAAACCTAAGCGGTCAATTGAACGACATGCTTTTCGCTTTAGATCAGGTTATGATAGTAATTATCATAGTTGCCGGTATGCTGTCGTTTGTTGTTCTTTACAATTTGAATAATATTAACATTACCGAGCGAAGAAGAGAGCTTGCAACACTTAAAGTTTTAGGTTTCTTTGATATTGAAGTAGCAAATTATGTATATCGTGAAAATATTATGCTTACATTGTTTGGAGTCCTTGTGGGATGCGTGATAGGAAGATTTTTACATTATTTCACGATCACAACGGTAGAAGTTGACATGGCGATGTTCGGGCGACAAATTTTCCTGAAAAGCTATTTAATCTGCGGGTTGTTTACAATCGGATTTTCTGCCTTTGTAAACTGGATCATGTATTTTAAATTGAGGAAGATCAATATGGTTGAATCATTAAAGAGCGTAGAATAAAAGTTTTATAAAGCAAAAATAAACAAAATATTAAATTATTAGCACTCTTGTTTAAAGAGTGCTAATTTTTATTGACTTTTTTTTAGGTCAGTATTAATATACATTTTATACGATGTAGATTTATAAAAAGGAGATGTTATTAATGGCAAAAAAACATGGAAATCTTTCCATCAGCAGTGAAAATATTTTTCCAATTATTAAAAAGTGGGTATATTCAGATCATGACATCTTTGTTCGTGAATTGATTTCAAACGGATGTGATGCGATTACAAAATTAAAAAAATTAGACATGATGGGAGAATATCAGCTTCCAGACGGATATAAGTCAAAGATTCAAGTAGTAGTAAATCCAGAAGAAAAGACTTTGAAATTCATCGATAATGGTCTTGGAATGACAGCAGAAGAAGTAGAAGAATATATTACTCAGATTGCTTTTTCTGGTGCTACAGAATTCCTTGAAAAATACAAAGATAAAACAACAGAAGATGAAATGATCGGACATTTTGGTCTTGGGTTCTATTCTGCATTTATGGTAGCAGAAGAAGTGCATATTGACACATTATCTTACCGCGAAGGAGCAAAGCCAGTACACTGGACATGTGATGGCGGTACAGAATATGATATGGAAGAAGGAAACAGAGAAGTAGTTGGAACAGAAATTACATTATATTTAGCAGAGGACAGTGTGGAATTCTCAAATGAATATCGTGTAAGAGAAATAATCGAAAAATACTGTTCTTTCATGCCAGTTGAAATCTATCTTTCGAAAGAAAACGCACCTCAAGAATATGAAACAATTGAAAGTTCTG
Organism: Faecalimonas sp.; assembly: GCA_045121495.1. Lineage (GTDB taxonomy): Bacteria > Bacillota > Clostridia > Lachnospirales > Lachnospiraceae > Faecalimonas. Next base: position 93,510 of record JBGVGF010000017.1, read on the forward strand.
AATTAAAAGAAGATGACGTAGTTGTAGAACATATTCATGAAGAAGCGAAGATGGAAGAAAAAGAAAACGAAGACGGCAGCAAAGAAATGGTAGAAGTATCACCTGCAAAAGACAAGGTAAAGATTAACAAACGTCCGGTTGCATTAAATGATACAAAGCCACTTTGGACAAAACATCCAAACGATTGTGCGAAAGAAGATTACATTGAATTCTATCGCAAAGTGTTTATGGATTACAAGGAGCCTTTATTCTGGATTCATTTAAATATGGACTATCCATTCAACTTAAAAGGTATTTTATATTTCCCTAAGATTAATACAGAATATGATTCAATCGAAGGAAAGATTAAACTATACAACAACCAGGTATTTATCGCAGACAATATCAAAGAAGTAATCCCAGAATTCCTCATGGTTTTGAAAGGGGTAATCGATTGTCCAGACTTACCACTTAATGTATCTCGTAGTGCCCTTCAGAACGATGGATTTGTAAATAAGATTTCGGATTACATTTCTAAGAAAGTGGCTGATAAGCTTTCTGGAATGTGTAAGACAGACAAAGAGTCTTATGAAAAATACTGGGATGATATCAGTCCATTTATTAAATTTGGATGTTTGAAAGATACAAAATTCTGTGACAAGATGAGCGACTATATCTTATTTAAGAATCTTGACCACAACTATTTAACCTTAAAAGATTGTATTGAAAACAACAAACCTGTATCAGAAGCAGTAGTAGAAGTGGAAACAGGTTCCGATGAAAAGAAAGACGAGAAAGTTACAATTTACTATGTGACTGACGAGCAGCAGCAAAGTCAATACATCAACATGTTTAAAGCAGAAGGAATGGATGCAGTTATTTTAACACACAATATTGACTCACCATTCATCACACAGTTAGAACAACGCAATGAAAATGTGAAGTTCCAACGTATTGATGCCGATCTAACAGATACATTCAAGCAAGAAGTTGCTGCAGATGAAGAGGAAACGTTTAAAGCAAACGTAGAAACACTGACAGATATTTTCCGCAAAGCATTAGGAAAAGAACAATTAGATGTAAAAGTAGAAAAACTCAAAAATGAAAGCGTAGCATCTATGGTGACACTTTCTGAAGAATCACGCCGTATGCAGGAAATGATGAAGATGTACGGTATGCCGGGAATGGATGCAGGCATGTTTGGATCAGATGTAACTTTGGTACTCAATGCAAACCATCCATTGGTACAATATGTACTCAACCATAAAGATGGAGAACATACTACATTATTCTGCAAACAATTATATGACTTGGCTTTACTTGGAAATAAGCCATTAAATCCAGAAGAAATGACAGCGTTCATTAATAGAAGTAATGAGATTATGATGTTATTAACGAAATAAGTAAAAATATGTCAATAAAAAATAGGAATCAACAGTTAGGTTGATTCCTATTTTTATTCTAAATTACAAAAAATGTACAAGAACCAGGAGCTAATTCTACAGTTCCAGCTTTTTCTTTCACGCCTTTCATGACTGGAATTTCATCGTTTTCATCAAGCCCATCTTTTCCATCTTTGCGTGAGTGTGCATATACGTGAGCGCCTTCGCTGATTGTGATACCAGAATCATAGACAACATTGCCCATAAGCTGTTTCCAAAGCAATGCTGCGAAATAGCTTGGACGAGGGTCAAATGTACCGTGTTTTAAGTAGCCATAATCAGAAGAGGCCAAAGTATTATGGAAGATAACACCGTTTGTAACTGTAGCAAACTCAGCGAATTCATTTAATTCACGAGGCACTTCTAAATATGTGGAAGCCCATGTGTGTCCGCCCGCACCAGCATCACCAGATTCTGTTACCCACATGTCTCCGCCTGGACAATATTTGTCACGGTAAGGAGCAAATGCTCTTGCACATAGGCCGGCCATACCTAAGTAGCTTTCAGATGTAGCTTCCGAGGCTGGAGTAAACATATCTGGGCACATCGCTGCCATACGTTCTGAAACACCATTATAATAGTGGTAGCTGAATACATCTAGTTTTTCGCTGCATCCATCCATAAGGTCAAAAGTAGTACAACTTGGCAGAATATCAGCAATACCTGCACCACCGGAAGCGTCTTCGTCGTCGCCTCTCATTGCAGATGGGTCGCATGTACAAGGACCTACGATAAGAACGTTAGGATAGTTTTCGCGTACCCATTTGTGGAATAAATCCTGATCACGGCGGAAGTCTGCTGGTGTATATCCCTTAGGAAAACCAGTTCCTTCCATCATGTTTGGTTCGTTGGTAAATTCAACAGCGTCAACTGGTACACCATGTTCTTCACTGAGTTTGAAAAGAAGCTCAGCCTGGCTTGGATTCCAAGGTTCAGAAGCCGAGTGCAGACCTTCACAATTTGCAACGCTGATCAATAATTTGCCGTCTACAGCTTTTACAAAGGTTAATAAATTGATCCATTGCTCTTTTGTTAAGCGATTTTGGTAACCTTCAGGAACAACACCTGTGTCCTCAAAATCATAGTAAGTTTTTGTTGCCCATGTACCAGACACACGTACCCAAGCAGAACCAAGTTCTTTGGCTAATTTGATGAGTCTTGGATTTGTAGTATCAATTGGATCATACCATTGATGCATGGCACCAAGACCTTTACTGAAGTCTGGTGGTGGAACCTGCTCTGTTCCAGCAATCTGTTCTGGTGTGTAAGCTTTCCAGAAAGTACCGCCCGTCACTTCTGTCATTTCCACGTTATATGATATTAAACGTGGGTCGATCTTACGAAGTTCTTTTAATTCTTTTGCGGCTAATGAAACAAATTTTCCCATATTAATCTCTCCTTAATTTGCTCGAACTTTATATTTATGATAATATTGTAATGCAACTTTATATTACTGGAAGTCAGACAAAAGAAGAGTCAGAGCAAACGAAGGCGTTTTTAATAAAAATGCTAAAGAAGATGATATGATTTGATATCATTTTTTCTTCTGCAGCAGTTCCTTTCCGGATATTCCGGGTTCTGTCATGTTTACTGGATCAAGGACATTGTCTAGGTCTTCTTGGGTCATTAACTTTTCTTCTAAAATCAATTCCCTTACCGGTCTTCCGGTCTGTAAGGCTTTTTTGGCGATATCAGCAGCAAGCTGATATCCAACATGAGGACAGATCGCCGTAATAATTCCGACACTGTTTTCTACGAGATATCGGCAACGAGTTTCATTTGCCGTGATGCCTGATACACAATTATCGACGAATGTCTGCACAGCGTAAGCCAATGTATCGATAGACTGGAACATGCAGTAGAAGATGATTGGCTCAAATGCATTCAATTCCAACTGCCCTGCTTCAGCGGCCATAGTGATTGTAACATCATTGCCTATAATATTAAAAGCAACCTGATTTACTACTTCTGGGATAACAGGATTTATTTTTCCAGGCATGATCGAAGAACCGTTTTGCTTTGCAGGAAGGTTGATCTCTCCAAAACCTGCTTTTGGACCAGATGACATCAGTCGAAGATCGTTGGCAATTTTGGAAAGTGTAACGGCGCATGCTTTAATAGAACCAGATACTGCAACAAAAGAGTCGAGATTCTGTGTAGAATCGATTAAATCAAACGCCTGTTCCAGATGGATGTCAGAAACCTTAGAAAGATTTGGTACAATGCGTTTTAGATAGGCTTCATCTGCATTAATACCAGTCCCTACGGCAGTTCCTCCCATATTTACTACACGCATTTCTTCCATAGATTTATCCATTCGACGGATATCACGCATAATGGCTACCGCATAAGCGCGAAATTCCTGCCCTAAACGGATTGGTACAGCGTCCTGCATCTGAGTACGCCCCATTTTGATTATGTGGTCAAATTGATCTGCTTTTTTTACAAGTGCTTCATGCAAACGAAGCAATTCTTTCTTTAAATTTTTAAGAAGACGTAAGGAAGTCATTTTTCCGGCGGTAGGGATAACATCGTTGGTAGATTGTCCATAATTCACATGATCGTTTGGATGAACAATCGAGTAGTTGCCTTTCTGGCCACCCAAAATTTCGATGGCGCGGTTAGCAATTACTTCATTTGCATTCATATTGAAAGAAGTGCCTGCACCGCCCTGGATAGGATCTACAATAAAATATTCGTGGAAATTTCCCGCTATTATTTCGTCACATGCCTGAATGATCGCATGTGCGATTTTTTTATCCAAAACATTTACTTCGCAGTTCGTAATAGCAGCAGCTTTTTTGATATATGCAAGACTATTAATGATCTCAGAGTGCATCGTAAGACCGGTGATACGAAAATTCTCAGCAGCTCTTAAAGTCTGGACTCCATAATATACATTTTCCGGAACATCTTTCGTTCCAAGAGAATCTTTTTCAATACGAAATGTGTTTGCTACCATAAAAATATCCTCCTAAAATCTGGTTTTCTTCTTCTTGACTTCAGTATATTGGAGCGATAAATTATAATCAAATACCTATTTTAATATAAAAAATATAGTTTTAAAATTATATAATATTTCATGGAAAAACGAATACGGAGGAAGACTATGTTTCAGGGAATGGAATATGTTTATGCAGTATATAAGGAGAAAAGTTTTTCAAGAGCGGCAGAAAAATTGTTCATATCACAGCCGTCATTGAGTGCAAATGTGAAAAGAGTAGAGAAAAATGTCGGGTATTCTATCTTTGATCGATCTACAAAACCAATCGGTCTTACAGAGGCAGGAAAGAAATATATTCAGACATTAGAACAGATTCTATCCATGCAGAATGAATTTTCGGAGTATATCAATGATTTGGGGAATTTAAAGACAGGGAGCCTTGTTCTTGGAGGCAGCAGCCTTTACTCTTCTTGGATACTTCCACCATTGATGGGAAAGTTTACAAAGAAATATCCGCTGGTTCGTTTGGAATTAGTGGAGGAGAGTACTGTGAAATTAGAAAGAATGCTGCAAAACGGAGAAATAGATTTTTTGTTGGATAACTGTAATCTGAGTGAAGAAATGTTTGAACAAAAAATTTTTCGAAAAGAATATCTGGTCCTTGCAGTTCCAAGGCGGTTCGAAATAAACTGCAAATTGAAAGAATTTCAGATAACAGCTAAATCCATTCGTGATCTTACTTTTTTGGAAGAAAGTGTACCACCAGTGGATTTGCGCCTTTTCGCAGATGAACCATTTATTTTATTGAAGCCTGAAAATGATACTCGTATTCGAGCCATGGAGTTATGCAGACAATACCATTTTACGCCGAACAAAGTGTTTGAACTTGATCAGCAAATGACATCATATAACATTACCTGTTCAGGAATGGGCGTTTCTTTTATCAGCAATACACTTATTTCAAATGTACCAAGTCATTCAGATGTGATTTATTACAAATTAGATGGAGAAAGCAGTACAAGAAATCTCTATTTTTATTGGAAGAGAGGGCGATATTTTAGTAAAATCATGCAGGAATTTTTAAAAGAAGCATGTAAATAGAGCAGATAACTTCTTGTTGCAGTGAAATGGCAAAAATTACAAAATTTCATATTTGATTTCTTTTTGAATAAAAAATTTCTGTACCATCTTATCCCAGGCCTGTTCCAGTGACTTATCCATCGTAAAAAGGTTCAGGGCTGTTCCTGTGATGCATTGGAGTTTCGTACCATCGTATTTTAAGTTTATGTATAGACCGCGTACATCCTGTGGATTGAGATCTAGCCCCTGTTGTATCAGAAGTTTTTCCATGTTTGAATTGGATAATCCTAAAATGAATTTAAAACTCAGTGGTGTTCGTTTCCCTTTGATTAAAGAAAAGCAATATTCACGAACCTCTTTCCATAGAGCATAATCACGCTCTGGAGCCATATCTTTTTCATAAAAATCTTTCTTAAGATATCCATCCATATGAAACGTTCCGAATGTCACGATTTCTCCTTCGATAAAATAAAATGGATCAAACATCTCAGATAAAAGTAATTTGGACATACATTCTTTCACTTCAGTTAATGCGAGTGCGATCATGCTGATACCTCCTTTGTGTTTTTTCTTAAAAAATATAAAGCAATAAATAAGGTGACAAATTCTCCAAGTGGAACAGAGGCCCAGATTCCTACAATTCCAAATATTGGAGCGAGAATCGTTACAAAAAGAATACTGAGCACACATCCTCTGAGTAGACAAAGCAGGAGAGAAAGTGCTGGTTTTACTGTGGATTGGAAGTAACCGACAATAAACATATTAACACCCATCACAAAAAATCCTACAAAATACGTGCGGATTGCAGTTGGCGAAAGCGCAAGAATCTCTTCGTTTGGATTTAGGAAAATGTAGGTAAATAGGTTTGGAACGATTAGTCCAATTACAGCAGGGATTGAGCAGATAATGAATGCTGTCTTCAGTCCCAGATTACGGACTCTGGTAATTCTATCATAAAGTCCGGCACCATGATTAGTAGAGATAATCGGCTGGGCAGCCTGATTGATACCATTACATAAACAGGTAACAATGATGGCTGTGTTACAGATTACGCCATACATGGTGACACCAATATCGCCTACATATTTTAAAATCTCAATATTGAAGATAAACATCACAATTCCTGAGGTGATTTCTACTAAAAAGCTGGTAAATCCATTGGTAAAAATATCTCTGATATATCGCAGAGAAAATCCTTTTAAAGAAAAATGCAATCCATTTGATTTGGAAGCAAAATGAAATAATAAAATGCAGACTGTAATTCCAGAACCAAGGACACTTGCAATGGAAGCGCCTGCCATCCCCATCTTAAATAGAAATACAAATAAAATATCTAGAAATACATTCAAAACACCGCCAGTTACAACTGCAGCCATAGCTAGTTTTGGAGAGCCATCGTTTCGGACAAACGTCTGCAAAAAAGTAGAAAAAGCAAAGACACTAAGCCCGGCGATAACATAAGGAACATATTCCAAGACATAAGGCATGGTCACGTCTGTTGCACCTAAGAATTTTGCAATTGGTTCCATAAAAATCCACAATAGAATAGTATATAAAACACAAGTAACCACATTTAAGATGGCAGCGACGGTATAATAACATTCACCGGCTTTAATATCACCACGTCCACGTGCGATCGACATCAAAACGGAACCACCTACACCAAAAAGAAGACCATTTCCAAAGAAGATATTAAAAAGAGGAAGTACAATATTGAGTGCAGCCATTGCATCAATTCCGATTCCTTTTCCAATAATAATAGTATCTGCTAAAACGTAGATAGAAGTTACCATGGTTCCCATAATGGAAGGGATAAGATAACGAAAGAAAAGTTTTGAAACAGATTCCGTTGTTAAACTACTTGTATTCATAAAGAACTCCTTTCCGAATAGTATCAGTATATCAAAGACAAGGGAAAAAATACATTCCAATTTGTCAAAAGTTGACTTTTAATTTGGGAGCAAGTATCATGAAAAGTAATAAAAATAAGGAGAGATTCATATGAGTCATTTGGAAAAACTATTTGAATTATTAGAGAAAGCGACATCACAATTTCATACAATTCTCGCGTCAAAAGAGCAGCTTTTGGAGGCAGGATTCATAGAGTTAAAATTAAAAGAGAACTGGGAATTACAAAAAGGCGGAAAATATATGATAGACCATCATGGCTCCACCATTTTTGCATTTACAATCGGGGAAGAATTTAAACCAGAAGATGGATTCCGAATTGCTGCCTCACATGGTGATTTTCCAGGATTTCGTATCAAGCCAAATCCAGAAATGGAAAATGGCGGATATCGTCAGCTAAACGTAGAGACATATGGTGGTGTCAATCTTGGAAGCTGGCTTGACAGACCGCTTTCCGTTGCAGGAAGAGTAGTGTTAAAGTCTGATCATGTCTTCAAACCAGAAGTACGTTTCATAGATGTGAAGAAACCAATCTTACTTATTCCAAATATCGCAATTCATTTTAATCGAGAGATGAATAAAGGTACAGAGCTTCGCAAACAGGTTGAGATGATTCCGATTTACAGCACAGCTTCAGAAGAACTCAGAAAACAGGCATTCTTAGAATATATTGCAAAAGAATTGGATGCAGATGTAGAAGATATTTTAGATTATGAATTAATGGTTTACAACACAGATAAGCCATGTCGTGTAGGACTTACAGAAGAGTTTGTCTGTGCACCAAGGTTAGATAATTTAACATCAACGCAGGCACTTATTACAGGTATCAGCGAAGGAACACGCAAAAGCGGGCTTAACATGATGGTTGTATTTGATCATGAAGAGATTGGCAGCAGATCAAAACAAGGTGCATGCTCAACTTTAATGGTATCGATTTTAGAAAAAGTATACCTTTCACTTGGCATGTCCCATGTAGATTTTACAAATGCAATGGAGGACAGTCTTCTTATGTCAGTAGACGTAAGTCATGCATACCATCCAAATTTTGGGGGGAAATATGATCCAACAAACAGACATGTGATGAACCAGGGCTTTGCAATTAAAGAAGCATGTTCGCAAAGCTATGCGACAGACAGTGAAGCAATTGCCATTGTGCAACAGATTTGTAATCAGGAAGGAATCGCATATAAAAAATTCCTCAATCACTCGGATGCTATGGGCGGTGGAACACTTGGTGCAATTGCATCTGCTATGCTTCCAATCCGCACAGTAGATATTGGTGTACCTCTTTGGGCAATGCACTCAAGCAGAGAAACTATGGGTGTGAAAGACTACGAAAGCTTAGTTGCATTTATGACAGCATATTACAAACTTTAGGAGAATTCGTTATTATAAATGATGGAGATACGTTTAAATAAATATTTAAGTGAAGCAGGGGTATGTTCACGAAGAGAGGCAGACAGGCTGATTGAAAGCGGGAAAGTAACTGTAGATGGAAAACGGGCAGAGACGGGCATGAAAATCACAGAAGGGCAGGTAGTCTGTGTGGGTAAGAAGCCGGTGGAACCGAAAAATGAGATGGTACTGCTTGCAGTGAACAAACCGGTAGGGATTGTTTGTACAGAAGAAAAACGTGAGAAAAACAATATTATCCAGTTTCTAAAATATCCGACGCGAATCACGTACATTGGAAGACTGGATAAAGACTCGGAAGGACTACTTCTGATGACGAACAATGGTGATATTATTAACAAAATGATGCGTGCGGGAAATGAGCACGAAAAAGAATATAAGGTAACTGTAAACAAGCCGGTTACGGATGAGTTTCTCGAAAAAATGGCAAATGGAGTCCCGATTTTGGATACCGTTACAAGAAAATGTAAGGTAGAAAAGATCGGTAAATTCAAATTCCGAATCATTCTGACACAGGGACTTAATCGCCAGATTCGCCGTATGTGCGAGTATCTCGGATATAAAGTCACAAGATTAGAACGAGTCCGCGTGATGAATATTCATTTAGGAGATTTGAAACCGGGACAATATCGCAAAGTTACGGAAAAAGAGATTACAGAATTGTATGAACTGATTAAATATTCATCTAACGAAACTATAATTAAAAATGAATCAAACAAGAATGGAGCAGACAAAATTGGAACAAAAAAAGCTGCGCATGCAGGAATTAGTAGAGTTATTAAATAAGGCAGGAAGAGCATACTATCAGGAAGCAACCGAGATCATGAGTAACTTCGAATATGACAGGTTATATGATGAACTTCTTGCATTGGAAAAGGAACTTGGAATTACAATGGCAAACAGCCCGACTGTAAATGTAGGGTATGAAGTTTTAAGTGAACTCCCAAAAGAACGCCATGAAAAGCCAATGCTTTCCTTGGACAAGACAAAAGAGATCAGCCGATTAAAAGAATTTGTGGGAAATCAGGAGGCACTGCTTTCCTGGAAAATGGATGGTCTGACGATCGTTCTTACTTATAAGAATGGTGAACTTTTGAAAGCCGTCACCAGAGGAAACGGAGAAGTGGGAGAAGTAGTTACCAATAACGCAAAGATGTTTAAAAATCTTCCCCTTCGCATTGCGTATCAGGGAGAACTGATCCTCCGCGGCGAAGCGATCATTACGTACAGTGATTTCCAGAAAATCAATGATGAGATTGAAGAGGCAGAAGCCAAATACAAAAATCCACGAAATCTTTGCAGCGGTTCCGTAAGACAATTGAACAACGAAATTACTGCAAAGAGAAATGTAAAGTTCTATGCATTTTCACTCGTAAAGGCTGAAGATGTTGATTTCCAGAATTCCAGATGGAATCAACTCCAGTGGCTGAAAGAACAGGGATTTGAAATCGTGGAAGGTGACAAAGTCACATACAAGAATATAGAAGATAAGGTATTATACTTTCAAGGAAAGATACCGGAGAACGATTTCCCATCAGATGGTCTGGTTTTGGTATATGATGACATCGCATACGGCCAGTCATTAGGGACAACATCAAAGTTCCCGCGAGATTCCTTCGCTTTCAAATGGGCAGACGAGATTCGTGAGACAACATTGTTAGAGATTGAATGGAGTGCCTCACGAACAGGACTTTTAAATCCAGTGGCGATTTTTGAGCCAGTAGAATTAGAAGGAACGACTGTCAGCAGAGCAAGCGTTCATAATATCAGCATTATGGAAGAATTAGAACTTGGAATTGGTGACAAAATAGAAGTGTACAAAGCAAACATGATCATTCCACAAATTGCATCCAATCTCTCAAGAAGTGGTGTGAAAGATATTCCAATAGAATGTCCGGTATGTCATGGAAAGACAGAAATCCGAAGAGTAAGCGATACCAAAGCATTGTATTGTACAAACGAAGAATGTGGGGCAAAGCATTTGAAGTCATTTGCTTTATTCGTAAGCAGAGATGCGCTGAATGTGGAAGGATTGTCAGAGGCAACATTGGAGAAATTCATTTCCAAAGGATTTATCAATGTATATTCAGATATTTTCCATCTTGACCGTTATGAAGAAGAAATTAAATCTATGGAAGGATTTGGAGAAAAGTCTTATGTGAATCTACAAAAAAGTGTGGAGAAAGCAAGAACTACAACACTTCCTAAATTGATTTACGGTCTTGGAATTGCAAATATTGGACTTGCGAATGCAAAAGTAATCTGCAAAGAATTCCGTTACGACATTGAAAAAATGATTCATTTGGCAGAAGAGGATCTGAATGCTATTTCTGGTATCGGACCTGTCATTGCAAAGGCATATGTAGATTATTTTGCAAATGAAAAGCATGTGGAAGAACTTCGAAAACTGCTTTTAGAATTGACAATTCCCGTAGAAGAATCCAGCACAGAAGCACAGATTTTTGCAAATATGAACTTCGTGATCACAGGCAGTGTAGAACACTTTGCAAATCGAAACGAAGTAAAAGCGGTAATTGAAAGTAAAGGCGGGAAGGTGACAGGTTCTGTTACATCCAAGACCAATTACCTGATCAATAACGATGTAACATCTACTTCTTCCAAAAATAAAAAAGCAAAGGAACTTGGAATTCCAATTATAACTGAAGAAATGTTTATAGAAATGTTAAATGTATAAGGAGGATAAAAATTATGATGAAAGTAACAAACGCAAATTTTAAGAAAGAAGTATTAGAATCAAACATTCCTGTATTAGTAGACTTTTACGCAGACTGGTGCGGACCATGTAAAATGTTCGCTCCTGTATTAGAATCAGTAGCAGAAGATTATGAAGAAAAAGTAAAAGTAGTAAAAGTAAACATCGATGAATCACCAGAACTTGCTCAACAATACTTTGTAATGAGCATTCCAACATTAAAATTAATCAAAGATAATGAATTGATTGGAAACTTTGTAGGTGCAATGTCATCAGAAGAATTAGAAGACTGGCTTGATGAACGTTTATAATCAGAGGTGAAAGGGTATGGCAAACAAAAGTTATGATGTAATTATTATTGGTGGAGGTCCGGGTGGATATACGGCTGCATTGTATGCAGCCAGAGCCAACCTTTCTACACTGGTATTGGAAAAAATGTCTCCTGGGGGACAGATGGCGACTACGGATATCGTAGAAAACTATCCGGGTTTTGTGGAAGGAATCAATGGTCTTGAGCTTGGTATGCAGATGAAAGAAGGGGCAGAACGTTTTGGTGTAAAGACAAAAATGGCTGAAGTAAAGAGCGTGGATTTGGAAGCGAATCCAAAGCTTGTGCACACAAGAAAAGCTACTTTTGAAGCAAAAACAGTTATCCTTGCAACAGGTGCATTTCCAAGAGAATTGGGACTTCCAAACGAAAGGGAACTTCGAGGCCGCGGAATTTCATACTGTGCAACTTGTGATGGTGCATTTTACAAAGGGAAAACAGTCGTAATCGTAGGCGGTGGAAATACAGCGGTTGCGGATGCGATTTTCCTTGCAAAGATTTGTGAAAAAGTATACTTAGTGCATAGAAGAGATGAGCTGCGTGCTTCGAAAACATATATGGATGCTTTAGAAAAAGCAGAAAATATCGAATTTATCTGGAGTTCAGAAGTAGTAGAAGTGAAAGCAGAAGAGTTTGTGACGGGCGTAAAAGTAAAGAGCCGTAAAGATGATTCGATCAGAGAAGTGGCTTGTGACGGTGTATTTGTTGCAATTGGAAATATTCCAAATACAGAACTCATCAAAGGCCAGGTAGAACTGGATGAATCAGGTTATGTACTTGCAGATGAATCGACACAGACAAATATCCCAGGGGTATATGCAGTTGGCGATATGCGTAAAAAGCCATTAAGACAGATCGTAACTGCGGTCGCAGATGGTGCGGTTGCTTCAAAATTTGCAGAAGAATATATAGATGCTTCCTGTTTATAAAATCTTAACTTGTAGTCGTTTATTATCTTCGCTATAATATACTCTGTATTGAAAACAAAAGGGGTAATATATATGTCAGATAAAATGGATTTTAGAGAGATAGATGAAGCAGAAGAATTTGAGTTTGATGAAAGAAAGACAGACATCGTAGAGACAGAAGAAGTGAACGATGATGATGGATATGAAAAGTACTGTTTTCTTTGCCACAGACCAGAAAGTGTAACTGGAAAACTGATTGATTTGCCAAATGATATCAGCGTTTGTTCGGATTGTATGAATAAAAGCTTTGAAGCTATGAACAATACACCGGTGGATTTTAATAAGATGATGAACACACCAGGGATTCAGTTTTTAAATCTTTCGGATCTGGATTCGATGTTTCCAAAGAAACAGCGTGTAAAAAGAAAAAAAGAAGGTGCAAAGAAGACAGCGGCTATCAATATCAAGGATATTCCGGCACCACATAAGATCAAAGCGCAGCTTGATGAGTATGTCATCGGCCAGGAGTATGCAAAAAAAGCCATGTCAGTAGCGGTATACAATCATTATAAACGTGTTGCTACAGATACGATGGATGATATTGAAATTGAGAAATCAAACATGCTTATGATTGGACCTACTGGTTGTGGAAAGACATATCTTGTTAAGACGTTGGCTCGTCTTCTTGATGTACCACTTGCGATTGCAGATGCAACGTCACTTACAGAAGCAGGATATATCGGTGATGATATTGAAAGTGTACTTTCAAAACTACTTGCAGCAGCTGACAATGATGTGGAAAAGGCAGAACGCGGAATTGTTTTCATTGATGAGATTGACAAACTTGCGAAGAAGAGAAATGCAAGCCAGAGAGATGTGAGTGGTGAATCCGTACAACAGGGACTATTAAAACTTTTAGAAGGAAGTGAAGTCGAAGTTCCAGTTGGAGCAAACAGTAAGAACGCTATGGTTCCACTTGAAACAATCAACACGAAGAATATTTTATTCATCTGTGGCGGTGCATTCCCGGATTTGGAAGAGATCATCAAAGAACGTTTGAATAAACATTCTTCGATGGGATTTATTGCAGATCTGAAAGATAAGTACGACCATGAAAAAGATATTCTTTCAAAAGTAGAAGTAGAAGATTTGAGAAAATTTGGTATGATTCCTGAATTTATCGGACGTCTTCCAGTCATCTTTACACTGCAGGGGCTCAATGAAGAGATGCTTGTGAAGATTCTGAAGGAACCAAAGAATGCGATCATAAAACAGTATCAAAAGCTGCTTGCACTTGATGAAGTGAAGCTGGAATTTGATGAAGAAGCGTTACATACGATTGCAGCGAAGGCGATGAAAAAAGATACAGGTGCAAGAGCCCTTCGTTCGATTATAGAAGAGTTCATGCTGGATATTATGTATGAAATTCCAAAGGATGATAATATCGGCATTGTTACAATTACAAAAGATTATATTGAAGGAACCGGTGGACCTCGCATAACAATGAGAGGACAGAAAAGAATAACAGGTTAAGAATGCAATAAAAGCACGTAGAATGATGAGACATTTTACGTGCTTTTTTTGTACGATATAGTCTGCGCAATATTAAATGTGAGAAAAATTGCATAAATGTGAAGAAAAGCATCAGATTTTGTTATGTTATGTGTCTTTATGATAAATAAAAATGTTCAGAAAATCTGATCAAAACAGAGAGCGAGAGCAGCGGAGTCTATGATTATACCTATGATTCCAAGCACAATCTGACGAAAGTCACCAATGACGGTGTGGATATGACCCTTACCTATGATGAGCTTGGACATGTAAAGACGACAAAGCTTCAGAATACCTCTGCGACAGGAAATAAGACGATCTCTACGTCGGCAGTTTATAGCACAGACGGTGATTATCTGGTAAGCCAGACAGATGCACTTGGTTATACGACGACCTATGAGACAAATACCTATGGACTTACTTCTGCAGTTGTGGATGCACTGAATCACAGGATCAGCTATACTTACAATACAAACAATAACCGTTTGTTAAAAACATCACTGGAAGATGGAACAAATGTGGCTTATAATTATACAAACGGCACACTCAGTTCGATCGTGAGAGAGAGCCTTCTTCCAGATGGGGAAACAGGAAGCAGTGGAACGAGTACACAGATAAAAGAACTGGCATGGTCGGGGCTGCCGGAAGGAACCCTGAGCTATGGTTATACTTACGATGTAATTTCTAACATTACAAAAGTGACTGAGAATGGAGAAACTTTAGCAGAGTACACTTATGATGATCAGTCGCAGCTTATAAGTGAAACCCTTCCGTTAAATAATCTGGAATACAGTTACGATACGGGTGGGAATATCCGGAGTGTGACAAAAACAGAAGATGGAATTACAGCTACCAGAACTTATACGTATGGAGACAGTAACTGGAGTGATCTGTTAACAGCAATCGACGGCCACAGCATAACTTATGATACGATTGGAAATCCGCTGACGTATTATAATGGAGAGGACTGGAACTTCACCTGGGAAGAGGGAAGAAATCTTAAGAGCGCCCAGAGTGGAAGCACTGCCATCTCTTACGAATACGGGTCAGATGGACTGAGACACAGTAAAACAGTTGATGGGGAAATACATACATATATCTACCTTGGCGGACAGTTAGCAGAAGAACGCTGGGGAGAAAATGTGATGAAGTTTTCCTATGATGAGCAGGGAAGACCGTATTCCGTAAAATACAACAATGATCAGTATTACTATATCCTGAACCAGCAGGGAGATGTAATTCGAATCATAAATGGAGATGGAGTTACCAGAGGAGAATACACGTATAATGCCTGGGGAGAATTGATTGAGATAACTACGACAGGAACTATCGGAGAAATCAACCCATTAAGGTATAGAGGATACTACTACGATGCCGAGACGGGATTCTATTATCTGGGAAGTAGGTATTATGATCATAGTGATCATGGAAATCCGAAACATCATCCACATGACGAAAAGGGTGGACATCATCATGATTGGGATTGGACCAAGAATCCGCCGCGTCAAGGACCTTACATTCCAAACATGGAACAGATAGTTGGTGTGGGATTGGTAACTGTTTCATCTATTGGAATAGCAGTAGTTGCACTTGATGATTTAACAGGAATAGGAATAGCTGATTTCATGAATAAAGTGGGCTTCTTTCACGATAGTTGTATAAAAGAGATGCACTATTATAGTGGAGCATATGTAGATGATAACCTGGCTATGTATCCTATAAATGATAAGAGAATTTTAAATATTATTATTCAGCGCCAATTTGAAGAGTTGTCTATGATTGAATTACAGTTTATTGGATTGAAATCTTTAAACTTATTTCCAACTAATGAAGAATACACTTGTGAAATACTTGATTCGAAAATGTTTATAAAAGATGGATTTATATACTGGTGTGATTGTGAAGAAGTTTCAGAGGATGATTTTGAAGATTATGAAGGAACATTGATTAGTGCTTCGAAATTACGTTGGAGAGCTATAGAGAGTAAAATGGGAAAAGAAGAGTTTTATGTAGCTACTATGTAGAATAAAAAGGTTTCAGGAATCTCCTGACAAGTGTGTTTGGTAGCCTATGGCTATCCAAATGCGTTGCTTGCTGGTATAGTGTATTGAAGTTTTGGCAATCCAAGTAAACTAAAAAGTTTTTTGAAAATGAACAAAACCAAGCTGATTATTCATGAAAGATTCACTGGAAAACAAACTTTGGAGGATGTATTTCTCTCTGCATTTCAATCCGATTTCATGAAACGATAGAAAACATCTATTGATAGATGATGTATATAGAGAATATCGATTAGACAAAATCCCTTTCTCATTAGATAATAAAGTATGCTATTGTCACGGAGGTATTATTGTGTTTATTGATTTACATATGCATGAAAAAAGGCATTCATTAGACAGTCATTTATCGTTAGAAGAGATGGTAGAGATTGCAAAGAGAAGAGGTTTAGATGCAATCTGTATTACAGATCATGACAGTATGGGCCTTAAAGAGTATGCAGCAGAATACAGCAAGAAGACAGGATTTCCGATTTTTGTCGGGATTGAATTTTATTCTCTACAGGGAGATATCTTGGCGTTTGGTATCGACACGTATCCAGATGAAAGAATCAGTGCACAGGAGTTTATCGATATGGTTCATGCGCAAGGTGGAGTAGTAGTCAGTGCACATCCATTCAGACATAACAGACGTGGTCTGGAAGAAAGTCTGGATGTTTTAAAAGGTGTAGATGCAATTGAGATTTTAAATGGAAGTACTTTGCCGGACGCGACGATGATGGCAGTCAAGTATGCGAAGAAACATGGATTTGCAATTACAGGCGGAAGTGATTGCCATTATCCGGATAAAGTTGGAATCTGTGCGACATATTTTCCAAATGAGATCCGTACGATGGAAGATTTAGTACAGGCAATTAAAAATCATGAATGCCAGCCGGCATTTCATCAGGATTTTAGTTATTTTGTGTGGGATATTGATAAATTGATTTATGAATAAATAATAAGAAAGGATGATTATTTTCATTAATAGAATAATCATCCTCTATTTTTTTGAATATGATAAAAGAAAATGTTTGGAGTCTGTATGCCCGAACTAAATATATGTAGAGAACGTGTTTTATCCAATGACTATCGTGACTTTATCGTAAATCAACTGGATGAAGAAGAATTTGCATCATTGATTACAGATGATACCTGTCAGCAGGAAATGGAATTTGTCTACAAAGTCATTCATATTGAAAAAGAAAGAGCAGATCCAATCGGACTTGATCGTTATTCTTATAATTCAATTCCGAAGTGTTATACTCTTACAGATATAGAGGCCATGACACAGGCTGGGATTACACAGGTTCAGAATTACCCGACACTGAATTTGCAAGGGACAGGTGTGATGATAGGATTCATTGATACGGGGATCGATTATCGAAATCCGGTTTTTCAAAATCTGGATGGAAGTACGCGGATTGCCGGGATATGGGATCAGACGATTCAAGACGGGTTACCACCGCAAGGGTTTCTGTATGGAACAGAGTATACAAGGGAACAAATTGATCTGGCACTTAGAAGCGCAGAACCAGAGATGATCATGCCTGGCAGGGATGAACAGAGTCATGGAACGTTTCTGGCGAGTATTGCAGCAGGAGGAGCTGATGCAGACAATCAGTTTCTCGGAGCCGCACCCGATTCTACAATTGCATTTGTGAAACTCAAACCTGCAAAAACCTATCTAAAAGAGTTTTATCAGATTTATACGGATGCACCCTGTTATCAGGAAACGGACATCATGTTGGGACTTAAATACCTAAATGAACTTGCGAGAAGACAGGGAATGCCGCTCGTTATTTGTATTGCTCTTGGGACAAATCAAGGCAGCCACAGTGCACTCTCGCCGCTAAGTGGGCTGCTTGAAATATATTCAAATTTATCAAATCGTGCAATTGTGATTGCAGCTGGAAACGAAGCAAATCAAAGACATCACTATTTGGGTCGGACTGCAAATGTAAATGATATAGAAGAGGTAGAAATTCGGGTTTCCTCTGGAATAAGTGGGTTTTCTATGGAGCTGTGGACGGAAAATCCCAATATCATGGCTGTGACGGTGGTCTCGCCGAGTGGGGGAAGTACTTCAAAGCTGCCAATCCGCAGTAATGAAACGCAGGAGTACCGATTCGTATTTGAAGGAACAAGAATTACGATCAACTATAAATTGTTTTTAGAACGTTCAAATGCGGAACTTATATTTTTTCGATTGGAAGAACCTACAGAAGGTATTTGGAAAGTCATCGTGGAACCGGTTCAGGTGGCAGAAGGAGTTTTTCATATATGGCTTCCGATTACAGAATTTTTGCAAAATGAGGTATATTTTCTGGAATCGAATCCAGATTATACTATTACAGAACCAGGAAGTACGATCACTGGGATGACGGTTGGATTTTATAATGGTTCGGATAATAGTATTGCGATTTCTTCGGGAAGAGGATATACTAGAGGTGGGATAATAAAGCCGAATTTCGTTGCACCGGGAGTTAATGTGACCGGTGCAACCACAAGAGATCAATTTGTGAAACGTTCTGGTTCAAGTATAGCTGCAGGTATTGCAGCAGGCGCCTGTGCCCTTATGTTGGAATGGATTGTATATCAACTTGGGGAGGGAGCAGCGGATTCGATTCAGATTCGAAATCTATTGACACTTGGAACGGAAAGAACATTGAATGAGGTTTATCCAAATCGTACATGGGGATATGGCCGACTCAATTTATATCGGACATTTGATGAGTTAAGGCGGCTTTAAAGAGTCGAAAGGAGAAGATATTATGGCAGATTTTTTTAGCAAATTAAGCAGCAATTTAGGAGATTTAGGAAAGATCATTTCAGAGAAGGCAGAAGAAGTTTCAAAGAAAACAGAAGATGCGGTAGAAGTACAAAAGATTAAAAGTCAGATTCGCGTGATGGAACGCAATAATGAAAGAGATTTCCAGGATATCGGGAAAATGGTTTTTGAAAAATTCAAAAAAGGCATTCCAGTAGATACAGAATTTGTAGAATTGTGTGAAGCAATTGAAGATCGAGAAGAATCAATTGAAGCATATAGTAAACAAGTGGCAGATTTAAAAGGAAAAGACGTTTGTCAGAACTGCAAAGAACACTTAGATGCTGATGTAGTTTTTTGTCCAAAATGTGGTACAAAAGTAGAACGTAAAGAAAAAGAAGAAGTGGAAGAAGTAATTGGTGAAGTGGTAGAAGAATCTGCATTTGAAGAAGAAGTAGTTGCAGAAGCAGACGAGATTGAGGTTGAGGAATAGTTGACAACACTTATTTTGGGAGGAGTTACAACGCTTCTTGCATCGATTGATTTATGGTGCAAATCATATGTAGAGAAACATATTTCGAAAGGAGAGGAAAAACTGATCCTGAAAGAAAAAGTTTCTGTACGCAAAGTATATAACGAAGGAATGGCCTTCAACCTAGGAGATAATCATCCAGGACTAATTAAGGCTTTGTCTGGTGTTGTGTGTGGTTTGCTTGCAGTATATTCCATTTGTGTATGGACAAAAGGAGAATGTATCTGGAATAAGTTTGGTGCAGCGTTCGCGCTTTCAGGTGCAATCAGTAATACTTACGATCGATTTGTAAGAAAGCATGTTGTAGATTATTTTGCTTTTCGTACAAAATGGAAGAAGCTAAGCCGTATCACATTCAATCTGGGTGATATGTTTATTTTTCTAGGAAGTGCGATTTTATTAGCAGCAGAATTATTTGGATATAAAAAATAGAAGGGTTGTTTCAATCCTTCTATTTTTATGTCATTTAGTTCATCCATTCTTGAATCTGTCTCAAAATGATATTCATTAGATTTGTACGTGCTTCTACACTTGCCCATGCAATATGTGGAGTGATGAGAAGGCGCTTGCTGTCTTTGATTGAAATAAGTGGGTTATCAGGGCTCATTGGTTCCACAGTCAATACATCTAGACCTGCGGCTGCAATCTGATGATTGTTTAATGCATCTGCCAAATCCTGTTCCACAACAATTGCACCTCTTCCAAGGTTTAAGAAAATGGCATTTGGTTTCATTTTTGAGAATGCATCTTTATTCATCAAGCCTTCTGTGGCTTCTGTCAATGGTGCATGTACGGAAACAATGTCAGAAGTTTTTAATAATGTGTCAAAATCAACACGTTTGTAGCCTTCCTGATTGTTTTTACCAGAAGTGGAATAGTAAATGACATTTGCGCCAAATGCTTTTGCAATATCTGCAACACGGCGTCCAATGTTTCCAAGTCCGATGATTCCCCAGGTCTTGCCACTAATCTGATGAAAATGCTCTGCAAAATGAGTAAAAATCGTATCATTTACATATTTTTCATTCTTTACATAATCATCATAGTAGTTCAGTTTCTCAACTAAATAAAACAATAAAGCAAAGGTATGCTGCGTCACAGATTCGGTGGAATAGCCGGCAACGTTTCTCCATGCAATTCCACGCTTTGCAAGATAGTCTTTGTCAAGATTATTGGTACCTGTAGCAGTGACGCATACCAATTTGAGTTTTTCAGCAGTTCCAATTGTCTGTGCATTAATGGGTGCTTTGTTGAGTACGATTACATCTGCATCTTTAATTCGCTGTGGAATTTCTTCCGGAGAAGAAAAGTCGTATTTTATAACTTCGCCGAGTGCATCATATCCGGATAAATCGATGTCTTCGCCGATTGTCTTTACATCTAAAAAAACAATTTTCATTGTAAGATACCTCCATTTCTGTCATGAGTCCATTATAGAGAGAAGGAATGATTCTGTCAATTTGTAGTAAATTGTGATAAAATACTGCCATATGTAAATAAAAAGGAGATGTTGACATGATTCAGAATATTGAACCACATGTATACCATAATGAATATCATCCTGTGAAGCCAGATCAGGATAGCTATGTGATGCATTTTGAAAAAGGAAAAGCATTAGCTAAGAAAAACGGAAGTGAGATTTCATTTCCAATGATTGGCGAAGTGGAGGAGAAAAATCCAGAAATTTGTGATGCGGTTACGTATCTTTTTACGATAGATGACCAAAAATTTTATTTAGCAGAGCAACTGGAATATGGAGAAGATTATATTTGGATTGGAAAAGAAGAATTCAGAACCGTACAGCCTTCACATCTTGCATTTGCCGGGATTACCGCATTTCAGCTCCATCGCTGGTATCAAAGTCATAAGTTTTGCGGAAGATGTGGGCATCCAATGAAGCAGGATGTAAAAGAAAGGATGATGTACTGTGAGAAGTGTCATCAAATGGAATATCCGAAGATTTGTCCTGCTGTCATTGTAGGCGTAACCGATGGAAATCGTCTGCTTCTTACAAAATATGCAGGACGAGAATATAAAAAATATGCTTTAGTTGCAGGCTTTGCGGAGATTGGAGAATCCATTGAAGATACGGTTAGACGGGAAGTAATGGAAGAAGTTGGATTGAAAGTAAAAAATATCACATATTATAAAAGCCAGCCGTGGTCATTTACAGATACGTTACTGTTTGGTTTCTTCGCAGAAGTAGATGGAAATTCAGAAATTGTTTTGGACGAAGAAGAACTTTCTGTGGCAGAATGGTTCGAACGAGAGGAGATACCAGTAAAAGAAAGCAGTGTGAGTCTGACAAACGAGATGATACTGCATTTTAAAGAAAATAATAACGGTGACCTATCATGATGATTTAAGGAAATGTTAAAAAGTGGAAAACCCTAAAAAATCTTGACGCTTTTGTGTGACACTACGTATAATAGAACCGTTACAATAAGAAAACAAACAAGGGGAGAAAATGAATGAAAACGAAAGAAAATAATTGGATGCGAACGCAGGTTAGCATTTTACTTGCAACGGTAGTTTTTTTGTTCGTTGGTATGTATTTCTATATAGAGGTTGACGCTGAGACGACGCGAATGGGGACAGTTGAAGTGGATTCTTCTTTGAATTTTAGAAATGGTCCAGGTACAGAATATGAGATTGTCGGTACCTTGTATAATGGAGATAAAGGTCCGATTATCGACGAGGCAAATGATTCGAGCGGAACCCTATGGTATAATATGGTAGTGAATGGCACGAATGGATGGGCATCCTCGGCATACATAAAAGTAACGGAAGAAACTGTAGCGGATGATGATTTTGAAAGTTATTTAGAAGAGCAAGGTTTTCCAGAATCATATAAGTCACAGCTTCGTGCATTGCATGAACTTTATCCAAATTGGAAGTTTGAAGCACAACATACTGGTCTGGATTGGGATAATGTGATAGCAGCGGAAAGCGAACTTGGCATCAATCTGGTTGCCGGAACCAGCCCGTCTTCATGGAAATCAACACAAGAGGGTGCGTATGATTGGGAGTCTTGCGAATGGATTGAATTAGATTCAGGCGGATGGGTCGCAGCTTCAGAAGATATTATTAAGTTCTACATGGATCCAAGAAATTTCCTGGATAGTACATATGTATTCCAGTTTTTAAAGCAAAGTTATGATGAATCGACAATGACTTCGGATGAGATTCAAAAGAAAATAGATGGCCTGAATGAGATGGTCACAGGAACTTATCTTGCTGGAGAGTGTGAAGGCAGTACCTACGTGGATGTCATTATGGAAGCGGCAAGAACATATGGAGTGTGTCCTTATACAATAGCGTCTACATTGATCCAGGAGCAAGGAACTGATGGAAGTGGAAGAAGTATTTCAGGTACAGTTGAAGGATACGAAGGACTTTACAATTATTACAATATTGGTGCATATGCAGAAGGTAATCTGACAGCAGTAGAAAGAGGTCTGCAGTTTGCTGGTGGAGGTGCAGATGGCACGGCGACTTCTTATGGAAGACCATGGGATACAAGAGTGAAATCCATCATGGGTGGAACGGAATATTATGGTGCTACTTATATTAATAAAGGACAAGATACGATTTACTTAAAGAAATTTAATGTACAAGGGTCAAATCCATACACACATCAGTATATGACAAATGTACAGGCGGCAGCCAGTGAGGGAAGTCATATTGCGGATGCATACCCAGAAGAATCGAGAAATGTGAAATTATCTTTTAAGATTCCTGTGTATGAAAATATGCCGGAAACAGCATGTGTGAAGCCAACTGGTGATGGCAGTCCAAACTATATGCTGAGTTCATTAAGTGTGTCTGGTTACGAATTATCACCAGAGTTCGATATGTATACTACAGAATACTTATTGTCAGTAGAAAACGAAGTTACAAGCGTGACTGTTACAGCAGAAGCCTGTGATTCAACTGCAACGATTACTGGAGCTGGAGACGTAAGTTTGAATGTGGGAACGAATGTGATTCAAGTCGTGGTACAAGCTGAAAATGGTGACAGCAATACATATACGATCAGTATTGAGCGTCGGGGAGCAGAGGAACTGCCGGAAGAACATGTTTATGGAGAACCAACATTTGAATGGAATGGATACGAGTCATGCGAAGCAACATTTACATGTACAGAATGTGGACATACAGAAACTGTAGCATGCGAAATTACAATTATATCGGAAACAGCAGCAACGTGTACGGAACCTGGCAGTGTAGTATACACTGCGCAATGTGAATTTGAAGGTGAACTGTATACAAATCAAGCTGAAGAAGAGCTTTTGCCAACTGGACACGTTTATGGAGAGCCAGAATTTGTATGGGATGGTTATGAGGCATGCGAAGCGATATTTACATGTAGTATATGTGAATATTCTGAAACTGTAGAATGCAATATTGCAGAGGAAGAAGTAGAAGATGGTATTGCATATACAGCAACTTGCGAATTTGAAGGTGAAACCTACAGTGATAAGAAAATAAAAGAATCGTCAGTATTATTTACTGACGTGGCCGAAGGAGATTGGTATTATGATGCAGTAGTCTGGGCAGCAGCAGAAGGTATCACGGCAGGTTATGAAGAAGAAGATGGTACATATACATTCAGACCATCAGAATCAAGTACTCGTGCTCACGTAGTAACATTCTTATGGAACAAAGCAGGACAACCTGAACCGATTACTACAGACAATCCATTCTCAGATGTTAATGAAGGCGACTGGTATTATAAAGCAGTGCTTTGGGCAGCAGAAAATGATATTACTGCAGGATACGAAGACGGAACATTCAGACCAAATGATATCTGTACTCGTGGACATGTAGTAACATTCTTATGGAACTGGGCTGGACAACCAGAAGCAACTGATACAGAACTTGCTTTCTCGGATGTATCAGAAGATGATTGGTATTATCAGGCAGTACTTTGGGCAGCAGAAAATGGAATCACAGCAGGTTATGAAGATGGTACATTCCAACCAACAAAAGATTGTACACGTGCAGAAATTGTACAGTTCTTATATAACGCATACGCTGGAGAATAAAATCAAATTCTATAAGGCATAAAAAGGGATTGTCAATAATATGAAAATGAAATCCCTTTAACACAAAATAAGAAGATTCCCATAGGAATCAAGTGTTTATTACACTTGATCTTCCCGTGGGAATCTTCTTTCTCTTTTTATGTATGTTATCTATTCAACATCTTGAAGCGCTGCTTCATTTTCCTCTCCAGTACGGATTTTTACAACTTTATCCACGCTGTAAACGAAGATCTTGCCATCTCCGATATGACCTGTATAAAGCGCTTTTTTCGCTGCTTCAATTACAGAATCAACAGGAATCTTACTTACAACTACTTCTAGTTTTACTTTTGGAAGGAGTGTGGCGTCAACTTCAACTCCACGATACATCTCACCGGCACCTTTTTGAATACCACATCCCATGACCTGAGTTACTGTCATACCAGTTACGCCAAGATCATTGAGGGCTTTCTTTACTTTCTCATATCTTGAAAGTTTTGCAATAATTACTACTTTGTAAATACCAGTTGCGAGTGATTCAGGAACCTTGACTACTTTAACAGCAGCATCTTTTTGTACGGAAGAAGCAGTGCCGTAATCGTCTGTTCCAAGATCTGTATTTTCGTTTACTTCCATTGCATTTCCCATATCCATGATACTAAATCCAGCATAGGCAGATGTCAGACCATGTTCACAAGAATCAAGACCGACAATTTCTTCTTCTTCAGAAACACGAAGACCGAAGATAGCTTTGATCACTAAGAATGTGAGTGTAATTGTGACTGTTGTCCAGGCACACACAGAAACAATACCGGTAACTTGTTTTACGAGTAAGTCAATTCCACCGCCATAGAATAAACCTGTAAAAGTATCATTTCCAGGAGCAGAAGTTGTAGCAAATAAACCAACTGCCAATGTTCCCCAGACACCATTACAGAAGTGAACTGCTACAGCACCAACAGGATCATCAATGTGAAGTTTGTAATCTAAAAACCATACTCCAAATACAACCAATAAACCAGAAACAATACCGATTGCAATCGCACCAGCTGCATCAGTAACATCACAGCCTGCTGTAATACCTACTAAGCCAGCCAAAGAAGCGTTAAGACACATAGATACATCTGGTTTTCCATATTTTACCCATGTATAGATCATACATACTACAGTAGCAATAGAAGGTGCGATTGTTGTAGTTACGAAAATGGAGCTTAATTGATCCATACTTGTGGCTGCTGCACCGTTGAAACCATACCAGCCAAGCCATAAGATAAATACACCAAGACAACCGATGGTAATGTTGTGTCCAGGAAAAGCATTTACTTTGATAATTTTGCCAGCTTTATCTTTTGTGAATTTACCAATACGAGGTCCTACTATTTTAGCACCGACTAAAGCACTTAAACCACCAACCATATGGATTGCACAAGAACCGGCAAAGTCGTGAAAGCCCATTTGAGAGAGCCAGCCGCCGCCCCAGATCCAGTGTGCTTCGATTGGATAAATAAGAGCTGAAATTACACCGGAATATACACAGTAAGATAAGAATTTTGTTCTTTCAGCCATAGCACCTGATACGATAGTTGCTGTTGTAGCACAGAAAACTAAGTTAAATACAAAGTTAGACCAATCAAAGTTCTGATAATTTGTAAAGATGTCTAATCCAGGTTTTCCAATTAGCCCCATCATGTCTTCTCCTAAGAGAAGTCCAAAACCTATAATAATAAATACAACAGTACCAATACAGAAGTCCATTAAGTTTTTCATTAGAATATTACCTGCGTTTTTTGCTCTGGTAAAACCAGTTTCAACCATTGCAAAACCAGCCTGCATCCAAAATACCCAGGCAGCTCCAATTAGAAACCAGACCCCAAAAACTTGTTCACTTACTAGACTCATAATTTCTTCACTCATAATCAATTCCCCTTTCATAGAAAAAAATGTATTAAAAAAGCGGAGCTGACAGTCTGCTCAAAGAGTGCACCGTTGCTCCGCCTGATTAATATTGGGTTCATAAGAAGATTGCGCATTTTTCTTATATAAGAGAGATTATAAAAATCTCATATAAAACAAAAAAGCCACGAAATAATTCGCAGCCCCCTTGCTTTATGACGGCATCATATCACTGTGTTAAAGAATTGTCAAGGAGTTTTTTGAAAAAAGTGAAACGTTTCATAGCTAATACGGAAAAAAGAATGCGTCGAACCAAGACGTATGATACAATGAAAAAAAATTGAGGTGGTGAGACAACAGTATGAGATTGAAAAATGTATTGATTGTAGTAAAAGATATAGAAGTTTCAAAAGCATTCTATAAAGAGTTGTTTGGTTTGCAGGTACTGACCGATTTTGGACGCAACGTAATTCTGACGGAAGGACTGGTGCTTCAGGAAAAAGAATTGTGGGAGGAATTTGTTGAAAGAAAGATGATCCCGGGCGGTAATGCAATGGAGCTTTATTTTGAAGAGAATCATTTAGATGCATTTGCAGAAAAATTAGAGGCAAGTCCCTACGAGATTCAATATGTAAATCGATTGACAGAGCACGAATGGGGGCAACGTGTGATTCGATTTTATGATCCAGATATGCATTTGATCGAAGTAGGAGAATCATTAGAATATGTGGCAAGAAAGAATAAAGAGGATAATATAGAAGGATAAGGTGGAATAGAAAAAAATCAAGCTATTAGAGTTAGAAGGTATTGAAAGAACAAAATGTGCGAAGATAATTCTTTGCACATTTTTTTAAAATATACTATTGACAAGATGATATTATATGCTGTATAGTATACACATACAATATTATACAACATATAATATTGTACATTTTAAAATATTGTAAACCCAGGAGAAGGAAGTGAAAGTATGGTGTTTAACACAGGTGCGGCTCTTTTGGATGCCATAGTTTTGGCAGTTGTGTCAAAAGAAGAGCAAGGCACATATGGGTATAAAATCACACAGGATGTACGGCAGGTTCTGGAAGTATCTGAGTCGACACTATATCCAGTGCTGCGAAGGCTGCAGAAGGATGAATGTCTTGCAGTCTATGATATGGAATTTGCAGGACGAAACCGCAGATATTACAAGATTACAGAGAAAGGTGCCGCTCAGCTAAATCTTTATCAGGTTGAGTGGAAGTCGTACACATCAAAGATCAGCAAACTGTTCGAGGGAGGGAAATAAAATGAATCGAGAAGAATTTATGGCGCAGTTGGAACGTTTGCTTTGGGATATTTCAGAGAATGACAGACTGGATGCCATTGCGTATTATAACGATTATTTTGATGAAGCTGGTATTGAAAATGAAGGAAGAGTAATTCAGGAGCTTGGAAGCCCTGGAAAGGTGGCTGCGATTATCAAAGCTGACCTAAATATGGCAGGCAATCAACGTGCAGAATATACAGAGAATGGGTATTCTGATGGAAGTAGCCAAGGCTCACAAAATCCATTGTCAAGAAGAGAAACAGGATACCGTGAACCAAAACCAAAAAGGAGTATTCCGCTTATTTTGTTAATTGTACTAATTGTTTTTGCATCACCACTATTGTTAGGTGTTGGAGGTGGATTGCTTGGCGGCTTACTGGGACTTCTTGGCGGTCTGATAGGTATCATAGTTGCCGCAGTCGTAGGCGGTGTAGCGTGTCTGGTAGGCGGAATCGTAAGCTTTGTAGTAGGTATTGTGAAATTGGTTTTCAATCCGATACACGGTTTATTATATATGGGACTTGGAAGTGTTGCACTTGCTATAGGGATCTTCTTTTTGATCCTATTTGTTTGGCTGGCATTCAAATGGATTCCAAGTTTAGTCAGAGGAGCTGTTGAACTGGTACAAAGATTGATTCATGGAAAAGAAAGGGGGAACCAAGCATGAATACATTTACAAAAATAGCGTCTGCGATTGCAACATTTTTGATCATACTTGGTGTGGTTTGTATTGGAGCAGCGTTTGCAATGGGGCTTACCTGGGAAGAGTTCGTAGATATGGCGAAACAAGGAAAGTTTAGCATTCAGTTTGGAGAATATCTGGAAAGTAGTTCGTTAAACGATAATCTGGAATTTGACGAAGCGTGTGAAAATTTAGAAATTGAACTTGCGGCTGGAACTTTAGAGATATATTATGATAATGTAGAACACATTCAAATCGAGCAGAATGGTGTGAAAGGTTTTAAATCCTATATCGATGGCAAAACCTTACATATTGAAGGCGGCCGTAAGCTTGGTATCAATCAGGTAGACATGAGTGTGACTGTGATTCTTCCAGAGAATATGAAGTTTGAAAAAGTGGACTTAGAAGTGGGAGCTGGGAAAGCACTTATTGATGATTTGATTGCAGACAAGGTTTCTGTTGAAGTAGGAGCAGGAGAAGCAGTTATTACAGGCTTAACTGTAAAAGAACTTCAAGCGGAAGTAGGAGCAGGAAAATTAAATCTGGAACTTGCAGGTAAGGAAACGGATTATAATTATAATCTGGATTGCGGCATCGGTGAAATTCAGATTGGCGACAATTCATATGCAGGTTTAGGTAAGGAGCAAAGAACAGTGAACACAGGAGCCAACAAACAAATAGATTTAGAATGTGGTGTTGGAGAGATTATAATTAACTTTACAGAATAATGGGGAGGTAAGGAATATGGAAAATAAAAGATTATATCGTTCATCAACAAATTGTATGATAGCAGGTGTCTGCGGCGGCATTGGAGAATACTTCAATATAGATCCAACATTAGTTCGTCTTGCATGGGTGATTTTGTCAATGATTGGCGGTTCAGGTATTCTTGCATACATTATTGCAGCAATTATTATTCCAAGATAATAGAGAGAAAAAAGCGGCAGAATCGCCGCTTTTTTTAGTGTTGACGTTTGTTTTCGGGTTAGGCATAATGAAAGTACTAGTATTAAGTAAGGAGACGAAAAAATGAAAAAACTATGGAACATGAAAGGCCTTGGTAAGATTGTGTGCATGCTATTCTTAGTTGCAGCATTGTTGATGGGATGCCAGGGAGAAATATTAGATGATCCATATTCGGATCAGATATCAGAAGACAGCTATCTGGAAGATGAAAGTCAATACGATGATGATATGCAGCAGGATGAATCCCAATCGCAAACATTAGATGAAGATGGTAGTTATACTTCAAAAGAAGAAGTTGCCGCCTATTTAAATCAATATAATCATCTTCCATCTAATTTCATTACTAAAAAAGAAGCGAAAACTCTTGGCTGGGAGAGCAGCAAAGGGAATCTTGAGGAAGTTGCTCCAGGCATGAGTATCGGCGGAGATAAATTCGGAAACTATGAGGGAATTCTTCCGGAAGCCGATGGAAGAAAATATTATGAATGTGATATCGACTTCGATGGCGGATACCGAAATTCTAAAAGAATTGTATATTCGAATGATGGTCTGATTTATTATACAGAAGATCATTATGAAAACTTTGAATTACTGTATGGAGAAGAATAAGATGCGAACAACAATATTAGACGGGACAATTCTCGGAAATCAAGAAAAGGCTCATGAATATTTGAAAGAAATGTTAGAACTTCCAGAATACTATGGAAAGAATTTGGATGCATTATATGATTGTCTCACAGATTTGAAGGATTTTGAAATTCAAGTTCAGATAGAAGAGCCAAAAAGCGAATATTTGAAGAAGATGATTCATGTATTTCAGGATGCAGCAGATGACAATGATGACATTCTTGTACAGATTATAATGAAATCATAGTAAAAAAAATCATAAAACAGGAAAAAAAGCTGTTTTATGATTTTTTTTGTATTTTTTTGCAACAATATTAATATTGTAATAAAAAAAATCAATATTTGGTGTATAATGTTTGTATCTGAATATGATGGGAGGGTGAGACATGCTGATTACAGCGATTCAGGTTAGAAGGTTGGAAAACACTGGAACAAAATTAAAAGGAATTGCATCTATAACATTGGATGATATGATTGTTATTCACGACATAAAGATTTTGAA
This sequence comes from Faecalimonas sp., assembly GCA_045121495.1. Taxonomy (GTDB): domain Bacteria; phylum Bacillota; class Clostridia; order Lachnospirales; family Lachnospiraceae; genus Faecalimonas. Next base: position 124,120 of record JBGVGF010000017.1, read on the forward strand.
GAATAACGATGTGATGTTTTTAGCGATGCCTAGCAAAGAAGTAAAGGCTAGATCATTTAAAGATATTGTGCATCCAATAAATAGTGCAACGCGACAAGTGATCGAAAAATTAATTTTTGCAGCATATGTGGATGCAGAGAGACGTGAATGCAGTCAACTTAATTGCGTGCTGGCAGATGAATATGCAGATATAGATTTTTATGAATTGTCGTATGAACACTTTACTATGCGAGATTGTACAGATGGAGGAGCAATGCCTTCAAAAGAAAATCATGCAAAGACAAACGCAGAACAAGATGATTTGATGAAGTGGCTAGAGAATTAAGGGAGGGGGAAACCACTAAATCAGAGCATGAGAAATCCAGAGGAGAGGAACCTCTGGATTTTTATTTCCAGGAGGAAAACAGTAATGTTGTGTCTTCTCTTTGTGATATAATTAAAGCTAATTGAGGCGAGATAAAGGAGTAGAATAAATTGAAAAAAACTTGTAATGAAACGACGATTCGTAAAAAATATGAACAACTTACTCTAATGCTTATCAAGAGAGAACTTACACTTACAACGATGGAGAGCTGCACTTCGGGTCAGATTGTAAGTCTGATTACAGATACAGAAGGTGCATCATCCGTCGTGAAAGGTGCTTGTGTAACTTATAGTAATGAAGCAAAGATCATGCAGGGAGTTCCCGAAAAAATCATTGAAACTTACGGAGTGTATTCGGCGGAAACTGCAAAAGCAATGGCTATGGTCTGCAGAAAGAAGTATAGGAGTAATATTGGGATTGGTGTTACAGGCACATTAGGGAATATTGATACAGAAAATGAAGACAGTGTACCGGGACAGGTTTATTTTGCCATCGATATTGAGGGCAAGGTAAATGTGTATGAACGTGTGCTGAATGCACAGCCTACACGCTATGAATATAAGCTAATCGTAGCAGAAGAAATTGTAGATGCATTGATGGGAGAGCTGTGATGGTTTATAAATAATTAATAATTTAAATTAGCACTCGCCTCTTGACAGTGCTAATAAATGGTGTTATACCTATCCTAGAACAAATAATAACTTAGGAGGTAACTTTTATGAATATCCAGAAATTCACACAAAATTCGTTACAGGCAGTGCAGCGCTGCGAAAAGGTTGCCTACGAATATGGCAATCAAGAAATTGAGCAAGAACACTTGCTATATGCTTTGATTACACAGGAAGACAGTCTCATCTTAAAATTATTAGAAAAGATGAATATTCAAAAAGAATTGTTTTTGAATCGTGTAGAAGAAGCATTGCGAAAAAGAACAAAAGTACAGGGCGGTCAGGTTTATATTGGCCGTGATTTGAATACGGCACTTATCAGTGCAGAAGACGAAGCAAAACAAATGGGAGATGAATATGTCTCTGTAGAACATTTATTTTTATCCGTGATGAAACATCCAAATCGTGAAATTAAGGCCATTCTGAAAGAATTTGGAATCAACCGTGAAAATTTCTTACAGGTGTTATCAACTGTTCGTGGTAATCAGCGTGTAACAAGCGATAATCCAGAAGCAACTTATGATACTCTGAACAAATATGGCCAGGATCTGGTTGAACGTGCAAGAGAACAGAAACTTGATCCTGTGATTGGGCGTGATGCCGAAATCCGTAATGTAATCCGAATCCTTTCTAGAAAGACAAAGAACAACCCGGTTCTTATTGGAGAACCTGGTGTTGGTAAGACGGCGGCAGTAGAAGGTCTGGCGCAGCGTATTGTACGAGGTGATGTGCCGGAAGGTTTGAAAGATAAGAAGTTATTCGCACTCGATATGGGAGCACTTGTTGCTGGTGCAAAATATCGTGGTGAATTCGAAGAACGTTTAAAAGCGGTGCTGGAAGAAGTGAAGAAGAGCGAAGGAAAAATTATTCTTTTCATCGATGAGCTTCATACGATTGTTGGTGCCGGCAAAACAGATGGGGCTATGGACGCAGGAAATATGCTTAAACCAATGCTTGCACGTGGAGAACTTCACTGTATCGGTGCTACAACATTAGATGAATATAGACAATATATCGAAAAAGATGCAGCGCTCGAAAGACGTTTCCAGCCGGTTATGGTGGATGAGCCAACAGTAGAAGATGCCATTTCTATCTTACGTGGATTGAAAGAACGTTATGAAGTATTCCATGGTGTGAAGATTACGGATGGTGCTCTTGTGGCAGCAGCAACGCTATCAAACCGTTATATTTCTGACAGATTTTTGCCAGATAAAGCAATTGACCTTGTAGATGAGGCGTGTGCTTTGATTAAGACAGAACTCGATTCTATGCCAACAGAGTTGGATGAACTCAACAGACGTATTCTTCAACTTAAAATCGAAGAAACGGCTCTAAAAAAAGAAGATGACAGATTAAGTCAGGAACGCTTGGAAAATCTACAGCAGGAACTTGCAGGACTGCAGGAGGATTTTGCAAATCAAAAAGCGCAATGGGATAATGAGAAATCATCCGTAGAGCGTTTGCAGAAGATTCGTGAAGAGATTGAACTGGTTAATCAGGAAATCCAGAAAGCACAGCAAGGATATAATTTCGAAAAAGCAGCAGAACTTCAATACGGCAAGCTTCCACAATTGACAAAGCAACTCGAAGAAGAGGAAGAAAAAGTAAAAGCGCGTGAGATGACATTGGTTCATGAGAGTGTGACAGAAGAAGAGATAGCGAAAATTATTTCTAGATGGACAGGAATTCCGGTTGCTAAGTTAAATGAAAGTGAAAGAAGTAAGACACTTCATTTGGATGAAGAACTTCATAAGAGAGTCATCGGACAGAATGAGGGTGTTACAAAAGTAACCGAAGCTATCATTCGTTCAAAAGCCGGCATTAAAGATCCAAGCAAACCAATTGGTTCATTCTTATTCCTTGGACCAACTGGTGTAGGTAAGACAGAACTTGCCAAAGCACTTGCGGAAAGTCTGTTTGATGATGAGAGCAATATGGTCCGTATCGATATGAGTGAATATATGGAGAAGTACTCCGTTTCTAGATTGATCGGAGCACCTCCGGGATACGTTGGATATGATGAAGGCGGTCAGCTTACAGAAGCTGTCCGAAGAAAACCATACTCGGTTGTACTCTTCGACGAAGTAGAAAAAGCGCATCCGGATGTATTCAACGTTCTGTTACAGGTTTTAGATGATGGACGTATTACTGACTCACAAGGACGAACAGTCGACTTTAAGAATACAATTCTGATCATGACATCAAATATCGGTTCAGCATACTTGTTGGATGGGATTGATGAGAATGGTGAGATTCGTGAAGAAAATGAAAAGATGGTTATGAATGAGCTTCGTGCACATTTCAGACCAGAATTCTTAAATCGTTTAGATGAAACAATTATGTTTAAGCCTCTTACGAGAAGTGATGTTGGTCATATTATTGATCTGCTTTTGAAAGATGTAAATAAGCGTTTGGAAGAACGTGAGATTTCGATTGAACTTACAGACGCTGCTAAGGAGTTTGTAGTGGAAGGTGGTTATGAGCCGATGTATGGTGCCAGACCACTTAAGAGATATCTGCAAAAACATGTGGAAACTCTTGCAGCGAGACTCATTCTGGAAGGAAATGTTGGAAGATGTGATATCATCGTGATCGATGTGGCAGACGGAGCACTAAGTGCCAGAGTAAAAGAACAAATAATGGCATAAACTAATTTGTAAAATAATAAATCCCAGATGGGCGTGAAGCACATCTGGGATTTGATTTTTCAAGTCATATAAAGTATAAACAGGGAGTAAAATAGGGAAATATATATTTGCAATATTGATTTTTGAAAGAAAATAGATTAGAATAGACTAACTTTATAAAGAAAGAAGGCGGATATATTGATTCATATATTAGAGCATGTTTTGATGCATACTTTTGAAGACACCATAAAGCTGCTTCCATTCTTGTTTCTGACTTATTTAGGGATGGAGTATCTTGAAAACAGAGCGGCCCAGAAAACAGTAGCTATGTTATCCAATACGGGTAAGAAAGGTCCTATTATAGGCGGTATTCTTGGAGTGATTCCTCAGTGTGGTTTTTCAGCTGCTGCGGCAAATCTTTATGCTGGAGGCGTAATTACAGTAGGTACGATGGTGGCAGTTTTCCTGTCGACTTCAGATGAAATGCTTCCAATTTTAATATCAGGAAATGCAGACAAAAAAGAGATTTTATTTATCTTAGCAGCAAAAGTTTTTGTGGGGATTGCAGCTGGACTTTTTGTTGACTTTATGGTTCGAAGAATGAGTGGCGGAAGACAAAAGGGGCTTCACATTCAGGAACTATGCGAAAGAGACCATTGTCACTGTGAAGAAGGCGGAATATTGAAACCGGCGTTGATACATACTTTGCGTATTACAGTGTTTGTTTTTGTGTTATTACTAGGAATTAATTTCGTTGCAGAATGGATCGGCATGGAACGAATAGTAGAATTGGCAGCAGGATATCCGGTTCTAAGTATCTTTCTGGTAGGATTGATTGGAATGATTCCGAATTGTGCAGTTTCTGTTGCAATTACAACTTTTTATCTAGAAGGAGTGCTTTCATTTGGAAGTATGTTTGCGGGGCTTTTAGCTTGCGCAGGAATTGGAATCGTAATATTGTTCAAAATGAATCGAAACTGGAAGAAGAATGCAATTATCATAAGCGGAATCTATGCAATTAGTGTTTTAAGTGGGATTTTACTGGAAATTTTTCTGTAAAATGATACTATGATAAATGATGCGATCGAAATTTCAGATACTTATATAAATTCATAGCTATAATAACAAAAGCGAAGTTAAGCGAGGTGACATGAAATGAATAAGGAATTTTTATATACACTTTTGGATAGAATGTCGGTTTCAGGACACGAGATTTCTCTTCAAAAGAAAGTAGTCGACGAAATGACCCCTTATTGTGATAAGATCATCACAGATTATACTGGAAATGTAATCAGCGTAATCAATCCGGAAGCTCCATTTAAAGTGATGCTTTGTGGTCATATTGATGAAATTGGTCTTATTATTACACATATTCTGGAAAATGGGTTACTGAAAGTGGCAAAAGCTGGTGGAATTTTTGCAAGAGTTTATCCTGGACATCAGGTTGTAATTCACGGATACAAACAAACGATATATGGAACCGTGGTCAATTCAAAAGATATGGGAAAAGCAGAATTAAAGGACAGCGATTTGATCATTGATATTGGGGCAAAAGATAGAGAAGATGCCAGAAAATATGTACAGGAAGGTGATCCAATTCATTTACATACATATCACCAGGAGATGCTCAATGGATACTTAAGTGCCCGTGCCGTAGATGATCGCGGTGGTGCATTCATTGTTCTTGAAGCTTTAAAGAGAGCGAAAGAAAAAGGATGTAGGATTGGAGTTTATGCAGCTACAACGGTTGGAGAAGAGACAACGATGCGTGGCGCACATTGGGCAAGCAGCAGTATTGAGCCAAATGTCGCAATTGTAGTAGATGTAACATATGCGCAGGATTATCCAGGAACTGATCCAGCGGAATCCGGAGACGTACAGCTTGGCAAGGGACCTGTTATCTGCAACAGCTCTATGGCGAATCGTAAGGTGAATGATTTCTTAAAGGTCTGTGCAGAACATAAAAATATCCCTTATCAGATGGAATCTTTCATTGGCAGAACAGGTACAGATGCGGATAAGATTCATTTTGCAGGAAAAGGATATGTGACGGCACTTCTGTCGCTGCCACTGCGCTATATGCATTCACCAAGCGAAGTTTGCCATCTTGATGATATAGAAAACGCTATTGAACTTCTTTCAGAATTTTTGTGCCAGATTAACGAAGATACAGATTTAGATCCATTTTCATAAAGGAGAAAACCATATAAAACGTACACAGATTATATTATGGAACAGGCAGTAAACCTGCTTAATGAAAGGTGATAAAATGACTGACAAAGAATTATTAGTATTACAAAATGAACTTGCAGAGGCTATAAAAGGTGCTTCAGAAAATCCAGAAGCTTCTGTGGCAAAGCTGATGAAGCTGAAAGAGAAAACAGAAGGAACTGTGACGAAAGCAGAATCTTATATTGTTTCAGCAATGATTTATGAGTCGATTGGTGATGTCTGGATGAAAGTGAAAAAACCAGACAAGGCAGAACAATCATATATGGAAATGATGAAAGTTTCTTTGAAATTGTATGAGATGGATAAAGAAAAGTATGATTTCCGATTGGGATTTGCTTACTATAAGAGAGCTAATTTTTATCGAACTATGCTTGGATGTGCAGTTTTGACACCAACTTCCAAAACATTCACAGAGCACCAGAAGAAAATGTTCACGGTGGCAGAAGGCTTATACAAAAATGCAATAGCCTGTACGATGAGGAAGCAAATGCCAATGCGTTATGTGGATCTGCATGCAAATGTGATGAGTGAATTATCGGTTCTTTATGCTTGTGTCGGGGATTATGAAAAGGCAATTGCCTGTGGAAAAGATGGTGTAAAGCTGGATAAAGCCATTTATGAAAAAAGGGACGATAAGACACAGAGTTTCCGTCTGGCAACTCGAATGAATTCGTTAGCTACAATTTATACATTTACCAAAGATATACAGCTTGTGATGGAAACAATTGAGGATGCCATCTATGTTTTAGAAGAGCATGAGGAAGAAGATCCAATTGCATTTGGAGCCATGCTTGCTAGAAATTATATGACTCTTGCAGGAAGTTATAGCCAGTTAGAGGAGGAGGCTTCTAAAGCTGAGGAAACATATCAAATCGGGTTAAAACGAATGATTGCGGTTAATGAGAAATCTAATAATAAGTTGATCAATGATGTAATTACTTCATATATGATGGTAGGTGACTATTATAAAAGAGTAAAAAAAGAAGAGAGTGCAAAAGCTCATTACTGTCTGGTAATGAAAATGGCATCTGATCTTTTTCAAAAGACAAAAAATCCAATATATGAAAATCTTATGAAGCGTTTGCAGCCATATATATAAAAGTTTCATGATTGGAAACGGTGTGAATGCAGCTTATTTTGCGTACTTTTTGCGGTAGGCAGTTGGTGTCATTCCTGTGTGATTTTTGAAGGATTTCGTAAAATAACAGATATCATGGATGCCACAATGAAGGGCAACGGTCTGGATTTGCAAATCTGTCGTTTCCAATAACGTTTTGGCAAGTTCCATTCTTTTTTTTGTGACATACTGTGTCAAAGTCTGCCCGGTCTCTTTCTTGAAGATGGTGGACAGATAGGATGGATTCACATGCAGGAGTTTTGCATGTGTTTTCAGACTCAGATCAGTGGATAAATCAGAGTCAATATGAGTCATGATTTTACGGATGAGTGGTGAATATCCTTTTAAAGAATCATTTTTAACTAATAATGTATATTTTCGGGCCATATTTTTCAGAATGAAAAATATGGCCTGTTCTGTTGTTGCTGTTTCAATTTCTTTTGCAAATGCTTCTGAAAGAGCATGAAGCTGAGGAGGAGAGACATATCCTTGTTCCGCGGCTTTTCGAAGTAAAGTGTTTGCAATAATTGCATAGTTTTTCATGTTTCGTACAGGATCAGAGGTGCGGGATTCAAAATGACTAAAATCCAGATTTTGCAGCATTTCTTCGACACGGTGAATCTGTCCATGCATAACCGCGTGAATAAGTTCGTTTTCATTGGAATAACGTTCTTCGATTCGTTTCAAAGATAGAAAATTGTGTGTATCGTTCATAAAACCCTCCATTTTGTTTATACTACTAGTATTGGAGAAAACTAAAAAATATACAAAATCAAAAAAAATAATTCTCACAGAAAAACAGAAAATACGTTAGCATGTGAGTGACAAAAAATAAACAATATGCAAGGAGAGAAAAAATGAACACACAAAAAGAAGTAAGGCCATTTGGCTTAAGAGACAAGATTGGTTATATGTTTGGTGATTTTGGAAATGACTTTACATTCATTTTTGCCAGTCTGTTTTTGATGGTATTTTACACAAAAGTATTGGGAATCCGTGCAGAACTGGTAGGTGTTTTGTTTGTAATAGCACGTCTTGTGGATGCATTTACCGATATTACTATGGGACGTATCGTTGACAAAATGAAACCTGGAAAAGGCGGACGCTTTAAGCCATGGATTCGATGGGCAAGCGGTCCGGTTGCATTGGCGAGTTTTTTGATGTATCAATCGGGACTTGCAAACGCTTCTATGACAGTAAAAGTTGTGTACATGTTTGCTACATACATTTTATGGGGCAGCATTTGTTACACAGCAATCAACATTCCTTATGGATCCATGGCTTCTGTAATCAGTGATGAAGCAGAGGATCGAGCGTCTCTATCTACGTTCCGTAGTATGGGCGCGTCTCTTGCATCTCTTGTAATCGGAGTAGTAGCGCCGATTTTGGTTTATTCAACAGATGTGAATGGAAATCAAATTGTACAAGGCGGAAGAATAACTTTGATCGCGGGGGTATTTTCCGTGGCTGCAATTATCTGTTATTGGATTTGCTATGCACTGACAACAGAACGTGTGCAGATTGAGGCAAAAGGAAAGGGAAAACAGGTAGGTATCGTAGATACGTTGAAAAGGTTATTTTCAGACAGAGCTTTATTGGGTATCATTTTAGCAGCTATTTTACTGCTCTTGGCATCACTTTTGACACAGGCGATGAATCAGTATGTCTTTATTGATTATTTTAAAGACAAGACCGGAATCTCTGTAATGACGGCAGTTGGTATTATTCCGACGTTTATGCTTGCACCATTCGTGCTTCCAATCACCAGAAGATTTGGAAAAAAAGAGGCAAGTGCAGTAGGATGTCTGATCGCAGGTGTATCATCACTCGTCTTATATGTAATGCATGTAGAGTCTATGTGGACATTTATTCTAATTTCGGTTTTAGGGTACATCGGCTTTGGATTTTTTAACCTTGTAATCTGGTCGATTATCACAGATGTCATTGATAATCAGGAAGTAAAAACTGGAGAACGCGAGGACGGAACGATTTATGCAATTTATTCATTTGCAAGAAAAGTCGGACAGGCAGCAGCAGGCGGCCTTGGTGGCTTTGCACTTGCAATGACAGGATTTGATGAAAGTGTGCAGGTACAGACACAGGAAGTAGCCGATGGCATCTACAATGTTGCAACATTATATCCTGGAATTCTTTATATCGCAGTAGGCTTAACATTGTTGTTTGTCTATCCGCTTGGTAAGAAAAAAGTAAATGAAAATGTTGCGATTTTGAAGGAGAAAAGAGAAAGAAAATAAGGATTTATCTAAGTAATATACAAACAAATACATCTTCGTATATCCTTCACTACAACGCGCCGCTTCCTACGACTAATGCACGTATTCGTAAGAGTCTGGCATGTTCGCCGTGCGAGGCTCTCATGCCAGACTCAAA
>JBGVGF010000018.1:0-11946 GCA_045121495.1 Faecalimonas sp.
TCAAAGGCTTTTACATGATATAAGGGATCTTTTGCAAAAATCTCACGATAAAGCGCCCGTCCCTCTTCATAATGAACCATCTCCGGATCCCCTGCCGCGGTCAGCGCACGCTTCATCAGCTCATCTGCGCCGTCCCCTGCAAAATAATTGTAAGATTCCACCGGCTGCGGTTCCAGTCCGTATGTGGTCAATACCTGATTTGCTACATATGCTATGGACTCCACGCTGTCAAGCAGCGTACCGTCTATGTCCAGAATACATGCTTTGTACATCTCAAACGCCTCTCTTCTTTTCTCATCGTATAAGTACTTTTTTCCAATAATAATATACCTTATCTTCCGGTTTGTGGCAACCTTTATCGCATAGAATAAATGACAGATGAGGGGTGCCAAAAGGTCATCCCCTCACCTTCTTTCAGTTTATTTTCCGGAAAACATTTTTCTTCAAAACAGATGATGCTTCCCGTATTTCTTCTATCGACATGGTGGCAAATCCCAGCAGAATTCTGGCCGGTTTTTTCATACTTTCCGTACATACTGCAGCGGTCCGGTATTCGGATTCCCCATATATACGGATTCCCCATTTTTTTGCAGTCTCAATCAAATCTTTTTCCTCATACCCTTCCGAAAAGGTCAGTACAATATGAAGCCCCGCATCCTCACCGGAAATGGTAAAAATATCTTCCATTTCCCGAAAAGAATTTAATAAAACTTCCTGCTTACTTTTATATAAGGCGCGCATTCGATTCAGGTGCCGTTCAAAATACCCTTCGGTCAAAAGTACTTCTATGATTTTCTGATCCACTTTTGACACGGTCTGGGAATAGAAATGTCCCATCTTTTTGGCTTTCTCCATCAGTTTTTCCGGTAATACCATATAACTGATTCGGGTCGCCGGTGATATGGATTTTGAAAAAGTTCCTATGTAAATTACCTTGTCGGTCTGATCGATGCCCCGAAGTGCCGGAATCGGTTTTCCTTTGTATCGAAATTCGCTGTCATAATCATCTTCAATGATATAACGATCTTCTTTTTCATCTGCCCATTTCAAAAGCTGGATGCGGCGCCGAATGGGCATAACGATCCCCGTAGGAAACTGATGGGAGGGCATCACGTAGGCAATCTGAGCTCCGGAAGCTTCCAGTGACTCTACACTCATACCATCCCGGTTCATATCAATATCTACCATTTTGTGACCCAGATTTAGAAAAGTATCATAGGCACTTTTATAAGTAGGATTTTCGATCCCGATAATGCTGTCCCTGCCGACCAGGTTGCTGATCAGCATGAGCAGATAATCGTTTCCGGCACCGACTACAATCTGTTCTTTTTTGCAATGGACGCCTCTGGCCTGATAAAGGTATCCGGCAATGGCTGCACGCAGGCTTTCCTCTCCGTTTGGATCACCCTGACGGAAAAGTTGTCCGGTGTCATCGAGAAGAATTCGTTTTGATATTTTTCGCCAGAGATTTGCCGGAGAGCCTTCCGGATCGATACCGTTTACGGAAAAATCGTATTGGTACGACTTTTTTTCAGATACTTTTTTCACCGCATCCCGACGATTCAAAGGGGTTGATTCCGGCAGCGTTTTGTTTGCATCCCGTTTTGATTCTATTTTATACAGAAGCTGGGCATCCGCCGCATAATATCCCTTACATGGAATGCTTTCCAGATAGCCCTCTGCCACAAGCTGCGCATAGGCCAGATCCACCGTACTTCTGCTCACCTGCAGAAAACGGGCCAGAGAACGCGCGGAAGGGAGACGCTCCCCGGGCCGGATCGACCCTTCCTGCATCTCCCTTTTTAAATATTCATAGATTTGTTCATAGAGAGGCTTTTTGCTCTCCGTATCTAAAACTATGGTCAATTCATTCATATTTTTTCTTGATCTGATACATATTGCACCGACTGCCGCCAAACAGATAAATGCTTCTCATCTGTTTATTTTGTCGGTTCCTGTATCACTTTTTTCTGATTTACTCCGGTTTCGGCAGTTTGAAGGAACTCTTCAGAGACACGATACGGTTAAATACCAGTGCATCCGGTTTGGAGTCTTTTGCATCTACACAGTAGAATCCGTTTCTTACAAACTGGTAGCTGTCATAGGCTTTTGCATCATCGAAACTCGGTTCCAGCATAGCTTTTACGATGGTTCTTGAATTCGGATTCAGGTTCAGGCTGCCGTCTTCGTTGTAAACACCTTTGGATTCATCCACAAGGTTCTCATACAGTCTTACTTCTGCTTCCACTGCCTCTTTTGCCGGTACCCAGTGGATGGTTCCTTTTACTTTACGTCCAGTGAAGCCGCTGCCTGCTTTTGTTTCCGGGTCATACGTACAGTGAACGACGGTCACATTGCCATTTTCGTCTTTTTCGAAACCGGTGCATTTTACAAAGTATGCATGCATCAGGCGCACTTCGTTGCCCGGGAACAGACGGAAGTATTTTTTCGGCGGTTCTTCCATAAAATCATCCCGTTCAATATAAAGTTCGCGGCTGAACGGAACCTTACGATAACCCAGTTCTTCATTTTCAAGGTTGTTTGCCACATCCAGCATTTCGGTCTGATCTTCCGGATAGTTGTCAATCACCAGTTTGATCGGGTCAAGAACTGCCATCATACGCGGACGTTTCATTTTCAGGTCCTCGCGGATGCAGTACTCCAGCATGGCATAGTCAACGGAGCTGTTCGCTTTTGACACACCGCAGAGTTTTACAAACATCTGTATGGATTCCGGTGTGAAACCACGGCGGCGAAGTGCTGCGATGGAAACAAGACGCGGGTCATCCCATCCGTCTACGATGCCTTCTTCTACCAGTTTTTTGATATATCTTTTGCCTGTAATTACGTTAGTCAGGTACAGTTTTGCAAACTCGATCTGCTTCGGCGGATATTCATATTCCAGCTCGCGAACAACCCAATCGTACAGCGGGCGGTGATCTTCAAACTCCAGCGTACAGATGGAGTGTGTAATTCCCTCGATGGCATCTTCAACCGGATGGGCATAGTCATACATCGGGTAAATGCACCATTTATCCCCTGTGTTGTGATGATGGATACGCGCCACACGATAGATGACCGGGTCACGCATGTTGATGTTCGGGGATGCCATATCGATCTTTGCGCGAAGTACTTTGGAGCCATCCGGGAACTCGCCGTTTTTCATACGCTCGAATAAATCCAGATTCTCTTCAATGCTTCTGTTCCGGTATGGACTCTCTTTTCCCGGTTCAGTCAGTGTTCCGCGGTATTCACGAATCTCTTCTGCCGTCAGATCGCAGACGTATGCTTTTCCTTTTTTGATCAGCTTGACTGCACCTTCATACATCTGATCAAAGTAATCAGAAGCAAAATAAAGGTGCTCTTTCCAGTCCGCTCCCAGCCACTCAACGTCAGCCTTGATGGACTCTACGAACTCGGTCTTTTCTTTTGTCGGATTTGTATCGTCAAAACGAAGATGGAATGTTCCGTTATATTCCTGTGATAATCCATAATTCAAAAGAATGGATTTTGCATGACCAATATGGAGATATCCGTTCGGTTCCGGCGGGAAACGGGTGCAGATTGTCTCATATTTGCCTTCCTCTAAGTCTTTATCAATAATCTGTTCAATAAAATTTTTTGAAACCATTTCTGTGTTGTCCATGGTATTCCTCCTCATAATAGATAAAAAGGCATAGCCTGAAACCTATAATATCATATTTTTCTGGATTTTCAAAGGGTTTTATGGTAGGATATGACTGAATAGGAGGTATTTATCATGCAGGAAATTTTTGATCTATTAAAATCCATGCCGGAATATGTGAAAACCCTTTTCACAAATCACCTTATTATGGCATGTATTGCAGCTGTGGTCTTTTTCTTTGTTTTATTTTTCTCAAATAAAGTTGCAAATACAGTCCGTACTTTTTTTGTTTTAGCAGTACTGGTCTTTGGAGCGATTGGATTCGTGACCAAGAGACATGCTCTGCTGTGTCTGAGTATTATTACTCTGATCATTCTGATCATTGTACGACTGATTAAATATGTTATTGTAACGATCAGAACGAATCAACGCAACAAACGTATTGAGGAACGGGCTCTTGAAAAGGCTGCCAAGCGCCGCGGTGAGTGGAAAAACCGAAAAGGTTACAGCGGGGAACGCAGACCGATCGTGGAACCGGAATATGTGCCGGAAAAGATGAATAAAGAGGAAATTGAGTCTGTTATTGAAAATGAAAAGGCGGATAAGCCGGTGGAGACGAAAGCGGCACCGGTGACGGAGGAGCTGAAGACAGAGGAAACGGCTGAAGCAAAACCTGTTGTATCTGAGCCAGAAAAAACTGATTCGGCTGAAACTGAAGAAAAAGCTGAGCCGGTCAATGTTGAAGCAACGGCTGCGCCAGAGGAATCTGAAAATGCAGAAAATCCAGAGACAGAATCTGCTGTTGAAAAAACTGAATAATATTATGACAGAAACCGCTTCAGATCCCATATTTTGGATTTGAAGCGGTTTCTGCTATATTCATCCAGTTCAGCCTTCATGAGTTCCTGAAAAATATCCTTGAAACTGCCTTTCAGAAGCGCGTATACACCTGCAACGCTGTTGATGTTGTTTTCCAAAGACACATTTAATTTACCTTCCCCTCCGAAAGCAAAAACATTGACTTTCAGAACATTTCACGCCCTATCTAACCTAAATTCTATTGGCAAAAATCTTTTTACAAATCATACGCAACATTATAGAGACTTATCATCTTATGTAAGATATTTACTATATCATCTTCACATTCGTCTAACAGATTTGAATCATTTTTAGATAATCGCTTATACTCTATAGCACCATCATCTGTAATAATTCCTGAAATACTTGTATCAATTCCGTAGTCTATACTAAAAGTATACTTCTTATCATCATAATTTAAAATAATTTTACATTTATAATCCTTCGTTTTATATATTGCCCGAATATTCTGTACATAAAATTCAAATCTCATAAACGGCAGTTTTTGATTAGGCAGTTCATATAATACTTCTTTATCTTGCATTATATAACGACCATCCTCTAATACGAAACCTAATTCCGTAACTCTAGAAGCAAAATCTGCATTTGTCCTTTTTTCATTGACCTTCCAAACTACGAACATTATCAGGAATATGCATGCTATAATGCACAGAACAGATACTATTCTTTTTAAAATTCGTCCAATTTTCTGCGTTATATCTATCTTATTTACATAATCATAATCATCATTTAATAACGAATCAAGAGAGAGTTTATATGTATTACATATTGTTATAAGCATCTGCAAATCTGGCATACTCTTTTCGTTTTCCCAACTAGAAACGGTCTGTCTTGTAACACCAAATTTATATCCATACTCTTCCTGAGTCATGTTATTATCTAATCTAGTTTTCTTAATCATTTCTGCTACAGTCATAATGGTTGTCCCTCTATCTGTCTTTAAGCATCCGACTATATTCTATATTGTTTTTAAGCATCTGTAAATGAGTATCTGTGTGAAGCTTTCCAACACCATCAATAAATATAACATTATCATTATCATTTAATAGCTTTGCATTATGCGATATAATTATGCATGTATGCTTCATAAATTTCTTTCTGATATAATCCATTATGGCTTTTTCACTTTCATAATCCAGATGACAAGTTGCTTCATCAAATATATATACTGGAGAGTCTTTCATAATGGCTCTAGCCAACGCAATTCTTTGCTTTTCTCCACCAGATAAATTAGTGCCATTTTCCAATAAATAACTACCTAAATCAAGTCCTCGGGAATTCATTATTTGATTAATGCCCACTGTTTCAATGACCTCATCAAATAACTCTTGATCATAATCTTTTTCCCACATTAAAATGTTGTCTTTAATTGAACCCGAAAATATTTCTGCTTCTTGTGATAAATATAAAACCTGTTTTGCCAAATCCGTATCGTTTGAATTTATGTTATTATCCCATATAATTCTACCTTTTTTATATTTCATTATTCCAGCAAGACTTTTTGCTAATGTTGACTTTCCACAACCACTGACTCCCATCAAAAAAACCTTATCACCGGCTTCGATACTAAAAGAAATGTTTTTTAATATAGGTTTATCGTAACCGTAAGCAACATCTAAATTATCTACGCATACTTTTCCAATAATCGCACCATTGTGTGCTAAAATTCCCGTAGGTTCATCATACACAAATATGTCTTCTATTCTACGAAATGTAAGTATTGTCTCTTGTAGAGATGGAAAAATGCCAAGCAAATTCTTCGCAGGAGACAAAAAGAAACCCACAAAACTTTCAAATGCAAGTAATGTACCCAAAGACATATTGCCCGTGATGATCGACTTAATTCCATATATCAATACTATCAGCATAACAAGGCTTTCTATTGCATCTAATATTCCCTCCATATTTATGGATATTATATTCAAGATATACTCTTGATTTTTTACAAACTTAATCTCATTTTCTATTTTATTCTTATACTTACTGTTTTCAAAGCTTTTTAATGAAATTAAATTCTCTATTGTTTCCTTTATATGTGTAATCAATAAAGACTCTTTATCCATGATAGTTTTACTCAGCTTAAAAAACTTTTTCTTAGAAGCAATAAACAAAACTACATAAGAAACAACTATAATTAAAACCATACCGAACATAGCAACATTAATACTTGCTAAAATAATTATTCCGGCAATCAAAGAAATACATTCTATAACTACCGATGTAAATACTGAAGACATAGTTTCAACAACTACAGATAATCTCTGATATCTATCTAAAATACCTCCACTTGTATAATCATCCTTTTTTTGAATTGAGATATTTAGCAGAGATTTCACAAATCGATCTTGAAGAGTAACCTCCAATTCTTTTTTTAAATAAGCAATAAGTGTTCCTTTTACTATAAATAAAATAGTTATCAGTAAGTAACATACTCCCATTAGTATGAATAATCCTTCTAGTTGTGGTGTTAAAACTTGAATTCCCATTTCGATTTGTTCTATTATATTCTTGTACATAAAGGTTGTACTCATACTAACTGCTATGAGTATAATAGAAAATATCATCAATGCAACAAGACACCTCTTCTGCTGTAACAATGTACTCCAACATACTGACTGCCCTAACACTACCCTTTTCTCATATTCTAATACTTCTGTAATATATACAGCATAGCCTGACCATATTAAATTAAAATACTCTTTTGAAACAATACGCTTACCTTTGTTCGGATCCCATAAGAATACCTCTTTTGTATTCTCCTTATATATTACAACATAATGACATTCATTGTCTTCATTTATCATAATAACGATCGGTTTCTTTTCTTCAGCTAATAAGGCAAATAACTCTGTATTGGTTCCTTCAACTGCCAGAGATTCTATTCCTATATTACTAAACACCCTTGTTATTCCATACAAACTCAAACCTTCGTTTCCCAGAAAAATATTTTTTCTAAGACTTTTTTCATCAACACTTATTTTCAAGAACTTACATATTGTTAATATACATGCTAACCCACAATCATTTTCATCATGTTGTAAACAGCCTCTCATAATCAACTCCTTGTCTTTCGTATATAATATAAATAGGGTTGGAATATCCAACCCTATTTACCAAGTGTTGTATTACTGACAACTACTCTTCTCACAATAGAACACGCTAACTTTTTTTGCATGAGCTGGGTATTTTGCAACGTGAGCATCAGCTGCTTTACCAGCGGCAGCATATGAACTATATGCCTTACTCGTAAAGTTAATACCATCTCTACATATCCAATGATAATGTCCTGCACCCGCTTTAATCTCCTGTGCTTTTTCACTTGTTAATGTTCTCATAGTTAGTTTTTCTCCTTTTTCTTTTGAAATTTCAAATATGCATTTGCTATAAGCAAAAATATATTTGCTACAAGCAAAATCTACACTATCTCCACCAGTCACTCAAGCAAACAGGCCTTTACATCCATGTCAAATCAGCTTTACATCCACTTATTCTCCGCATTTTCTGTTACACGTATATATAAAAACTTTCTTTTTGTGTCCCTTAAACCCACTCTTATGTTTAATTTCTACTATTTTCACATTTTTACCATTCATTTCAAGCTTAAAAATTTATCTATAAATTTAAATGTACCCCCAATCATCAAATAACCATAACAAAGTGCTGTTTATGCTATGTCAAATAGCCTTTACATCCCATTAAATCCATTGTTTACGCCTCTTTGCTTTACTTATCTGAATCCTCACCATTAATATTATTTTTGTGAGCAGAAATATCTTTAAGAAACAAAACATTTAAAGGGAGGGACTTTATGAACTATATTGTAACAACAACCAATATCACAAAAAAGTATAATGACACCATTGCTTTAAATAACATATCAATTCATATTCCTAATGGATCAATCTATGGTTTGATAGGCAATAACGGAGCTGGAAAAACAACTCTGATGAGACTACTGTTAGGACTGCAATCCCCCACTTCAGGGCAGATTGAAATGGATGAAAATATTAGAATCGGAGCCATATTAGAGAATCCAGCTGTTTATCCATACTGGTCCGCAAAAAAGAACTTAAAATATCAATTATCCCTGATAGAAACTCCAAAATATAACGCAGCAGAGCTTCTTAAAATGGTTGGTATAAAAGATACCAATAAGCCTGTAATTCGATATTCTCTTGGAATGCGACAACGATTAGGACTTGCTTTAGCACTTGCGAATCAACCCGATTTACTCTTTCTTGACGAGCCGTTAAATGGCTTAGACCCTTCAGGAATACGACAGATTAGAAATTTAATCAAAACACTAAGCGAAAAGCAACATGTAACTGTGGTAATTTCAAGCCACATTCTCGACGAATTGCAAAAAATTGTCACTCACATAGGATTTCTTAAGGATGGAAACTTAATTCACGAATGTCAAATTAACGAGATATCTGATGAATCATTAGAAAAATTTTATTTTGACAAGTTCGAATAATAGAGGGAGGAAATAAAACATGCGCAAATTATTACAAGCGGAATTATCAAGAAGATTGTCATCCATAATATTCATTGGCGAAATTATATTCTTATTGATCTATAATTATCTGGAAGTCATCGGGTCTGTATTTGGCTTTGAAGTCGATACCACATACTTTCTTTTTAATAAAACAGCAATTATATGTTTATGTATTGCAGTAAATGTATCTTTACAACTAATTCAAGAATTAGATAACAGAACTATCAATAATAAGCTATTTTGCGGTTTTAGTAAATCAATATTTTACAAGACTGAAATTATTGTCGGAATAATAGAAGGAATGATATTATTCTTAATTGATACAATATCTATTATAATTTTAGGAATAATGCAAAAATATGATACAGATATATTCAGCACAGATTTTTTTATAAACTTAATTATTACCCTTATGATTATTTCGACTGTAACAATAATTTCTACAGTATTATCTATACTTATCAATCATAGAATTATTTCCATCTTCTTTGTAATGGCTGTAACTCTATTTCTTCTTTATGGAGGTAATGAAACGGTACGAAGTTTAAACCAACCGGCACAGACTACTCTATTTAGCGTAGATGGTGAAATTCGGGATAACCCCCTATATATCGAAGGAACCAAAAGAGTCGCACACAATATACATTTATTTGCCTCTCCATATGCACAATCATGTTACGTATCCTATATGTTGCACGAAAAACAAGCCGACAAATCTAATAATTCTCTTATATTGAAAAATATTCCTTATCATTTGGAGTTTATTATATCAGATACAATAGAGTGTTTAATAACATATATCTTGGGCTTCTACCTGTTTAACAGACGGAATCTTCAATAATTGTAACCATTTTATATGTATTGCAACTGTTATACTTCTTTATGCGTTTGAACAAGATAACAAGACGCTTGCAAATTGTTTATAATATAACATTATCTGATATAAAAAAAGAAAACCGCTACAAGATCTGGACGGCTCTTTTGCTTTTCCCAATTTTTACTTAGAGTAAAATTATAGTTGGCAAAAATAAAAGGAAGAGGTCGAAACCTCTTCCAAATCATACAGATTTATCTTATTGTTTAATTGTCCAGAAAAAACATAAGGAGTCTGTATGATGAAAACTATGATAGCTGAAAATGGAGTTACTTTCAAGGAGTTGGAGAAAAATATTTATAAATGGATCTGCCAGATTGGTCAGCAGTTTACAAAGGAGTTCCTGGAACGATATGATCAGATGCTGATGAAAGAACGGGGTAAAAGCAGATATCGCCATAAAGGCCTTAGACAGACAACGATAAAAACTGTTTATGGTGAAGTTTCTGGTCTGTCATAACATCAATGAGATTAGCCACATCATACAACTGCTTGATGATCTCAAGTTCTTTGCCAAACGTGACCCCTGTTGTATGCGATGCAAATGCTGTCAGTTTGTCGCCTAAAATGCAATCTGCCGTTGGAACCGTTACATATACTTCGGGTCCTTCTACCAGCAATAATTCATTACAGATTTCTTTTTCTGTCAAAAGTGCATAAGGACTTTCTGCGAAAACCACATCCAGTAAAATATAAAATTCACTGTCCCGGACCGGAGACTTATATATAAATTTAAAATGTCTTTTTTCAATATTGTTTTTTCCGATTCTTACCTGTTCCTCACATTTTAAGAACGGAAATATTTTTGCAGCTTCCTGTATGTAATAATCAATGTCTGTACCAGGCTTTACGATAATATCAATATCCGTTGACAATCTCATAGGATGCTCCATCAGAAGCATCAGACTGGTTCCTCCCTTAAATATAAAGGGAATACCTGCCTGTTTGATTGCTTCCAACAACCCGAAAGCATAAACTACTCTTTCCAACAGATTCGGATCTCTGCCTGTCAAATCACGTAAGCGCTGTACATTTTCCATATTAAAATTGTCTTTTAGAAGCATATTCTTCTCCTTTGTTCAGATGGATTTAACACCATATTTTTTCCATCATATCTTTTACTTTTTTTCCTGCGCCCCTTCTGGACGCATATCTGTATATCCTTGAAACATCCAATGCATATCTAGCAAAACTATCTTCAAAAATTGTAGAGCATTCACGTTCATCAATCATACTTCCTACCAGTTTATCCTTTAAAACATCCACAAGAATTTTTTCAAGACGGGAAAAGTTCGTTCCTTTAATCGCCGCTGGTGCCTCTGTAACCATTTTTTGAATTACAATCGTATTATCAGGTTCTCTATATTTGTAATACTCCTTCACATCTGGTTTTAATAATACCCCTATATGTTTTTCTTTTAAAAATTCAAATACAGATTCTTCCAACATTTCCTCAACTTCAATAAATAGTGTGTTATGTGCAAGCTGGTGATTGACGAATTCATTTAACTGTACCAGTTCCCAAACTTGGAAATCAAGTAGCGGAAATTCATCTTTAATTTCTTTTACAATTAAGCATAATTCTTCAGAATAGGGATACCGATATTCAAAACGCTTTCCCTCAATCCTGCAGTATGCATTCTTGCTGATTTTAATGATTTTATACTCTGATTTCAGTTTCCCTAACAACCAGTTAATGGAGCTTTCTTTATAATCACTATTTTCCTCGTGGACAGCTCTGCGGAAATCTTCTTTCGTGAAAATCTGATTCGCGTCAAATTTGTATATAACATTTTCAATCATCACATTCTCATTCCTTCCATTAGAATTTCGGCATTTTTTTATTTATTGCCGTTTTTCTAATTTTATCATAGCAATTCCTTTTACTTACTAGGTAATTGCGAAACGAGTTCGCAATTACCTATATTCTACTAACTGAAACTTCCCACACCGATACGGTGTGTTGAACCTTGAAAATTCAATATTTCAGCCAATAAAAAAGGCATAAACCTGTTCCGTTTGGTATAATGGAATTGACTAGAAACCATTTTTACAGAGGAGATTTATGCC